>CAYTCI010000191.1:0-1525 GCA_964436305.1 uncultured Cytophagia bacterium | reverse complement strand
TTGCTCAAGCAACCCCTCGATGTATTTACTGAATTAAGAATATTCCTTATATTATATATTGAAAATAAAAAAACAACGACTCGATTGAACGATAAAAAGCGATTCAGGATGACTTCGTATAGAAGGATATGCTATCATATAAAGAACTATTGTTTGGTCAGGAGCGTTTGCATGATTGTACTGGGCATCGACCCGGGGTACGCCATCACGGGATACGGACTCATCGAACAACAGGCCGGGCGCCTGAAGCTGTTGGATTATGGTGTCGTTTCGACGCCGGCCAACACGGCGTTTCCCAGCCGTTTGTTATCGATCGCGGAGGCGCTCGACGACTTGATCGCCACCCATAAGCCGGACGCGGTTGCGGTCGAGGAGCTGTTTTTCAGCCGCAACACGACCACGGCGATCGGCACAGCCCAGGCTCGCGGCGTTGCCGTGCTGGCAGGCGCGAAAGCGGGTTTGCCGGTCTATGAATACACGCCCATGCAGGTCAAGGTGGCCGTCTCCGGCTTTGGCAAGTCCGACAAGGCTCAAATTCAGCAGATGGTGAAAGTCCTGCTCAATCTGCGCGAGATTCCGAAGCCGGACGATGCGGCCGATGCACTCGCTGTCGCGATCTGTCACGCACATTCCGGACCGCGCGCCGAGGCGGCAGCCAGGGGAGGCTATCAGAAATGTACGCTTTTATAAAAGGGAAAATCGCCGCGCGCCAGATGGACAGCCTGGTTGTCGAGAACAACGGGATCGGCTATCAGGTGCATGCCGCGCCGGAGCTGCTCGAGCGTTTTGGCGCGGTGGGCAAAGAGATAACGGTTTACACGCATCTGTATGTGCGGGAAGACGCGTTCATGCTCTACGGCTTTCCGTCGCCGGAAGACCGTTCGATGTTCGAGCTCCTGATCACGGTCTCCGGCATCGGGCCCAAGGTCGCGAGCGCCATGGTCGGCGGGCTGTCTCCCAGTGAATTCGCCCTTGCGGTCATCACGGGAGACGTCAAGGCGGTGACGCGGGTTCGCGGCGTCGGGAAAAAGGGCGCCGAGCGACTGATCCTCGAGCTGAAGGACAAGCTGAAGGGCGTCGAAGCGGCCGAGGCGGCTGGCTTGGCGTCAAGCGCCGGTGCTGTTGCAGGCGGCGGATCCGCTGCCCAGACGATGCAGTCCGAGGCGATCAGCGCCCTCATCGTGCTCGGCTACGCACCGGCTGAGGCGACTCGTGCCGTGCGGGCAGTCGACGATGGGGCGCAGAGTCTGGAATCACTGATCAAGCTGGGCTTGAGACAGCTGATGCGCTGATTTTTCATTGACGGATCGAACAAGACTTGAGCAAGAATGACCAGCACCAATAAAACAACCATCGCTGACCGGATCGATCGGCCAGACAGAACCCGCTGAACAAGCCTGGACACAACAATTTGAAACTAAATGGATAGAATCTATCGAACCAACCAAAAGGAGCGAAGGCTGCCCCATGTTTGAAGATGATGACTTTCTGAATCAACGGCTGACCAGCCGTGAACGGACACCGG
>CAYTCI010000190.1:0-1546 GCA_964436305.1 uncultured Cytophagia bacterium | reverse complement strand
GCCCAAGGACATCATCGTCGAGGTCAACGGCCAGAAGGTCGAGACCACCCGCCAGCTGACGAGCCTGGTGGCCAACATCCCGGTGGGGCAGTCGGCCAAGGTGAAGGTCATCCGGGACGGCAAGCCCCAGATCTTCACGGTCAAGATCGCCAAGCGCGACGACGCCAAAACCGCCGCGCGCAGCGAGCCGCCGGCCGAGAGCCGCGACGACGCGCTGGGCATGCGGCTGGCCGCTCTCACGCCCGAGATCGCGCAGCGGTTCAGCATCCGCGAGGCGACCGGGGTGATCGTCATGGAAGTGCAGGGCGGCAGCCCGGCCGAGGAGGCCGGCGTGCGTGCGGGCGACATCATCAAGGAGGTCAACCGCCAGGCGGTCGAGTCGGTCAAGGACTGCAAGGAGGCCTTGAAGAAGGTCCCCAAGGACGGCCAGGCGAGCATCTTCCTGTGGCGTAAGAACGCGGGGTTTCTGGTGGTGAAGATAAAGAAGTAGGGGCGTTAAAGAGTGCCTACAACTGGTTTCATAACTGGCGCAGAGTGATCATCAAGCAAGCGAGATGAAAAAATCCACTATACACCGTAATCAGCCGATCGTAGCGCACCACCAAGCGTCTGAAGCTGCCCAGCCAAGCGAAGGTGCGCTCGATTTTATATCGGCGGCGGTAGCGCCTGAGCTTGCGGCCGTCCTGCAGCTTTGGTTTTGTGCGATTCCTCCGATGCGGGCAAATCAGATCGATGCCGCGTTGCCGCTTCAAGCGCTTGCGAAGCGGGTCACTATCATAGGACTTATCCGCGATCAGCCGCGGCATGCGTTTGCGGGGCCGACCTCGTCCGAGGCGCGGCACCTTCACCTGGTCCAGAGTGGCTTCGATCAGCTTGACTTCCGAGGGCGAGGCCGAAGCAAGTGTGCCTCCCAGAGGAATACCCTGGCCGTCGACCACCACCATCCACTTTGTTCCTTTGCCCTTCTTGGTCTTTCCGACGCAGAGCCCCCTTTTTTCGCCGGGGCGAAGCTGCCGTCAGCGAAGACTTCCTCCCACATCAAGTATTGTTGCCGGTCGAGTTGGCCCAGCAAGGCGCGCCAGATATCCAGCCAGATTTCCAACTCCTCCCAGAGCTTCAAACGCCGCCAACAGGTGCTGGGGCTGGGGTATCGCTCGGGCAGATCGCGCCAGCGTGCCCCGGTTTTGAGCACCCAGAGGATGCCCTCAAGCACCGGGCGGTTGTTGCGCCATGGTCGGCCGCCCTTTTTGCCAGGCATCATCTTGGGCAGCAGGGGTTCGAGCTTCAACCATTGGTCATCTTTTAAGAGCGGGGCAGTGCGGGCCATTGGATCACCTCCAATAGCTTACTACCCGAAATCACTATAGATGTCTAGCAATATAAGTGCTCGAATATACTATATATTGTGTTCTGGTCGTTGCCGCCTCCCAATTGGGAGGTTATGAAACCGGCTCTAGGCACTTTAGCGCACCACCCCGCCGCGGCGGGGGTATATCGGAGTGCAAATTCGGTGGTCGTCTGATTCGAGTTGGTTTCCTTACCCTTG
>CAYTCI010000189.1:0-1553 GCA_964436305.1 uncultured Cytophagia bacterium | reverse complement strand
GGAAGACTTGCTTGATCGAGGTGATGCCGTAGCGTTCTTCCGGTATGCTACGGCCGCAATTGGGCGGGTTAATCAGGAGAATATGCATGCTGCTCCACCGACTTGCTTGTGCACCGATGTCCTCCTCCGCTCAATGCTTTCCCGGTTCACCGGTACAGGCTGCGCCGATATTCCGCCAGCAGGTCGGGTCCGAGGCGAGATAATCGCCGGTCATCTGATAGGCCGCGCCTCGGCAGCCATAGCATTCCTCGCTTTTCTCGCAGGTGCCGCAGGGTCCCTTGATCGTCTCCCGATACTTTTTCAGGTTCCGCACCACCTCGCTGTTCTTGAGGATCTCGGCCAGCCGCTGGTTGCGGACGTTGCCCAGGGGAATGGTCACGCCCACGCAGGGCATGACATCGCCCTTGGCGGTAACCACGCAGGAGACCTGGTGCCGCATGCAGCGGTTGCCGACCAGCGGCGGCTGCGGCTCCCAGTCCCGGCCGAACCGTTCCCGATCCAGGGCGGCAAGCCGGGTGAACAGCTCACGCAGCTCGACCGCCTCGACATCGAGCCAGGTATTTTTCAAGGCGTTGGCCTGGGGGGTAAGAATCTCGAAGTAGGGCTCGATGTGCTGCGACCGCAGCCACTGCCAAAGCTCGACTAATTCCGCCAAATTCTGCCGGCAGATCACCGTGCTGGCGGCGAGAAACAATTCCTCCGAGGGGTATCCCGCCCGGCGCAACCGCTCCAAAGCCTGGTCGATAATTTCGAAAGCTCCTTTTTTCCCGGCCAGATGGTCCTGGATCGCTGCGTCGCGGGAGTTCATCTTCACCACCACTCGCACCCGCTCCTCGGCCAGGACCCTGGCCAGCTCGTCGGTGACGCCGCTGCCGTTGGTGAACAGCTCGATCTCCAGGCCGAGTGCGCCGAGAAAGCGAAGCATCTCCACCAGGTGCGGATAAATGGAGGGTTCGCCGCCGAGGATGATGATCTTACGGGCGCCCAGCTCCCTGGCCTGAAGGATGACCTCCTTAATCTCTTGCCGCGACAGCTCCCCGGCAGCGGCCGTTCGATCCTCCAAGTAGCAGTAGGCGCAGCGGAAGTTGCATTCCCGGCTGAACTCGATCTCCATGGACAACAACCGGTCAGCCGCAGCAGCGGCCCGGATCTCGTCTTCGGTGAATTCCAGGTTGTAGAGCTGCATCCTTTAGTATCCCTCGAGATCCTTGAATGTGTTGAGCCGTTCCCAGCGCCGCACCTCCCGTTGGTAGCGGCCTTCCCAGCCGCCCTTGCGCATGATCCGCCAGTAGTGCAGCTTGAGGAAAGGCTTGAAGGCAAAGCGCCAGATAGAGGTCCACAGCCGTCCCTGCTTCCGAGCCGGATCGGGCGGATTCCACCAGCCGAGCACCAGTTGCCGCTGCAACCAGAACTGGTACTGCAACGCCTCGGCGCTCAGGTAGTTGGTACGGACATTGGCCCAGAGACCGCTGTATTTTTTATAGTCCTCCTGATTGTCGATCAAGTCTTGCTCCAGGAGATTCTGCCGCATCCCGGTCTTGGGATAGGGGGTG
>CAYTCI010000188.1:0-1589 GCA_964436305.1 uncultured Cytophagia bacterium | reverse complement strand
GGTACATTCATCACCATCGCGGCGGTCGTCGTTTTCATGCGCAAGCGGCTCAACCCCTTGAGCAAAGCGGCGGAGGTCCTCAATCGTATTGCGGACGGCGACCTCACCATGGACATCACCGCCGCCTACAACGATGAGGTCGGTCAGCTTCTGGAGAGCATGGAAACCATGGTCGAGCGTTTGAATACGGTGGTCATGGATGTACGTATGGCCTCCGATCAGGTGGCGGGCGGCAGCGCACAGATGAGCGCCACCGCCGAGCAGATGTCGCAGGGGGCGAGCGAGCAGGCCTCGGCGGCCGAGGAGGCGTCCTCATCCATGGAAGAGATGGCGTCCAATATCCGGCAGAACGCTGATAATGCCCAGCAAACCGAGAAGATCGCGGTCAAGTCGGCCGAGGACGCCCGCGAGGGCGGGCGCGCTGTAGACCAGACCGTGGGAGCGATGCGGACGATCGCGGAGAAGATCGCCATCGTGGAGGAAATCGCGCGACAGACAGACCTTCTGGCTTTGAATGCGGCTATCGAGGCGGCACGGGCCGGTGAGCACGGCAAGGGCTTTGCCGTAGTCGCAGCGGCGGTGCGACGACTGGCGGAGCGCTCGGCCGAGGCGGCAGGCGAGATCAGCAAGCTTTCGGTATCGAGTGTGGAAGTGGCTGAACAGGCCGGCAAGCTACTCGATCGCATTGTACCGGACATCGGCAAGACGGCGCAGCTCGTACAGGAAATCACGGCCGCCAGCGGTGAGCAGAATACAGGTGCGGAGCAGATCAATGCGGCGATCCAGCAGTTGAACCAGGTCGTCCAGCAGAATGCGGCGGCGGCGGAGGAAATGTCCTCAACGGCTGAAGAGCTTTCGAGCCAGGCGACCCACCTGCAGGAGACGATCGCCTTCTTCAAGATCGATAAGGGGGGCTCACGGAGCAGCGTGATTGCGGCTGGGGGAGCGAAGATGATCCCGGCTGCCGGAGGGCGTTTTATCAAGCGTCTCCCTGAGACGCCCCGGATCACACCGGAGAACGAAAATGGGAACAAGCGGCATGCGGGTATCGTTATCGATCTCGGGGACAGAGAAGCGGGGGATACCGCCGACAGGGACTTCGAACGCTACTGAGCTTTAGCAGGGAGTATCTGCCGGTCCGAACGGGGTCGGCAGATGCGACATATATTCGAATGAAGATATTACTGAAAGGGGAAAAGGCATGCTGAAGTTTAGGAATATCAAGATGCGGTGGAAGCTTATGATTGTGGGGACGATCCTCTCCATGATCCCGATCGGGGTGGTCGGCACCATTTGTCTGGTCAAGACGATGCGGGACACCACCGCTATGGCGTATGAGGACATGCAGCGCACCTCGGATGCCCTGGCCAAACTGGTGGATACCAGCCTGGAGGACGAGCTCCGTCTCGTCTCCGAGATGGCCCGATGGCAGGAGATAGTCAAGGCCGCCGCTACGGTTGAGGCTAAAGGGAAGCTAAAGGCCGCGAGCGATATTGGGGCCTTGAACGACAAACTACGGAAAATCGCACAGGACAAAAAGCTCGTTAAGAACTCGCAGGTGCTGGTCTTTATCGCTGCTGACGGGACAC
>CAYTCI010000187.1:0-1601 GCA_964436305.1 uncultured Cytophagia bacterium | reverse complement strand
GACTGGAATACGCGCTGGTACGCCTCCAAGAAGGACTTTGCCGACTACCTCGTCGAGGACCGCAAGATCCGCGACTATATCAAAAAGAAGTATTACGCCGCTTCGATCTCCCGCATCGAGATCGACCGCGCCGCCGGCAAGATCACGGTGAGCATCTACACCGCGCGCCCCGGCCTTTTGATCGGCAAGGGCGGCGCCGGCATCGAGCTGATCAAGGCGGACGTGGCCAAGGCGCTTGGCAAGGAAGTCAGCATCAACATCATGGAGATCCGCGAGGCCGACGCCGACGCGCAGCTCGTGGCCGAAAACATCGCGCAGCAGCTCGAGAAGCGCATCAGCTTCCGCCGCGCCATGAAGCAGGCGATGGGCCGCAGCATGCAGAAAAACGGCGTCAAAGGCATCAAGCTGATGTGCTCGGGCCGCTTGGGCGGCGCGGAGATCGCCCGCAGCGAAGGCTACCACGACGGCTCGATCCCGCTGCAGACGATGCGCGCGGACATCCAGTACGGCTTTACCGAAGCGCACACGACCTACGGGCGCATCGGCATTAAGGTTTGGATCTACAAGGGCGAGGTGCTTGGCAAACGCAACGCGGCCAAGCGCGAAGAAGGAGGCAGATAAGATATGTTGATGCCGAAGAGAGTGAAGCGCCGCAAAGTGTTCCGCGGCCGCATGAAGGGCAAGGCCCTGCGCGGCAACACGGTCACCTACGGCGAATACGGTCTTGTGGCGCTGGATCCGGCGTGGATCACCAGCAACCAGATCGAGGCGGCCCGTGTCGCGATGACGCGATACATCAAGCGCGGCGGCCAGGTATGGATCAAAATCTTCCCCGACAAGCCCGTGACCGAGAAGCCGGCCGAGACCCGCATGGGTTCCGGCAAAGGCTCGCCGGAATACTGGGTGGCCGTCGTCAAGCCGGGCCGCGTGCTGTTTGAGATTTCCGGTGTCGACGAGACCTCCGCTAAAGAGGCGCTTAGGCTCGCGCAGTATAAGCTCCCGATCAAGTGCAAGATCGTCCGCAAGGAGACGCAGGAGGGTGGTGAGAGCAATGAAGGTTAACGAAATGACCAAACTGTCCAACGACGCTCTCGCCGCGCGTGAGAAGGAGCTCAAGAACGAGCTGTTCAACCTTCGCTTCCAGTTGGCCACGGGCCAGCTCAGCAATCCGCACAGGATCAACGAGTGCAAAAAAGACATCGCCAGGATCAAGACGGCCATCCGTCAGCGTGAACTGGCAGCCGCCGAGTGAGCGAGAGGGAGGATACGGACATGGAACAGAGAGGATACAGGAAAACTCGCATCGGCGTCGTCACGAGCGACAAGATGGACAAGACCGTCACGGTCGCCATCCAGACCAAGGTGCGCCACCCGCTGTACGGCAAGATGGTCAACCGTACGCACAAGTTCAAGGCGCACGACGAGAGCAACGCCTGCGGCATCGGCGATACCGTCAGAATCATGGAGACCCGCCCGATCTCCAAGGATAAGCGCTGGCGGGTGGTCGAGATCGTCGAAAAGGCGAAGTAACCGTAGGAGGCAGTAAAAATGATTCAACCGCAAACCAGATTGAGGGTCGCGGACAACAGCGGAGCCAAAGA
>CAYTCI010000186.1:0-1631 GCA_964436305.1 uncultured Cytophagia bacterium | reverse complement strand
CTGGTACTCGGCGCCGCGGTAGATCTCCTTGTGGCCCTTCTGGCGGCCGAAGCCCTTGACCTCGGTGACGGTCATGCCGGTGATGCCCAGGGTCTCGAGCTCGGCCTTCACCTCGTCGAGCTTGAAGGGCTTTATGATCGCTTCGATCTTTTTCATGGTTCGCTCCTTGATTTCGTCATTCCCCAATTATGGATGATGGCGTCAGTTTATGGAATAGCCGGTTTCGTCGTGAAGGCTCAGGTCGAGGCCCTGCAGCTCCTCCTCCTCGGTGACCCGCAGGCCCACGGTGTGCTTCAGGGCCAGGAGGATGGCGGAGGTGGCGAGGGCTGAGTAGGCCATGGCGCTCAGGGCGGCGACAAGCTGCACCCAGAGCTGGCGGGGGTTGCCGAAGAACAGCCCCGTGGCGCCCGCCGAGGCGAAGAGGCCCGTGGCGAGTGCGCCCCAGAGGCCGCCCACGCCGTGGACCGCGACCACGTCGAGGGCGTCGTCGTAGCCGAGCTTCTCCTTGAGGAATATGGCCAGGTAGCAGACGACCCCGGCGGCGAGCCCGATGAGAATGGCCGCCGTGGACCCCACGAAACCGGCCCCGGGCGTGATGGCCACGAGGCCCGCCACCGCGCCGGAGGCGGCGCCCAGGGTGGTGGGCTTGCCCCGGACCAGCTTTTCCGTGAGCACCCACGAAAGCGCGGCCGTGCCGGTGGCCACCTGGGTGGTGAAGAACGCGAGCACCGCGGTGCCGTTCGAGGCCAGGGCGCTGCCCGCGTTGAAGCCGAACCAGCCGAACCAGAGCAGGGCCGCCCCGAGGACCGTCATGGGCAGGTTGTGGGGGTAGAAGGGCTGGGCCCCGTAGCCCGTGCGCCTGCCGATGATCACCGCCGCCACCAGGGCGGCGACGCCGGAGTTGATGTGGATGACCGTGCCGCCGGCGAAGTCGAGGGCGCCGAGTTTGCCCAGCCAGCCCCCGCCCCAGACCCAGTGGCACACCGGCAGGTACACCAGCGTGCTCCAGAGGACGGTGAACAGAAGGAAGGCCGAGAACTTCATGCGCTCGGCAAAGGCCCCGGTGATGAGCGCGGGCGTGATGATGGCGAACATGAGCTGGAACGCGCAGAAGAGCAGGTGGGGGATCTTGTCCGAGTACGGACCCGCGTCGAGCCCGACCCCCTTGAGCCCCAGCCACTGGAAGGTGCCGATCAGGCCGTGGGTGTCGCCGCCGAAGGCCAGGCTGTAGCCGTAGAGCACCCAGACGACCGATATGACGCCCAGGCTGATGAAGCTCTGCATGATGGTTCCGAGCACGTTCTTCTGGCGGACGAGCCCCCCGTAGAACAGCCCGAGCCCGGGCGTCATGAGCATGACCAGGGCAGTGGCAACGAGCATCCAGGCGGTGTCTCCCGTGTCGATCATAAAAGCTCCTTTCGATGTGATGCCAGGCAGGAGAGCAATGAGGATGCCAAAGGAAAGAAAAGTGATAAATGGCTGATAAAAAGACGTTTATTATGTCTGATCAGGATTCTGAAGTAACGTTAACGTTGATAACACAGAAATCGGGCACAATTACGTATCTTTGAAAATTAACGGTTCAAAAAACGACCGGCATCTGGTATGGAAGAAAATACCGGCGTGCCCGG
>CAYTCI010000185.1:0-1673 GCA_964436305.1 uncultured Cytophagia bacterium | reverse complement strand
TGGCACCCCAAAGGTGTTGGTTGGTGCTGATTACTTGCCGCAAGGTGGTTGCAAGTGGGAGTTTGTCTGCCACCCCGTCGAGTGGGATGGTGTGAATGCCCGCGAGGTCAAAGGCGTGACCTTCAAAAAGTGGTGAACGGCCACCCGGAACGGCATCAGCTCCATACCCCGTACTCAGCCGCCGATTCCTTCATTGCGCTCTTACCCCGCTGCCAAAGCGGGGTAAGATTGTATAGCTTCTTGTGAAATTGAACCAATGCCATCAATCCGGTAGAGAGTATCTTGAGGGACCATCCCACAAGAAAGGGCTCTGCCAATGTCGAGCAAGAAACGCAGTTTCACGGCTGAAGAGAAGCTGGCCATCCTGGAGGAAGGCCGTGCGCCTGGCGCCAGTATCGCCGAGGTATGCCGTCGGCACCAGATCAGTTACAGCATGTACTACAAGTGGGAGCAGAACGCCAAGGACGGGATGCGGGAAGGTTTGAAACACAAGCCATCCGGTCCTCGGGACAGCCGCGATGATGAAATCAACCGGCTGAAGACCGAGCTCCTGAGAAAAAACTATGTGATCGCGCAACTGACCGAAGCTCTGGTTCAGGAAAAAAAAGGGCTCTCGGACTATCTGAGAAAGGGCATCTGAAACCCGAGGTGAAGTCGCGGGTCATCGACTTCGCCGCATGGTTGAAAGACCTGACCGGAAGCAGTGAAAGGAAGACCATTGGCGGCCTTGGACTTGGCTGGACCCGCTACCAGCACTGGAAGCGGGGAGGTGGTGAGGGGCAGGCGCCAGCCCGGCTGCCCCGCAACGATTCGCCTCTGGCGTGGGAGGTGGAAGCAGTCAAGGAATACGCCTTGAGTCATCCCAAGGATGGTTACCGCCGGCTGACTTGGCAAATGATCGACGAGGATGTGGCCTGCCTGAGCGAATCGACCGTGTACCGGATCCTGCTGGACGGCGATCTGCTCTATCGGTGGAAACGGTCATCCTCGTCGTCAGGGAGACGGCCGGCGAAGGCGGATCGGCCAAACCAGCGCTGGCATACTGACATCATGTACCTGCGCATCGGGGATGTCTGGTATTTTCTGGTCAGCTTTATCGATGCGTACAGCCGGTACATCGTCCATTGGGAACTGCTGACCACCATGACGGCCGAGGAGATCACCCTGGCCACCGCCAGAGCCTTGGAAAAGCATCCCGGGGCGATGCCGGAGATTGTCTCGGATCATGGCAGCCAGTACACCAGCGGCGAGTTCAAATCGCTGATGCGCCGGTTCGAGCTTGAACATATCCTCTGCCGGATATACCATCCGCAGTCCAACGGGGTGATAGAGCGCTACCATCGCACGACACGGGATGAACTCGAGGAGTGCGAGTATAAAACATTGGGACAGGCACGCGAGGTCATCAAAGCCTGGGTGACCGCCTATAACGAGAACCGGCTCCATGCCGGGCTGGGGTTCTTGAGGCCGGCGGACTACTTCCTCGGGAATCCCGCCAGACTGCGAGGCATCCGCCAAGAGAAGTTGAGGAAGGCCAAGGAGAATCGGATCGTCGAAAACGACCGAGCGATGGCGCAGGCGGTCCTGCTGCCATCGGAAATCAGAACCAAAACGCCGAAAGACACTCTCTTTCAGAAAAAGGCGGTTGGTTCAATTTGAAAAGAAGCGCAACA
>CAYTCI010000184.1:0-1703 GCA_964436305.1 uncultured Cytophagia bacterium | reverse complement strand
AGGACTAAACTTGATGAAATGCCTTATTTTAATGGGAAGCCCCCGGAAAACGGGAAACACCTCCGCACTATTACAGCCCTTTATCGCCGAAATGGAAACCCAAAAATTCACCTGTGAAACAATTGGGCTTTATGATAAGACCATACTGCCCTGTGTGGCCTGCCGAAATTGTCAAGAAAATTGGACGGTCTTCGGCTGTCCTCAAAAAGACGATGTGCAGGAAATTTTCAACAAGGTTTTAGAATGCGACCTTCTCATTCTGGCTACCCCCATATATTCTTGGTATTGCACGCCGCCAATGAAATGCGCCTTGGATCGTCTGGTTTACGGCATGAACAAATATTACGGGGAAACAAAAGGACCATCCCTCTGGAAGGGAAAATCCGTTGCCCTGATTACTACCTGCGGCTACCGACCGGAGAAGGGCGCGGAGCTTTGGGTGGAAGGCATCAAGCGCTATTGCAAACATTCGGAACTGCGTTACTTGGGAGATTTAACGGAGCGAGATTTGGGCTACAACGCAACTTTCTTGGATGAAGGAAAGGAACTTAGGGTCAGGGAATTCGCAAGGACCTTGGCGGCCAATTAACTCATCTGAATTAAAACATCTGAAGCAAAACATCCGAAGCAAAAACCCAGATATCAAAATGTCAAAATTTCAACTTGTGTAGTGTGCCATAGTGTGCATTTCCCGAAAATCCACTCACAACTTGAAATTTTGACTAAATTTGGGTGGTAAAACCCTTTGTCGCAGACAAAATCCACTCACAACTTGAAATTTTGACATACAGCAACAGGCGCACCTAAATGATGCGCCTGTTTTGGAGCAACCCGGCTGGGTTATTAGGCTCCGCTTCTTTCTTTCCGCAATTCGATTACGGCTTTTTCAATTTGCTCCATGGCTTTTTCAAGGGTTTTCCGGGGGCAAGCCGCATTCAGTCTTTCAAAACCGGCGGCTCCTTCTCCGAACCAGTAGCCTTCGGCGAAGCCTACCTTTGCCTTTCCCACCATAAACTCTCCGAGGGCCTTGCCATCGGTGAACAGCTCCCGGCAATCCAGCCACATGAGGTAGGTCCCTTCAGGCTTTACCGCCTTGATTTCAGGGATTCGATTCTTACAGAAATCCACTACGTAATCCATGTTGCTTTCAATATAAGCCATGGCATGCTTGAGCCAATCCTCGCCGTGGCGGTAACCGGCTTCCACAGCCACCAGGCTGAAGCAGTTGTTCTTCTCGATGTCCATCATTCCGATTCTCTTATCAAACCTCTTCCTCACCGCCTCGTTGGAAATGATAATTACCGCCTGATGAGTACCGGCCAGATTAAAGGTTTTGCCGGGGGAATGAAGGGTCATGGTAATGTCCGCAAACTCCTTGCAAATAGAGGCAAAAGGTACAAATTCTCTGCCACCTAAAGCTAAATCCGAATGGGCTTCATCTGAAATAACGGAGATTCCATATTTCAGGCAGAGATTACCAAGACGAATCAGTTCATCTTTGGACCAGATTGTGCCTCCAGGATTATGGGGATTAAGCAAGGCATAGACCTTTACCCCCTTTGTTTTAAACTTTTCCTCCAAATCCTCAAAATCGATCTCGTACCTGCTTCCGTTATAGGTCATGGGGCTGAAAATTGCTTCCCTGCCGGCGTTGGGCACAACATCATAAAAGGGGTAATATACCGGGGTATGGTAAACCATCT
>CAYTCI010000183.1:0-1727 GCA_964436305.1 uncultured Cytophagia bacterium | reverse complement strand
CGAAGAAGGTGTGATGGTAGGTGTCGCGACCGACCTCTTCCAGATCGTTGTGCTTGCCGGAGACGCGGATGCATTTTTGCGAATCGGCGACCCGGGGCCACCGCCGCGGCCGCAGACCGAGAAAGATATCCTTGAACTGGTTCATCCCCGCATTGGTGAAAAGCAGGGTGGGATCATCCTGCGGCACCACGGGAGCACTGTTGACGATGTGGTGTTCCTTGCTCCTAAAAAAATCGAGGAAGCTTTGTCGTATTTCCTGTGACGTCATAGACTAAACCGGTTCCTTGTTGGGCTGTGCTCCGAGGCCCGGCTGGCGGGATCGGACGAGACATTCCGGAATACTAGTTAAACGGGAGAGAACGCAAGAAAATTTCGGATTAAAGGCTCTCCCACTCATCGATCAGGGCGCTCACCACATCCCAGCCAAAACCGCGGCGCAGGAGAAAATCCTGCAGCCGTTTTCTGGCCTTCTCTTCGGGGAGCGTGGCAAGACTCTGCTTGCGGCGGCTGGCGAGGGCGCGGGCCACCTCGGCTTCGCTCTGATCCTGAAAGGCCGCCTGCAGCCCCTGCTCGATCTCGGCATCGGCCAGCCCCTTCTGGCGCAGTTCCTGGCGCAGCATGAAGGCGCCGGCGGGTCGGGTCGCAGTGCGATTGCGCCCCCACATTCGTGCGAAATCGGCGTCGTCGAGGAATCCGAGGCGCTCCATCTCCGCCAGAGCGGCCTCAACCGCGGCCGTACTGAAGCGGGCCTGCTTCAGGCGGTCGTGCAATTCCTTGCGGCTGCGACTGCGCACCGCCAGCAGTCGCAGCGCCTTCTCCTTGGCGCGCCGACGCTCCTCGAGAGCCAGGATCGCCTCCACCTGCTCCGCCGTCAGCTGATCGCCCCTGGCGATGCCGCATTCGAGCAGGACATCCTGATGCAGCCCGAAGGCGAACTCACCGTCGAGAAAAACCGAGATGCGGTTGGCATCCCGTTTCTGCACCTCGATGGCTGTGACCGTGCGCCTCTCCGCCATGGTTCCCGCTCCTGCCGGCAGCAGCGCTATTCTTCAGCGCTGGCGGCCGCTTTTTCGCTGCCCGGGACCAGGCCGATCGACTCGCGAACGCGTTTTTCGATAGTTTGCAGGAGCTCGGGATTCTGGTCGAGGTAGCGGCGCACATTCTCGCGGCCCTGACCCAGCCGCTCCTCCTTGTAGGAGAACCAGGTCCCGCTCTTCTCAATGATGTTCATGTTCACCGCCAGGTCGAGCAGATCGCCGATCTTGGAGATGCCCTGGCCATAGATAATATCGAACTCGGCTTCGCGGAAGGGGGGTGCGACCTTGTTCTTGACCACCTTCACCTTGGTCCGGTTGCCGATGACATTCTCGCCATCCTTGATCGAGGCCGTCCGGCGGATATCGAGGCGAACCGAGGAGTAGAACTTGAGGGCGCGGCCGCCGGTTGTGGTCTCGGGGCTGCCGAACATGACGCCGATCTTTTCGCGGATCTGGTTGATGAAAACCACGCAGGTCTTGGATTTGCTGATCGCCGCGGTCAGCTTGCGCATCGCCTGCGACATCAGGCGGGCCTGCAGCCCCATCTGGGCATCGCCCATCTCGCCCTCGATCTCCGCCCGCGGCACCAGCGCGGCCACCGAATCGATGACGATGACATCCAGCGCGCCGCTGCGCACCAGCGTCTCGGTGATCTCGAGGGCCTGCTCGCCGGTGTCCGGCTGGGAGATC
>CAYTCI010000182.1:0-1805 GCA_964436305.1 uncultured Cytophagia bacterium | reverse complement strand
GCGGTCTTTTCCGTGAATACATCCCGCTATGGCCTGGTCTGGCGCGGCTTCACCATGGATTGGTATGTGCGCCTGTTTTACAACCCCTATGTGTTGGAGGCGGCAAGGAACACGCTGGTTCTGGCCCTGGTCTCGACCGTGATCTCCACGGCCCTGGGAACCCTGATGGCCTTGGGGATGCACCGGTTTCCCTGGCCCGGCTGGGTACGCCGTCTGCTGGATTTCTGTGTCTATCTGCCGGTGGTCACCCCCGACATCATCTTCGCCGTGGCCGCCGTGGTCAGCTTCGCCCTGCTGCGCATAACCATCCCCTGGTTCGAACCGGGCCTGTTCACCATGATCTGTGCCCATGTGGCCTTTCAGATCGCCTTCGTGGAGCTGGTAGTGGCCAGCCGTCTGGCGACCATCGGACGGAGCGTGGAAGAGGCCGCCCGCGATCTCTACGCCGATGCCTGGTATGCCATGCGCCATGTCACTTTGCCGCTGCTGATGCCGGGGATCGCCGCCGGCGCCCTGATGGCCTTCACCCTGTCGCTCGACGATTTCGTCATCAGCTTTTTTACCGCCGGGCCGGAATCGGTCACGCTGCCGATCTTCATTTATGCCTCGCTCCGTCGAGGCGTTACCCCGGAGATACACGCCCTTTCCACTCTGATCTTTCTCGCCACGATCGTTTTAGTCCTGATCGTACAGTTTATCATCCGTAAACCGGAGGAGGTTTGATCCATGCGTTATTCGGCAATCCTGTTTTTCGCTGTCTGCCTGTGTTGTGCCGCCTGTTCCCCATCCCAACCGCCGCAAACGGCACCCGCGGGGGGTCCGCCGCCGTCTGCCCCGCAGACCGTCACCGTCTTCATGTATTCCGAGTATATCGATCCGGAGATGTTGACCGATTTTGAGAAAACGACGGGCAAGAAGGTACGGCTGGACGTATACGAATCCACCGAAGATATGATGGCCAAGATGCAGCAGAGCGGCGACCAGTACGATGTGGTGGTCGTCTCCGACCATATCATTCCGGTGATGGCCAAATTGAATATGCTGCAGCCGCTCGATACCGGCCGGATTTCCAACCGGGCGAATGTCGCCGCCAAGTTTCAGAATCCGCCCTATGATCCGGAGAACCGTTACAGCATCCCCTATCAATGGGGCACCATGGGTTTGATGTATCGCAAGGACAAGGTCCCGCAGCTGGATCCTTCCTGGGGAGCGGTCCTCGATCCGGCCCGGCAACCGGGGCCGGTGGTGCTCATCGATTCCATGCGCGACCTGCTGGCCGCAGCCCTGTATCTAAAAGGGTGTTCGGCCAACTCCCGCAAGGCGGAAGAGCTCAAGGCGGCCGGCGACCTGATTCTCAAGGCCAAGCAGGGCAAGGTCCTGGGCTTCGAAGGCGGTGTCGGCGGGGTCAAGAAGGTCCTGGCCGGCGAGGCGGTGGCCGCGATCGTTTACAACGGCGATGCGGTTCGCGAGCTGGATCCGAATACGGCCTTCCTCATTCCGCGCGAAGGCACCATCATCTGGGTCGATGCCATGGTAGTTCCCGCCAAAGCGCCGAATAAGGAGGGGGCACACCAGTTCATCGATTTCATCCTCGATGCCAAGAACGGCGCCCGGCTTTCCAACTTCAACCGCTATCCGACGCCCAATCAGGCCAGCCTGCCGATGATCAACGAGGAGGACCGCAAGAATCCGGCCATCTACCCGGCGGACGAGGTGGTGGCCAGGATGGAGTTTCTGGCCGATGTCGGCGAGGACACCCGCCTCTACGACGAAACCTGGACCCGCATCAAGGCCCGTCAGTAGGG
>CAYTCI010000181.1:0-1915 GCA_964436305.1 uncultured Cytophagia bacterium | reverse complement strand
CTCGTCCACACTCACTAGCCACGCTTTCTACGCTCCCGCCCTAATCCGTCAGCATGGCGACTTGAAGCGCGGTATTAAATCTTGTAGATCCCTTTCAGCTCAAAGTGCAGAGGAACTCTTATTCATTCAGAGCGCAATCGACAACGTAGCTTATGATCTATACAAAATTTCCGACGATGACCGCCGTACCATCGAGACGATATTTTCGAATCGCTTTAAAATAGAAGCAGAGTCGGAAGAAGAACCGGACTTCGATGAGGATGCATTCGCATCAGCTGATACAGATCACGCCCTCGTTTCTGAACTTTCTGATTACCTGCTCGGTAGCATTTTCGGCCGCTGGGACATCAGGTACGCCACAGGAAAGCAGCCAGCGCCGAAGTTACCGGACCCCTTTGCACCGCTACCGGCCTGCCCGCCCGGCATGCTCCAAGGCGATGATGGTCTGCCGCTTTCACCCGAAGATGGCCGCAGGCTGCACTCCGAGGGCCATTACCCGCTCGACGTGACTTGGGACGGCATCCTCGTGGATGACCCGGCGCATCCGCTCGATCTCGAATGCCGTGTCCGTGCCACTCTCGCCGTGCTCTGGGGCGACCGCACCGAGAAGATCGAACACGAAGCTTGCGAACTCCTCGGTATCAAATCCCTGCGCGACTATTTCCGCAAGCCCTCCGGTTTCTTTGCCGACCACCTCAAGCGCTACTCCAAGAGCCGTCGCCAGGCGCCGATCTACTGGCCGCTCTCCTCGGCCAAGGGTTCCTATACTTTGTGGATCTACTACCACCGCCTCAGCGATCAGACCCTGCACACTGCCCTGGCCGATTTTGTCGATCCCAAGATCAAGGATGTCCGGGCCGAGATCAGTCTGCTGAGCGAGTCGAACAATAACCGCAGCCGCCTTGAAGAACTACTCGACCTGGAGGGGGAACTGCTCGACTTCCAGGCGGAGATCGAGCGGATCATCAAACTGCCCTGGCAGCCTAATCTTAACGATGGGGTGCTCATCACCGCCGCGCCGCTCTGGCGGCTCTTTCGCCTACCCAAATGGCAGAAGGATCTGAAGGCCTGCTGGGACAAATTGGAGAAAGGGGCCTACGACTGGGCGCATCTGGCCTACTCCATCTGGCCCAAACGGGTGGAAGAGGTTTGCAAAAAGGACCGCTCCATTGCCATAGCCCACGGCCTGGAGCATCTCTGCCAGGTGGAGCCGCCCAAACCCAAGGCCAAACGAGGCCGGAAAAAGGCTGAGTAAACGATACCCAAGGACAGGCACATCATGACCATCCGCGACTATATCCAGAACCAGATCTTTGCCCGCCGGCTGCAGGAGCGTGCCACCCTGGTCATCTATGACCCCACCCGCCGCTATCGCGATATTGCCTTGGACCTGGCCACGGACCAGTGCCGGGTGATCGACGTCTCCCTGTCGGTGATCGAACAGCGGGAACTGGCCACCGAGGCCATGGCCGCCTTGGCCGAAGGTCAGATCCATCACCTGGTGATCTGGGTTCCGGCCAAACCACCCCAGGACGCAACCGACCGGCAGGGTGATCCCTTCTCTGTGTTCGCCGCCGTCGGCGCGGTCTTTCCCCAAGGAGATGGCGACAACTATGCCGCGATCTGCCGCCTGGCCAAACCGGACCATGTACCGGAGATCAACCGGCTCTTTGACGAAGGGGAACCAAGTTTCGACTTGATCGATGCCCTGGACGAAGGCGGTTCCTGGCCCAAGCTGAAAACCCTGCTCCGTGCCGGATCGGCCCGGGAAATCCTGATGGGGGTGTTGGCACCCAATGAGCAGCAGGAATCGGCCCTGAAGAGCGATCCCACCTGGGTGAGTGAGATCCGCGAATTCTGCCAGCGCAGCTTGGGCCACAAACTCAAGACCAGGGGCCAGACTCGCGCTTCCATT
>CAYTCI010000180.1:0-2027 GCA_964436305.1 uncultured Cytophagia bacterium | reverse complement strand
GGATGGGCCTCGCCCCTCTGGCGCCGACCTGACCCCTCGCGCCGCTCCAGCTTCTCGCGCCGGATGGGCCCCGCCCCTCTGGCGCCGACCTGACCCCTCGCGCAGGCCCGGCCCGGACTCGTCCCCTCCCTTGTCCCGCCAACACAGAGTTTTTGCTTGATTTTGACGCGCCCGATTGGCTATATTTAACCATAAGATGAACGTGACAGGGATCGAAAAAGAGCCGGGTGACCATGGCAGAGCCACACACCGATGCATATCTTGAGGCGGCGATCCGGGAGGCGAAGAAAGGCCTGCGCTACAATCATGGCGGACCTTTCGGCGCGGTGATCGTCCACCGCGGCCGGATCATCGCGCGCGGGCACAACGAGGTCTTGCGCAGCAAGGATCCGACCGCGCATGCCGAAATCGTCGCCATTCGCAAGGCCTCAGCCAGGCTCGGGCGCTTCGATCTCGGGGATTGCGAAATCTGGTCCACCTGTGAACCCTGTCCAATGTGCTTCGCGGCGATCCACTGGGCCAAAATCCCGTTGCTCTATTACGGTTGCACACACGATGATGCCGCCTCCATCGGCTTCGACGATGCCTTTATCTACGCGGTGATCCGCGGCGAGACCACGGAACAACACCTGCGGCTCGTACAGCGTGGGCGGCCGGAGTGCCTGGAACTCTTCAGCGAATGGCGTAACAAGCAGGACCGGCAAAGCTACTGAGAGGAAAGGAGAGAGCATGTTCTGTATTTTTTGTGAAATTGCGGCCAAGCGCATTCCGGCCCAGATCGTCTATGAGGATGCCCAGTGCGTCGCTTTCATGGACCTGATGCCCATCAATCCGGGCCACGTCCTGGTCATCCCGAAAGAGCATGCCGCCAACCTGTGGGAGCTCCCGCCGGTGGTGGCACAAGCCCTGCTGCCGGCGGCACAAAAGGTCGCGACCGCCCTGCAAGCCTCGGGCCTGCGCTGCGAGGGTGTTAACCTGCATATGGCCAACGGCGAGGTGGCCGGCCAGTCGGTCTTTCATGCCCACCTCCACGTGGTGCCCCGCTTCGCCGGCGATGGCTTCGGCCTGAAATTTCCGCCCGGCTATGGCGCCGAAGCGAACAAGGAGCAACTCGCCGCTGCGGCGGAGCACATCCGTCAGGCCCTGACGAGCGCCCGCTGAGATCACACTGAGGAAGAATAAAAAAAGCCCCGTTCCTTTGCAGGAGCGGGGCTTTTGGTTATTGCGCGCCTAGTTGATTTCGATCTGACGCGGCTTGACCTCTTCCACCTTGGGCAGGACGACGGTCAAGACGCCATCCCTGTAATCAGCCCGAATCGCGTCGGATTTGACCCGGCTGGAGAGGCTGAAGGTGCGCTGGAAGGCGCCGAAGTGACGCTCGGAACGGTAGAGGTTCACCTCTTTCTCCTCGACTTCCGATTTGCGCTCGCCCTTGATCGTCAGCAGGTTGTTCTCGACCGAGATCTTGAGATCCTTCTTTTCCATGCCGGGAATATCGGCCTTGACCACGATCTCATCCTGGTTCTCCCGCACATCCACGCGCGGCGACCAGACCATCGAGTCTTCCTCAAAACGGTTCCAGAACGGCCATCCCATGAAGGCTTCGTCGAACCAGGGATTGCGCACCAGATTGTCACGATCACGTTTTACCAGAAACATAACGACCTCCTTTTATGGTATATCAAGTGAGCGGATTAGCATTGAACGCTTTCGGCAGATAGCATTACAAATGGCGTGCCAGAGTTTAATTTAGGTCCTAATGATATGATATTAAATAGATTAAGTTGATTTACAGCTATTCCACCCTGTTCTGTCAATTCGACGGCCGAGTTGTCAAGATGGCAGTTTGGACAGCACAAGCTGTCAGAATGGCAGATTGGTGGCGGGCCGGGGCTGCGGGACTGCGCGAGAGTTCGGGCCGGCGCTCCCCCTGCTCTCGCGCCCACCCGGCGCGAACAACGCGGCTGCGCGCGAGTTCAGGTCGGCGCGAGAGGGGAGGGGCTCTGCGCCCTCTGTGCCTCCGTGTG
>CAYTCI010000179.1:0-2137 GCA_964436305.1 uncultured Cytophagia bacterium | reverse complement strand
GACTGGATCTCCTGATCGAAAGTTTTATTGAGTTTGGCGGCATCGGTAATCAGGACCGGCGCTTTTTTGCGATTGCTGCTGTCGATGATGAGCCTGGCGATCAAAAGCTTCTCGGTACCCGGTTCCCCGGTAATGAGGACGGGCTGATCGCCTTTGGCCAGAATCGGAATGGATCGCCGGATTTGATAGATTGCGGGAGAATGGCCGATCAAATCCTCCTGAACAAGATACTCCTCCCAGAGAGTGCTCATAGGTGCATTCCTCAATGTGCCGAGATCAAAGGTGCAAAGGATTTAGTTCTGAATCAGAGTGTTTGCCTTACAGGTGCTGTTGGCGGTGGCCCGTTTGAGCCGGAGAGAGATTGTCATAAGATTGTTACACTCTATCCCTCTTAATATTATCTCTTTTAGCGCCAAAAAGCAAGTAAAAAATCAAAAAAACCATAATTTTCCTGATAAAAAAAACCGGCCGGTCACGATGTCGCTGTGACAAGCCGGTTCCTGTGAGGAGACACAGACTCTGGGCTGGCACCAGGTCAGACCTGGTGGAGCAATTTTATTTTAACCCGCTGGATGATCTCGGCATGGCGGGTTTGAAAGGTCGCGGTTTCGATCATGTTCAGGCAGAGACGGGCTTCCTTCTGGGAGACGTGCAGTACGATAGTCCTGGGCGAATCGCCATAGCGTTCCAGCTGGTGGGCTCCCTCCCGCAGTTTTTGCGCCAGGGGCGCCAGGCCTTCGATATCGGCTCCTCTGAAGCTGGCCTGATTGAAGGAATCGATCAGACTCTCCATCTCCTGACGATTTAAACGGAGCGCTTCATCCTGAGCGATATTGATACCCCAGCTCAGAAAAAAGAGAAATCCCATCATGGCCAGAAGTGAAAAGACCCGTCGCATGGCGCCTCCCATAAAGCGAAATTCTTTTGCGGTCAACGCCTCTGCTTATGCAAGCTCCGTGCCAAAAAAACGACTTTATTTTCCCGATGGCGCCGCAGCCAGCTCTGTTGATTATGGGGAGGCGATGCCGCAACCAGGCCTCCGGGTGTGGCTTGCAGGGGACATCAATCAGGCGGGGCGGCTATTCTTTTGTTTCATGCGCATCAGCGCCACCTGCCGCCGGGTGAACTCCCAGGTGCCGCGGCGATGCCCCCAGGTCTGCAGTAAGGCCTCCGGCGAGAGCAGCAGGCGTTTGAGCGACGCGATCGGCCAGTCGGGATCCAGATCGCCGGTGATCATCGTTCCATAACGCCCGAATGAATTCTCCTCGCCGGTGAAAGGCAGCGGATCGGAGCCGGCGAGAATACGCCAGCCCTGCTGCCGTGCGCTCCGCATCAGAGCGGGCTCAGGCCAAAAGAGCGGGCGCATGGCGCTGTCGCCGATGAAGAGGTGCGGCTCAGGCGGGGCTGCGAAAAGAGGCATCAGTGCCCGTTTGCGCCGGCCGCTCCATTTGCCAGGCGCCCAGTTGATCGAGAGCAGGGCGCCGGCCTCGCGTGCGGCGGCAATGCAACTGGGCGTGTCAAGCGCCCGGTCCGGCAGATTGAGCGAATTCGCCAGCAATCCGAATTCGTGGCCTTCGGCGGTGACGATCTGACGTCCGGCGAGAATGTAGAGGACGATGCGTTCGCCCAGCTGGACGCGCAGCGCTGCCGGCTCCTGGGTGGGCAGGATATGGTACATGCCGATACGAACGCTGGACTGCAGCATGCTAAAGGCCGCACAGTCCGAGCGCTCGGTCAGCAGCCATATTTTCGCCGTCTCCGTTTCCGGTTTGGCTTCATCCATATTAGCCAGACTGCAGGCGACCGCAAGCCCGAGATCGACATCCGGATAGATATGGATGTGGGCATCAATGATCAAGGTTTTCAGAGACATGCTCCCTCATTCCGTTCTGCGGGCCGCCCTGCATAGGGGTGCCGGCACCACCATCCTGCTGAATCGTTCACTGCTCTGGCCACTCGTGCGCGCCCTGTGAAGGCACCGAGATATAAATGGCCGGTTCCAGTCCGGTACGCTGCCGGTAGCCGGCGGCAATCTCCTGACAAAAGCGGTCGGTCTCCTCCTTCTCGACGAGATTGACCGTACAGCCGCCGAAACCGCCGCCGGTCATCCGGGCGCCGAGGCAGCCCGCCAGACCGC
>CAYTCI010000178.1:0-2158 GCA_964436305.1 uncultured Cytophagia bacterium | reverse complement strand
CGCTCATGCAGTGTCCTTTCGCCGTTCGGCTGGGCAGGCTTAGAAGGTCCATTCCATTTTATCTAACTTGTTCTCCACCATGAGGGTTCCCGGATAAAGAGCGGCCAGGGTGAGCAGGGCGGAGAGGAGGATGCCCGGATCAGGGGAATCCAGGAAAGCGAGGCTGAGGGCGACTGCGCCGCCGACCAGCCCCATGCAGCCAAAGAGCAGCAGGGAGAGGAAAAATCCGCTGCCGGCGCTGAGCATGCGTTTGGGGTGATCCCATGCGAAATTGGGGAAGAGCGCGCCGAAGACTCCGCCGATCAGGGTCGCGATGCCGTCGAGGATGACCAGCAGCACCAGGACGCGCAGCCAGACACCGGCGGGCGTATGATGGATCGTCGCGACGATAGCGGCGGCGATGGCCCCGCTCGCCAGGGTGAAGAGAAAGCTGAGCATCATCTTGGCCCGCCAGACCACCCGCAGCCGCACCGGGGCGAGCTTGAAGAGGCCGAAGGCCGAGCGTTCCATCGGCACCATGCGGGAGGCCAGGGTGCTGCCGATGAGCATGCTGAAAATAAAGAGGAAGAGAAAGGGCATATAGCCCGCGAAGTGGCCGGCCTCCATCGCGCTCCGGTTGAGAAAGGGGAGCAGGATCATCATCAGGGTGAAGAGGAGGATCTGCATCAGCTGCTGGGTGTCGCGGCGGATGATAAGGAAATCGCGGCGGAGGATCTGGACAAAGAGGCTACCCTCCCGCTCGAGGCTGGAGCGGCGGTTTTTCCCGCTCTTTGGCCGGCGGTGGCTGGTCATTTCCATGCCGCTGAAAAGATCGCGGCGCAGGGCCCGCTGCATCAGAGCGGAGGCCAGGCCGTAGAGCAGCAGACTGATCGCCACCAGCAGCAAGCCACTGGTCGCTGCCGCGCCATAATTCTGCTCGCGGAGTGCCATGAGACTGTTGATGAGCCCGTCGGAGGGCAGCCAGGCGGAGAGCTTCGCCCCGGCGTTCAGGTACCGCTGCCCCGGCAGGACGGAGGCCGCGCCGGGAAGGCGTTCGGGACGCATCACCTGAAAGCCGAGCCAGATGGCGATCGAGATAAAGCTGAGCAGCACCGCCGCGATATTTTTGGCCTTGCGGGCCGGCATGATGCTCACCAGTCCCATCGCCAAAAAGGCACCCAGGCCGGTGGGAATGGTGAGAAAGATCAGGCTCATCGGCAGCAGCAGCAGCCAGAAGAGCCATGGCGCGCTGGTGACGAGGCCCGCAGAGATCAGCACCGGCAGGGCGAGGCCGAAGAAGAGGGTGGAATTGGCCAGGGTGGCCTCGAGAAACTTGAACTGCAGGATGGTCGTGTGCGGAATGGGCGAACTCAGCAGCAGCGGCAGATCTTTGGAGAGAAAGAGGATGTGCAGCACCAGGGCCAGGCCGCTGAAGAGCAGCATGATGAAGACCCCGAGCAGGATGTTGCGCAGCAGCAGCTGGAGTGCGGGAATCCCCAGCCCCGGATTGTGCATCATCACCACCATGATGGCATGGATGTTGATGAGCACCAGCAGGGGCAGGAGGATCAGGCCGATGTAACCCAGCAACCGGCGGCGCGATTTCTTGCCGCCACGGCGCAGGCTGTTGAGCAGGGCGCGGAGGCGGGTATGCAGCAGCACTCCCAGCATCGGTTTATTGGGCCTCCAGGAAGCGGCTGACATCGTCGCCGTTCCCCGAACCGGTCAGCTGTAAAAAGATCTCTTCGAGGGAGGCCTTGCCGGTGGCGGTTTGCTGGCGCAGTTCCTCCATGGTGCCGAGGGCGATCAGCCGGCCCTCGTGGATGATGCCGGCGCGGTCGCACATGCGCTCGGCCACCTCGAGGATGTGGGTCGACATGAAGATGGTGGCGCCGTGGTCGACCAGACCACGCAGCAGGTCCTTGAGATTGCGCGCCGCCTTGGGATCGAGGCCGACGGTCGGCTCGTCGAGAAAGAGGACGCGTGGTTCGTGGACCAGGGCGCCGGCGAGGGCGACCTTCTGTTTCATCCCGTGCGAGAACTCTTCGATCAGCTCATCGGCGCGGTCACTGATCTCAAAGATCTCGAAAAGCTGCTCCAGCCGGCGCACGGCGTCCCCTTCGGGCACGCGGTAGAGGCGGGCCATAAAGTGGACGAACTCGCGAGCGGTCAGTTTTTC
>CAYTCI010000177.1:0-2209 GCA_964436305.1 uncultured Cytophagia bacterium | reverse complement strand
GCAGGGGCTTTCTCAGGAGGAAAGACACCTGGTGCGCCTGCGGCAGGGCATCGCCAGCGCTTCCGCCTTCACCCTCCGGGCGCAAACCGCTTGCATTGCGTCGCAATCCATAACCCTGGCGGCCGGGAGCGCGTCCGCCGTGAAAAATGCGGACGATAGCATCCATGCCAATCGGCAGGCCCTCGCTGAGGCCGTCACAAGCACGATCTCCCGGGCCGCGGAGCGCCTGGATACTCTGAGTGCCTATTGTCTCCTCATGGATCCGGGAGAAACCCTGAAGCGGGGCTTCAGCATCACCATCGGCAAGCACGGTCGCGCCCTGTTCGGTGTGGAAGGCGTGGAAAAAGGCGACCGCCTGACGACGATCCTCGCCCAGGGGCGGATCTTCAGCCAGGTGGAAGAAAAGGAGCTGACATGAAAAAAAAGAGCTATTCCGAGGTCCTGAGGGAGCTGGAAGCCATTGTCGAGCGCATGAACAAAGGCGAGATCCCCATCGATCAGCTGGGGGAGAACGTCAAGAGCGCCGCGGAGATGATCGGATACCTGCGCCGCAGCCTCAAGGCCACCGAGGCCGAGATCGCGGCCATCCTCAAGGGCCTGGAAGACGAGACAACGCCCCCGGCTGAACCAATGGAGCCCTGAGCGAAATGGACCGGATGAAGCTCATCACGGCGGAGCTGCTCTCTGATTTGAGCACCCAGGCCGGTACGAGCCCCCGGCGACGCGCGCATCACAATGTCCATACGGCACTGTCCGATCCGATACAGCGTCTGTTCATCGCGGCCCGGCGGGATTCCTACTTTCGGCCGCACCGCCATGTCCATACCTGGGAGCTCGCCCTCGTCATCGCCGGCCGATTCGACCTGCTGGTGTTCACCGATGCCGGCCGGGTGACGGCCCGCCATACCCTTGGTCCCGGGGAGGCGAACCTCGCCGTCGAGCTGCCGGCCGGTACCTGGCACACCTGGGTCGCCCTCACCGATGACGCGGTCTTTTTCGAGACCAAGGCCGGGCCCTATGATCCGCAGACCACCTCGGAATTCGCCCTCTGGTCTCCGGCCGAAGGCACGGCGGATGCGCCGAGTTTCTTTACCTGGTTAAAGACGGCGGCGGTCGGTGATACGGTAGTCTGATTGGAACCGCATGCCATTGCCAGCCGGCAGCACGGTTCGCCTGGATGGTTTCTCGATAGCGGACTCGCGCTGAAACAAGTCCCGGGATTACTCCGTTTCAATGATGACGCCGCACTGCTCGCATTGGTAGCGGGTCTTTTCGTTTCCGACGCTCGCGACCGTTTCAAAGTCCATTCGTTTTTTGCCGTCGGCCTCATAGCATTCCGGGCAATACCCTCCCTCCAGCTCATCGGCCGCGATGGTCAAATGGCAGTGCCGACACCGCAGCCTGCTCTTTGGCGGCGGGATGAGCACCAGATTCAAATGTCGACAGGTCGACGTCATCGTTTGGGGGGCCGCTATTGTCCGTCCCAGCCGGCCAGACGCGCCCACAACCACCAGGCGGCATAGGCCTTGAGATTGCCGTTCAATGGTTGCGTGTGCGCGGGGGAACAGGCGAACCATTCCCCGGGGTGTGCAGTCTGCCAGTCTGAAGCCCAGTTACGATCACCGTTCGTCGGCGTGGCAGGGTCACCGGTCTGTGTTGTGCTGCCGCTGTTATTGTAGTCGTAATTACAGCCGTCCGTGGGGTGTTTTTCCCCGTAATAAACCCCTTCCGGATCATAACTCTCGATATCGGCAAAGTCATAGAGGATTTTGCTGTTGGCCCGGCAGTAGGCACGGATCTGCTCGTTGCGCAGGTGGAGATTGCCGGTGAGGCCGGTGCCATCGAGATGGCCGGTCATGTAGACGAACTTGATCCGCGGATAGTCTTGCTCCAGACCACTCATGAGATTGAGATAGGTGGTGATATCCGCCTCGCTGGCGCTTGAAACCTGACCGCACCAGGACCAGATGACTACGTTCACATCCGTGTGGGTATTGAGGTAGGAGCGCGTCGCGCTTGCCCAGGCGGTCCGATCGGGATTGCCCAAATCGGAGGCCCCGGAAAAGGGTGTGTCACGCAGGTCGAGGGCGCCGTTCGTGCCGCCGCTGACGAAGGCGTAGAGGTCTCCTTTCCAGGTCACCAGACCCGTCATACCGGATATCAGCTGGCTGCCGTGCGAGGTGTGGCCGTAGGCGATGTGCAGGGCGGC
>CAYTCI010000176.1:0-2262 GCA_964436305.1 uncultured Cytophagia bacterium | reverse complement strand
GCACGCGGTAGAGGCGGGCCATAAAGTGGACGAACTCGCGAGCGGTCAGTTTTTCATAGAGGACCGGCGATTCCTGGACCAGGCCGAAGCGGCGCTTGGCCTCGAGCGGGTTCATCGCCAGGTCGATCCCGTCGATCCGCACCTGGCCCTGGTCGGGGTGGAGCAGCCCGGTCATCATCTTGATCGAGGTGGTCTTGCCGGCACCGTTGGGGCCGAGAAAGACGAAGAGCTCGTTCTCGATGCGCAGCGAGAGCTCCTCGACGGCCACCCGCTCCCCGAACGATTTGTGCAGCTTTTCGACCTCAAGCATAAGCGGATACTCCCCCCCGGATAGCGATTTTCACGCCCTCTACCCCGGTCAATGGTTGCGTCGTGTCAGGATTTGAGGATGGCAAGAAAGGCTTCCTGGGGCACTTCGACGCGGCCCAGCTGTTTCATCCGCTTCTTGCCCTCTTTTTGCTTCTCGAGCAGCTTGCGTTTGCGGGTGATGTCTCCGCCGTAGCATTTGGCGGTGACATTCTTGCGCACCGCGCGGACGGTTTCGCGGGCGATGACCTTGCTGCCGATGGCCGCCTGGATCGCGACCTCGAACTGCTGGCGCGGAATGAGTTCGCTCAGTTTTTCGCAGACGCGGCGGCCCCACTCGTAGGCCTTGTCCCGGTGGACGATGGTCGAGAGCGCATCGACCGACTCGCCGTTGAGGAGGATGTCCAGTTTGACCACGGGTCCTTCGCGGAAGCCGGTGAATTCATAGTCGAAGGAGGCATAGCCGCGCGTCACCGATTTGAGCTTGTCGTAAAAATCGAAGATGACCTCACTCAGCGGAAATTCATAGTGCATGTTGACGCGGCTCTTGTCGACGTATTCGGTATTGATGTAGGTGCCGCGCCGCTCCATCGCCAGCGACATGATCGAGCCGATGTATTCCGATGGTGTGACGATGCTGGCCTTGATGTAGGGTTCTTCGACGTGGTCGATATCATTGGGGGAGGGCAGGTTGGCCGGATTGTCCATCACCAGCTGCGCCCCCTTGTTGGTGAAGACGTGGTACTCGACATTGGGGACGGTGGTCACCAGATCGAGGTCGTATTCGCGCTCGAGGCGTTCCTGGACGATCTCCATGTGGAGGAGGCCGAGGAAGCCGCAGCGGAAACCGAAGCCGAGGGCGAGCGAGGTTTCGGGCTCGTACCAGAGGGCCGAATCATTCAGCTTGAGCTTCTCCAGCGCGGTGCGCAGCTCCTCATAATTCTCGGCGATCGAGGGAAAGAGCCCTGAAAAGACCATCGGCAGGACCTCGCGGTAGCCGGGCAGCGGCTCCAGCGCGGGGTTCTCCTCGGTGGTGATGGTGTCGCCCACCTTGGTGTCCTTGACGTCCTTGGCCCCGGCGATGACATAACCGACCTCGCCGGCGTGCAGCACATCCTGGCGGATCTGTTTCATGCGCAGGATTCCCACCTCCTGGGCCTCGAAGACCTTGCCGGTGGAGAAGAACTTGATCTTTTGCCCGGCGGTGATCGATCCTTCGACGACGCGGACGTAGGCGATCGCGCCGCGGTAGGCATTGAAGACCGAATCGAAGATCAGGGCGCGCGCCGGCCGATCGCTGGCCGGGTCGGGCGGCGGGATGCGCTCGACCACCGCTTCGAGGATCTCGGGGATGCCGGTGCCGGCCTTGGCGCTGGCCAGGATGATCTCCGACTCCTTGCAACCAAGCAGGTCGATGATCTGGTGCTTGATGGCGTCGAGGTCGATGTTGGGCAGGTCGATCTTGTTTATCACCGGGATGATCTCGAGATCGTTCTCGATGGCGAGATAGAGATTGCTGACCGTCTGTGCCTCCACCCCCTGGGCGGCGTCGACCACCAGCAGGGCGCCTTCGCAGGCGGCGAGGCTGCGCGAGACCTCATACGTGAAATCGACATGTCCCGGGGTGTCGATGAGATTGAGGGTATAGACCTCGCCATTGGGCCGGGTGTACTCCATGGTCACGGGATGCATCTTGATGGTGATGCCGCGCTCGCGTTCCAGATCCATGCTGTCGAGCACCTGGTCCTTCATTTCATAACTGCTCAGGGTACCGGTGGCCTCGAGCAGGCGGTCGGCCAGGGTCGACTTGCCGTGATCGATATGGGCGATGATGCAAAAGTTGCGAATGGGATTTTTGGTCATAGTTCCGCTGAATGGTTATAGTGCTGCAATATGACATAAAAGGTAGTAAAAATCTGTAAATAAATCAATTGAAAAAGCAGAGGCGCCGCGGCG
>CAYTCI010000175.1:0-2345 GCA_964436305.1 uncultured Cytophagia bacterium | reverse complement strand
CTTGTGTATAGTCATTGAACTTACTTTCAATATATCAAACTCCGGGTTGAATATACTCCTGTTTATTTGGATAGTATTGTTCATTGAACGATATTTATGAAAGACTGGCGGGATACGGAGCTTTCTCATATCGGATTAATTTGGTCATCGTAAAGATATGAATTTAATACATCCAAATTATCGGGAAGAATTTTTTCTTATTTCTTTGGATTTCATTGCGTAATGCAGGGTCCGGGAAGTGGCTTATCGATTCTCCGGGATTAATAGCTTTTTACTCAAATTTCACAAAGAGACCGACGAAGGCCGCGAAAAGATTTGAAGGGCTCCAGAATGGCCCGGCTATCCGTATGTAATCATTTCATGCCCGGAAGGGAAAGCAAACGGGCGATATGCGATCCTTCATCCGCCTTTGGCGGACTCACGACATACTGTCCAACTGTCCAACCGTCCAACTGTCCAACTGACCCTCAGCTTCTCACCTCGATCAGTATCTCCAGCAGCTTGATGGCAGCGTCGGATATGACGGTGCCGGGGCCGAAAATGGCGACAACGCCGGCTTTGTGCAGGAAATCATAGTCCTGCGGCGGAATAACGCCACCGACGATCACCATGATGTCTTCGCGGCCCAGCTTCTTCAGCTCTTCAATTAATTGTGGTACCAGTGTTTTGTGCCCGGCTGCCAGGCTCGATACGCCAATGATGTGCACGTCGTTCTCCACCGCTTGCCGAGCGGTCTCCACCGGGGTCTGGAACAACGGGCCGATATCGACGTCGAATCCGATGTCGGCATAACCGGTAGCAACGACTTTCGCACCGCGGTCGTGGCCGTCCTGGCCCATCTTCGCGATCATGATACGGGGCCGGCGGCCGTCGAGCGAGGCAAATTTATCGGCCAGCTCGCAGGCCCGGCGGAAGCTCTCGTCGCTTTTCGACTCTGCAGAGTAAACGCCTGATATCGAACGAATAACTGCTTTATATCTGCCAAACACCTTCTCGCAGGCATAGGAGATCTCGCCGAGCGTGGCGCGGGCTTTGGCTGCCTCAACCGACAACTCCAGCAAGTTGCCTTCACCGGTCTCACAACAGCGGGTAATGGCTTCGAGGATGCGGTCGACATCGGCCTGGTTGCGCTGTGATTTGAGGAGATGGAGTCTCTTCACCTGTGATTCCCTGACGGCCGTATTATCGACCTCCAGCGTCTCAATCGGCGCCTCCTTTTCGAGCCGGTATTTATTAACCCCCACGATGGTGTCTTTGTGCGAGTCAATCCTTGCCTGCTTGCGCGCCGATGCCTCCTCAATCCGCATCTTGGGAATGCCGGTCTCGATGGCTTTGGCCATCCCGCCCAGCGCTTCGACCTCTTCGATCAGCGCCCAGGCTTTCCGGGCGATCCGGTCGGTCAGGTATTCGATGTAATACGATCCGGCCCAGGGATCGACAGTGCGGCAGACCTGGGTCTCTTCCTGGATGAAGATCTGTGTATTGCGGGCGATACGGGCCGAAAAATCGGTAGGCAATGCGATGGCCTCGTCGAGGGCGTTGGTGTGCAGCGACTGTGTCCCGCCCAGCACGGCGCCCAGGGCCTCCACGCAGGTTCTGGCCACGTTGTTGAACGGATCCTGCTCCGTCAGGCTCCAGCCGGAGGTCTGGCAGTGCGTCCGCAACATCATCGACTTGGGATTCTTCGGATTGAATTTGCCGACGATTTTCGCCCAGAGCATACGCCCGGCCCTCATTTTAGCCACCTCCATAAAATGGTTCATGCCGATCCCCCAGAAGAACGAGATACGCGGGGCGAAGTCGTCGATATCGAGCCCGGTCTGGGTTCCTGTCCGCAGGTATTCCCAGCCGTCGGCCAGCGTGTAAGCCAGCTCCAGCTCGGCGGTAGCGCCCGCCTCCTGCATGTGGTAGCCACTGACGCTGATGCTGTTGAATTTTGGCATATTCGCCGAGGTGTACCTGAAAATATCAGCAATGATACGCATGGATGGCAGTGGCGGATAGATGTATGTGTTGCGCACCATAAATTCTTTGAGAATGTCGTTCTGGATCGTGCCGGAGAGCTGCTCCAGCCTCGCCCCCTGCTCCAGCCCTGCCACAATGTAAAAAGCCATGATGGGCAGCACCGCGCCGTTCATGGTCATCGACACCGACATGCGGTCGAGCGGTATCTGGTCGAACAGGACCTTCATATCGAGGATCGAATCGATAGCCACGCCGGCTTTGCCTACATCGCCCACAACCCTCTCGTGGTCGGAATCGTAGCCGCGGTGGGTGGCTAAATCAAATGCCACCGACAATCCCATCTGGCCCGAAGCCAGGTTGCGGCGGTAAAAGGCATTGGA
>CAYTCI010000174.1:0-2376 GCA_964436305.1 uncultured Cytophagia bacterium | reverse complement strand
GCCCCTCCTGCGCCGACAACCCCTGCGGCGCGTATTTTCCGGAGGATGGTGCTGTTATCTTCCATCAGAATGCTCAAAGGTTTGATTCATGGTGATGGCCAGGGGGGTCAAATAGAGGGGTTCCGAGGGCAGAATGACCTCCAGGCCCGGCAATTCGGCGGCAAAGATATCGGCTGCGCCCTGGAAACAGCAGGTGCCGCCGCTGAGATAGAGTTGTTCGACCGGACGGTCGGCGAGATGGGTTCTGATGATATCCGCCATCTTTTCAAAGACCGGCTGGATGATGGGGAGAATCTGCGCAGCGTCTGGGCCGCGCTTGATCGCCTCCGCTTCTTCATAGGAGATGCGTCGGTTGCCGGCCAGGGTGAGGGTGACATGCCGACCGCCGGTGGGCTCGTCGGCGGAGTAGACGATCCGCCCTCCGTCTACGACGGAGATGCCGGTGGTGCCGCCGCCGATGTCGACGACGGCGCCGCGGTCGATCTCGAGCAGCCGGGCCACCACCGAGGGCTCGTCGAGCATCCCGGTCACGTTTATATTGGCCGCCTTCAGCACATTGACGCAGGCGTAGGGGTCAGTGCCCGGGGGGAAAGAAGTGGAGGCGGTGGTGAAGTGCTGACCGAGTTTCTCCTCTGCTTTGGCGACCAGGGCCTTGACGATCTGGATGGCCCCGAAATAGTCGAGCACCACGCCGTCGCGGACGACATCGGCCCATTCGAGAAAGGCGGCATGGGGTTCGCCGCTCTCGTCGCAGGCGATAAGGACGACGTCGGCGGTGCCGAGGTCGATGCCCAGATGGCAGGGAGGGGCTCCGGTCGCCCGCCTCTTGTTGTTGACCAGGGCGGCGACGCGGCGCAGGCGTTGATTCACCTTTTCCAGTGCGGACATGGTCATGCTCAGACGATGCGGAAATGGTCGACGATGACGCAGCGGCGCAGGCGGACGAAGGTGCGGCTGCAGGTGACCCCTTCACCGGTGGGGGTGGAGATGGTCATCGAGGTCCAGCCCTCCCCTCCGAAGCCGAGACCGGCGATGCATGGGCCGTTCTTGACGAAGATGCTGGTGTTGATCTCGCGCGACATGCGGTGCAGATTGTCGATGTTGCGCGAATGCATTGCGGCAGTGTGATGCAGCCCGTGTTCGAGTTCGATGGCAAGATCGATAGCGGTGTCGGCGTTGGCGGTACGGATGACGGAGATGACCGGCATCATCAGTTCGATCTGGGCGAAGGGATGGGACTTGTCGGTTTCAGTGAAGAGCAGGCGCGTATCCGGGGGCACCTGGATGCCCGCCTCGCGGGCGATGACGGTGGCGTCGCGGCCGACCATCTTGCGATTGATGACCGGATTGGGCCCGGGATACTCCTTCAGGATGACCTGGGCTACGGCCTCGGCCTGGCGGGCGTCAAGCTCGACTGCGCGGTTCTTCGCCATTTCGCGTTTAAGCTGATCGGCGACACTGTCGACGACGATGATTTCCTTCTCGTCGGCGCAGATGATGTTGTTGTCGAATGAGGCGCCGGAAACGATGCAGGCGGCAGCGTGGGGGATATCCGCGCTCTCGTCGACGACAACCGGGGGATTGCCGGCGCCAGCGGCGATGAGACGCTTGTCGGTCTGGCGCCTCGCTTCATGGACCACGGCCTCGCCGCCAGTGACGACAAGCAGACCGATGCCCGGGTATTTGAAGAGCTGCTGAGCGGTCTCGATGGTGGGTTGGGCCACGGCGGTGAGCAGGTTGTGGGGTCCGCCGGCAGCCACCACCGCTTCATTGAGCAGGCTGATGGTGCGCTGCGAGACCCGTTTGGCCGCCGGATGAGGCGCAAAGACCACCGAGTTGCCGGCGCTGATCATGCTGATCGCATTGTTGATCACCGTGGCCGCCGGATTAGTCGAGGGGGTCACTGAGGCGATGACGCCCCAGGGGGCGTTCTCGATCAGGGTGAGGCCGTGATCACCCGAGATCGCCTCGGCGTGGATCACCTCAGGGCCGGGGGTCCTGAGGGCCTGCGAGGTGTTCTTCGCCACTTTGTCCTCGACCCTGCCCATGCCGGTTTCCTCGACCGCCAGTTCGGCCAGTTCACGCGCGTGGCGTGCGCCGGCTTCACGCATGGCGAGAATGATCTTGTCCCTGAATTCCAGATTGCCGATTCTCTTCTGCGCGGCGGTTGCGGCGGCGACCGCTTCGTCGAGGGTCGCGAAGATACCGGCGGGCAGCGCGGATCTGCCGGTTGTATCACCCGATGTTGTGGTGCGCATGCGTTCCACCACCGCCTCGACGATGCGGGCGACCTCTTGTTGACTCAAATCCATTACGGGTTCTCCCTCTTATCAGGCCGATTCACTTTTCTGATAGAGCACCCCGGCCTCCGAACTT
>CAYTCI010000173.1:0-2475 GCA_964436305.1 uncultured Cytophagia bacterium | reverse complement strand
CCTTCGTGGAGATCGATTTCACAGGGGGTGATGCGGCCAACAGCATCAGGCTGCGCCCGGGAAGCGAGAGCTGCCCCCTGCAGCAGAGGGCCCAGGCCGCCGGCGGCGATCAGGAACTGATCAAAGCCATCGCCGCCCAGGTCATTCAGCGGCTGCCCGCGGATAAACGCGACCCCGCCACGATCGCCCGGCTGGTCGCGGAACAGCTGCAGCAGCCGCCCGCAGCCTGTCCGCCGTCGCCTTCACCCCTGCCCGTGAGCCAGCCCTCCATCACCGCGGCCCTCGCCACCACCGCCCCCTGCTGCCAGCGCGTGGTCGATGACAGCGGCTTGATCGTGGTGCGCGGCGGCTCGGTGCGCATGGATATCATGCCCGAGGCCGGACCCGGCAAACAGGTGCGCCTCGCCGACGTCATCACCTCGACGGACCGTTCGCCCATGTGCGCCGGATTCATGTCCTGGCGCAAGATGGATTCTTTTGCCTGGACGCTCAATTACGACGAGATCGATATCGTCCTCCAGGGCACCCTGGCCATCACCATCAACGGCAAGTGCTTCGAAGGCAAGGTGGGGGATGTTTTTTACATCCCCAAGGGCAGCCAGGTCATCTTCGGCACGCCTACCTATACCAAGATCATGTATGTGACCTATCCGGCGGACTGGGCGTCGCAAAAACAGGGATAAGCGTATGGCTTCCGAATATATCACCGAGGGCTGGCTGCGCGAAAAATTCGGTCTGGGCTGGGGCACCGAGGTCCATCTCCCCCTCGACAGCCGACTGACCCCGGCCGCGCATCAGCTGCTCGAAGAACGCAAGATCGTCATCAAATACATCGACGCCGAAGGCCGGGTCTTCAATCCGGACCAAAGCGGCGAGGAGGCTCCCGTGCAGGTACATCCCCTGACCAGCAGCACCGGAGGCCAGAAGGGGGAGTGTCTGCTCTGCCATCAGCCGGTGGCGAAGAAACCTGAAGCCCTCACCCATCTGGATGCCAGAACCATGGTGGTCAAGAACCACCCCCGCATCGCCCTGCGCGGCAAGATCGACACCCTGATCGCTCACACGGTCCTGGTCCAGATCGAATTCGATCGCGAGAACAAGTTCCCCTGGCTCCACCCCTATCTCGCGGACGTCCGTTCCTACCTCGGCAATCTGCTTAAAAGCGAGGTGAGCGGGGAGACGATGATCCCGATCGCCCTCGGCGGCGCCGATGAAAATGTGGTCCATGCGGTCTCTCACAACCCCCTCAAGTATCTGGGCCACGACCACATCGTCCCGGAGATGAGCCACGGCCGTAATGTGGCGCTGCTTAATCTGCTACGCGCCCAGGTGCGTGAGGTGGAGGTCGAGGCCGCCAGGGTCTTCATCGCCCCGGACCTCACCGTCACCCGTCCCGATCTGATCCAGGCGGCCAACCGCCTCAGCAGCGCCCTCTATGTGCTCATGCTGCTGACCCTGCTGGCAGAACAGGGCAAACAGCTCACTCTCGAAAAAGTGGTGCTCGACCGATGAAGCTGATCCATCTGGCAACCGAATACTGCCGCTGGCAGCCGCGCCGCATCGTCTTTGCCGATGCCTGCGATGAGCGGGTGCTGCGAGCGGCGCGCTACCTCAAGGACGAACGCCTCGCCCAGCCCATCCTTCTCGGCGGCCGTTTCGAGCTGCGCGAATTCGCGGACAAGTCGCACATCCCGACCCGCGGTCTGGTCATCCTTCATCCCCGGCATGTGCCGGAGCGCGAACGTTATGTGCGCATCCTGCACGAGTCACGCAAGGAGAAGGGCATGACCGCCTATGAGGCCGGCCAGCGCCTCGATGATCCCCTCTACATGGGCGCCATGCTGCTCCGCGACGCCCAGGCGGATCTCTGCATCGCCGGCAACCTGTCGTCGACGGCCAATGTGCTGCGTGCGGCCATCCACGTCCTTGGCGTGGCCCCCGGCCTGCGCACGGTCTCGAGCTTTTTTGCGATGATCTCCCCCGACGGCGAGTCGGTCTACGCCTTTGCCGATGCGGCGGTGCTCCCCGATCCGACCCCCGAGCAGCTGGCCGACATCGCTGTGGCCACGGCCGCGCAGTATGAACGGCTGACCGCCAACGAACCCAGGGTCGCGATGCTCTCCTTCTCCTCCAAGGGGAGCGCCAGCCACGCCAAGGTTGACAAGATGCGGCAGGCGACGGAGCTGGTTAAGGCCAAGGCCCCCAATCTCAAGGTGGACGGTGAACTCCAGTTCGATGCGGCCTTTGTACCGGCGGTTGCCGCCAAAAAGGCCCCGGGGAGCCCGGTCGCGGGCCAGGCCAATGTCTTCATCTTCCCCGATCTCAACGCAGGCAATATCGGCTACAAGCTGGTGGAACGTCTGGGCGGATTCAAGGCGCTCGGCCCCTTCCTGCAGGGGCTGTGCAAACCAATGCATGACCTCTCCCGCGGCTGCAGTTGGGAGGATATCGTCGAAATCTCCATGACAGCCGCTT
>CAYTCI010000172.1:0-2557 GCA_964436305.1 uncultured Cytophagia bacterium | reverse complement strand
GACCGGCGATTCGGCGGAAAGTGTTCCCTCGCTGCACGAATGGCTGGCGTTGATGAACGAGCGCACTTCGCGTCAGGCCGTCGAACTTGCCGATGGCCGCGAGATCGGATATGCCGGCTTGCTCCTCCAGCCGCTCGGCCGCTTTTTGCGGGTCGGGCTGCGCGAAGGACGGCTGCTGCAGGGATTTGCGGGATTCCGCGCCGCCTGGATCGCCGCCTTGCAGCTGATGCTGCTCAACATGAAGATCTGGCATCTCCAGCAGCATCGCGAGGCGCGCGAAAGCTGGGGCGAGCAGGTGCGGCCATGAGTACCCTCTCGGTCATCGTCATCACCCTCAATGAATCGCACCACATCGCCGCCTGCCTCGAGAGCGTCGCCTGGGCTGACGAGATCGTCGTCGTCGACTCGCAAAGCAGTGATGATACCGCCGCGATTGCCCGGCGTTACACCGACAAGGTCTATGTCGAAAAATTCCGCGGCTACAGCGGCCAGAAGAACTTCGCCCTCGACCACGCCGGCGGGGAGTGGGTTCTCTGGCTCGATGCCGACGAGCGGGTGACACCGCAGCTGGCCGCCGAGATTCGCCGTACCCTCGACAGCCCCACCGCGCTGGCGGGCTTTGATATGCCGCGCAAGGCCTATTTTCTCGGCCGCTGGATCCGCCACTGCGGCTGGTATCCGGGCCATGTGCTGCGCCTCTTCCGCCGCGGTCAGGGACGCTTCGATGACCGCGCCGTCCATGAAACCCTGCTGCTCGCCGGCGAGCGCGGCCGGCTGCGCGGCGACCTCGAACACTTTACCGATGACTCGCTGGAACATTACTTCCGCAAATTCAACAGCTATACCTCGCTGGCCGCCCGGGAACTCGCGGCCGGCAAAAAACGCTTCGGTATGATGAGCCTCTTTTTTCGCCCCTTGCACGCCTTCATCAAGATGTACCTGCTCAAGGGCGGCTTCCGCGACGGCCGTCATGGCCTGATCCTCTGCCTGCTCTCGGCCAACTATGTCGCCGCCAAATATGCCAAGATCCTCGAGCTGCAGCGCGAGCTAACCTGAGCGACGGGGGAGGCCGGCCTGGCTGGGCCCTCTCGCGCCGACCTGCGCCGGGTGGGCACGAGAGCCTGGGACATCGGCCCGGCGCCAGATCGCGCGGGATCCCGATGAAAATTATCACTTGAACCTTTGCTGCAAATAAACTACATTACATCATATTCACCCATTTCATCCCAGTGCAGAGTTCGCCACGGAGGCCTGTTACCATGAATTTTACCGTCGATAGCCGCAACCATACCCATATTTTCCGGCTCAGGGAGGAACGCCTCAACGCCCGGATAGCCCCCGATCTCAAGGCCCAGCTTTTACTGCTGGTCAGTGACGAGACCGGTAACAACATTCTCCTCGATCTGACCCGCGTCAAGTTCGTCGATTCTTCCGGACTGGGCGCGCTCTTGCTGGGGCTGCGACAGGCGCACGCCAACGACCGCCAGTTCGCCCTGCTCGGCACACAAAAACGGGTGAGCAAGCTGATCCACATCGCCCAGGTCGGCAATGTCCTGACCAGCTACAACGATGAGACGGAGGCGCTTGCCGGCATGGCAGAGGGAGCCTGATGGCCCTGGTCCGGCAAAAAAAAGCCCACCCTTCCAGCGGAAGAGTGGGCTTTTTCATTGGGATCGGGCCGGCGATCAGGAGCAGCCGTCGGTGCTGCCGCAGACGAGACATTTATGGCAGGCACCGTTGCGCACCATGATCGAACCGCAGTTGTGGCAGGGCGGGGCGTCGCTCTGTTCGACGAAGACCTTCTCCTCGCTGTCCCGCTGGCTTTGCGGGGTGGTGGATTTGAAACCGTCGATTTCGACCGGCTTTTCATCATCCGAGACCCGTTTGGTCAGGTATTTCTGCTCCAGCCAGCGGAAGATATAATCGGCGATCGATTTGGCAAAGTGGATCGAGGGATTGGGCGTCCAGCCGTAGGGTTCGAAATGGGTGTAGCTGAACTTGCGCACCAGGACGTCCAGCGGCACGCCGTACTGCAGGCTGATCGAGATCGAGGTGGCAAAGGCATCGACCAGTCCGGAGATCGCCGAGCCCGTTTTAGCCATGGTGACAAAGATCTCGCCCGGCTTGCCATCGTTGTACTCGCCCACCGTGATATATCCCTCATGACCAGCGATCGAGAACTTGTGGGTGCAGGAACGCCGCTCGTCCGGCAGGCGGCGGCGCTGGCCGGTGAATGTGCTCTCTTTTTTCTCCTGCTCCTCGCTGCTCTTGGTGGACATGGGCTGCGAGCGTTTTGAGCCGTCGCGATAGATGGCGATGGACTTGAGTCCCAGCTTCCAGGCTTCCATATAGACCGAGGAGATCTCCTCCACGGTGCAGTCGTTGGGCATGTTGACCGTTTTGGAGATGGCGCCGGAGAGGAAGGGCTGCACCGCGGCCATCATCCGCACATGTCCCATATGGTGAATGAAGCGGTGGCCGTTGATCGGCATAAAGGCGCAGTCGAAGACGGCCAGGTGCTCGGCGACTTCTCGCAACTGGCCTTGAACACCAGTTC
>CAYTCI010000171.1:0-2570 GCA_964436305.1 uncultured Cytophagia bacterium | reverse complement strand
GGGCATGTGGCATTGCTGACACGGTACCCCCTGGGCAGCATACGGACCTTCTTTCCATTCGATCTGGGTAGATTTGACCCAGATGCCGAAGGGATTCTTCTCGTTATGGCAGTTGCCGCACAGTTCGGCTTGTTCGAAAAGGAGATTCTGCTCGGTATCGTGATGCGGGGAGACCAGACCCGGCTTCGGGCCATATTTCTTGCGCCCCGGCGTGGAGATGTAGCTGAAATTGTGCGGTACCTCGCCGCTCCAGCCACTGATGGTGTGGCAAACCTCGCAGCTGACTCCCTCATTGGCGCGCGATTTGGCCTCCGGACGCGGGGGCGTGACATCACCCGCCATGAAGGCGAGCGGGGTGTGGCAGCCATTGCAGCCGTCGACCGGCCCCTTGAGTTCTGGCACCTTTTGCGCATGCGCGACCGCCAGATCAAAGTACTCGATCTCATCCCAGTGATGGGTATAGGACTGGGACATCATCGCCTGACGCCATTGCTCATAGTAATCGGGATGGCAACTCCGGCACACCTCGGGTTTTTCGTATTGCTCATAGCTCTTGCTGCCCTTGAGCGCATCGCCAGAAGGCCCGGTCTGGGTCCACCCCGGGACTGAAAGGGCCAGCGCTGCCCAAACGAAAAGCAGTCGTTGCATTACTTCCTCCTCTGCTTAAGGAATGAAGTTTGGCGTGCGGCGCTCAGGCCGTCCACAACCCGTGCAAGTTGCAGTATTCGCGCACCTTCAGCACCGGTTCATCCACCGTAAAAACCGCGACGGGATCCTCGCCCGGTTTGAGGTACTTGCGCAGCGTTTTGCTCGCGGTCTGCACCTCGATCCACTGGATATAATGCGCCTCGGTCATGGGATGTAGCACGCTGCCGACGGTCACCTTGACACTGCCATTCTGTTCGACCACGGGTACATGTTTCTCCACGGCGCCATCCGAGGTGTTCTCCTCCTGCAGATTCATAGGCTGTCCACAGCAGGCGAGCTTGCCCCCGCCAACAGCGATGACCTCAACCATATTGCCGCAGACCCCACAGCGATAAACCTGTTTCTTGCTGATCATGGTGCACTCCTTTTTTTGGGTTGTATCCGTATGCATGGAAGGATGAGGTTCGTGGATGATCCACTCCGCCGCTGCCAGGAGAGTTGCGGCAGCATAATCGGCCACAGCAGCTGCAGCCGCAATCTTTTCGGGGGCATCCTTGGGATTGACCAGCAGCACCGGCCGGCAGCCGGCGTTGCGGGCACAGAGCTGATCACTCAGTTTGTCGCCGACCATGAAAGAAGCGGCCAGATCCAGATCGTGCTCCTCGCGTGCCTGCAGCACCATGCCCGGATTGGGCTTGCGGCAGTTGCCGTCCTCCTCGCCCGGCGCGGCGAAGCAGCTGTAGATGGCGGCAAAATAGGGCTTGCCCAGCTGCCGGATCATCTCCCGGTTGACTGCCTCCACCTGCCCGGGCGTAATCAGGCCGCGGCCGACGCCCGACTGATTCGAGATGACAAAGAGGAGAAAGCCGGCCTCCTCGAGGCGCTGCAAGGCCTCCGCCGCTCCGGGCAAGAGGACCACCCGGGCCGGATCGCCGTTATAGGGGACATCGTGGATGAGGGTGTCATCCCGGTCAAAAAAAACGGCCGGTCTAGCCATTCTCGGTATAACTCCTGATCAGCTCTTCTTCCGTCACGGTTGCCGTACCCAGCTTGCCAACGACGACTCCCGCGGCATGGTTGGCGATCTCCGTCGCCTCCTCGGCGCTGAGGCCGGCGGCCAGCGCCGCGGTGAGAAAGGCTATCGCGGTATCGCCCGCACCGGAGACATCATAGACCTCCCGTGCCCGTGTCGGACTGTGATAGGGCTGGTTGGGGGGATGAAAGAGCAGCATGCCCTCTTCACCGAGGGTGATCAGCAGGTAAGGGACCTGCCATTTTTCCAGCAACGCCCCGCCGGCTGCCTCCAGGGCAGCACGGTCTTCGGCAAAGGGCACCCCCAGGGCTGCGAAGGCCTCCTGACGGTTCGGCTTGATCAGTGTCGCGCCCCGCCAGAACAGGGGATTGCCCGGATTGGGATCGACCGTGACGAGTACCTTGTGCAGCTGAGCGAGCCGAAGGACCTGATCGACCAGGGCCTGGGTGACCAATCCCTTGCCGTAATCCTCGATGATCACGGCACTCGCTTGCGGAATGCGCTTCTCCAGAATGGCAGTCAGCCTGCGCAGCTCCGGCCCCTTGAGGACATTGCTCTCTTCGCGGTCGACGCGCACCACCTGCTGGTTACGCGCGATGATCCGGGTCTTGACGATGGTGGGGAAGAGCCCGCTGAGAATAATTCCCTGGGCGTCGATCCGCGCCGCCGTGAGCAGTTTGACCAGCTTGTGGCCGTTGAAATCCCGTCCAGCCAGCCCGCACATGGCAGCCGAGATGCCGAATTCGGCCAGATTACGCGCGACATTGGCAGCGCCGCCGGGGTACGAGTTTTCCCGGGTGACATGTACTACCGGTACCGGCGCCTCGGGGGAGATGCGGGAAACCTTCCCCCAGATATATTCATCGAGCATCAGATCGCCGATGACCAT
>CAYTCI010000170.1:0-2682 GCA_964436305.1 uncultured Cytophagia bacterium | reverse complement strand
GGAGATCACCACATTCTGCTTGCCCTTGAAGGCGCTCAGCTTTACGGTGCCGCCCGCTACAGCCGGCAGCTCGAAGTCCGGGGCCGCGTCACCCACCTTGAGCTTGGGAACGCTGTCGATGGGCTTGAGGGTCCCGACCGGGTAGATGCTGTCCTTGAACGCCTCGGAGGCGGCATAGGCGTGTAGACCCACACCGAGTACGCCCATCGCGAGGATGATGCAGATTATCCGTTTCATTTGACACCTCCCAGCGGTAAGCCCGAAAGTTTTATCATGGTGTTGAGGAAGACCTTCGCATCATCGAAACCGCCGCTCTTGGAGTAGAACATCCGGTATCCACCTTTGCCGTCCAGGACCAGCCCGATGAAATGCGGCGTCAGCACGCTCTGAAAGGTGTTATATACGGCGTAGCCCTTATCGTCGAAGAGGGGAAAAGCGATAGCGTACTTCTTGCGGAAGATATCCACCTCGAAGGGCGAATTGCCGACCCCGATCCCGATCAGCATGACCCGCTCCCGTAGATTGGCGCTGGACTGGATCGCTGTATACAGTTCATTCACGGTCGGGGCGTAATGCTGACAATGCGGGCAATACATGTTGAAAATCTCGATGACGAGGAGTCCGGGTTTGATCTGGCCAACGGTGAATTGTCCAGTTTTGACCTTGATTCCGAGCTGTTGGCGCACCTGGGGGTCGGCAGGCACGCTCAGCTTGATGATGCCGATCTCCTTATCATACGGCAGATTGGTTTCCGCCGCACCGTACGAAACCGGAACAAGGAGTAGCAGGAAGATTAAAGTCATTCGTTTTGTCATGATCCCTCCTTCCTTATCTGGGCCGCACCCCTTCGGCGCTCGGGGGTGAAGCCAGGCAGCGGTGATGCGGGGCACCCCTCCCGTGGGAGGGGTGTTGGTCGTGGTTGATGAATTCGGTAAAGCTTACCAGTTCTCGCCCAGGAGCTCGAAATAGGCCTGGGGATGGGCGCAGGCCGGGCAGGCAGCAGGGGCTTCGGTGCCCTCGTGGAGATAGCCGCAGTTGCGGCAGCGCCAGACCGTCTTCTCTCCGCGCTTGAAGACCTTGCCGGCCTCGATGTTGGCAGCCAGCTCGCTGTAGCGCTTATCATGCTGTTTCTCGGCCCCGGAGACCGCCTCCCAGACCTTGGCGATGGCTTCGAAACCTTCCTCGCGCGCCACCTTGGCGAAGCCCGGGTACATGGACGACCACTCGTGGTGCTCGCCGGCCGCAGCGGCTTTCAGATTCTCCAGGGTCGTTCCGATCACGCCGGCCGGAAAGGTGGCCGTGATCTCCAGCGCGCCGCCCTCCAGGAACTTGAAGAAGCGCTTGGCATGCTCCTTCTCCTGGTTGGCGGTCTCTTCAAAGATGTCGGCTATCTGCTCATAGCCGTCCTTGCGGGCTTGGCTGGCAAAGTAGGTGTAGCGCATGCGGGCTTGCGATTCGCCGGCAAATGAAGCGAGCAGGTTCTTTTCCGTTTGTGTGCCTTTCAGGTTCCCCATATTTACCTCCTTTTGGTTTTTGGCAGTGGTTGTATCATATCCCCTTGTCGACATGCCGGACAGCGTCCATATATCTCGACGCTCACACCGGTCACTCGGTATCCGCATACCTCGCCCAACATGGTGCTCAGCGCCTCTTCGATCTCGACCTCCGGCGGCAGATCATCTACACGGCCGCATTCGAGACAGCAGAGGTGATGGTGGGTCTCCGGATTCCTATCATAGCGCCGTTTCCCGCTCCCGAACGACAGACGCTGGATCTTGCCGCTCGCCGAGAGCTGCTCCAGATTGCGATAGACCGTACCGAGGCTGATCTGCGGCATGGCTTTCCTGACCATCCCGTACACCTCATAGGCCGTAGGATGGGTCCGTACTTTCAAAAGCTCATCCATGATGAGGAGCCTTTGACGCGTCATTCTCAACGAAGGGCCGGCCATATCTGCTCTGTAATAGGAATCATTACTATTAAGGAGGCGGCTTGTCAAGCCCTAGCCGTGGGGATCAGATCATGCCTGAGGCAAAAAGCGTGTCCAAGCAGGCCCGAGCTTGATCCAGGAGTACCGTACGATTGATCTCCTTGGCGAGATGATGGCTGAACTGGAGATTTGTGGCCAGCCAGGGAATGGCCAGCTTGAACCGTTTGAGGGCGATATCGGGGGGGAAAGTATCTTCGATGAGCCGGCACAGATGCATCATGACCGCGAGCATCGGCGGCGCGGGGGGGATTTCCGCCCCGGCCAGCAGGGCCTTGATATCGCGGAAGATCCATGGCTGCGCCAAGGCCTGCCGGCCGATCATGACACCGTCGCACCCGGTCTGGCGCAGCATCGCCACGGCATCCTGAGGCGACTTGATATCGCCGTTGCCGACGACCGGAACGCGGGAACGTTCCTTGACGGTTGCGATATATTCCCAGCGCGCCTGGCGCCGTAAGCCGTCCTGGGCGGTGCGGGCATGCAGGACAAGGCAGTCCGCCCCGGCGTCCTGCAGCATGGCGGTGAAGTCGAGCAGATAGGCGGTGTCGAGGGCATACCCGATGCGCAGCTTGATGGATAAAGGCCTGGCAGTGGCCGTCCGTACGGCGGACGTGATACGGCGCGCCAACTCGATGTCCCGCATGAGCGCCACCCCCCAGCCATGGCAGGTGACCTTCTTGAGGTAGCACCCC
>CAYTCI010000169.1:0-2722 GCA_964436305.1 uncultured Cytophagia bacterium | reverse complement strand
GCGCCGTAGGCTTCGAGTGCCCATACTTCCATTTCTCCGAAGCGCTGACCGCCGAACTGCGCCTTGCCGCCCAGCGGCTGCTGGGTGATCAGCGAGTAGGGTCCGATCGAACGGGCGTGGATCTTGTCCTCGACCAGATGTGACAGTTTCATCATGTAGATCTGGCCGACGGTCACCTCCTCATCGATCAGCTCGCCGGTGCGGCCGTCGTAGAGGGGGGTCTTGCCGCTCTCGGGCACGCCGCTCTTCTTCATCTCGGCGCGAATCTCATTGAGGGTCGCGCCGTCGAAGACCGGGGTGGCGTAGTAGGTGCCGAGCTGGGCGGCGGCCCAGCCGAGGTTGGTCTCCAGAATCTGCCCCAGGTTCATACGCGAAGGTACGCCGAGGGGGTTGAGGACGATATCGACCGAGGTGCCGTCCGGCAGATAGGGCATATCCTCGATCGGGACGATCTTGGAAACCACACCCTTGTTGCCATGGCGTCCGGCCATCTTGTCGCCGACCATCAGCTTGCGCTTCTTGGCGACGTAGACCTTGGCCAGCTGGACGATGCCCGGGGGCAGTTCGTCGCCGACGGTGATCTTGAACTTGGCCAGCTCGTACTCATCCTCGAGGGCGGTCATCTTGGTATAGTAGCGGGCGTTGACCAGGGAAACCTTGCGATTGGTCTCCTCGTCATCGGTGACCGGGCTGCTGTAATCGATCTGGTCGAAATCGAGCTTGCCGAGGTTGGCGGCCTTGAGCACGGTTTTGGCCTTGATGATCACCTTGCCCGAGCCCTTTTCGCGCATGCCGGCGCTGTTCTGGTCGCTTAGGACCGCGATCAGCTTGTCGGCGCGCAGCTGGCGGATGCGGCTGCGCTCGCTTTCGATCCAGATATCCAGCTCGTCGAGGCTCTTTTTCTCCTTGCGACGGGTGGAGGGATCTTTCTTCTTGCGCGAGAAGAGACGGGTATCGATGACGATGCCCTTGAGTCCCGGAGGCGCTTTGAGGGAAGCATCCTTGACATCGCCGGCTTTCTCGCCGAAGATGGCCTTGAGCAGCTTCTCCTCCGGGGTGGGATCGCTCTCGCCCTTGGGCGTCACCTTGCCGACGAGGATATCCCCCTGGGTGACCTCGGCCCCGGAGCGAACGATACCGTTCTCATCCAGGTCCTTGGTCGTCTCTTCCGAGACGTTGGGGATTTCGCGTGTCAGCTCCTCTTCGCCGCGCTTGGTGTCGCGCACCTGCAACTCGAATTCCTCGATATGGACCGAGGTGAAGATGTCGTCCCGGACGACGCGTTCGGAGATGACGATGGCGTCTTCAAAGTTATAGCCGCGCCAGGGCATGAAAGCGACCAGGACGTTGCGGCCGAGGGCCAGTTCACCGGCTTCGGTGGCGGCGCCGTCGGCGATCACCTGTCCGGCCGTGACCACATCGCCTTCGGAGACGATCGGCTTCTGGTTGATACAGGTGTCCTGGTTGGTGCGCATGAACTTGGTCAGGGAATAGGTGACCAGTCCGGTATCGTTGAAATCGCCGAGTTTCTCGAGGGCCTCGCTCTTGGAGGCGGTCTCCTTGCGGCGGATGACGATGCGGCGGGAATCGACCTTTTCGACGACGCCGTTGTACTCGGTGACGATGACGGCGCGCGAATCGCGGGCGATCTTGCCCTCCATACCGGTGCCGACGAAGGGCGCGGCCGGATTGAGCAGGGGGACCGCCTGGCGCTGCATGTTCGAGCCCATGAGGGCGCGGTTGGCGTCGTCGTGCTCGAGGAAGGGGATCAGGGCGGCGGCGGCCGAGACGATCTGGGTCGGCGAGACGTCCATATAGTCGACCTTGGCCGGCTCCTCGATCGGGAATTCGCCGCGTACGCGCGACTTGACCCGCTCGTTGATGAACCGGCCCTTCTCGTCCAGCTCCTCGCTGGCCTGGGCCACGGTCAGTTCCTCTTCATCGTCGGCGGCCATGAAATCGATCTGCTCGGTGGCCACCCCCTTGACGACCTTGCGGTAGGGGGTTTCGATGAATCCGAACTCGTTGATCCGCGCATAGGTGGTCAGCGAGGAGATCAGACCGATGTTCGGACCTTCCGGGGTTTCGATCGGGCAGAGCCGGCCGTAATGGGTATAATGGACATCGCGCACCTCGAAACCGGCGCGTTCGCGGGTCAGACCGCCGGGGCCGAGGGCCGAGAGGCGGCGCTTGTGGGTCAGTTCCGAGAGGGGATTGGTCTGATCCATGAACTGCGAAAGCTGGCTGGTGCCGAAAAAGGTGTTGATGACCGAAAGAATGGTGCGGGCATTGACCAGATCCTGCGGGGTCGGATTCTCGCTCTCGCGCAGGTTCATCCGCTCCTTGATGGTGCGGGCCATACGCGCCAGACCGACGCTCATCTGCGAGGCGAGCTGCTCGTCGACGGTGCGCACCCGGCGGTTGCCGAGATGGTCGATGTCGTCGGGGGTGCGCTTGCCCTTGCGCAGATCAAGGAGGTACTGGATGATGCCGATGATATCCTCCCGGGTCAGGGCGGTGGTATCGGGCGGCACCTCGAGGGTGAGCTTTTTGTTCAAACGATGACGTCCCACCTCGCCGAGATCGTAGCGCTTGGGATTGAAGAAGAGGCGTTCGATCAGCTGGCGGGCGGTATCGAGATCCGGGGCTTCGCCGGAGCGCAGATTCTGGTAGATGGTCTCCAGCGCCTCGTCCTGCGAATGGGTCTGATCCTTGAGCAGGG
>CAYTCI010000168.1:0-2728 GCA_964436305.1 uncultured Cytophagia bacterium | reverse complement strand
TGAAGCGATCGATAGACCATGACACCCCCTTCTGCAAGGCCCCATCGTCATTCGCCGCATAGCTTGTGGTTTGTCCCGTCGCTGCGATCTGCACTACCATGCGCTTCACAGCAGAGAGGGTGCTCTCTCCGGCGCTGTTGCTCGCTGAAACGGCGAACCAGAGTTTGAAATCGGCCGGGGCATTGGTAAAGAGATGATAGGTGTCCGTCACCCCCGTCACCTTGCTGCTGGCCGTGGTGATATTGTTGTCGGTGGTGCTGTAGTAGATCGTATACGAGGTGGCCCCGGACGAAGCGTCCCAACGGAGGATTACATAGTTGTAGCTGGCGTTCGCGCCGTTTACGTGCCCATGGCCGGCCATGGGGCGGACATTTAAAGGCGCGTCCGGAATGGTGGTGGTCGCCTCCCCGCCGCCTCCTCCGCCACCCCCGCAAGCGGTGATGACCATCATCAAAAGGAAAATAAGGCTGTATAGTAAGTTCTTCATGCCTTCCTCCTTACAGGGATTTCATGTGTTCATACGCGGAGCATACCATCCTTGCCCGAAAGAGGGAAACGTATTCTTGGCCTTTCTCGCATGATTTTCCTGGTGGGGTTTGGGTTGCCGGACATTGGCTGCTCCTATGCCATCTTTCATGGCATGGCATGTAGAGGCGATTCATGCATCGCCCCTCCCGGTCAATCGTTCGGGCGATCTTCTCCAACGGAGAAGCCGCGGCGATAATACTTTGTTCGTTCAAGGCCAGTGTATCGTTCCGCACCACGCACAAATGTATTGACATTGCAATAAATGCAATATACAACTAATGCAACAAACAAAGGAGGTCATGGATGGATATCGCACCGGTCAGGGAATTCAGACGCTACATACGCGCAATCGAACGGGAGGTGGCCTATCAGCTCAAGAACCAATCCGGCTGCTGCGGGGTGACTTTAGCCCAATGCCACTGCCTGATGGAATTGGATGAATCCGGCGCAACGAGCATCGTGGACCTCTCACAGCGCCTCCGGCTGGATACGAGCACCTTGAGCCGGACCGTGGACGGCCTCGTGCAAGAGGGGTACGTCGAGCGCACCCTCAATCCCGACAACCGGCGCTTCGTCACCGTGCGCCTGAGCGATTCGGGCACGGCCAAGACCGGTGAGATCAATGCCGTCTGCGACGGGTTCTATGAAGACCTCTTGCGGGATTACCCGGAGGGACAAGCCGCCCTGCTGGAGGCCGTCAAACGGCTGGCGGATATCATGACCAACAAACGCGACCAGGTATGCTGCGCGGTGAAAGGAGATAAGACACGATGAGTACCTGCTGCTCCGAACAAACGGCCTGCGGCTGCGCGCCGCTCAATCCCGTTCCCACCGGCCGCTGGATCACCGGCTGGCAGATGACCCTCACCGGACCCGTGCCGACGATCGCGACACACCTCACCTTCCGCGATACACTCGACCGCTGGAAGGCCCGCTGGGGCATCGGACGCATGCGGCTCATAGTGACGCCGGGCCTCTATGCCGCCGGCCGTCCCGGCCCGGAGGACATCGTACTGGTCACCGCAAACTACAAGCCCTCCTTCGACGCCCTGCGTTCCGAGCTGGATGGGATGAACGCCTGGATCCTGGTCCTGGATACCAAAGGCGTGAATGTCTGGTGCGCCGCCGGCAAGGGCACCTTCGGCACCGAAGAGCTCGTACGGCGCATCGCGGCCTCCCGCCTGAAAGAGGTCGTCTCGCACCGCACCGTCATCCTGCCGCAGCTCGGCGCCCCCGGCGTGGCCGGACACGAGGTCAAGGCCCTCTCCGGGTTCAAGGTCACCTTTGGCCCGATACGCGCCCGCGATCTCAAGGCCTTCCTCGCCGCCGGCAAGGCCGATGTCGCCATGCGCACGGCCACCTTCGACCTCGGCGAGCGCTTGGCCGTGACCCCGATCGAGATCGTGCGGATCCTGAAGTATTTTCTGATCTGGCTCGCGGTCGTGATCGCCTGGAAAGCCTTTGAAGGCGGACTCACCATCGGGGGCGTGACATCGGCCACCCTGCCGCTGCTGGGGGCCATCCTCATGGGAACCCTCGGCGTGCCGGCGCTGCTGCCCTGGCTGCCGCCCCGCTCCTTTGCCCTCAAGGGCGGGCTCCTGGGCCTCCTCTGGACCGGCGCCGCCGGCATGATCTTCTCCTGGGGCACGCTCCCGTTCCTGGGCAACCTGCTCGTGCTGCCGTCCGTGGCCGCCTTTCTGGCCCTGAACTTCACCGGCAGCTCGACCTACACCTCCCAGAACGGCGTCAATAAGGAGATCGGCTGGTTCGCCCGCCCCATGGCCGTCACCGCCGTGCTCGGCATCCTGCTGCTGGCGGCGGATTTCATTCGCGGAGGCCTCGTATGAGCATGCGCTACCTGCACAATGTAGCTTCGCTGCAGATCGACCCCGAACGCTGCACCGGCTGCGGCATCTGCACGGAAGTGTGCCCGCACCGGGTTCTGGCAACCGAAAACCGCAAGGCCGTCATCAGGGACCTGGACGCCTGCATGGAATGCGGCGCGTGCCGCCGCAACTGCCCGACCGAAGCCATCGCGGTCCAGCCGGGCGTCGGCTGCGCCTACGCCATCTTTCGCGGCATGCTCACGGGCACGGCCCCGGAATGCGGCTGCGGCTGCGACACCGGCAACACGAACTGCTGCTGAAACCCTGGGGAAACCTTTTTTGGTAAAAAAGGTTTCCCCAGACCCTTTCCAAAA
>CAYTCI010000167.1:0-2888 GCA_964436305.1 uncultured Cytophagia bacterium | reverse complement strand
GAAATCGTAGGCCACGAGGGCATAATAGTAGGTGCGGCCATTCTGGACGTTGTTGTCGACGAAATAGTGGGTTAAGCCGCTCTCGTCACCGAGGTAGAACGAGGTGCCGCCGACGAGGCCGAAATCGGCATAACCCGAGATGTTGTCCAAAAGGTCGCACTGGAAGAGCGGCTTGCGGAACATCTTGGTGCCCTGGCCATCGGTGACCACCTCGGGATCGGACATCAACTTATCGGTGGCGCGGTAGAGCTTGTAGCCCTCAAAATCATTGATATTCTCGAGGAAGGGCTCGCGGGTGAGCTGGTCGGCGCGGTCGTCCCAGGTGAGGATCACCTTGCCATCGCCGGCCGTGGCCTTGAGGCTCGGCAGCAGGGGCGGCTGGGCGAAGCGGTAATCCTTCTCATAGATGATCTGGGAGGTCTCCTTGGCGCGGAAGAGCGTGGGTGCCGAATGGGCGGTGGACTGGAGGCCGGCGAGATTCTCGTAGGTGTGGAGCATGGCGATGGAGATGCGCTCGGTGCGGCCTTTATAGAAGGGAAACTTGCTGGTCGAGAACTGGAAATAGATACTGTTGGGCTCGCCAATGTAGGCACGATAGTCGGGATCGTTCATCAGGTCCCAGACATTCTTGTCATCCTTGACCAGCCAGTTGTTGCCGGTCCACTGGTAATAATCGAAGAGGTGGAAGGAGGTGAGGCCGACCATATCCGATTCGCTGACGTCGGTGGCGGCGAAGTTGGGTTCGCAGCCAACACCCTCGACGAAATCAGGGCGGTGGTTGCCCTCTCCCTCATCCGGCCCGTGGTAGTTGATATCCATCGGCCCGACCCCGTCGAGGCCGACGTCATTGCCGGGATTCTCGCCGGGTTCCAGATACCAGTCGCCGAGGGCGTCCTGATACGCATAGGTGCCGTTGCCGTTGAGGTCGACGCCGTCCACCCAATCCCCGTCCTCGTCCCCCTGAAAATGCTCCTTGAGATCGGATTCCTGCAGGTTATAGAACTCCAAAAAGCTGGCCAGATTGGCGATACCGTCGTAAGGACCGACCTTCTCCCCGGCGGGATTATCGCGTTTTTCGTCGATCAGGCCGTCCTCGTCGTTGTCGCGGCCGTCGAAAGGCTTGCCGGGGCTCTCGAGGTAGGCCATGCCGAGGATGCCGGGGCTGAGCCCGCCGGCGCCGATCCCGTCATAGTCCCAGCAGTAGGCCAGGTCGAGTTTGGTATTGTAATAGCCGACATCGCCGTCGGGGCTGTGCTCGCCGCCGATGGCGGTATCGAGGAAGAAGCCAAAGCCGCACGAGGGCAGATTATAGTCCGATATGTTGGAGATCTCATATTCGAGAAAGATGATATCGCGCGCCTCGGGATTGTTCCACTGAAAGCCGCGCAGCGAGACGCGCAGTCCGAGGCCGCCCCAGGGCTTGCCGCGCTGGACGGTGACGTTGGGATTGATGTCGCCGATATAGCGCCCCGGCCGGGGATAATAGCGCGGCCCCGAGGTGATCAGGCGCTCCTGCGGGTCGTTGCGCTGAACAATATATTCGAGATCCTGGGCGTCGTTGGCGACGAAGTAGGTTTCGAGATCCGCATACTTGATGCCGCGGCCGAAGCGGCCGTTCCACTCGCCCGGCCACTTGGTGGCAAAATTGGGCGCGGGCCAGCCCTGCGGCGGCCAGGAAGCGGGATAATTGCTCATGGCGACAAAATCCTGGGTCTCGTTGAAATAGCCCGGCACCGGGTAGAGCGCCCAGTCGATGGTGGCATCGTAGTTCTGATCATTGCGGCCGGGGTCGTTGGTCTGGATGAAGAAGAGGGTATCGATCTCGGCCCGCAGCCGTGCCACCTCCGCCAGATCGGTCACCGGGATGGAATCCTGGCGGACAAAGACCTCGGCGCCGATCAGCAGGGAAACGCGGTCGAGCATCGCGGTCCCTTCATAGTTGTTGGGCCACTTGCTCGAAATCGGTTTGCCGCCCACGGCAAAGGCGGTGTTGTTCTCAAAGGCGAGAAAAATGCGGTTGCCGTTGAGGTAGCCGAGGCGGATGGCGGCGATATCGCCCTCGGGATCCTCCGGGCCTTCGTAGGGCCGGCCCTGGCCAAAGAGCGGGGTGGCGATGATGATCAGTGGAAACAGAATCCTGCAAACGAGGCGCATCATCAGACTCCTGTTATCTGTCTAGAATACAAATCCCACCCCCAGCTTGACCTGGCGGGGCGAGGAATAGGCCGTGGGATTCTTGACCCGGTCGTAATAGTCATTGAAATCACTGCGGTGGGTCGCCAGCTGCGCCTCGCGCACGATGGTCGTGTAGGGCTGGCCCGTGTCGCTGTAGACCCAGTTCGCATTGAGCCGGTCGAGCAGGTTATAAACCGAGAGGGTGAACCGCACCTTCTGCTTTCCCCAGGCGGTGATATCATAATAGGAGGTCATGTCGAGGGTATAGCCGGAGGGCTTGTAGTCGTTGTTCTGATAGAGATTGATCAGCGAGAGCGGGCTCTCGGTCATCGGCGTGAAGGAGTAGGGGGTGCCGGAATTGTAATAGCCGGTCAGGGTGGCGCCATACTTTGGCCCGCCATAGGTCACCGTAGCGTTGAAGGTGTGCCTCTGATCCCAGGACATCGGGATCAGGCGGCGGATGGGATCCATGCTCGAGCCGGCGCGGGTGAAGGTCTGCAGGGGATTGTCGGCGTTGCCCTTGGTGTACTGCAGGGTGTAGTTGAGATTGGCCGAGAGACGCCCCAGGGTGAGATCGTATTTGACCTCCAGGCCGCGGGCATTGCCGTAATCCTTGTTGGTATAGAGACCATACTCGATCTGGTTGTAGGTGGTGATGATCGTGGTGCTGAGCAGATCGTAAATATCCTTGTAAAAGAGCGCCAGTTCCAGTC
>CAYTCI010000166.1:0-3004 GCA_964436305.1 uncultured Cytophagia bacterium | reverse complement strand
CATCACGGTCTACGCCGATCGCTCGTTCTCGTTCATCACCAAGACACCGCCGGCTGCGGTGCTGCTGAAGAAGGCGGCCGGTCTGGATAAGGGCTCCGGCGAGCCCAACCGCAACAAGGTCGGACAGGTCACCCACGACCAGGTGCGCGAGATCGCCGAGCTCAAGATGCAGGACCTGAATGCCGCCTCCCTCGAGACCGCCATGAGCATGGTCGAAGGGACCGCGCGCAGCATGGGGATCACCGTCGTTTGAGCGAACAAGTCAGCCGGTAATTAATGATGAGTGAAGTGTTTTGGAGCACGAATGAAACATAGCAAGCGTTTTAATGAGGCTTTACAGCGGCTGGACCGCCGGCTCTCCTATCCCCTCGCCGATGCCGTGGTGAAGGTGAAGGAACTGGCCACCGCCCGCTTCGATGAATCGATCGAGCTGAGCGTGCGTCTGGGCGTCGATCCGCGCAAGGCGGACCAGATGGTGCGCGGCACGGTGATTTTGCCCCATGGCACTGGCAAAAAGGTGCGCGTTTGCGTGCTGACCAAAGGCGCGAAAGAGAAAGAGGCCCAGGAGGCCGGCGCCGATGTCGTCGGTTCCGATGAACTGATCGCCAAGATCCAGGGCGGCTGGCTCGATTTCGACGTGGTCATCGCCACCCCGGATATCATGAGCCAGGTCGGCAAGCTCGGCAAGATCCTCGGCACCCGCGGCCTGATGCCCAATCCCAAAAGCGGCACGGTCACCTTCGAAATCGCCCAGGCGGTCAAGGACGCCAAGGCCGGCAAGATCGCCTTCCGCGTCGACAAATACGGCATCGTCAACGCCGCCGTCGGCAAAAAATCCTTCGAAGCCGCCCAGCTCAAGGAGAATGTCCAGGCCTTCATGGAGATGATCAACCGCCTCAAGCCGGCGACGGCCAAGGGCATCTACATCAAGAGCGTCACGCTCTCGAGCACCATGAGCCCCGGCATTCGTCTGGACAAGAACCAGATCGTCGACGCGGCCTAAGCACGCTGAACGCATTTTGAAGCAAAGGATATCTCCATGCCACAGCCCCGTAAAGAAGTTAAACTGGAAGAGATCAACGCCAGCCTCGACCAGGCCAAAAGCGTCTTCCTCACCGATTTTTCCGGCCTGACCGTCGAAGAGGTCACCCGCCTGCGCAGCGAGTTCCGCAAGGCGAACGTGAAATATCTGGTGGTGAAGAACACCCTGGCCCGCATCTCGGCCCGCGAGCACGGCCTCGAGGCCCTGGTGCCCTTCCTCAACGGCCCGACCGCCCTGGCCATCGCCATGGACGATCCGGTGGCGCCGGTGCGGATCATCTTCGATTTCAAGAAAGATAAGGAAAAACCCGCGATCAAGGCGGCGTTCCTCGAGGGCCAACTGCTCGACCGGGCATCGGCCGAAGAGGTGCGTAATATCCCGCCGCGCGAGATCCTGCTGGCCCAGGTGGCCTCGGCCTTCGCCGCGCCGCTCTCCGGCTTCGTCGGCAGCCTCCAGGCCATCATCGCCGGTTTTGCCAATGTTTTGCAACAAGTCCAGGATAAAAAAGAAGCTTAATCCACTTATAGAGTACTCTAACGGGAGGTAGAAATGCCCGAACAAGCAGATGTCGCCGTTGCCCAGGATGCCAAGGTTGAGGAAATCCTCAAGACCATTGAGCAGATGAGTGTCCTCCAGCTCTCCAAGCTGGTCAAAGCCGTTGAAGAGCGTTTCGGCGTCACCGCCGCCGCGCCGATGGCCATGCCCGCCGGTATGATGATGGGCGGCGCCGCCGCTGCGGCCCCGGTCGTCGAGGAGAAGACCGAGTTTGACGTCGTGCTCAAATCGGCCGGCGCCAACAAGATCAATGTCATCAAGGTCATCCGCACCATCACCAACCTCGGCCTGAAAGAAGCCAAGGACCTGGTCGACGGCGCCCCGAGCAAGGTTAAAGAGGCCGTGACCAAGGAAGAGGCCAATGACGTTAAAGGCAAGTTGGAAGAGGCTGGCGCAGAAGTCGAACTCAAGTAGACCCACTGGCACTACGGGCCCTGATTCAGGGCCCGGTCTACGTTCATCCGAGTTTACCAGTCACCCAACAAAAGGAGTTCTCCTTTGGCAGTTGCCTTGAAAAGAGAACGACACTCCTTCTCGAAGATCCGCTCCGTCGCCGACATCCCTGACCTGCTGGATATCCAGCTCAAATCGTTCAAGGATTTTCTGCAAGCCGAGGTCCCGCCCGATCAGCGGCGGGAGGTTGGCCTCCAGGCGGTTTTCAAAGGCGTGTTTCCGATCATCGACAGCCGGGAAAACTTCGTCCTAGATTTCATCGAATACTACATCGATCCCCCCAAATACAGCGTTGAGGAGTGTCAGGAACGGGGGATGTCCTATTCGGTGGCGCTCAAGGCCAAACTGCGCCTTTCCATCAAGGACGAATACAACCCCAACGACCCCCTGGCCAATTCAAAAGAACAGGTGGTCTATCTGGGGTATATTCCCTATATGACCCATCGCGGGACCTTCATCATCAACGGCGCGGAGCGCATTATCGTCAGCCAGCTCCACCGTTCGCCCGGCGTCTTCTTTGACGAAATCTCCCACCCCAACGGGACCCGCCTCTATTCGGCGCGCATCATCCCCTTGCGCGGCTCGTGGGTGGAGTTCGCCACCGATATCAACGAGCTGATGATCGTCTACATCGACCGCCGCAAAAAGTTCCTCGTCACCACCCTGCTGCGGGCTATCGGCATTTCCAGCGATCGCGATATCCTCTCGACCTTCAATCTGATCCAGGAGACCGAGATCACCGAGGCCAACCGCGACGAGCTGATCGGCATGCGCGTGGTCGAGGATATCATCGACCATTCCACCGGCGAGATCATCGTCGACAAGCTGCATGAGCTCAGCGCCGACAAGATCCAGGTGCTCCTCGATGCCGGGATCAACAAACTCGAGCTGATCCGCTCCGACCGCATTTTCGGGCCGGAGATCATCAGCAATACCCTGCTCAAGGATCAGACC
>CAYTCI010000165.1:0-3287 GCA_964436305.1 uncultured Cytophagia bacterium | reverse complement strand
AGCTGCACGGCGGCTGAATATTCGAATTTTCCATCCTGGTCGATGATTTTCAGCCGGTATTCCCAGCCGCCTGCTGCACTCAGGGTACTATCCTCAAACGAATAACTCCGCGGCTCCGTCGTTGTGCCGTATCCGGGGACAAAACCGATTTTGGTCCACGGATGATTCTCTCCTCTTCTTTCAATCTCAAAGCCGTAATTGTTCTGCTCGGTCACCGTCCGCCAGTGCAGCGTGACCGATTTCCCGCCCACTTCGGCAGTAAAAGAGGCCAGTTCGACCGGCACGGTCGCCGTCTCGATGATGGTCATGATGCGATCCGCTGGCAAGGAGGTCATCACCTGCACATGACCCGAGGGCCAGAGAACGCGCAAGCTGTCTACGGCCGCGGCATCACCCAGGCCGAAATGGGCCACCAGAGTGCTCTGGCCACTGTGGCCGGTCTGGCTGGAGATCTCGCGGCTTTGCCAGATCCATTCGCCCCCCAATTTGGCCTTGATCTGCACACGCGCCCCGATCGCCGACCGGTTGGAGAGGCTGCCGACACAGCGGACCTCCAGCCAATGGGAGGTGTTGCCGGCGTTGACCAGTACATTCGCCGGCGCGCCGTAATTGGCCACGACCAGGTCGAGAAAGCCATCCCGGTTGGCATCCAGCCAGGCGCAAGCCAGCGAATTATCCGCCTGAGCGAAAGCCGCGGCGTTCAACCGGACAAAGCCCCGGCCGCCGGCATTCAAGTAGAGAGCATCAGCGCCATTGCGCGCCACATAGAGATCCAGCCAGCCGTCATTATTGATATCCCCCCAGGCGCTGCCTTTGGAGATGCCGGTGTCAGTCGCAATCGGCCCCTCCTGTACGCGGGTGAAAACGCCGTGGCCCTCGTTGTGATAGAGAAAATTGACCCCCTCCGTATTGGTCACGAAGAGATCCGGCAGGCCGTCATTGTCATAGTCTCCCCAGGACCCGCCGAAGGAATTACCGCCGTCGTTGGCAACCGGCCCTGAGGTGATTTTGCTAAAAGCGCCGCCGCCCTCATTGCGATACAGAAAATTGGAGCCGTAATTAGCGACGAAGAGATCGGCATCGCCGTCGAGGTCAAAATCCGCCCAGGCGCAGCCGTAGGAGGTACCGCCATCGGTGACCAGGGCGCCGGTAGTAACCCTTGAAAAGGCGCCGTCGCCCTTATTTTGATAGAGCAGATTGTTGTCATTCAGGGTGGCGACGAAGAGATCGAGATCGCCATCCGCGTCGTAATCGGCCCAGGCTGCGGCACGGCTGGCGAAGACCTCCGTGGTCAGCGGCTGGCCGGTGATTCTGACGAATCCGCCGCTGCCCTCATTATGAAAGAGCGCGTTGGCACTATTCTCGTTGGCAACAAAGAGATCGGCCTGGCCGTCATTGTCGTAATCGCCCCAGGTCGCGCCGCGCGAAGGCTCACTGCTGGAGACGACCGGCCCGGTGGTCTCGGCGGCGAAGGCGCCCGCCCCGGTATTGCGCCAGAGCGAGTTCTGGCCCTGATTGGCGATCAGGAGATCCTCATCCGCATCGTTATCCCAATCCCCGCAGGCGACCCCATAGGCGTTGACCGGACCCGACAAGGGGTCTGCGGCAAAGCGGTTGGGGAAAACCAGGGGGTGCCGGCTGCGCAAAAGATTGAAGGAAAAGATCTCGGTCGCGGCGCTGATGTAAAGATAGCCATCCGGATGCAGTGCCATGTTGGCAACCGACTCCTCAGTGTCGAAATAGCCCGCATCGGGATCCATCTGCGTCCAATGCGCCCCCTGGTCGAAAGAATAGTGGAAATCGACAAAATTATTGTCCGCCGAGGGTGGCGCCAGCAGCAGCCCGCCGGGGATGGCGATCAATGTCCCGCCGCTGATGGCGGTGGGCAAGCCGTCGGTCAGCTTTTGCCAGGGTGCGATCAGGTCCATGCGGCCGCGGCGGTACAAACCGGATGAAGTGAGCATGAAAAAGCAATCGGCCGCCTGGTCATAGAGGACGCCATCTATCCGGCTGGCAAAATCGATCTGTTCCTGGTACCAGTTGCCGCCGCCATTCAGGGAACGAAAGAGATAGCCGGACTGCGTCGCCAGCAGGAGATCCTCATCATCCGCTCCAGGGGTCAGCAAGGCCACGATCCGATCCCCCGGCGCCGTGCTCCCGGTAACCTTCCTGGCCCAGCTTTGGCCCGCATCATTGGAAGCATAAAGGTAGATCTCCTGATCATTGCCGCCCGCCGCATAGATCCGGCCGTTGTTGCCGATGGACAGGCGGGCAAAGAGCGTGTCGCTGATACCGTTGGTCAGCCGCTGCCAGCTTTCCCCCCCATCGCTCGAGCGATAGATACCTTGCCGTTCGGTCGCGGCATATAAACTACCCGCCGGATGCCGGCCCAGTCCGGAGATCGTCAAATTCGCCTCGTCCGGGTCGATGGTGAACACCGACCAGGGCTGGTCCTCCCGGGATTTGTGCGCAAAAAAACCCGCCATACCCACGAACACCGCACCACTGGAATCGATCAGAATTTCGTGGCCGCCGTCAGGCCAGGTGCCGCGGTTGAAATCGGTCTGGATGCGCTGCCAGCTACCACCCTGGTTTCCGGAGAGGAATATGTCTAAATCGAAGAGCAGCAGATTTTGTTCTTGGTCCAGCATAAAATAGCAGCCGGAAACCAGATTCGTGTAAATCAAGGAAGAATGCTCCCCCTCATCCGGCGAATGATAGAGCTCGCCTCCTGCGCTGAAATAAAGATCACCGGATCGGCCGGCTGCGATCTGCCGGAGATCCGCATATTCCATAAATTCCTTCCAGGTGGAACCGCCATCCCGGGATCGGGCCAGGAGGCCGTAGGGCTTGTCGGATTCTCCGCCGCACGGCACCCGGGCGAAGATCGTGCCGTTGCCGTTGACAACGAGATCCCATACCCCCTCGATGCACAAGAAGGTTGAATCGGACCAGGTCTGCCCATGGTCAGGTGATGCCAAAAAGAGACCTTTCTGATTGCCGGCAACGGTTTTGCCGTTGAAAAAGGCAAAGCTCGTCAAATCGTTCCGCAAAATGGACCAGCGCATGCCCTCATCATCCGAGCGAAAACATCGCGGCGAGCAGCCCGAAGAACCGATGGCAAACAGCCGGTCGTCGGAATCGAACCAGATCCGCTCCAGGCTGCAAGACCCTGCGGCCGCTATGGTCTGCCAGCTCAGGCCCCGGTCGCGAGACCGGTAGAGAAGGGGTCCATTGTCAAAGCCTGTGATGTACACATCACCCCGGGAGTTGACGGCGAGGGGAGC
>CAYTCI010000164.1:0-3314 GCA_964436305.1 uncultured Cytophagia bacterium | reverse complement strand
CTCTTCCCTTGTCCGGCTGGGAAGAGAGGCAGGCGCCCACGGGGATTTGGTTTGACATGCCGGTGAGAATCTTATATAGACTCATCATTCAATATAACAGCTCCCTATTCTTATAAAAGGAGTCGAGATGGAGATCACGCAGAGCGAGCAGGCGTCGGAGCGCAAGAAACCGGGCAGGACGCGCAGCAAGGGGCAAGGCCGCCGCGTTGACAAGCTCAACGTATTGAAAATACAACGCACCTGTGTGCATGACGGCCCCGGCATCCGTACCACCATATTCTTCCAGGGGTGCGCCCTGCGTTGTCTCTGGTGTCAGAACCCGGAAGCGCTGACGCTCGAACCCGGCCTGGCGCCGGATGGCGGCTCTACCATCAAAGATATCAGGGAAGTCGTGCTGCGGGATAAGGAATATTACTTTGCCACCGGCGGCGGGGTGACCCTGAGCGGCGGCGACCCGCTCCTCCAGGATCCGGACAGTCTTATACAGCTCTTGAAGCTACTGAAGAAAGAAAAGATTCATATCAGCGCGGAGACATCGCTGCACGTGCCCTGGGAAAACGTGGAAAAGGTGGCGCCGTATATCGATCTGTTCCTCGTCGATCTCAAGGTGGTCGGCGACGAGGCCCTCCATAAGCAATATACCAGGCAGGACGGCACGCTGATCCGGTCCAATATCGGCAAGCTGATCGAGAGAAGCGCCCCGGTCAAATTCCGCATGGTGATCGTGCCGGGATACAACGACAGCGCGTCCCAGATCAAGGCCACGGCGGAATACCTAAAATCGCTCGGACAGAGCACGCTGGAGTTGCTCAAGTACCATAATATGTATGAGGACAAGGCCAAACGTCTGGGCCTCGCGACCGCCTCCTTGGGGATCACCCCCGAGCGGAGCCTGGCCGCCGTGAAGGATGCCGTCGAGGCGTTTCAATCCCTCGGCCTGCAGACGACCTGCTATGATCTGGATGCCTCCCGGCACAAGGCGGTCTTTTCCCAGCGCGTCTACGACATCCAGAACGACATCCGGGCCAGCGGCCGCCATCTCTGCTTTGAAGTCTCGCGGCTGAAAACGGATTATTACAAACAGCACGGGTTCAAGAAACCGACACCCATTCACCGCTCGGAGCGTCTTGCGTATGTCCTCCAGCATAAGAGCGTCATCATCTATCCCCAGGAGCTGCTGGTCGGCAACTTCACCGCCCAGCGGGTCGGCGGGCAGATCTGGGAAGAGCACTATGGGGCGCTGTTCGCCTCCATTCTCCATCAGATCCATAAGCAGACCCCGGTGTCCTTCCAGTGCTCCTGGAAGGACCGGCTCAATTTCTTTTATCGCACCCTGCCCTTCTGGCTGGGACATTGCCTCCTGACGAAGGTGAACGATACCATTCCCAAATTCATGTTGACCATGGCGCGCGCCTCCGAGAACGTCGCCGGCTTCAACAATAACATGGCGGCCATCGCGCATTTCACGGTCAACTACGAGCGCCTGCTGCGGCTGGGAACCACCGGAATCATCCAGGAAATCGAAACCGCGCGCAAAGCCAAACCCGAGAATAACCAGGATTTCTATGAGGGCGCCATCATCGCCCTCCAGGCCTTGGAGGCCTTCGCCGCGCGGTATGCCGAACGCCTTGACTCCTTGGGCCGGGAGGAACAGGACCCGGTCCGCCGCCGGGAATTGGAAACGATGGCCGCCATCTGCCGGCATGTCCCCAAGCATCCCGCGCGCACCTACCATGAGGCGCTCCAGAGCATGCTGTTCCTCCAGGTCGCGCTCTGCACCGAATCCTATGAGAACGCCGTGTCCCACGGGCGCCTCGATCAGGTCCTGTATCCGTATTACCAGAGCGACAAAGCGGCCGGTCTGATCGATTACGACAAGGCCAAGGAGCTGCTGGCCCTGTTCATCCTCAAAATGGACGAGGCCATCTTGGTCAACGACGGCGACACCTATCTGCGCATCGGCCGGCTGTTCGAGACCATGTCCACCGACCAGGTTGTGACCGCCGGCGGGCTCGGCCGGGACGGCAAGGACGCCACCAATGACCTCACCTACATGCTGCTCGACATCTGTGAGCTGCAGCCCTACGCCGTCAACATGACGGCCCGCATCCACAAGGATAGTCCCCAGGAATACCTGGACCGGCTGGCCGAAGTCTATATCAACGGCGCACCCATGCCGGCCCTGTACAATGACGAAATCTACCTCCCGATGCTGGCATGCCATTACCCCGCCACGCCCGTGGAGCAGGCGCGCAATTACGCCATCATCGGCTGTGTCGAGCCCAATGTCTCGGACGATCATTTCGGCAATACCGACTGCGCCAATGTGAACGTCGTTTTGCCATTCCTGCAGGCCCTCAAGGGCGAGGAAGACGATCTGTGGAACCTCGGCCTCGTGGATCAGCTGGAGAAGATGACCACCAAATTCGTCGAGTACAACTGCCGCCGGGACGACAAGCTCTCGCGGTTCCTGCTGGCAAAATACACCCGCGCCCAGCAGCAGTTCAAAAAGAAACGCGCCGCCAAGCCCAGGCCGCCCGCGGACATGGATGAGCTGCTGGAACGCTACCAGACGCGCCTGAACCGGCTGACCAATGCCATCTTGACCGATCACCAGAAGATCGAGGCCGCCATCCGTGCGGACTTTACCACGCCCCTGACCTCCACCCTCTTCCCGGGCTGCGTCGCCAGCGGCAAGGACGTGTGCGAAGGCGGCGCGACGGTCAACAGCAGCGGCATCCAGGGGGTGGGCATCACGGACGTCGCCGATTCGCTGCACGCCATCAACGAGGTCGTGTTCAAGCAGCAGCGCTACCCGCTTTCCGACGTCATCAGCGCCATCGACAACGATTTCGAGGGGGCATACCATCAGCAGATCCGCGCGGACCTGCTGGCGGTCCCGAAGTTCGGCGAGGATGATTCCCTGGAGGCCGTCGCCTGGGTGAACAGGACCCTGCAGATGTACAATACTGCCCTGAAATCGGTGGACAACTGCCCGCGGAACGGCATCTACGCCGCCGGGTATTACGCCCTGAACGTCAATGACGTGTACGGCAAAAAGACACCCTCGCTGCCTTCCGGCCGGCTGAAGGGCGTGCCGCTGGCCAACAGCGTGGCCCCGCATTACGGCATGCAGAGCGGGGATCTGCTCTCTTCGCTCAACTCCGTGGCCGGGGTCGATTTCACCAGCTATGCCCCCAACGGAACCACGGTGACCTTCACGATCGACGCGGCCCTGTTCCAGGGCCGGGAAGGCGTCAGGAACCTTGCCAGCATATTCAGCACCTATTTCAAGAAGGGCGGCATGCAGTTCC
>CAYTCI010000163.1:0-3485 GCA_964436305.1 uncultured Cytophagia bacterium | reverse complement strand
CATCGCCCTCACCTCCCCCGTTCCTGCAAGGGGAGGAGGCGCTCGCTGGTCACAATCTGGTGACACCTGTACAATTATTATGACGAAAATGTAAAATTAATATAAAATAACTTGATATTGACATTAAGTCGTCATATATTATTCAATGGAGGAATGCTGTACGATTTATGGACACTCCCTCATCATTTCACAGCAGGAATAATCAACCTTTATTACGGGAGGTGACAAGGAAGGCCAATATGGGTAGAGGATGACGGGTAATTAACGGGCGTCGCTTTCCTGGGGATTTCTTTCTTCGCAGCACATCATCAGCTTCACTTACCAACGTGCACCATAGTCTTCACTTCGAACAACCTGGTTTTTCGCAGCACAGTTCCAATGGGGGAACGGTTTCTGAGCCTTGTGGCCTGAAACCGGACGTGGACTTGGACATCAGGAGGCAGCCATGCATGCGCACTCGACGTTTCACCGTTTAGTCCCACTCTTCTTTCTGGCCTTTCTGGCCACCATCAGCCTGCAATCGGCCGCACTGGCTGACTGCACCAACCTCTGGATCACCACCGGCGGCTGCGGCCCGGCCAGCGCCGGCTCCCTCGTTTTCCACCCCGGGGACGTCCTTTACTTCAATGGTGTCGACTTTACCCAGGGTCCGAATGAGTGGACCATCTATGGCAGGCCGGGATCATGCGATGAATACACCACCATCGTCCGCAGCTCGGTCAATGTGGATGCGAGCGGCACCTTTTGTTTCGAGGCCTACACCATCGCCAGCGATGACTGCGGCGAGTACGCCGTCCAGATCGGTGAATGCTACACGGTCTATACCGTTGAGCAGAACTGCACCCTGCAAGTAATGGACATCTCCCTCGCTGGCAACTGGGAAGAGGCCACTTCCTGGTCGATCCACAAAACAGTGCAGCCTGAGGTGCTGAATCTGTTCACCGGCGATCAGGCTGATGTCCACTACACCGTCACGGTGGACAAGTCGGTGGTCACCTCGCCGGCGGTCATTTCGGGTACGGTGAGTCTGCAAAGCAGCACCCCCAATCCTGCCGGCTTCTCCCTGACCCTCACCCTGCGCCACAACGGCAGCTCGATCGACCAGACCACCCTTACCACCTGGGTTGCCTCCGGCCAGTTCCCCTTCAGTTTCACCCTCGCCACGCCCGAAGCGGGGAGCTACTCGCTGGAGGCGGTGGCTGCGGTGACCAATTGCACCGGGGATTCACAAACCGAATCGGTCACCCTGAGCAAAACCCTCACCGGCTATCCCTTGATCCATGTGGTGGACGGCGCCCATTCATGGCAATACAGTGATGACGGCTCCGCCAGCTATTCAACCGTCCTCTCCTGCGACGCGGACGAGGGAGTCAAGAGTAACACGGCGACCATCACCGAGACGAGTCAGAGCGCCAGCGCGAACGTCACGATCAACTGCTACGCGCCGGAAGTGACCAAAACCGCGGATCCGCGCTTTACGCGCACCTATCACTGGAGTCTGCTCAAGAGCGGCGACAAGCAGCAGGATCAGATCCACTTCCAGCTGCCCCTCGATCCCGATGCAGCCTTGCCGATGACGACGGTCAACTATACCGTCGTGGCCGATGTCACCGGCTATACCGACAGCAACTGGCGGGTCTTCGGTGAGGTGAGGATCCATAATCCGGCACCGATTCCTGCCGTCATCCATAGCGTCAGCGATGTGATCTCCGGTTTCGGCGCGGTGGCGGTCAATTTCGGTGTCACCTTTCCCTACACCCTGGTGCCCGGCGGCACCCTGACGGGCAGCTACTCGAGTCCGCTGCCGGATGCTGCCAGCCGTACCAATACCGCCACCGCCTTGCTGGTCAATCATTATTATACCCTGGCCGGGGCCGTAAACGTCATCGGCACAACCCCCTTCAGCGGTCAGGCGGCGATCCAGTTTGGTACCCCGAGCGAGGAGGTCGATCGCTGCGCGGCGATCAGTGACAACCTCGCCGGCACGCTCGGCACCGTCTGCATCGGCGATCTGCCGAAAACCTTCCGCTATACCCACCAGTTCGGCCCATGGGATCCCGAGGATTGCGGCGCCAGTTTTGAGCGCAATAACATCGCCACTCTGGTGACCGGGGACACCGGCACCAACCTGACCTCACAGTGGACGGTGACCATCCGCATCAATTGCGATGAAGAGCGCCTGCCCCTCGGCCTCAAGGCCAGCTGCATTGATCCCCTCGCCTACCGGCCGGTGATCCGGGTCCATTTTGAGGTGACCAATCCCAACAGCTTCGTGGTCGAAATCCCGCATGGCCTCAATAACGCCCTCGAACCGGTCGCCTATCAGGGCACCCAGCCGACCCTTTTTGCTCCCGGCGTGACCGAGTGGGAGGTCGAGATCGATCGTCATGAAATCCTGCAGTGGCTGCTCGATGGCTCCGTCGCTACCGCGAGCAACCGCCTCAACATCTGCAGTTACGCCACCCAGGATGATGTCTACATCGCCGGCATCGGCCTCTTTTACGACACCAACCGGAACGGCCAGTTCGATGCGGGCGAAGCCCTGCTGGCGCCCGACTTTGAGGGCAAGATCGGCGAGGTCTATCTGGTCGATGCCGATGGCAAGAGCGTCGACTCCCGTACCCTTGGCAGCGAACTGATCTTCCGCGCCGGCCGTAATGTCAATTTCTCTTTCCGGCAGCTCTGGGGTGAGTATTATCTCGTGCCGCAGCTGAGCGTGCCCCTGCCCGCCGGCTACCGCATCTATCCCAACTACCGGGTGGTCCATACCGATGAATTCCCGGCACCTTTTTACAGCCTCAACAACGATTTCGGTCTGGTGCCTGACGGATTTACCGCTGACCCGGCGACAAATCTCGATCTGCCCCGGATCGCCGCACTCGACTGGTATCTGGACCATCCCGTCAAACCGGGTGTGGCCAAGGCCGCTGCCGAAGCAACTGCGCTCGCAGCCGTGCCGGTTTCCTTCACCCTGCAGCAGAATTACCCCAATCCCTTCAATCCGCAGACCACGATCAGCTATGATCTGGCCGAATCGGCTTCGGTGACTCTGACGATCTACACCGTGACCGGTACCGTGTTCGAGCGCCTGGTGGAGGAGGAGCAGGCTGCGGGCAGCTACTCCCGGGTCTGGAATGCCGCGCAGAATCCGAGCGGCATCTACTTCTACGAACTCAGGGCCGGCGGCTTCCGTCAGGTGAAGCGCATGCTCCTGATGAAGTAATCCGATCCGCTTGATAAAGGGGCTCCCTGGCAGCAGGGGGCCCCTTTTTTTATGGCTGGCGGCAGCTTCCCCGCTCTGGCGCTGACCCCGCTCTCGCGCCGGCCCCGACTTCTGGCGCCGACCCCGCTCTCGCGCCGGCCCCGCTCTGGCGCCGGCCCCGTTCTGGCGCCGACCCGGCGTGCGCCCTGTTCCGGAGGCCCGCTGCCCAATCTTTGGCCTTGCAAATCAGACCAATAATTCTTATCTTTTCAAACTCCACCCG
>CAYTCI010000162.1:0-3514 GCA_964436305.1 uncultured Cytophagia bacterium | reverse complement strand
GGCGATGAGGCCGTGCGGCGGCGGGGTTGCACCGGTCCCCAGGAGGGCGTCAATGACCAGCTGCGGGGCCGGGCTGGGTGCAGGCGGCAACTCCTCGAGAAAACTCACGCTGCCGCCGAGCCTTTCCCAGATGACCAGATTGGTCAGGGCGTCGCCGGCGATCTTGTGCCGCGGCGCCACCACCCACAGGGTGACCAGGGCTCCGGCCTGGGCGAGATGGCGGGCGATGACAAAGCCGTCGCCGCCGTTGTTCCCGGGGCCGCAGACGATCAGGACCCGCTTGCCCGCCGGATCGCCCAGCATGGTGCGGGCGAGGTCGGCTGTGCCGCGCCCGGCATTCTCCATCAGCAGCAGGGAGGGCATGCGCAGACGCTCCTGGCACGCGTGATCAAGGGCGGCCATTTGCGCCGCCGTGACGACGATCTGCATCTCTTCTCCTGATAATCGCGCAATTCGGGCTGCCGCCCGCTGGTTTTCCCCGGGAAATCAGGCGCCGGCTGGCCCCTCCTGGATCACCACCACCGCGATGGCGGCGAGGCGACTGTGGCTGAGGGTCAGCAGGATCTGCTGCGTCGGAAAGAGCTGCGCCAGGCCCCCCTGCAGCTTGATCCCGGGCCGGCCGTTAGCGGCATTTTCGACGCGGAGATCATGCCAGCGAAAGTGGCGGTACTCCTCCTCCTGCAGACATTTGATAAAAGCCTCCTTGGCGGCGAAACGGGCGGCCATGGAATCGATGCCTGAAGCCTTGCGGCGGCAGTAGGCGATCTCCTCGGCGGTGAGGATGCGCTCGAGAAAGGCATCCCCCCAGCGGTTGACGGCGGCGGCGAAACGGTCGAGATCGACGATATCGGCGCCGATGGCGCGGACCATCCGGCACTCCCTTCGGCTGGTGCAAGGCTGAATCAACGGAACTGTTTGAAAATTAACACATATGGCCGTTTAAAGCAATAACTTTTACTTGCTTGTCTATCTTTTTTCATGTACTTTTATGAATAAGGACAATACGCACTTTGCAGAATACTATTCAACGCTCATGGATCCCATTTCACCCCAACTCATACGCGATGCCATCGCCGGAGATCAGAAGGCCTATGCCGAGATCGTCCACCGCTACCGCAACCAGATCTACAGCCTCATCCTGCGGATGGTGCGGCGGCGTGAAGAGGCGGAGGATCTGACCCAGGAGACCTTTATCAAGGCCTTCAATGCCCTGGCCAGCTTCAATGCCGAATATGCCTTCAGCACCTGGCTTTACAAGATCGCCGTCAACAACTGCATCGACCATTTCCGCAAGAAGCGCCTCAAGACCTTTCCGATCGACAATCCCATCACAGCCAAGGATGGTGAATTGCAGCGCGAGTTTCCCGACCAGGAGGCCGGCCCCGATGCCGGGCTGATGGAAAAGGAACGCCGCCTGACGATCGAGGAGGCCATCGCTTCGCTGCCGGAAAAGTACCGTCAGGCCATCATCCTCCGTCATGCCCAGGACAAATCCTACGAGGAGATCGCCGTGGTGCTCGGCATCCCCATCGGCACCGTCAAGGTGCGTATCTTCCGCGCGCGGGAGATGCTGAAGAAAAAGCTGCGCGATCAGCGCAAGAACCTCTTCAGCTGAGTCCGGCGCACAACTCCCGGCACACCAGATCGTAGAGCAGGACCCCGTTGCGCGTCAACGCCAGCCGCCTGCCGTTGAGGGTCAGCAGCGCCTCGCCCTCCGCGACCGCGAAAGGGGGCGATCCCTGCGCCGCGCCACCGAGCCGCTGCAGCGCACGGGCGCCGCGCTCGAGCAAGTCCTCACCGAAGCGCTGCTGCCACTGCGCGAGGTCGATGCCAGCGCTGCGGCGTAACCCCAGCATCACGCTTTCGGTCCGCATCTCCGCCACACCGAGAGTCTCTTCTCCCGCCACCGCCGTCTTGCCCCTCTCCCAGGCCGCGAGGTAGGCCGTGAGGTCGCGCACGTTCCACCAGCGCTGGCCCGCGGCGAAGGAGTGGGCGGACGGCCCCAACCCGAGATAATCGGAACCCTCCCAGTACCGCTGGTTGTGCCGGGCTGCGCGCCCCGGCCGGCCATAATTCGAGATCTCGTAGTGCTGATAGCCGGCGGCTTCCAGCAGCGCCTTGCCGGAGAGGAACATCTCGCGTTCGAGCTCCTCGTCGCAGCGCGGCAATTCGCCGCGCGCGACCGCGCCGGCCAGCGGGGTGGCGGGTTCCACGGTCAGTCCATAGAGCGAGAGATGTTCGGGATGATGGTCGAGGGCCGCGGCGAGTGAGGCGGTATAGCCGGCAGTGGACTGACCGGGAAGCCCGAAGATAAAATCCAGGCTGAGGTTGGCAAAGCCCGCCGCGCGCGCGGCTATGATGGCGGTGCGAGCCTCGGCGGCCGAATGGATGCGGGTGAGAAGGTGCAGCTCCCGGTCGTCGAAGGACTGGATACCGAGGGAGAGACGGTTGATGCCGGCGCGGCGGTAGCCGGCGAGATGATGGACATCGAGGGCGCCGGGATTGGCCTCAAGGGTGATCTCGGCCTCGGGCTCGAGCGGCCAGGCGGCGGTGATGGTGTCGAGCAGCGGCGCGAGGCTCTCAGGCGGGATCAGCGACGGGGTGCCGCCGCCCCAATAGAGGCTGGCGAGGGTGCGGTGCGCAAAGAGGGGGGAACGCTGGTAAAAGGCGATCTCCTGCTGCAGCGCTGCAAGATAGCGCGGCAGCAGGCGGGTGCGGGTCGTGGAGTAAAAGTCGCAGTAGATGCACTTGTGCTGGCAGAAAGGGATATGGATGTAAAGGGCCAGCGGGTCCATGGCTCAACGGATGATCCCGAAAATACGCGACCAGCGGATCCGCTGGAGCAGGGATTGGGCATGGTCGTAGGAGAAATAGATCACCATCGCCTGGCCGCGGATATTCGCCATCGGCATAAAACCCCAGTAGCGGCTGTCCTGACTGTTGTCGCGGTTGTCGCCCATCATGAAGAGATGGTTGGGCGGTACCACCACTGGCCCGAAATCATAGGCAAAGCCTTCGTAGCGGCGAATGGTGTACTCCCGGCCCTCGGGGATGCGCACCCGGTAATAGTTGATCCAGCGCCCCTCCGAGTCATCGAAGCGGCGTTCGAGAAAGCGGATCTCCCCCTCCGGCCGGCTGTTGAGATAAACCAGCCCCTTGCGCATCAGGACGGTATCGCCCGGCACGCCGATGCAGCGCTTGATATAGTCGAGCTTTTCGTCGAGGGGGTATTTGAAGACGATGATATCCCCGCGTTTCGGCTGATGAATCGCCGGCATATGCAGGGAGGGCAGTTTGATGTCGGTCCCGATGAGGCGATCCGGGGTGTTGGCGCCATAGACGAACTTGTTGACCAGCAGGAAATCCCCGACCAGCAGGGTATCCTTCATCGATCCGGTGGGAATACGGAAAGCCTGGATGACCAGGATGCGCAGGATCAGGGCGGCCACCAGCGCCACGGTCAGTGCCTCGAAGTACTCCTTGAAAACTTGACGTCCTTTACCGCTCATGCAGT
>CAYTCI010000161.1:0-3837 GCA_964436305.1 uncultured Cytophagia bacterium | reverse complement strand
CTGCCATAGTGAAATATGTAACATGTTGTTTAACAGTTATATATGATATATGTGTTTTTTGCGGAGAAAAAAGAATCATTCGTCGCTTGACAGGTAGGTGTTTCGATGGTTTCTTTCCTGCGGATTTCGCCTGAGAAGATTTCGGGCTGAAGATCAGTTAGTTCTTTGACAGCCCAGTAGATTTCGGTTCTGGCTTTTATACAGGTTGGGACCGATTGTCCGCATTATCCTACTTGTATATCGAAATTCCCCGGGCCTCGGCAGCCATCCTCTGGCTGAGAGGCCCGGTTTTTTTTGTACCTGCACCGGGAGCTTCCGTTAAACGGCGCTATGGCGCGCGACGATAGCGAGTGCTGGCGAGAAGGATCTCCAGCGCCAGAAGCGCGAAAGCCGCCAGCAGCGGCCATTGGTAGAGGGGGGTATAGGTGGTGAAACGGCGAAGTTTGACCTCGGTCTTCTCGAGACGGTCGATTTCTCGGTAGATGCTCTCCAGTTCCCGCCGATTGGTGGCACGATAGGATCTGCCTTGGGTGAGGCGTGACATCTGGTCGAGGACTTTGTAGTTGGCCGGCTGCAGGGCGATGGTGGGGATCAGGCTGCCATCGGGATTCAACCTCAGTTTGCCGGTGGCTGGATCGAAGGCGGGCAGCATGCAAGGTTCCTCGCGCCCGATGCCGATGGTGTAGACCTTCGTCCGCATGGCGGCGGCGATCTCGGCTGAGGGCACCGGATCGATGTCCCCTTTGTTGTTATCGCCATCGGTGAGCAGAATGATAATGCGGCTTTTGCTGTCCTTGAGGGCCTTGAGCCGCTTCGCCGCCGCGGCTGTAGCGTCTCCAATGGCGGTGCCCAATTCGCGAATCATGCCGATATGCAGTCGCTTCAGATTCTGGCTCAGCCAATCGTGGTTCAACGTCAGCGGGCTCGCCAGGTATGGCACCGCCGAAAACACGATCAATCCGATCCGGTCGCTTGGCCGCCGACGGATGAAATCGTCCAGCACATCCTGCGCAATGTCCATCCGCGACACTCGTTCTCCAGGCTTGCCCATGTCGACCGCCATCATGGACCACGACATATCCAGCACCAGCATGATGTCCACACCGCTCGCCATGGTTTCGCTGCGGTCATGGGCAAATCGCGGACCCGCCAGCGCAAACACCGTGAGGGCCACTGTCAGAAGGCGCAGAAAGACCAGCAGTCGGCCCGCCGCGGAGCGCGCCGCTCCCCCGGCCGCCCGCGCCAGATCGGCGCTCGGGAAACGAAAAGCCGAGAGCCGTCCGGCGCGCCCTCGCATGAAGGCGTAAACGGGCAGCAGGGCCAACAGTCCCAGCAGCCATGGATATTGGAACTCAAAGTGCGAGTTCATGGCTGGGGGGTGGGCTTCGTTTCTGTGGCACTCGTGGAAACCTGGGGTTCCGACTCCTGCCCAGTCATTGAGGGAATTGCCTTGGCCTCCGCCGGGGGAGAGGCAGGGGGCGCCGTCACCACCTCGAATTCAGCCACGATCTTCAGAGCGCCATCCACCAAGTTTGGCGGCGAGGGCGGCGGCAGTGGAGCGAAGGCGCGCGTCTCACATTCCCTCAGGATGCGGCCGAGGGCCGATGTCAGTTCGGCGCTGACTCGTCGGTCTCCGCCGACGGCTGCGACCAACTCGTCCGTCGTGTATTCGCTTTCCGGAAGGCGCAAGGCCAGCCGGACAAAATGCCGCAGATGACACCCCACGTTCGTCACCAACTCGAGATCCTCATTCCGCCCCCGCAGGGCAAACAGGGCGGCCTTGACTGCCTCCTGCGGCGACAGTCTCGCCGCCGGCCGGGGACGACGCAGCCACCATATCAGCACAGAGAACCCGGCCAGCAGAACCGCCGCAGCCACAACCAGGGCAGTCCCATGCTGCTCCAGGAACGTCGGGGGCAACAAATCGCGGGGTGGACGCAGCGGCGGGATCTCTTCCGACCTCTGGTTCGTGCCGAGCGCTGCCAGCGAGAGTGGCGTTCCTGCCAGAATCAGCAGGGGCCGGCAAAAACCCGTCAGCTGACCGCCTGTCCGGCCCTCGTTAGGCCTAATCTCCCCTTTTAGTCGCCGCGTTCTCATCCCCTTCGACGTCCCCGCCGCAGTTCAAAGAAGCGCTGCAGCACCTCGGCAAACGGCTCGGATGTGTCCAGCCGGACCGTATCCACGCCGGTCTGGGTGAGCGCGCGGTCCAAATCAGCCAGTCTTTCCAGGTTCACCTCGTCATAGGCCCGCCGGACCGTTTCCCGCATCGAATCCACCTCCAATAGCTCCCCCGTTTCCGCATCCTCCAGGGTCAGCAAACCCGCTTCCGGCAAATGGCTTTCCCTTGGATCGTGCAGGTGCACGCAAACCAAGTCGTGCCGCGCGTTGGTCAGCCCAAGTTCCTGCATGACATCCCTGCGCTTCTCCTGCGGCGGCCCTCCCCGGCCAAGGCTGTGCAGAAAATCCGTCAGCAGGAAAATGATCGACCGCCGATGCAGCACGTGGTTGAGGAAGGTGAGGGCTCCGGCAATGTTGGTCCCTTTGTGCTGGGGGCTGAACGCCAGCAATTCCCGGATCACGCGCAGGATGTGTCGACGGCCCTTGCGGGGCGGCACGAAAAGCTCGGGCTGGTCTGTGAAAAGCAACAGCCCCACCTTGTCGCTGTTCCGCGCCGCGGAGAACGCCAGCGTAGCGGCGGCCTCTGTGGCAAATTCCCGTTTGCTCCGGCGCCCCGATCCGAACAGGCTCGAGGCGGAGACGTCCACCGCGAGGATCGTGCCCAACTCGCGCTCCTCCCGGAAGCGCTTCACAAAGGGCCGCCCCATCCGGTAGGTCACGTTCCAATCGATATCCCGCACGTCGTCGCCGGGAATGTATTCCCGGAGTTCCTCGAAATCCATGCCCCGGCCTTTGAAGTGGCTCAGGTAGGCCCCCACCATCGTGTCGTTGACCAGCCGGTTAGTCTTGATCTCGACACGGCGCACCGTCTCCAGCAACTCGGCAAGCGTCATGGCACCGGAATTGTGTCGAAAATGCGCTTGATGATCGCATCGCTGGTCACCCCCTGGGCCTCCGCCTCGTAGCTCAGGATGATGCGGTGCCGGAGCACATCCGGCCCGATGCTCTTGATGTCCTGCGGAGTCACGTAGCTTCGCCCTTGCAGCAGCGCCCACGCCTTGGCCGCCAGGGTCAGGTTGATCGTCGCCCGCGGCGATGCCCCGAACTGGATGTAATGCTTGATGTCCAGTTTGTAGGCCTCCGGTGTGCGCGTGGAAAAAACCACGTGGACGATATAATCCCGGATGCTCTCATGCACATGGATGCCGTCCACAATCTGACGTGTTCGGACGACTTCCTCGAGGGGCACCACGGGCTTGGTCTTCATCTCCGGCGACGTAAACGCCATCGTGTCGAGGATTCTTCGTTCCTCCTCGAAGCTGGGGTAGCCGACCATCAGCTTGAGCATGAAACGATCTACTTGTGCCTCGGGCAGCGGGTAGGTGCCTTCCTGCTCGATGGGGTTCTCCGTTCCCAGCACCAGAAACGGCGTCGGCAGCGGCATGGTTTCCCCTCCCAGCGTCACCTGCCGCTCCTGCATGGCCTCCAACAAGGCCGATTGGACTTTGGCCGGCGCGCGGTTGATCTCGTCCGCCAGCACCAGGTTCGCGAACACCGGCCCCCGGGTTGCGTGATATTTCCCATCCTGTGGATTGTAGATCAGCGTGCCCACGATGTCGGCGGGCAGAAGGTCGGGGGTGAACTGGATGCGGTGGAAACTGGCTTGCAGGGCCGCGGCCAGGGTGCGAACCGACAGGGTCTTGGCCAGACCTGGCACGC
>CAYTCI010000160.1:0-3900 GCA_964436305.1 uncultured Cytophagia bacterium | reverse complement strand
CCGCAGCCTTGCGGGCTGCGGCTCCGGGATCCGGGCTATTTTTTCAGCCAGCTCATCATGCTGCGCAGGTTGGCGCCCACCACTTCGATCGGGCTGTTTTGCATCAGCCGGCGCAGCGCCTTGAAGCGCGGTGCATGGGCCTGGTTCTCGAGCACCCATTCGGTGGCGAACTGGCCGGTCTGGATTTCCTGCAGGATCTCGGCCATCGCCCGGCGGCTTTCGGCGCCGATGACCCGCGGGCCGCGCGTCAGGCCGCCGTATTCGGCGGTGTCGCTGACCGAATAGTACATCCGCGAGAGGCCGCCCTCGTTGATCAGATCGACGATCAGCTTGAGTTCGTGCAGGCATTCGAAATAGGCGATCTCGGGCTCATAGCCCGCCGCGACCAGGGTCTGGAAACCGGCCTTGATCAGCTCGGTCACCCCGCCGCACAGCACCGCCTGCTCGCCAAAGAGGTCGGTTTCGGTCTCCTCGCGGAAGCTGGTCTCGAGCACCCCGGCTCGGGTGCCGCCGATGGCGCGGGCATAGGCCAGGGCGATCGCCCGCGCCTGGCCGGAGGCGTCCTGATGGACGGCGATGAGGCAGGGCACGCCGTTGCCCTCCTGATAGACCCGCCGCACCAGGTGGCCCGGTGATTTGGGGGCGATCATGATCACATCCACCCCGGCAGGCGGGAGAATCTGGCTGTAGTGGATGTTGAAACCGTGGGCAAAGGCCAGCACCTTGCCCGGCGTGAGCACGGGGGCGATCGATTCGGCATAGACCATCGGCTGGGTCTGGTCGGGCAGCAGCACCATGATCAGATCGGCGGCGGTGCAGGCCTCCTTTACCGAGAGCACCCGTAAACCCGCTGCTTCGGCCGCCGCCTGCGAACGGCTGCCGGCGTGCAGGCCGACGACGACCTGAACGCCGCTGTCACGCAGATTGAGGGCATGGGCATGGCCCTGGCTGCCATAGCCGAGCACCGCCACGGTCTTGTCCTGGAGCAGACGCGTATCCGCGTCCTGGTCGTAATAGAGTTTCATGAGATCTCCTTTGCTAAAATGATGTACTGGGTCACAACGAATTACTCACTGTGGCTCGGAGGTCACCGGGATAGAATAGAGCCGTTTTACTTCCATGGTGTCTCTGTGACTCCGTGTGAAATGCTTTTACTCACTGCTTCTGGGATTGAAATCGCGCACCATGGCGATCGGCCCGGTGCGTTCGATCTCCTTGATGCCGAAGGGCCGCAGGGTCTGGAGAAAGGCGATGATCTTGGACTCGCTCCCGGTCAGTTCGAAGGTCAGCGACCGGACCGAGATGTCGACCACCTTGGCCCCGAAGATATTGCCGACCAAAGAGGCCTCGGTCCGCTTGGCTGGCGGGCAGTGGATCTTGACCAGCAGCAGCTCGCGATTGACGAAATCCTCTTTGGTCACGTCGGTGACCCGGATGACGTCGATCAGCTTGTTGAGCTGCTTGTTGACCTGTTCGATGACCCAGTCGTCGCCGATCACCACCAGGGTGATGCGGGCGGTGCCATCCTCCTCGGCCTTGCCGGCGACGATGCTTTCGATGTTAAAACCGCGGGCGCTGAAGAGCCCGACGATCCGCGCCATCACTCCGGCGCTGTTCTCGACTTCCAGATTGATGATATGTCGCATCAGGCCATCCCTCTCATCATTTCGTTCAATCCTGCACCGGCGGGCACCATCGGGAAGACATTTTCCTCCTCGCTGATGGTGAACTCGACGATCACCGGCCCGGGATGGGCGAAGGCTTTTTCCAGCAGCGGACGGACTTCGCCGGGCTGATCGGAGCGAAAGCCGGGGATGTTGTAGGCTGCCGCCAGCTTGACGAAATCGGGCAGGTAGACCGGGCAGGAGTCGCCGCGGCCGTTGCATGCCTCGGGACAGCGGGCATCACGGTTGAGGCAGATCCCCGAGAATCGGCGCTGGTAAAAGATCGCCTGCCACTGGCGGACCATCCCGAGTGAGCGGTTGTTGAGGATGACGATCTTGACCGGCAGGTGGTAGAGGGCCACGGTCGCCAGCTCCTGGATGTTCATCTGGATGCTGCCGTCGCCGGCGATATCGATCACCAGCTGCTCCGGATGGGCGATCTGGGCGCCGATGGCCGCCGGCAGACCGAAGCCCATGGTGCCGAGGCCGCCGGAGCTGATCCAGCTGCGCGGCCGAATAAAATCGAAGAACTGGGCGCTCCACATCTGGTTCTGACCGACTTCGGTCGTGATGATCGCCTGGTGCCCGGTCATTTCCGCGATCGTGCGGATCACCGCCTGCGGCGAGATACCGCCGTTCTGGGTGTACTGCAGAGGGTGCTGCTCTTTCCAGCCGGCGATCGTCGCCAGCCAGGCGTCATGCCGCCTCGGCTCGATCAGCTGGTTGAGTTCGGTGAGGACGCAGCGGATGTCGCCGACCACCGGGATCGCGACCTTGACATTCTTGCGGATGGTCGCGGGATCGATGTCGATGTGGATGATGTCAGCTTTGGGGGCGAATTTGCTCACCTTGCCGGTAACCCGGTCGTCGAAACGCACACCGATGGCGATGAGGAGGTCGGCTTCCTGGATGGCATAGTTGGCATAGGCGGTGCCGTGCATGCCGACCATTTTCAGGGCGAGGGGATCGGTTTCGGGAAAGGCTCCCAGCCCCATCAGGCTGGTGGTCACCGGCGCCTGAATGGTGCGGGCGAGGTGACCGAGCTCGGCACTGGCTCCGCTGGAGAGAACCCCGCCACCGGCGAAGAGGACCGGCCGTTCAGCGCGGTTGATGCGGGCGGCCGCCTTCTGGATCTGCGGCAGGTGGCCGTTGAGGGTCGGCTTGTAACTGCGGATGGAGACCTGTTCGGGATAGGGCACCGTGGTGACCGCCTGCTGGACATCCTTGGGTATGTCGATCAGCACCGGGCCCGGCCGGCCGCTGCGGGCGATGTAAAAGGCCGATTTGAGCAGGCGGGGCAGCTCGTCGACCTCCTTGACCAGATAATTATGTTTGGTGATCGAACGGGTGATGCCGAGCATGTCGGCCTCCTGAAAGGCATCGTTGCCGATCAGGTGGGTCGGCACCTGGCCGGTGATCGCCACCAGCGGGATCGAGTCCATGTAGGCGGTGGCCAGGCCGGTCACCAGGTTGGTGGCGCCCGGCCCGGAGGTGGCCAGGCAGACCCCGACCTCGCCGGAGGCACGGGCGAAGCCGTCGGCGGCATGCACCGCACCCTGTTCGTGGCGGGTCAGGTAAAAGGGAAATCCCGTTGCATGGAGCTTGTCAAAAATATCGATCACCATGCCGCCGGGATAGCCAAAGAGCGCACGAACGCCCTCTTGCTGCAGGGCGTGGATGATCATCTCTGCACCGGTCATTGTGTGATTCCTTCTGCTGCGGCCTGCCACCGGGAAAACGCGGCATAAAGCCATAATGGACCTGTGGCTGCAGAGGTATACGCGGGTGGTACGGATTGAAAACGGGGTTGATCTGGTTTGCGGTTGTCCTCTTGCAGCCCTGATTTAGTAGATAATCAGAAGCAAGAGGCTAATAAGAATAAGATGCAGAATAGCGATCGTCCGCAGGCGGTCGATGGATAAGAGGAGGGCGCGCAGCACACCACGGCGGCAGCGATCGGAGTCACTGCTGCGGAAAGAAGCGGTGTGATGCGGATGGTTCATGGTGATCCTGCGAGCGTGTTCAAGAATACCCTTTTTTAAATATAAAGGAAATCCGGATTAATGTCAAACCTTTTCTTTGCCCGGCCCCCTCTCGCGTCGACCCGGCACCGTCAGGAGCCGCTGCGGATCACCACCCTCGCCTCCTCCAGCCCTGGCGCGCTCGCCCCCCCTCTCACGCCGACCCGGCACCGTCAGGAGCCGCTGCGGATCACCACCCTCGCCTCCTCCAGCCC
>CAYTCI010000159.1:0-3933 GCA_964436305.1 uncultured Cytophagia bacterium | reverse complement strand
AAGCCATTTTATTTTCAAGAGTTTTATCAGGCCTTTATAAAATATTATGGTCCCTGCCACACCTGCTCCAAGAATAGCTGGCCAATACTTTAACCATATATGAAATGAATGATCAATATGGAGTTCTGCAGTAGTTGGTCCAAGGGAAAAGCCAACTAAAAACGAATAGATCCAGTATAATATACTTTTTAGATACTGGTGCTGCATCGCTAAAGGTGCGGTATTATGAATAGAAATTAGATAAATAACAGGACTTAATAAAACAAAACCGGTTGCGAAGACAACTATCCAGTTTTTTTTAATATCCTGATGTGCGCTGCTTTTATTCAGAAAAAAAGTAAACATCATCAGAAGAAAGACACCAATAAATTGAGTAGCACCAATTGCAGCAATTGTAAGGGCAAATAAAAGCTTTTGGACAAACGATCTGGGATTAGGGCATTTAAGAGAAAGCCAAATATAGAATAGCACTAGTAGAAAAAGCAATGAGTAAGGTCTGCCCTCCTGCGCATACCAAATTAGAAAGGGAGAGAGAGCAGCAAATAGAAGTGTCGTTATTGTGAAGGCAGGACTTTTATTCAGGCGTTTTAAAATTGCCAGCAAGACAACTAGAGAAATTGAGCCTGCTAATGCGGGCCAAAAACGCATTTTCCATTCAGGGGACCAGGAGTTGGGTAGAGCTGCAACGAGTATATGAAAAAGGGGTTGGGTTTTATCTGTTGAGAGGGCATGAGCATATCCCTCAAAGGTATTCGAAAACGCCTTCAAACCATGCTCATCGACATCCTTCGCCAGACACCATGAATACCCCTCATCCCACCATAAACTTTGCGAGGTAAGGTGATAGAAACGCAAAAAAACGCCTGTCGCCACAATCAGCAGCAACAGGCCATGTTCAAGAGTGCGTGATCTCATGATGCGTGTCAGTTTGGGTGCGTTTCAATGGGATCCCTACTAAAAGGCCCATGCCATGGCATGGGCCTACGTGATGTCATGCCTTTTTCCAGTAGAGTGATGAAATATCGGCATATTATCGCTAAAATGCAATTATTTTAATACCCGCACGCTCCGGCGAGGTATCTTGGACGGCAACGGAGGAAGTGCCCGAGCCCAGGGGGCAGGGGGAGTTGGGACGGGCGCGAGAGTTTAGGTCGTCGCCAGTACCCGTGTCGGGTCGGCACGAGATTTTGGGGGCTAGTCGGCGCGAGAGTTCGGGTCGGCGCCAGAGCCCGTGCCAGGGCAGCGCGAGCTTGGGCGCGAGGGCTCAGGCGAAGGGCGGGTCAGCACCAGAGCCCATGCCGGGTCGGCGCCAGATCCCGTGCCAGGGCAGCGCGAGCTTGGGCGCGAGGGTTCGGGTCGGCGCCAGAACCCTTGCCGGGTGGGCGCGAGAGCCCGGGCGCAAGCGGGCTAGCGCACGGCCTCGTCGTACTCGGCCGACTCGATGACCAGCTTGTACCAGGTGAAATCGCCCTCCTTGAAGCGCCAGGTCACCGAACAGCGCAGCGGCATGCGGATGCCCCCCAGCTCGCCATAGCCGCCCTCCTCCACCTTGACCAGCCAGGGCTCGAGGGTCGATCCCTCCTTGCGGTAATAATAACGGTCGGCGATGAAGCTGGCGAAATCTCCCTCTGAAGTGAAGGTGAAGGTGCCGGAGGCGGTCACGCCGCCATAGCGCATGGTCGCCCGGGCCGAGAGGGAATCGACCTCCTCCCAGGTGATGCAGGGATGCAGGGCCGCCGAGGGAAACCAGACGGTCTCGGCCAGCCAGCGCAGCATCGTCCCCTGGTCGGTCTCGGCGCCGCTGGCATTGACCACCGGCAGCAGCGAGGCGAGCTTGATCACCATCCGGCCGCGGCCGTCCTGGTACATGTCGCGGCCGGCCAGGCGCAGCCCCGGCGCCATCTTGACATCCGCGATCCAGATGAATCCGGGCTCTTCGGTGCGGAAATACTGCTGCGAGGTGACCGGCAGCCAGGGCCCGCCGGGCTTGTTGAGCATCTCGCCGCGCTGGCGCAGGTGCACCAGCCGGATCTCCTCGCGGCCGACGGCGCCGCTGCGCACCAGCCAGCGCTGCACCGGCGCCGGCAGATGGGCGATCCGGCCGGGTGTGACCATCTCCCCTTCCGGCAGGTCGGCGGGCAGAAAAGCCTCCAGCTCCTGACGCACCATGCGGTTGAAACTCCACTGTCCCCAAATCAGGGCCAGAACGATCAGAACGACCAACCCCGCCAGAATGCTCAACAGGATGCGCATCATTTCTCCGTTTTGTTCTCCAGATACCAGGTGTAGGTCCGGCGAATCCCCTCCTCCAGGCCGATTTTGGGGCGCCAGCCGGTCGCGTGCAACCGGCTGACATCGAGCAGTTTGCGCGGGGTGCCGTCCGGCTTGCTGCGGTCGAAGCGGATCTCGCCGCTGAAGCCGACAATGCCGCCTATCAGTTCCGCCAGCTCGCGGATGGTGAGGTCCTCGCCAACGCCGATGTTGAGGATCTCGTCGCGATCGTACTGATTCATGAGAAAGACGCAGGCATCGGCGAGATCATCCACATGGAGGAACTCGCGGCGCGGCGAGCCGCTGCCCCAGATGGTCACGGCAGGCTGATTCTGCACCTTCGCTTCATGAAAACGGCGGATGAGGGCGGGCAGGACGTGTGAGGTCTGCAAGTCAAAATTGTCGTTGGGGCCGTAGAGGTTGGTCGGCATGACAGCGATGAAATTACTGCCATATTGCGCCCGGTAGGCCTCGCACATCTTGATGCCGGCGATCTTGGCGATGGCATAGGGCTCGTTGGTTGGCTCGAGCGCGCCGGTGAGGAGATACTCCTCGCGGATCGGCTGGGGCGCCAGCTTGGGATAGATGCAGGAGCTGCCGAGGAAGAGCAGTTTTTTAACGCCATAAAGATGGGCGGCATGGATGAGGTTGGCCTGAATCTGCAGGTTCTCATAAATGAACTGGGCGCGGAAGGTGTTGTTGGCGAGGATCCCCCCCACCTTGGCGGCGGCGAGAAAGAGGTACTCGGGCTTCTCCGCCGCCATAAAGCGGAAGACCGCCGCCTGATCGAGGAGGTCAAGCTCCTCGAGGGTGCGCACCAGCAGGTTGCGATAGCCCTTGCCCTCGAGGCTGCGCACGAGGGCCGATCCCACCATCCCCTTGTGTCCGGCGATGTAGATTTTGCTTTTCTTCTCCATGGCTCTCCCGATCAGTATCCCCGCCGTTTGACCTTCTCCAGATCCGCCTGGACCATCAGATGCACCAGCTCGGGCAGGGTCGTTTTCGGCTCCCAGCCGAGCACGGTGCGCGCTTTGCCGGCGTCCCCGACCAGGAGGTCGACCTCGGCGGGTCGAAAATAGTTGGGATCGACCGCCACCCGCACCCGGCCGGATCTGGGATCTATGCCCTTCTCCTCACGTCCCTCCCCCTGCCAATCGAGCTCCACCCCGATCTCGCGGAAGGCGAGCGCAGCGAACTCGCGCACGGTGTGCATCACCCCGGTGGCGAGGACGTAATCCCCGGGCTCGGACTGCTGCAGCATCCGCCACATCCCGTCGACGTACTCGGGGGCGAAGCCCCAGTCGCGCTGCGCCGCGAGATTGCCGAGATAGATGGTCTCCTCCAGTCCGTGGGCGATGCGCGCCACCGCGCGGGTGATCTTGCGGGTGACGAAGGTCTCGCCGCGGCGGGGCGACTCGTGGTTGAAGAGGATGCCGTTGCAGGCGAAGAGGTTGTAGGCCTCGCGGTAGTTGACGATGATCCAGTAGGCGTAGAGCTTGGCGACGCCGTAGGGCGAGCGCGGATAAAAGGGCGTGGACTCGCTCTGCGGGATGGCCTGCACCTTGCCGTAGAGCTCGCTGGTCGAGGCCTGGTAGAAGCGGGTGGCGAGGCCGGTCTCCTTGATGGCGTCGATGAAGCGCAGGGTGCCCATGGCGTCTGTCT
>CAYTCI010000158.1:0-4107 GCA_964436305.1 uncultured Cytophagia bacterium | reverse complement strand
CCCGCCCGCCCGGCGGCCCCCTCCACCCCTCGTCCCTGCCCCTGCGCTCTTTTCTCTTGACATTCACGATAAAAATCTGTATTCTTAAATCGTTTCAATGAAAATTGAACTAATTGTTCTCTGCCGACTTGCTGAATCCTCCCGATCCATTGTAAAGGAAATCACCCATGGCAAAAACCTATTTCCCCGAAATTAGCCAGCCCATCCCCTTCGAGGGCAAGGGCTCTAAAAATCCCCTGGCGTTCCGATACTACAACAAGACGCAACGGGTAGCCGGTAAAACAATGGCCGAACACCTGCGCTTCTCCGTCGCCTACTGGCATACCCTGATGGCCGATGGCACCGACATGTTTGGCGGCGCCAGCTACGACCGGCCCTGGCGCGCCGCAGCAGATCCGATGGATCGCGCCCGCGAGACCATGGACGCGGCCTTTGAATTCTTCACCAAACTTGGGGTGGACTATTATTGCTTTCACGACCGCGACATCGCCCCGGCGGGCGAGACCTTCGCCCAATCCTGCCGCAACCTCGCGACCATCGTCGAGTACGCCAAAATCCTGCAGAAGCAAACCGGTGTGAAACTCCTCTGGGGAACCGCCAATCTCTTCGGCCACCGCATCTTCACCTCGGGGGCCTCGACCAATCCCGATGCCCATGTCTTCGCCCTGGCTGCCGCCCAGGTCAAAAATGCTCTCGATGCCACCCTCGCCCTTGGCGGTGAAAACTATGTCTTCTGGGGCGGCCGCGAAGGCTATGAGTCGCTGCTCAACACCGACCTCAAACACGGGCAGGAGCAGCTCGCGCGCTTTCTGCAGATGGCGGTCGACTACGCCAAACAGATCGGCTTCAAGGGGCAGTTTCTCATCGAGCCCAAACCCTGCGAGCCCACCAAACACCAGTACGACACCGATACCGCTACCACGCTGGCCTTCCTCCGGCAATATGGTCTCATCGATCATTTCAAGATCAATGTCGAAGCCAATCATGCCACTTTGGCCAAACATACCTTCGAGCACGAACTCACCACCGCCTCCATCGCTGGCAAACTGGGCAGTGTCGATGCCAATCGCGGCGATCTGCTGCTCGGCTGGGACACCGACCAGTTCCCCTCCGACCTCTACAGCACCACCCTGGCGATGCTGGTGATCCTCAAACAGAACGGTCTCGGCAGCGGCGGCCTCAACTTTGATGCCCACGTGCGCCGCAGCTCGATCGACCCGGTCGATCTCTTCCATGCGCATATCGGCGGCATGGATGCCTTCGCCCGCGGTCTCCTGATCGCAGACAAGCTGATTCAGGATAAAGCACTGGACGCCTTTGTCGAGGCGCGCTATGCCAGCTGGAATTCGGGAATTGGTGCCCAAATCATGTCGGGCAAGGTGGGTCTGGTCGAACTGGAGAAGTATATCCTCGAGCAGGGCATGCCTGAGATGAAGAGTGGCCGTCTCGAGATGCTGGAAAATATCCTCAACGACTATATCTGATCGACGACCTCCAGGCGAAATCAGCGCCGGCGGCTTGACCCTGCAAAAGGCAGACGCCGGCGGTCGCCCGGATCAGACCTCTCCGATGTGGCCCCAAACCTGCCAAACCAGCAGGCTCATCGCAACCATTTCGCCGCCGTCTTCGAGCAGAAACATGCCGTAAAATGGCGCCATACTGTCCACCATGTCCAGAACGGAGCCGAAGAAGATCAGCAGGGCAAACCAGGGCAGGAGATTGCGCATGAATTTGCGGCTGTTGGCCGCATCCGTGCGATAACTGGCAAGGAAGGCGAGCAGAAAGAGCGAGCCGAAGCAGAACATGACCAGCAGTTCGCCCCAATCCTGGGCGCGTAATCCCAACCATGTCTGCACCACCTGATGGAAGACCAGCTTCATCCCCAGGGTTTCGTGCAGTTTCAGGGCATCGTCGAGCAGCAGGTAAAGGGCGAGGAGGGCGCTTACGACATAAACCGACTGACGGCGGCGCTGGAAGAGCAGGAGGGAGAGGACGACCAGCCACAGCTCCTTGAGGTATTGATAGAACTCGGCATACCCCCCGTCCAGCTGCAGCGCGAAGAGGCGGGAGGGCGCCAGGGTGGTGGTATAATGCAGCAGATGGAGCACGATGCAGAGCAGGTCACCGCAGAGCAGCAAAACCAGAAGTTCCCGCGTACCGGCTGCACTGTGATCCGGTCTCTTCACGATCATCCTCATTCGGGGTAGCTGTTGGTAATTCTTTATTTATTCACATCTTTTTTCTTGTTTTTTGCCAGTGGATTGGCTATTTTTCCAGCAAAACCAAGTTCACGGTAACGAGCCGCGACGGCGCAAATGGAGGAATTTCTATGAGAACAGTGCTCTCGACCGTACTCCTGATTTGCCTGATGGTCACCTTGCTGCCGGCCCAGAATCAAAGCAGCGTCATCGTCCATTTCGATTATGCCCTCCGCACCAAGGGAGAGCCGGTCCTCCCCAGCAAGCTGGGCGTGGGCGTTGGCCTCACAGCCAGGATCGCCACGACCATTCCCGTCGTCATGCTCACGGCAGGCGGGAGGTACCTCTACTTTCCGGAAAGCAACAAACCCGGTAACGCCGGAAACGTGACCCTCAAGGCATATGACCTGGTCACCCCTTTTCTGGGCTTGCAGCTGGGCAAATCGCATGGGCCCTACCTCCTGGCCGTCGAAACCGGCGATTTCACCGACTCCAAAACCCGCTTCGGCCTCGATGCCGGGGTGGGCTACCGCATCCCCAATGACCAGGGCAAGCCCGAAGTGGATTTCTCCCTCAAATACTGTCTCGCCAACCTTATGGGCAAGGATGAGGGCGAGTCCATCCGCAGTTATCTCCTCTTCGAAATGGGCTTCGCCTTCTGATCTTATTCCCTTAAACCTGCCTCCTTCAGCTTCTATTCCAAAAAGGGCGGATCCATCGATCCGCCCTTTTGTTTAAACGCCAGCCGCCACGCCTATCAGACAAGCGCGCCCGGCTGATCCGGTCAGGGCAGCGCTATTTGAGCAGGGTCATTCGCCGGGTTGCGTTGAACCGATCCGCCCGCAGCGTGTAGAAATAGCTGCCGGACTTGAGTCCGGCTGCATCGAAGAGGATCTGATGCGCTCCCGCCGCCAGCCGGCCATGCACCAGCACCGCCATCTCCCGGCCGAGGAGGTCATAGACGCGCAGGTCGGCCATGGCATCGGCCGCCAGGTTGAAGCGGATCGCTGTGACCGGATTGAAGGGATTGGGATAGTTCTGCTGCAGACCAAACTCGCCCGGCGCTTTTTCTACCTGCCGATCCACCGCGCTGGTCTCGCCGGTGGAGAAGAAGGCGATCGCAGAAAAATCGCTCTCCCCCTTGTCGTTGCGGGCGCTCACCCGCCAGTAAAAGCGGCTGGATGCCGCCAGCTTGCCCAGCTGCAGCGTGGTGTCGGCGATGGTGGTATCCAGAAGGATGGTGTTGAAGGCCCGCGCTGTGGTTACTTGCAGGTGATAGGAAGCCGCAAGAGGCATCGCATGCCAGACGAGACGGGGATTGCGAACCTCGGTGGTCCCGTTGGGCCCAACCGTGAGCGGCGGCAGCGGGGTCTGGATGAAATTGCGCAGCCAGGGGACTACCGCACGCTCGCTGCCGTTGGCCTTGAGCAGATAGGTGTAGGGGTGCGAAGTCCAGACATCGCCTTCGATGTAGCCCCAGAAGGTAATGCCCTTCACCGCCGGCTGGCTCCAAACCAGCTTGAAATAGATCTTGTATTGTTCCAGCTGGACAGCGTCATCCGGTTCATCGACATCGAATTCGGTGATATAGAGGGGCAGCCCGAGGGCCGCGAGGCGATCGAGGTTGCCCTTCAGGGTGGTGACGCTGTAGACATACGGATTGGCCGAGCGGGTATCGCTGCGGAATTCGAAGTAATGCCCCTGGATGCCGATGCCGTCGACCAGGTCGCGCTGCTTCAGCAGCTGGATCAGCGCGATGTACTGGTCCGTCATATTGTTATCCTGGAGGATATTGTACTCGTTGATGAGCAGCTTGACGCCCGGGGCACAGTATTTTCGCGCCAGGGTGAAAGCGGTGATCACCCAATCCCAGCCGGTCGCACCATCGCCCCCCAGAGCCTGCCGATAG
>CAYTCI010000157.1:0-4123 GCA_964436305.1 uncultured Cytophagia bacterium | reverse complement strand
CTCCCTTAGTCAGCACCCAGAACGAAAAAGTCGAGGCCGCCGGCGACGATCAGGATGGCCGCAAGGACCATCACGACGATCAGCACCGGGCGCTGCCGCATCACGGCGCTGCGATAGGGAAAGATCGGCCGGGTCGGCTTGCCCATCAGGAAACCCAGCTCGGTCAGGCCGAGGCGGATGCCGTTGAGGGCGTGATAGGCAAAGGCGGCGAAGACGAGGAACTCGCCGATCTCGAACAGGCCAGTCTCGAAGCTGCCCATCCATTTGGTCCAGGACTCCTGGCCGCCGAGGCGCGAACCGGTGACAAAGATATGCAGGATGAAATAGAGAAGGATCCCCAGGCCGGTGACGCGGTGCAGCGCGTAGGCGTAGCGTTCCAGGCCGTAGCGCCCGCCGCCGAGCCAGCCCCAGAGGCCGAGTTTGTTGCTGTAATGCTTTGCGCTTTCTGCCATAAGTCAATCCTCATCAAGATCGGGTTAGTACTTGCGCTCCACCGGCTTCCACTTGGTGATGGTCACCGACTTGTAGTCCAGCTTCGGGCCGGAGGGGGTATGGAAAGCCAGGGTGTGCTTGAGCCATTTCTCATCGTCGCGCACCGGGAAATCGCGCCGGGCGTGGCCGCCGCGGGACTCGGTGCGGGTCAGGGCGCCGGTCACCATCACCTCCGCCAGATCGATGAGGTTCTCCAGCTCGAGGGCGTGGGCGAGGTTGGTGTTGTAGGCCGGGCTCTTGTCGGGAATGGCGATCTCGGCGAAGCGTTTCTTCAGCGACTGGATGATCTCGAGCGCCTTGCCCAGCTCCTCGCCGGTGCGGTAGACGCCGACGTACTTGTCCATGGTGGCGCGCAGCTCCTTGCGCAGATCGTAGAGGTTCTCCTTGCCATTCTTGCCGCGCAGCGTGCCAAAGACCCGTTTCTCCTCCTCCTCAAAGAGGTCTCGCGCCAGATCCGGCGGAACGCTCTGGGAGGCGCAATATTTGGCGGCTTCGGCCCCGGTGATCTTGCCCCAGACCAGGCATTCGCCGGTGGAGTTGGAGCCGAGGCGGTTGGCGCCGTGGAGGCTGACGCAGGCGGCTTCGCCGGCGGCCCAGATGCCGCGTACGCGCGTCGCGCCGGTGATGTCGGTCTCGACGCCGCCCATCGAATAGTGGGCGACCGGCCGGCAGGGGATGGGCTCATCGATCGGCTCGAGGTCGTTGAATTCCATGCAGACCTCGCGGATCAGCGGCAGCCGTTCGTTGATCTTGTCGGCCCCGAGATGGGTGAGGTCGAGATAGATATAGTCGAGCCCGCCGGGACCCTTGACGCCGCGTCCCTCCTCGATCTCGGTCATCTCCGAGCGCGAGATCAGGTCACGCGGGGCCAGCTCCATCTTGGCCGGGGCGTATTTCTCCATAAAGCGCTCGCCCTTGGCGTTGATCAGGGTGCCGCCCTCGCCACGGCAGGCCTCGGTGATGAGGATGCCGGAGGGGACCAGCCCGGTCGGATGGAACTGGAGGAACTCCATGTCCTCGAGCGGCAAGCCGGCGCGGTAGGCCAGGGCCAGGCCGTCGCCGGTGACGGTCTGCGAATAGGTGGTGAAGCCGAAGAGGGTGCCGGCGCCGCCGGTGCAGATGATCAGGGCCTTGCCGCGGATCAGGGTGAACTCGCCGGTGGTCATGTTCATCGCCGCCAGGCCGCGGAACTGCCCGCCCCCGACCAGGATGGCGGTGACGAAGAATTCGTTGTAATGGGTGGTGTTGTTGTACTTGAGCAGGGTGTCGTAGAGGGTCTGCAGCTCGAAAAAGCCGGTCTTGTCGGCGGCGAGGACGGCGCGGGGATAGCTGTGGCCGCCGAAGGGGCGCTGGGCGATGCGGCCGTCGTCGCGGCGGGTCCAGGGAATGCCCCAGTGGTCGAGCTGGAGGATTTCGCCGGGCATGGTGTTGACGAAGAGATCGACCACATCCTGGTCGGCGAGGAAATCGCTTCCCTTGACCGTATCCCAGGCGTGGAGTTCAAGACTGTCGCCATCCTCGGTGCGCATGACCGCGGCGGTGCCGCCTTCGGCCGCGACCGAGTGGGCGCGCATCATCTGGTTTTTTGTGACCACCGCGATATCGATCTTGCCCTGGGTCTGGCGGGAGGCCTCGATGGCGGCGCGCAGGCCGGCCAGTCCGGCTCCGAATATGACGAGATCATGGGTCAAAACTTTTGACATGCATCTCCTCCTCTGTTAAAGCGGTGCGGTAAAACGGCAGGTAGGATCATGGGATGAAGGTCGGGCGGGTTGCAGCGATTTGGCGACACCAGCGACATGCGGGATGGGCCTCAAGTTGGTGATCAAGGGAGCGTTTCAAGTTAGGATTCTATTTGGATTATGTCAAGCGAAATCTGCAGTGATGTGCGCCGCCCCGCCCCCCACCATAGCTCGCGCCGGGGCGCAGAGCCCCTCCCTCTCGCGCCGCCCCGCCCCCCACCATTTCTCGTGCCGACCCGAACTCGCGCCGCCCCCCCTCGCGCGGACCCGGCCGTTTCCCCTCGCGCTGCCCCGAACTCACCGCTCCTTTTGCAGCAGCTGCCGAAAGAGTTCCAGACGCACCATCTCTGCATCGCGCTGATCCTCCAGGAAAGGCAGCAGATCCCGGCGCACCGCCTTGAAATCAGTCCCCTCCGCATGTTCCAGCACCAGCTCCCGCCATGCCGCGGCATGATATCTTCGATCCGCCGGCGCGCTCTGCCCGAGGGCATTCTGCAGCATGATCAGATTGGGCGCCGGCCACTCCGGGTTGCTGAGGTACCAGAGCAGGTCGAACCAATCCCTGCCCTTGCTATAGCCGCGCGTCAGCAGGGCATTCACTTTGCCGGCCAGGAGTGAGGCCCGATCGTGATGCTGGAGGTGGAGGAGGACATGCCGGTTCACCAGCGTGGCAGCCAGCGTGGCGCCGGCAGGAGGGTGGGAATCAATCTCCAGCTTGACCGCCAGGGATTCGCCGGCATGCGCCGAGAGTCCCAGATCATAGAGCAATCCTGGAAAATGGACAAAGGCGTTTTTCACCGTCCTCTCCGCCTGTGCCTTGATCCGCACAGTAAATCCGCCGCGCTCCAGTTCGTTTTGCACCCGCCGCAGCCACCGCTGAAAATCCCAGGAGGCCTCCGGCCGCTCCAGGGCGAAATCCAGATCCTCAGAATACCGCGGCAGGCTGTACAAGAAACGCAGGGCTGTGCCGCCGTGAGAGGCCAGGGCGGTCATGGCATGGCTCTTCTGCAGGGCGGAAAGAATCTGGGCCTGCAGATATTCACGAACTCGATTGCGCGCCGCTGTGGGTGAGGGGGCTGCGCCAACGAGGTCCGCCAGATATTCTTTCATACTTTCTGGTACGCTCCTTTCTCCTGCCGCACCATGGCACCGATGATTTTTGCGGCACGGATCAGTTTGGGGGCGTGCGCCCGCTCGGCATATTGGCTGAGTAGCGCGGTATCGATGGTCCCATCCAGATTGAGGCGCAGCTCGCGGAGCCAGGCTTCCGAGTCGCTGCCAGGAGTGAGATGAATGAGGTCCAGCAGGGCCTTTTCCGGAGTGGCTGTAAAAGCCTCCTGTCCCGGCAGAAGGAGGATCTTTTTATAGCCGAACCGGAAGCCGGCCTTGATGTGGTGGAAGGTGAAGGCGCCGAGTGGCGTGCGGCGATGCATCGGCCGGGCGGGCCCCACACTCATCGTCACGGGTGTATACTCCGGGATGATCCCGAAGTGGCTGAGCGCGGAGTGACCGCTGACGTAGCTTCCCGGAGCCATATAGTTGGCGATCAGGAAGGGATGAGGAACGACCTTGCGCAGTGGCGGGGCGAGCGTGTAGAGCCCGCGGCGGAGCTGGATGATGCGCCCGGCGCGCTGCCAGCGGCTCAGCTGCCTGGCCAACTCTGCGGGTTGGATATCCCCGGCCAGCAGCAGACTGGACTCAAAGAGCGGCAGATCGCTGGTAATACGCAAGAGATCTTCAAATTTCATGGTAATAATATACCACAAATGGCAATAAAATGCAATATAATTAACCGCTCTTGTGCAGCGCACACCCCTTCTCACAGGCGCGCAGAGCCCCACCCCCTCGAGCCGCGCTGCCGCAGCCCCCACCATAGCTCGCGCAGTGGC
>CAYTCI010000156.1:0-4180 GCA_964436305.1 uncultured Cytophagia bacterium | reverse complement strand
CCTCAAACAGGCAATCAAGAAAATCGATATCCTGTTCATCAATTTACAGGAAGCACTGATGCTGGCCGGCGAGAAAAAATTTGCGCCCGCCATCGCGAAACTGCTCACCATGGGCCCGAAGCGTATCATCGTCAAAATGGGTGAACTCGGCGCCATGACCGCGACCAGAGAAACCCGCTTCTTCACCCCGGCGTTCCCATGCCTCGACATCACCGATCCGACCGGAGCCGGTGATTCTTTTGCCGGCGGCTTCATGGGCAGCCTGGCCCGCCATGGCAATTATACCGAAAACGGTTTCAGGCAAAGCATGCTCTATGGCAGCGCCATGGGTTCGATTACCGTCGAAAATTTCAGTCTCGATTCTTACCTCAAGCTCAAACCCGAACTGATCGAAGAACGTTATAAAGCCCTGAAAGCAATGGTTACGGTCGACTGACCCGGCCTGTGGGCAAGGTGTTCTGATATAAGGTCGGGCATTCCAGAATAATTTTACCAGATTGATTGGTCAGATTGGCCCTACCAGATTGGTCAAATCGTAGGGGTTCAGCATGCTGAACCCCTACATTATTTTCTACAGGAGAGGAATAAGAGTCAGCAGAAACACCCTTCTTCTGGCTTGGCGGCACACCGGCACTTTGTGCCGCGTTCGGCCGGAATCATTTTCACCAGCCTGATCAGAACTTTATGCAGCTGTCCAACGCTCTGCTGGAACATTCGCACCACTTCTTTAGTGGTCACCTCCGGCACGTTACCGACCAGGCCGGCATCGTAGTCGGTTATCATCGCGACATTGACGATACAGATGCCCAGTTCCTGAGCCAGCACGACTTCGGGATACTGAGTCATGTTGACGGTATGCCAGCCCATATGGGTGAACCATTTGCTCTCGGCCTTGGTTGAAAAGCGTGGCCCGTTGATTACGACAACGGTTCCTTCGGTATGTACCGTCGCATTTTCGGCTCTCAGAGCGGCAATAGCCAGTTCGCGCAATTCAGGACAATAAGGTTCTGCAGCAGAAATATGCATCACTTCAGGGCCATCGGCAAAAGTATCCTTGCGGCCACAGGTTCGATCGACAAACTGGTCGCTGATGACAAAATCGCCGGGTTTGATGTTAGTCTGCAGTGAACCGACCGCGCAGGGCGAGATGATTCGCGAAACGCCCAATTCCTTCATCGCCCAGAGATTGGCGCGATAATTGATCATGTGCGGCGGAATCGTATGCTGACGGCCATGGCGGGGCAGAAAAGCCACCTTTTTGTCACCGATGGTGCAGATATCGATCAGATCGCTGGGCGGACCGTAGGGCGTACTGATCTTGATTTTTTCAATCTTGTCAGCTGCCAGCTCGTACATGCCGCTGCCGCTGAAAATACCGATATCAGCCTTGATAGCATTCTTCATACTGGTGTCTCCCTCTCGTGAACTCAGGCTGTTTCATGCTAGCACACAAAGCACCGACGGTAAATCGACCATAAAAAAAGCGGCCCCTCAAAGAGAGAGGCCGCTTCGTTAACAGTATTTCAGGCGATCTGGCTTTCGACCTTGAAAATGATCTGGTATGGTTCCTTTTTCTCGACGCAGCGTTCGTGGATGATAACCTTGCTGATGTTGTTGTCAGAGGGAATATCATACATCAGGTCGAGCATCAGGTCTTCGATGATGCGGCGCAGGCCGCGGGCACCGGTGTTCTGCTGAATGGCATTGCGGGCGATCGCCTGCAGTGCTTTGGGAGTCACTTCGAGCTCAACGCCTTCCATGCGCAGCAGGCGGGCGTATTGCTTGATCAGTGCATCTTTGGGTTCAGTGAGAATCTTTACCAGATCTTCAACAGCCAGATTGTTGAAAGTGGCGATTACCGGCACACGACCGATAAATTCGGGAATCATACCAAAGCGCAACAGGTCTTCGGGCATGATATCCTTGAGAAGATCGCCGACACGACGTTCGCTTTTGAGAACCGGAGTCGAGCCAAAACCCATGGTTTTGGTTGACGATCTGGCTTCGATGAGCTTTTCAACCCCTTCGAAAGCCCCGCCGAGCAGGAAAAGGATATTCTTGGTGTTGAGCTGAATATATTCCTGATGCGGATGCTTGCGGCCTCCCTGCGGCGGCACATGGGCAACCTTACCTTCGAGCAGTTTAAGAAGAGCCTGCTGCACTCCTTCACCCGATACATCTCTGGTAATCGAAACATTCTCGCTCTTGCGGGCGATCTTGTCGATTTCATCGATGTAAATAATGCCTCGCTGGGCGCGCTCGATGTTGAAATCCGCATTCTGGATCAGGCGCAGCAGGATGTTCTCGACATCCTCGCCCACATAGCCGGCCTCAGTCAGCGCCGTCGCGTCGGCGATCGCGAACGGAACGTCGAGGATCCTGGCGAGGGTCTGGGCCAGGTAGGTCTTGCCGCAGCCCGTCGGCCCGATCATCAGGATGTTGCTCTTGGTCAGCTCGATCTCGTCGGTCTCCGCCGGCTGGGCCTTGCCCCGGCGCGCGCCCTTGGCCCGCGCCGCGCGGCGCTGCTCGCGCTCTTTGGCCTCCTGGTTGGCGTACACCCGCTTGTAATGGTTGTACACCGCGACCGCCAGGGAGCGCTTGGCGCGCTCCTGCCCGATCACGTACACATCCAGCGCCTCCTTGAGGGCGGCGGGGGATGGCAGCTCCTCGAGCGGCGGCGGGGGCGCACTGCTGTCCGCCGGGGTCTCGCCTCCATCGGTGTGGAGGATCTCGTCACAAAGCGATACGCACTCGTTGCAGATAAAGACGCCGGGGCCGGCGATCAGCCGTTCGACCTGGCTTTCGTCCTTGCCGCAGAAGGAGCACTCGATCCGCATCTGGTCGACATTGGACGAACGGCCGCCTTTTCCCTTGCCGCCTTTTCCGCCCTTGTCTCCGCTATCAGGCATTGGCTATCCTCTCTTTTCCATGACATGGTCGATCAGTCCGTAGGCCACGGCTTCTTCGGCAGTCATCCAGGTATCCCGGTCGGTGTCGACCGCGATCTTTTCAACCGGCTGTCCTGTCCGTTCGGACAGGATCTTGTTCAGTCGCTGACGGATGTGCAGGATGTGGGCGGCCGCGATCTGGATGTCGGACGCCTGTCCCTGTGCCCCGCCCGAAGGCTGGTGGATCATGATCTCGGCGTTGGGAAGCGCGAACCGCTTGCCCGGCGCGCCCGCCGCGAGCAGGAACGCGCCCATGCTGGCCGCCATGCCCATGCAGATGGTCTGCACGTCCGGCTTGATGTGCTGCATGGTATCGTAGATCATCATGCCCGAGGTGATCTCACCGCCGGGGCTGTTGATATAGAACTGGATATCCTTGTCGGGGTCGTCCGCCGCCAGGAAAAGAAGCTGTGCCGTCACCAGGCTGGCCGTGACGGAGTTGACTTCCTCGCTCAGCATGATGATCCGCTCCTTGAGCAGGCGGGAAAAAATATCGTAGGAACGCTCTCCCCTGTTGGTCTGTTCAACGACGATCGGTACCAGACTCATACGCTTGTACGCTCCTTCCATACCGCAACGCCGGACAGGCACCCATCATGGCTCCCTCCGGCGGCGGTTCACGTTTGGTTTCACTATACACGCAATGTCAAAGAATGTCAAAAACATTGTGACCTGTCCGGTCAACCCGTTGAACGGACGGTCAGGCGTCCGCAGCAGCAGGGGCGGCCGGCTCGGTCGGGACGGCCGCGGCCGCCATGCGCTCGACGGTCTTGCGCACCGCGATGCTGTCCTTCACGTAGCTGTTCTCGCCAGGGGCCATGCGTCCGCGGATGTCCTCGGGCTTGAGGTTGTACATCTTGGCCATGCGCTCGATCTCTTCGTCGATCTCCGCGTCGGTCACCTCGGTCTGCTCGAGCTTGACGACGGCCTCGAGGACGAGGTTGGTGCGCACACGCTCGGCGGCGGGCTCACGGAGCCCCTCGCGGAATTCTTCCTTTGTCTTTCCGATGTACTGAAGATAGGTGTCGAGCTCGATGCCCTGGTAGCGCATCTCCATCGCCTGGTTCTCGATCATGCTGTCCAGCTCGTTCTCCACCATGACGTCCGGCACGTCGACCGTCGCGTTGGCGACGACCGCCTTGACGACATTGTTCTCGTATTCGGACTGCGCGCGGGCGACGGCGCCCTCTTCGCGCTTCGCGCGGATGCTCTCGCGGTAGGCCTCGAGCGTA
>CAYTCI010000155.1:0-4245 GCA_964436305.1 uncultured Cytophagia bacterium | reverse complement strand
AAAAAATTTAAAATTGGGTACTTTTTTAGGTTGCGGGCGGTGGGAAGACCATAAACGGTGGGCAGGGCCGCCGCCTCCTCCACCCCGGTCAGGGCGACCAGCACCCGCCAATCGACCCGGGCTGTATCCTCCTTATCCAGAACCAGGGCGGTGACCGTATAGACCGCTCCCATCTCGATCGAGGGATAGAGTACCAGCTGGCTGTCTGTGGAGGCGACGACATCGTTGATCCGCCATAGATAGTGCAGGGAATCCCTGTCGGCGTCCTGGACGGCGGTCAGGGCAAAAGAGAGAGGGGTGTAGAACTGACCGTAGACCGGATTCTCGCTCGGGAACCAGCTGAGGATCTGCGGCGGCTGGTTGGGCACCACCACGGGCAGGACGGTGATGACGGCGGTTTCGGCCAGGGTGTGGTCGATCCCCTTGACCCGGGCCTGGATCGCAACCTCTCCCGGCTGTGTCGCGGTCAGCGCTGCGCGCACACAGCCCTGGACATCGGTGACGGTATCAGCCGGCGTCAGCACGCAGCCACTGCCGCTCACCAGCAGTTCAACGGTATACCCGGCGCCAAGGGGCTCGCCGGCGCTGTTACGCAGGGTCACCACGATATCCGAGCGGCTTGTGCCATCTGCAAGAATGGGGGAGGTGGCCGCAATACTGGAGAGGGTCGTGCTCAGGTCGACCGCCGCAATCCGCAGAAGCTGGTCCGCGGCCGCTCCCTTGACCTCGACTATCTGCTGATCGCTGAAGATGACGCGGACATCACAGCTGGTCCGGGTGCGGAGCCCGAAGTGAAGCTGGACGGGGTTTTGGCTCATATAGCCGAACTGGCTGCCCACCTCCTGATAGCCGATAAGGGCAGCGGGATGGCCGAGCTGGCCGGCGGCGTAGAGGAACACCTTTGCGCCGATGCCGCCCAGGTCGCCCCGGGGTCCGGTGCAGAGGAGGTCCAGCCAGTGATAGTTGTTGTCGAGGTCGTTGCGCAGCAGAAAGTTGCCGCCCTTGCTGCAGGCCAGATAGATATCGAGATCGCCGTCGTTATCGATGTCGGCGAGGGCGGCGCTGCGGGGATCGGCAGCAGCGACCTCCACCCCGCAGTTATCCGCCAGTTCAAATTTGCCACTGCCATCATTCCAGTAGAGCTGGGGTTTGGCCCCGGCATCCTTCTCGCCGTTGCGGAGAAGGAAAAGATCGAGATCACCGTCGTTGTCCAGGTCGCCAAAGGCAGCGGTATAGCCGCTGATGGGCAGGTTACAGGTCGAGGAGCGGTCGGAGAAATGGCCATTGCCGTCGTTGATGAGGACGTTGAGCAGGGGTACATCCCCGGAGGTCAGGAGATAGTTGACGACGAAGAGATCGAGATCGCCATCGTTGTCGATGTCAGCAAAAGTGGCGCCGTGGGAGCGGCCGTTGATGGCCGCTCCGCGCGCTGCCGCCTCTTCGCTGAAATGGCCGCTCCCGTCATTGATAAAGAGCCAGTTGGGCGCCGCCTGGCTGGTCGTCTCCTGGCGCCGGCAAACGTAGAGATCGATATCGCCGTCACCGTCGACATCCCCGGAGGTGGCGCCCTGGCGCCCGAAATACTGGGTATCCTCGACGCTGCCCTCGACGCCGCGCTGGACGAGGGTGAAATGGCCGCTGCCGTCGTTCTCATAGAGCTCGTTGACCTCGCCGGAGTTGACGATGAAGAGATCGAGGTCCCCGTCCCCCTCCATATCAAAGACTACGCTGCCGTTGGAGGTCCTGGGCGACTGCAGCAGGCCGGCCGCGGCGCCGCCCTCGCTGAACCAGCCGCTGCCATTATTAAAATAGAGGGCATCGATGCCGGCCGGATCGCCGGCCGTGAGGGGTATGTTGCCGAAAAAGGCATCCAGATCGGCGTCGTTGTCGAAGTCAGCGAGCAGGATGGCCTTGGTCATGCCACGGCTCTCGGTGCCGCGCGCGGCCGCTGCGTCACTAAAGCCGCCGGCGCCGTCATTGAGGTAGAGCAGATCGGGCATGGCGCCATAGCTGGTACCGTTGCTGACAAAGAGGTCCATCCAGCCATCCTGGTCGATATCGCCGAAGGAGCTGCCCTGGCCATAGCCTGAGGCGGAGTAGCCGCCGGCGCGAGCCGCAGCCGTCAGGTCGGTGAAGCCGCGGCCGGAAGGATCCGGCACCTCGGTGGTATCAGGTGGCGGAGGAGGAGGGGGTGGAGCCGTGCCATCCGGCCCGTAAATGGTCAGATTGGAGTAGATCGGACCGATCTGGGCGGCATAGCCGTAGATCAGATTCTCCTTGCCGAGAAAGATGTAGCGGAAGGGCTCGAGCCGGCCGGAGAAGGGATGGTAGGTGCGGTTGCGGTAATAGTCGCCGAGGAGGACGTTGTTGAGATAGAGCCAGGCGTACTGGCTGTTCCAGACGATGCGGAAGGTATAGGTCCTGGATTTGTCCCAGTCCTTGTTGAGCAGGTAATAATCCTCCTCGCGCGAGTCATCGTCCGAGCCGTGGGTCTGGGTAAGCCATTTGAAGCCGGCGCGCCCATCGCCGTCGTTGTACTTGTCATGCCCGGAGGTGCGGATCTGGGTCCAGGAGGCGTTGGTATCATAGGCCTCCTTGTTGGCCTCCGGCCGGGACCAGATGTTGATACAGTGATATTTAAGCTCGGGATCGTCGGCCTGCTCGGCGGGATCAAAGTTGGTCACATCGACCTCCAGCGAGCCCTCCCAGGGCAGATCGGCGGGCAGGGCGATGAAGAGCTTGCTGGTGGAGGCTACGGACTGCCAGCCCTTGCCCGGGATGAATACCCCGTTGGTATTCTGCAGGGTGCCGAGGGCGCGGGAGTTGGGATTGTCGAGGTTGTCATGATAGAGCACCTGGGTATGCCAGGGCTGAGCAGCCAAGGGCAGCACCAGGATCGAGAAAAGGGAGAGAGCGATCAGGGAGAGCAGCTGGATGGGATTGCACCGCATGAAGGGATCTCCTGCACATCGTGAGTCGGTCGGCACCATTTAGACCGGCTGCGAAGGAAAAGGTCCATGAGCGGGGTATCGCGCCGGTATCTAATAGTACCGGAGGAATCGCGGTTTGCGGAAGAACCGGCGGGCGATGCCTTGTCTTCTCCGGCTCCCGGTTCTCCGCCGCTTTATCACAATCCCAGTTTCTCTCCTCTGATCAAAATCCCCTCCAGCTCAACCTGGCGCTCAGCATCCAGCCGAGGCAGAGCGCCATTTTATTCATTGCTACAAGATGGGTTTGTTGCGGAATTGGGCGTTGTAGGCTTTGGCCATGGCATTGGTATTTTTAATGAGAATATGCATGGCGACAAAAAAACCAATGCCGCAGAGCAGGGATCCGAAAATGAGCCACATCAGAACACTGGTGCCATTTTCCGTAAATTGCAGGCCGTATTTCGGGCCGTTGGACATTAGGCGGTTGCCTAGCTTGTAATACCATATCCAGGCGTAAATGCCACAAGTGACGAAAGAAAACACAATAAACTCCAGCAGCCCTGCTGTCTTGTCGCCATCTTCATGGCACATGGTATTTACATCGGCAGCCAATTTGTAGAGAAAATACCAGCTGTAAATCCCGCAGGTGAGAATGGTAAAAAGGATGTACTTCCCGAGTCCTCTGTTTGAATTGATCATCGCAATCCCTCCGCTATGTTGGTGATAAGCCTGCCGATCAGGCCATATCCGGGGTTTATTTCGACGATATGGTCATTTGCCGCCAAAAGCCTGAAACTATAGACGCCGATAAAGAGAATGACCATCACAAGAAAACTGAGCTCAAGCAGCTTTCTTGGCAACCTGGCTCTGAACAAATAGAGAACAAGGCCGACCAGGGGCAAAGGAAAGAGGGGATGATAATAGAACGCTTCGCTGTAATCCAGTTTTAGGATGCACAGCCAGGCTCTCAACATACCACACCCGGCGCACGAAATGCCGGTAAGGAATTTTATGGGACAGCCGATTCCTCCTGCATGCAACAGGCTGTAGAAGAGGATGACAATCAGTACGAATTTCAGGTCATCTTTTATCGATGCAGACATCACAGAGAGGTGCATTTTTTTGTGGTCTTGGATGTGGATTGGTTTTCGAAATCTTGAATGACGACCATGCCGTCGAATTTGTCTCCTGCCATGAAACGCTGACCTGGCATCGTGCATAGTTTCTCTTTTACGGAGGACAATTTGCAGGAAGCGAGAGTCGGATCCGTAGGAAAAAGTACAGCATGCGATCGATTCGATCCATAATACCGTGC
>CAYTCI010000154.1:1683-4263 GCA_964436305.1 uncultured Cytophagia bacterium | reverse complement strand
TGCGTTTGTGCGTGAAAGCGCGAGAGGTGAATTATGAGCAAAGTATTCGTCAACATTGGACTCAGTCTCGATGGCTACATGGCGCCGGAAGGAATGACCATGAGCAAGCCTGAGTACAAGAACTGGGGCGCCAAGTGGGGTGCGCTGATGGCCTGGATTCTCAATCAACAGTACTTCCGCGAGAACCTCAAGCTCGGACCAGGGGGAGAGACCGGTCCCGTCAATGACATGGTTCGCAACACCACGGAGCGCATCGGCGCCAACGTCATGGGTAAGCGAATGTTCGACCAGGGCGAGGTCGCCTGGCCCGAGGAGGCTCCGTTTCACACACCGGTATACGTTCTTACCCACGCGAAACGCGAACCCTGGGTGCGCCCCGGCGGGACGACCTTTCACTTCATCAATGACGGGCCGGAGCATGCCCTCGAGCTGGCGCGGGAATCCGCGGGCCCGCGGGATATCCGGATCGCGGGGGGAGCGGATGTGATCCAGCAGTATCTGAATCTGGGGGTCGTCGACGAGCTGGAAATCGCCCTGGCACCCGTGCTCTTCGGCGGCGGACGGCGCCTCTTCGAGAACCTCCGCGAGCCCGGGCTGCAGTTTCGCATTGACCGGGTCATCGATACCCCGGCCGCCACCCACCTGCGCTATGTGCGCAAATGAGGGCGTCTGGCAGCCTGCGGCGGCGGAACAAGGAAATTTACAAGATGGGGGAAAGTAGTCGAGAGCGGATGCGGTGCGTATTCAATTTGCTGACGACTGGTGATAAACGGTCAAATACTCTTCAGGCCTGCAAACTTTCAAATCGATCACTTTATAATCTGCTTTGTTCCTGGTGATCAGAAAATCGACGAGCTCGCTTTTCGCTGAAAAGTATTGAATGGCGTCCTCAAAATCTCTAAATTTTGCGTTGGCTGCCAACAAGATTGTTTTTTCATCAATCCCTGCGATTCGAAGCAATGCCATCCGGAGGAATAAGATGCGCAACATCCTGTCGGCTCTCTACATCATCGGACTCGTGATCGCGGAGGGGCTTCGCCTCCCGCAGCGGTTGCGGCGCGCCTCCGCCGGCACCAGGGATCGGAACCGGGCAAGAACCCAGCCGGTTGCAGAGATCATCGTCCTGCTCGGCATCGCGGTCGGGATCTGGGCCCTGCCCCTGGTGTATCTCCTTACGGGATGGCTCGACGCGTTTGATTATACCTTGCCGGGGTGGTGCGGATGGCTGGGGATTGGCCTCTTCATGGCGGGCATCGTGCTGCGAGGGGCGGCGCAATCCGCTCTGGGCGCCTCCTGGTCGCCGACGCTCGAAATCCGGAGTCAGCAGCAGCTGGTGACCTCAGGCGTCTACCGGTGGATTCGGCATCCCCTCTACAGCTCGCTCATCCTCTGGGCTGTCGCACAGCCCCTGCTGCTGCAAAACCTTCTCGCGGGGTCGAGTGGCGGAGTGGCGGTGGCCCTGATCTGGTTTCTGCGGGTCCCCGCAGAGGAGAGGATGATGTGCGAACGATTCGGGGACGCTTATTCGCAGTACATGGCGCGCACGGGCAAGGTATTCCCGAGATTCAAATAACCGATAGCAGCTCTCCGATTGGCGTCGCGTCCGCTAGAAATTGGCGATCCCGAGGAAAAAGCCAAACCACGGCTTCTGGTTATAGACCCACCGCCGGGCATTTCCCCCGAGCAGAGTATCGAATCCGACGCCCACGCCGACATTATAGCCGTTGAACCCGATGAACGCCGCAATCCCCTTCTGAAAAATAATGCCGTCATACTCTTGCGCGACCTGGTCACGGGTAACCGTCGGGTTGACCGGCGTAATGCCGAATCCCGCAAACAAGCCGGCATCATAATTGAAATGGTATATGCTGGTGGTGGTTACATCAGCGGGCGAACGGTAGGTCTTCACCTTGAAATAGTCCTTCTTGTAGCCGATATTAACAGCGGCATTCAGACTGGCATTGAGCTGTGGAGGCACACCGGAGCGGGACGGCCGGTATCTGAGCAGAATCGTGGTCAGGTCGATATCCAGAGAGCTCTTCTGAAAGGTGCTGTTATCCAGATACCCCCCGGGCTCTATCTCATCCAGCCTCACGGCTCTGGGATTCGCACGATCGAGCAGGGTCTGGCGACCCGGATTCAGCAGGGGATAGACGGTAATGGAATCCCCCGTGATGGTGGCGAAGATCCTTTCCACCGGCCGGCCGGGTACGTTCAGGGTGTAGTACCCATCATCAAAGTCATGTTTGGCCAGATTATTGATGGCTCCGCAGCCGGCAACGATTATGGCTGCAAAAGCCAAAAGGATGACCATAGAATTTCGCATACCTCTTCTCGCGCAGGGGTGAACGTCAGCCTCGCACTATCCATCGGTCGTGCAGATGAGACTAATATATTCAATGGTCCTTTAAATTTCAAGGCAAAACGAGGAGTCGCTCCCAAAATCTGGTGCCGACCCGCGGTGCGCCGGGTCAGCGCGAGAGTTTTGGGATCGGGTCGGCGCAAGACCGGGAGGGCCCCTCACACTGGTGCCGACCCGCGGTGCGCCGGGTCAGCGCGAGAGTTTTGGGATCGGGTCGG
>CAYTCI010000154.1:0-1583 GCA_964436305.1 uncultured Cytophagia bacterium | reverse complement strand
CACCAGAGAAAGGCCCGCTGAGACGGGTAGCTCCCTGGGCCGTTCAACTACGCTCTATTCGTACCGCAAGGCATCGATGGGATTCAGGCCGGCCGCCTTGCGGGCGGGATAAAAGCCGAAAAAGACCCCGACGGCCGCGGAGAAGAGGACCGATATCAGCACGATCTCCGGGCTGATCACGGTGTAATAGGAGGTAAACTGATTGAGGAGCTTGCAGATGAGCAGCGAAAGCAGGATACCGATCAGGCCGCCGCTCAGGCTGAGCACGACCGCCTCGGAGAGGAACTGGGTGAGGATGTCGCTGCTGCGCGCGCCGACCGACATGCGGATGCCGATCTCGCGGGTGCGCTCGGTCACCGAGACTAGCATGATGTTCATGATGCCGATGCCGCCGACGATCAGCGAGACGCCGGCTACCGCCGCGAGCAGCAGGGTCATCACCCGGGAGGCCGCGGAGGCCGCTTCGGTGATCTCCGCCTGGGTACGGACGACGAAATCGTCCTCCTCGCCCGGCTCGATGTGATGCGCCGTCCGCAGCGTCGCGGCCATTTCGGCCTGGGCCTGGGCGATCACCGCACCCGATTTGGCGCTGGCGTTGATCATGCTGATATTCTGCCCGCCCCGCAGGCGGTAGAGCACCGTCGTGGCCGGCGCCAGGATGACATCATCCTGGTCCGCCCCGGCGGCCGACTGGCCCTTGCTGCGCAGCACGCCGATCACCGTGAAGGGGGTATTGCGGATGCGCACCTTCTGGCCGACCGGATCCTGATCGCCATAGAGCGCCTCGGCCACCGTGTTGCCGAGCAAACAGACCTTGCGGCGCGAACGGTCGTCGCGGTCGTTGAAGAAATCGCCCGATTTGATCTGCCAGTTGCGGATGGTGAAATAGTCCGGCGAGACGCCAAAGACCGTGGTGCTCCAGTTCTTGCCGCCGCCGATGATCTGGCCGCCCGAGGTGACCACCGGGGAGACCGCGGCGACGTACTGGGCACTCTGCCTGATCTTCTCCACATCCTCGAAGGTGAAGCGGTTAAAGCTGCCCGCGCCGCGGTTGACACCGCCCATGCGGCTGGCGGAGGGGAAGGCGATGATCAGGTCGGTCCCGAGCATGTTCATCGTCCGGGCGATCTGGGCCTGGGAGCCCTCGCCGATGGCAACCATGATGATGACCGCGCTGACGCCGATGATGATCCCCAGCGAGGTGAGGAGACTGCGCATGCGGTTTTTCGTCAGGCTGCGCAGGGCGGTACGGATCAGGTTTCTCAGCTGCAGCATGGACTACTCCTCCTCGAGGATGTCGGGCGCCTGGCGTAACACCTCGAGTTCGCCCTGGGCGTCACGGGGCGCCGGCTGTACCGTGTCGCGGCGGTTAAGGCCGTCCTGCATCTCGACAATGCGCCGGGCGTGCGCGGCAATATCCGGCTCGTGGGTCACCAGGATCACGGTGATCCCCTGGCGGTTGAGCGCCTGAAAGACCGTCATGACCTCGATGGAGGTCCGGCTGTCGAGGTTGCCGGTGGGTTCGTCGGCAAGGAGGATAGCGGGCTTGTTGACCAGGGCGCGGGCGATGGCGACGCGCTGCT
>CAYTCI010000153.1:0-4308 GCA_964436305.1 uncultured Cytophagia bacterium | reverse complement strand
AGGGGTGGTGATCCGCAAATCGCCGCAAAAGTCTGGATCGGGCATCATGGGAGGAGGTGTTATGGCTATCAATCGTCAGCAAAGGGCTACCGGCGTCATGCAGAACATGGTGAAACCTCTAACTCCTTTCAACGAGGAGGAGTTGCGTTATTTCGAAGTTTTGATTCTGGAACGCAAGGCAGCAGCGCTCGAGGAGATGGAACGGCTCGAGAAATACACCGCCGCGGAGACCGGCGAAGGCGCAACGGATTCGGCCTACAGCTATCACATGGCCGATGCCGGCACCGATACGATGGCACTCGATAACGTCTACATCCAGATCGAGCGGCTGCGTACCCTCATCGGCTATCTCGACCGGGCCCTCGAACGGATCAAGAACAAGACCTATGGTATTTGCCGGGTCACCGGGACTCCCATTCCCCGTGAGAGACTGGAAGCCATTCCGCATACCGAGATTTCCGTAGCGGCCAAATTGCAGGAAAACAAAAAGTAAGTGGATGAGACCGGCTGCGGTTGCCGCAGCCGAAACCATCACCCTGCTGTACGCTCCCCCATTAGCCCGCCTGGCGCCGGCGCAGCGGACTCCTCCGTCGCAGTCCCCCCTGGTTAGCAAAATATTTAATTATTTCACTAGAAATGGCTGATTGTGGAATAACCACTTGGCCTCCTGTGTTTGAATTTCCATTCGGGGGAAAAACAAGGCTGCCGGCTCTCCTGGCAGTGAATTCGCCCTTTTAACACAGGAGTAACCTATGAAGACCAGGAATGCTATGATTCTGTTGTTGGTTGTTCTGGCAGGTGCAGGCTTGGCCCAGAACAGCAAAACCTTTGGTATTTATACCGGCTACACCATGAGTGCTTTCGAGGATCAGGGTGATGCCGCCGGCACCCTGCCGGTGGGCGTTCAACTCGGATTCAAGGTGGCGCCGCAGGTGGAAGTGGGTTTCGAGGCCGCCAATGCCCTCGGCGGCTTTACCTGGAAAGGCGATGTGCTGGGGATGGAAACCGAATCGACTTTCAATTACACCCTGCTCAGCGCCTATGGCAAGTATTCCTTCTCGCAGGAAAACCTGGCGCCCTATGTCAAGGGCGGGATTGGCTATTTCCTCGGCGATGTGAAAACCAAGGTCAGCTTTATGGGCGAGGAGGAGAGCGTGACCTCCAAGATCGATCCCGGCATCGGTTTTGTTCTTGGCGGCGGGGTTGATTTCAACAAGCGCTTCTTTGCCGAGTTCAGCTATAATATCGTCTCCCGCAAGAGTGGCGAAGAGACGGATGGCAGCGATGAGTTCGAAATGGCAGCGGCCGATGACTCCGGGAGCAGCAACGACTCCTGGGGCATGAACACCTGGGTGGCCAAGATCGGCTACCGCTTCACCTTCTGATCCTGCACGCTTAAACACGGGCAGCGGTTATAGGGCTGGGATCCGCACTACGGCCCTATACCGTTAACGCTACGCTTTCTGTTGAGAGGGACTTTCGCCCAGGCGGAGTCCCTCTTTTTTTAGCGCTGGTTGAGGGGCTTGCCGCGCAGGGGTTGACCGAAGAGTTCGTGCAGATCATCGATGACCTCGACCGCATCGCCCCAGGCGGTGCTGCCCGTGCGCAGATAGTCCCATTGCGCCAGGCGCCAGGCGACCAGGCGGATGCCCCGCTGGCGCAGCCGTTCGATCTGGCCGCGATCGGTGATCTGCCCCGAGAGGTAGAAGGAGCCGGACTGCTGGCGGAAGAGGCCCGGTTCGGCATCGGCAACCCAGTGGTCGTTGGCGGCCGGAATCCAGGGCAGGCCGAACATCAGCAGGGTCGGCTGCGGCGGTGTGAAGCGGGTGGCCAGGCGGCGCGAATCGATCTTGAAGAGACGGTCGCGGATATCCTCGATGGTATAGCCCGCTGTGAGGCGGGGACGTATATGCAGGGTATCGGGCTGATCCGGCCGGAGTTCGAGCTGGACAAAGTGGTAGGAGAGGAGCAGGAGGAGGGCCGCGGCGAAGGCGCGCCGGGAAAGCAGGCGGTCCATGAAGTAGAGGAGCGAGATCAGCGTCGGCAGGAGGTACTCGGGCTCGTCCGGCAGCAAGAGAAAGAGCCCGAGCCAGACGCCGAGGTTGACCAGATGAAACGCGGCGGCATGCGCCGGCAGGGATCCTGCCGGCGTTTTTTTATAGCCCGACCAGAGCAGGGGCAGCAGGAACAGGCTTTGCGCCACGCCCAAGAAGCGCAGCCCGTGGAAGGCCACCAGACCGAGGTGCTGGAGCCAGCTGCTGCGCGGTGCCGGCGCCGGCGAAACAAATCCCTGCGCCAGCAGGATCGGGCAATAGGCGGCGAGTGCAGCAAGGCCTCCGAACAGCGCTGCGCGCCAGCAGGTTTTCCAGTCCGCGGTACGGAACAGGTAAACCAGCAGGGGTATCAGGAAGAGGATGGCGGTCGGCCGAAAACCGGCGGCCAGACCGGCGAGCAGGGCGGCTGCGAGCGGGCGCGACCGCATGAGCAGCGCATAACTCCAGAGCAGACAGGCGAGGGCGGGGAGATAATCCATGGTGACGGTGGCGTTCTTGCAGACAACTGGCAGGAAGAGAAAGCCGGCGATCAGCAGCAGGGGGTGACGGAAGTGGCGCCGCCGCGCCAGATAGCGCAGGGCCATAAAGATCGCGCCGCCGGCCGCAAGGGCGAGGGCATTGGCCGCTGGCCAGCCGCCCAGGGCGGAGAGCGGGGTGACGAGGAATTCGTAGAGCGGAAAGCCGAGCGAGCGTGAGGGGGTGTAGATGCCCTGCTGCCACAGGCGGCTGGCGGTCTGGGCGACGCGCCAGGCGTCGTAATCGCTGCCATAGCCGAGGAAGAGCAGCGGCAGTCCGGCAAGCAGCCAGAGAAGCAGGAGCAGCCAGGCGGGGCGTTCCGGCAGGCTCGCTGTCTGCAGGTCGGGGTCCGGATGCATCATTAAAAGGTGTTCCGGCGGCGGATCTTGATCTGCATGGCACCTTCGATCGGCCGGGCGGCGACCATGATGAGATAGCCGCCGCCGCCGGCGCCGGAGAGCTTCCAGCCGAGGGCGCGATCGCGATAGAGATCGATGGTGCGCTGAATCTCCGCATCGGCCATGTTGGGGAACATGGCGATCTGGGCCTCAAAGCCGGCCCGGAAGGCCGCACCAAAGGCGGTGATATCCCGTGCGAGGATGGCGTGCCAGCAGGCGTCGGTTGCTTCGGCGAGCGCCCGCGCCCTTGCCGTATCGATGTGCGTCCCCTCGAGGACGTCGTAGTGGCTGACCCGCGGGCCGAGGGTGACCAGATAGAGGCTCTTCTCGAGCCAGGTGAGGATCCCTTCATCCTCCACCGTGGTGATCTTTTCCGGCCAGTAGTGCGCATTGTAGTCGTGGCGGTTGAGTCCGGGGAAGACGATGCCGAGGGCATCCTGCGAGCCGGCCACCACCCGGGTGCCGGGTGGATTCTCGAAACTGAAGAGGATGCGCGCAAGCTGCTCGCTGTTGCCCTGCGGCAGCGCGGTACCCCAGAGCTCGATCGCCTTGCGGCGGGTGCTCGAGGCCATGCCGCTGCGCTCGTTGAACTCGACGGTGGGCTCGATGCTGATGGTCAGGACGGCGCCGGGAGAAAATTTCGAGACAAAGGGCTGGTCGAGCCAGCCGCCGGCGAGATCGATGCGGAAGGGGATGGTGCATTCGGTGCGCAGGGCGGTGGTCGAGCGCACGGGAAGGTCCTCGTGCGGGATCCGCTTCAGGACCTTGTAGAGGATCCCCAGTTCCGCGCAGAGGGCGGCTTTGGCCGGGGTATGGCCGTCCTCGTTGACGATGAAGAGGTCGGGGAGGATGTCGCGGAGTTCCTTTTCGAAATCCATGATCCCCCAGCCCGAATTGATCCGGCACTCGTGGACGGCCGCGAGTGCATCGAGCATGTATTTGCGCTCCGCCTCCGAGTTGACCGGATAGCGGCCCTTGAGGTGGAAGACATTGGCGTCGGAGCCGATGCAGACATAGAGCTCGCCATACCCGGCGGCCTCGTTGAGAAAGGCGACATGACCGCTGTGGAGCATGTCGAAGCAGCCAGTGACGAAGACTTTTTTTATGGCAGCGGCCGGGGGAGCGGGATGCGGGGTGGTCATGAAACTCCTGAATGCTTGCTGTTTAAATCACCTGGATCAGCGGAGCAACTCTGGTTTGAGCTGCGCAAAATGATGAGCCGCCTTCAAGCAGATCTCAATGAGACCCAATCATTTTGCATTGTTGAACAAGATAACTATAATATTAATAGTATCAAAATACTATTTAAGCCAAGCCTGAAAAGCTGATATCTCCGGCGC
>CAYTCI010000152.1:0-4355 GCA_964436305.1 uncultured Cytophagia bacterium | reverse complement strand
CGGGGCTGCCGCTGTCCGGCTGAAGGGTTGGGGCCTGAGCGACAGGGTCACCAACCCGGGCAAATGGCTCTTCCCCGACATCACCATCCAGCCGAAGAGCTGGATGCTGGTCTTCGCCGACAGCAAGGACCGCAAAGCGGCGGTGCCCCACTGGGAGACCGTCATCCGCAAGGGCCAGGTCTGGCGCTATCGCGCCGGTGCCGCCACCGTACCGGCGGCCTGGATCCAGCCCGGATTCGACGACAGCGGCTGGACGCAGGGCGCGAGCGGCATCGGCTTCGGCGACAGCGACGATGCCACCACCCTCGGCACCATCGCCGTCTCGGTCTACGGCCGCATCGCTTTTACCGTCAGCGACTCGGCGGCCGTCCTCGCCATGGTGCTCGACATGGACTATGACGACGGCTTTGTCGCCTGGCTTAACGGCGTCGAAATCGCCCGCGCCGGCCTCGGCCCGGCTGGAACCCAGCCCGCCTGGGACCTCTTCGCCGCCGACCATGAGGCCAGGATGTATCGGAATCTCTCTCCGGAGCGTTTCCCGATCGCCGATTTTAGCCGCCTGCTCCGCTCGGGCCGCAACGTCCTCGCGGTGGAGGTGCACAACTCCTCCACCTCCTCCAGCGATCTGTCGATGATCCCTTTCCTCTCCCTGGGCTACAGTTCAGCCCCCGCCGGCGGCGTCGGCAGCGATCCCCGGCTGGTCCTCACCCCGACGCGCCTCCACAGCAACTTTGCCATCTCCGCTTCCGGCGAGACGGTGGTGCTGAGTGACGCCTCCGGCGCTGTGGTCGACAGCATCACCGTTCCCTCACTCGCCCCGGATATCTCCTGGGCGCGGGTTCCCGATGGCGGTGCGCGCTGGATTTTTTGCAGCCAGCCAACCCCCGAGGCGCTCAACTCCGCCGCGGTGGTGGCCGATCAGGTAGCGGCCATCGAGTTCTCCAAAGCCGCCGGTTTTTACCAGCAGCCCTTCACCATGACCTTGACGTGCGCGACCCCGGGGGCGACGATCCGCTACACCCGGGATGGTTCGGAGCCCGAATCGCTCTCGCTGCTCGCCAGCGGCAGCCTCGGCATCGGCCGAACGATGGTCATCCGGGCGCGCGCCTTCGCCCCTGGTCTGGATCCCGGTCCGATCACGACGGCGACCTATATCCTCGGCCTGCCGCCGGCACCGCTGCCGGTGATCTCCCTCACCACCGATCCGGTCAACCTCTGGGACCAGGACTATGGCATTTACGTCCTCGGCACCAGCTATACCAACCAGGATCCCTATTACGGCGCCAACTTTTGGGAGGACTGGGAACGGCCGGTCCATATCGAGTTCTTTGAGCCGGGTGGCGCCCTTGGCTTCCAGCAGGATGCCGGGGTCAAGATCTTCGGCGCCTGGAGCCGTGCCAGGCCGCAAAAATCCCTGGCTTTTTTCGCGCGGCAGAGCTATGGCAGCAAGGAATTCCGCTACCGCCTCTTTCCGGAACTGCCCTTCGAGAACTATCACTCCTTCATCCTGCGCAATGCCGGCAACGACTGGGATCGCACCTTTTTTGCCGACGCCCTCATCCATTCGCGGCTCAAGGGGATCGACCTGGAGCACCAGGCCTATCGCCCCTGCACCGTCTATATCAACGGCGATTATTGGGGCATCCTCAATTTGCGCGAAAAGATCAACGAGGATTACCTCGCGCAGCACCACGCCGTCGATGCAGAAAAGGTCGATGAACTGGAAATGGATGGCTCCGTCATCGAGGGCAGCAACGATCACTACATTGCCCTGCGCGATTTCATCGCCAGCAAGGATCTCACCAGGGCGGAAAACTATGCCTGGGTACAGAGCCAGATGGAGGTCGACAATTTCATCACCTATGAGGCGGTGCAGATCTATGTCGACAACCGCGACTGGCCCGGCAATAACATCAAGTACTGGCGGCCGCAAACCGAAGGGGGCCGCTGGCGCTGGATTCTCTACGACACCGAGTGGGGGTTCGGCATCAATGCCTACGCCTCCGGCAACGCCTATGCCTACAACACCCTCGCCTTCGCTACCAGCCCGACCCAGAGCCCGGGACTGCATGGCAATCCCCCCTGGTCGACCCTGCTGCTGCGTCGCCTGCTGCTGAACCCCGAGTTCAGGAACCGCTTCATCAACCGCTTCGCCGACCTGATGAACGGCGCCTATCGCGAGGCCCCGACCACCGCCCATATCGACTCGCTCGAAAAGCTCCTCGCCACCGATATGCAGCGCCATTACGAGAAGTGGCGGCAGCCGGTTTCCTGGATCTCCTCCTACCTGTGGTGGGGCTCGTTCGATCAATGGCACGAGTACGTCAAGGTGCTACGCAATTTTGCCCTCAACCGCCCGGGATACATGCGCACCCATCTCATGCAAAAATTCGCCATCCAGAAGAGCGTTTCCCTCAGACTCTTCGGCACACCGGCTGGCGCCGGCGGCGTGCTGCTCAATGACTTTCTCCCGGTCGACACCCTGCCGTGGAGTGGCACCTACTTTTCCGGGATTCCGATCCAGTTGACCGCCAGACCGGCACCCGGCTTTACCTTCGCCGGCTGGGAGGGCGCGGTCACCTCGGCCGACCCAACGATCCAGGTGACCCTCACCCAGGCGGCGACCCTCACCGCCCGCTTCGCCCCCCGTCAGGACAGCACCGCCCACGTGGTCATCAACGAGATCAACTTCAAGTCGGCCGATACCTACGACACCGAGGACTGGGTGGAACTGCATAATTACGGCCTGCAGGAGGCGGAGATCGGCGGCTGGCATCTCAAGGATGATGCCAACGACCACGATTACCTCTTCCCGGCCGGGATGCAGATCCCGGGTGGCGGCTATCTGGTGGTCGGCCGCGATACGACCAAATTCCGCGGCCTCCACCCGCAACCCGCCATCCGCCTGATCGGCAATCTCCCCTTCGGCCTGAGCAGCGGCGGTGATCAGGTGCGCCTCTTCGATGGCACCGGCGCCCTGATCGATTCGGTCGCTTTTGGCATCACCACCCCCTGGCCCGCCGCGCCAGCCGGCCAGGGGCCAACCCTCGAGCTCCGCGGGCCGGCCATGGACAACAGCCTCGCCGCCAGCTGGGTCGCCTCGACAGGTCATGGCACCCCCGGCGCGCAGAATTCGGGCTATAATGCGGTCGAGACACCGCACAGCGTCAGCCTGCCGGCGGCGATCGAACTGGCGCAGAATTATCCCAATCCCTTCAATGCCAGTACGGCCATCGCCTTTGCGCTGCCGGCCCCCGCCGAGATTCGGCTCGAGATCTATTCGATCCAGGGACGCTGCATCCGCAGCCTGGCGGCCGGGCGGTTCGCCCCCGGGGCCCATCAGCTGCACTGGGACGGCTGCGACGAGGCAGGGCAGCCGGCCGCCAGCGGGCTCTATTTCTGCCGGCTCGCGAGCGGCGATTTCAGGCTGGTGCGGCGCATGCTGCTGCTGCGCTGAGGCGGTGCACTTAGCCCTTGACAATCCATGGCAAATTGAGTATATTACAACTCGGAACGATTACTGTTAGGAAAATGAAAAAGAGCAGCCCAAAATCCAGCCTGCGCAGCAGCCGCCAACGCGAGCGCATTCTCGCCCTCCTGCAGACGACCGGCAGCCATCCCACCGCGGATTGGCTCTATGCCCGGCTCAAGCCGGAATTCCCCCGGCTCAGCCTTGGCACGGTCTACCGCAACCTGACCATCCTGAGCACGCAGGGGCTGGTGCAAAAGATCCACGCCGGCAGCACCTTCGACCGCTTCGAGGCGCGCATCCCGCCCCATTACCATCTGGTCTGCAGCCGCTGCGGCTCGATCTCCGATCTGGAGATGCCGGTGGACCGCAAGCTGGAGGATCGCGCCGGCCGAATGACCGATTTTCAGATCCAGGGGCATCGTCTCGAGTTTTACGGCCTTTGCGCCAGCTGCCGGAGCCAGCAGCCGCAGGTTGACTCCTGAAAAAATTTTCCCCACTAATTAATAATCGTTATTATTATTAATTAAAATGCCTCAGACCATACCCTGTGAAAGGAGTGCAGCCATGAGTGAAGAGAGCAAGCACCCGATGACCGGCCCGGCCGGCCACATCCCCGGCACCAAAGGCACCGCCAATCGCGACTGGTGGCCCAATCAGCTCAACCTGGCCATCCTGCACCAGCACCCGCCAGCCGCTAATCCGCTGGACCCGGATTTTGACTACGCCGAGGCCTTCAAAAAGCTGGATCTCGCCGCTGTGAAAAAAGATCTCTACGCCCTGATGACCAACTCCCAGGAGTGGTGGCCGGCCGACTGGGGCCATTACGGCGGCCTCTTCATCCGCATGGCCTGGCACAGCGCCGGCACCTACCGCACGGCGGACG
>CAYTCI010000151.1:0-4432 GCA_964436305.1 uncultured Cytophagia bacterium | reverse complement strand
TCTTCTTGACATCGGCGATGAGCATGGCCAGATAGTTATCGATCATCGAAGGCGGGGCTTCGATCGCGTTTTGCTTGATCAGTTCGTCGGCCAGGGCCTCCTGGAAGTGAGATTGGGTTTCGCGTTCGGCCTGCGCCGTGAGGCGCATGAGGATGTCGGCCTTGAGCTCCTCGAGGGTGTTGAAGGCGCCGAGATCCTTGGCGAACTCGTCGTCCAGGGCCGGCAGACGCCGTTCCTTGACCTCCTTCACCGCGACCTGGAAATGTTTTTCCGGGGCGGCGGCGCCGCTCTCGGGATCGGGGTGCGGCTGCAGGGTGATATGGCGCTCATCACCCGCCTTCACCCCGAGCAGCTGGCTGGTGAGTTCGGGACGGTCGTCATGCAGCCAGATGACCTCATTCTCGTACTTTTGTCCGACCATGGGGACGCCGCTGGGATCGAGCTCCTGGAGATCGGCGATGATGAAATGGCCGGTCTGGGCTTCCCCCTCGACCGAATGGATCATCGCCTGGCGCGATTGCAGATTTTCCAGGGTGTGCTGGACGTCGTCGTCCCCGGCGACATAGAGGGTCCGTTCCACCGGCATGCCCTGAAAGCCGTTGACCTGAAAATCGGGGCGGACATCGAAGTGGAGGGTGAAGGTCAAACCCTTCTCCTCGTCGAAATGGAGCGCCTCGACCGAGGGGGTATTGAGATAGTCGAAGGTATTCTCCTTGAAGAGGGTGTCGACGGCCTGGCGGATATAGGGATTAAAAACATCGGATTCGATACTCTTGCCGAACATTTTCTTGACCAGCCCCGGCGGGACCTTGCCCTTGCGGAAGCCCTCGAGGCGGACATTTTTGAGGGCGTTGGCATATTTTTCGTCCAGCTGGGGTTTGACTTCGGCGGCGGGCACGGAAAACTCGACGATCCGATGCCAGTTGGGCTGTGCGGTGATCTGGTACTCCACCTGTTTTCTCCTGTTGTTGCGCTGTGCGCGGCTTGCGGGTGATCGGCCCTGCCGTGGGCCGGTGATGGCAAAAAAATCGCCGTCTGCAGACTGGAGGGGCAGACCCGGTGATCCAGGTGCATCGGCTCGCGGTGTGGTATTGCGTGCGAGAGGGGGGAGTCGAACCCCCAAGTCTTTGGGACACTAGATCCTAAGTCTAGCGCGTCTGCCAGTTTCGCCACTCTCGCCGATTGGCATGGATAAATATAGAGATTATGGGTCTTAAAGTCAATTGCTTTTTCCGGGAGATAACTGCCCGGCAGGGGCAGACTGCCGGGCGCAGTGGGTATTCAAGGGGGATGGCTCGGGTGCGATCAGGGCTTGATGATGCGGACGTTGCGCGGCGCCGCCGGGGCTTCCGAGTCGACCTCGCTGCTCTGGCCGAGGAAGCGGAAACGCATGGCGTCGGCAAGGACGACGCCGTCGGCGCCGTTGTTGCTCAGGCGCACCGAGCTGCGGGTACCGGTGGGCAGATAGACCACCGCCAGCCGGTTCCACCGTCCCGCCTTGTCGCGCTGGTTGATGGTGCCGGTGAATTTGCTCACGCCGTTGACCACCACCGCGACTGCGGCATTGCTCGCCTCCTTGCCGCTGTTGGCCGAATTGCCCGCCCAACCGTGCCACTCGCTGATCTCGTAATAACCGGCCACCCCGATGGTGGGCGTAAAGAGCGCCGAAGCTGCACTGGTGGGGGTATAGGCCGCCGCATAGCCGATGCCGTCCTCGCTGTCATCACTCCACTGCGAGTAGCAGGGATTGCGGGTGGCACCGAAGATGTCCGTGGAGGGATCCTTGACCTCGGTCCAGGCGCCGGTCAGAACGGCCTTTTCGCTGGCGGGCGAGGTGTCGTTATTGAAGCAGTTACCGACCATGATATCCGAAACAATGGTGTCGGGTTTGGTGGAGAGCAGGATGCCGTCTCCCTTGATGTACTTGGGCGGACTCTCGAGCGTCCCCTCCAGTGCGACGCTCTGGAAGAGCTGGCCGTTGTTCATCACCGGGTCCTGACCGCCGAGAAAGCGGTAGTAGGGGCCGGCATAGCCGCTGGCGGCGCGGAGTTCGGCATCGGTTACCGTGATGCCGGCGCCGGTGGGATTGGTGATGGCCGCACCCTTGTCGAAAAAGCGCACCCAGGCGCCGCTGGCCAGCTTTTGCGGCGCCGAAACGGGCTGGCCGAGGTCGCTGTCGAATTCGTCGTAGTAGAGCGAGATGTAGTAGTAATCGCCGAAAGTGCGGCCGTAATAGGCGCCTGCCATCAGGGCGGTGGTCAGTCCGTAGCGCATGTAGGCGAATTTGTTCTTGGAATAGGCGCGGCGCTTCTCGGGGTCATAGTCCTCGAGCATGGTATAGACCGGCTGATGGGCATTTTCCCAGACGCGGTTGACGCGGACCATCTCCTCCCAGGTCGAGGCAAAACGCATAAAGCCCTCCCACATCATGCCGTCGCAGATCTCGAGGCTGTAATCCTCGAGGGCGCTGCCGGTATTGAGGGCGATGATCGTCGGCTGGCCGGGATGGATCTGCTGCAGCCGCTGCCGCTCATAGTTCAGCATCTTTTTAACCCCGTCGGCCCACTGCGCATTGACCCATTTGAGCCCGTGTTCGTCGAAATCGTTGACCTGGTTGTAATCCAGATCGATCCCGCCGCTGATGTCGTCGGGGTAAAAGAAAGTACGGTAGGCATCGTAAAAGATGCCGTCAAAATAACTGAAATCCTGTTTGGCCGGATCCCAGCGTTTGTTGATGAAATACTGCCAGACCGGGATGCCCTCAACCAGCGGCGCGAAGGGGGTGATATTCTGCAGCATGCCAAATCCGACAAAGCGGACCGGCGTCTTGAGGCTGTCGCCGACAGCATGCGTGCGCTGCAGATAAAAATCGCCGCTGGTGGCCACCCCGGTGAAGCTGGTGGCGGTGACCCCAGAGTAGGTGAACCATTCATCCCCGCCGAGCAAGCCATAGCGGTACTTGTCGGAGGAGGTCGGGAAGCCCTCGGTGCTGGTGACAAAGATCTCGGTATCGCCCGGCCGGGCGGCTTGCGTCAGGCGGGGGACATTGGGGCGGTAGATGAAGCAGGCGGGCGGGAAACTGCCCGGCCAGACCCCCTGGCGGCTGGTGCCGAGGATGATCACATTCGGATTGAGGGCGCGGATGCTCTCGTTGAGGGCGTAGGCATTCGGACCGGCGCCGCCGTGAATGACCAGATCATAACGGGAGAAGAAATTTTGCACCGAGCCGCCGCTGATGCCGGCGGGCCGCTGAAACATGATCCGCGGAAAGGAAGAGGTATATTTTTGTGCTCCCGCACCCGTCGTCAACCCCAGAAAGAATACCGCCACCATCCACCCGGCCCGTCCCCATCGTCTTGACCAACCCATCACACCTCCCAAACTAATGCCCATTCAATCCAATTTGACTCCGCCCCGCCGGAGGTCTGTCCCCTGCAGGCCGCACGTCCGCCATGCAGGATGGCGGAATTGGGCCACGCTGACCGGGAAACAGACGAAATCCAGGCGGATACCCCACCTGGGGGCAGGCGCCTGAAAAGTGCTGCAAATTTCCAGCCAGCTTTTAGCGCGGGAGGGTGAAACGGGCGGCGTAACCGGCTCAATAATACCGCCCGGCCAGCACCAAGGTCGAGAGCAGGAGCGCGTAGGTATAGACGGCCAGAAAAAGCGGGCCGGCCAGTTTCCTTAACGCCGGGGCGGCACGCCAGCGGCGGTTCTGCCAGAGCAGCCAGAACATCGGCGCCACCGGGATGAGATAGCGCCCCTGAAAACCGACACAGTGAGGTCCGCCCGCCGGCGAGGCGGTCAGATAGAGGGCCAGCAGCGACTGAAAGAGGGTTCCGAGAAAAAGCAGCAGCAGCACCAGCTTTTGCCAGCGCGAGAGCAGCCAGCCCTTCTCCAGCACGGCCGCAGCGAGGATCACCAGCAGCACCGGCAGGAGCACCATCCAGGGCAGAACGACATCCAGAGAGCCGAGCTGGCCGAGGTGCGACCGCAGGTAAAAGCCCTTGAAGGTCCACAAACTGGCGAGGGCCGCCTGGAGAAAGAGCATCGGATCGTGCACCAGCAGCCGCCGCTGCTCGGGATAATTGGCGAAAGGGGCATTCCAGTTGAGATCGCTCGCCACGAGGGCGTTCCATCCCAGGCTGATGCCATAGCCAGCCGCCAGGAGCAACAAACCGGTCAGCACATGCCGGCGCGCCGAAGGCCATTTGCTGCGGGGGAGGAGGAACCAGAGGAGAGCAAACAGGGCAAACCCCGGTTTGGCCAGGGCAAATACCAGCAGGATGAGCGCAAAAAGGGCCAGCTCCCGGCCGATGACCGGCCCCGGCCGGCTGGCGAGTGCCAGCAGGAAGGCCAGCGAGAGAAAGGCCAGGCCGTTGGTGACCGCATCCGGATTGAACGCGCCGCCGAGGAAGAGGCTCATCGGCAT
>CAYTCI010000150.1:0-4440 GCA_964436305.1 uncultured Cytophagia bacterium | reverse complement strand
TTTCGGGTAGCGGCGTGACGGCTCCGCACGCTTCCGGCGATTGCTCAGACGGATTCACCAGCAGGTGGATGCGCTCCGGCGCGATGGTTGCGAACAGGTTGCCGACCAGGTCCGGCGCGAGATCCGTCGCCAGCACCAGCCGCAGCGGCAGCCGGTTGCCGAACGGGTCGTCGAGGGTGCCCACGGCGCCATAGTCGACAGTGCAGTCGAGGACTTCGCCGGCCGAGGACAGCTCTTTGAACAGGGTGAGGATACTCTGTCCCTGTTGTTCGATGTCGTGGATCAGGTCGCAATCGACCCAATAGACATACTGTCCCTGGCGACGAGCCCGATCGAGATCGGTCTGCGGGATCGTCACCTGGCCAAGGTCCGCAGGACCTTCAAGCGTCACCTGGGTCCGGAGGGTCGCCTTCTGCTCGGGCGGCAGGAAGGAGGAGGCCAGGCCGGTAAGGCTGACCACCAGGTCGGCGATGTCGGCTTCGGCGCTGCCCGCCGTGTCGTTGATCATCTCGCGCAGCTTGTCGAAGGCGGCCAGCAGGATATTGGTCACCTCGGCGTTGGGCGCTATCTTGCGCGAGCGCAGCATGTCAAGCACGGTTTCGGCTTTGTGAGCCAGCTCTTTCACCCTCTCAAGACCGAAAAAGCCGCTGCCGCCCTTGATGGAGTGGGCGGCCCGGAAGACCTTGTTGACGAGCTGCTCGTCGATGTCCGCACCTCCCTCCTCAATGGTCAGCAGGTCCGCTTCGATGGTCGCCAGGTGCTCGCGGGATTCGTTGACGAATTCCTTCAGAAGATCATCATCATCAATCATCATCGTGTGCTTACCCCTCTTTGGGCGTTGCATGCAGTCGGTCGGTCAGTCGCATACTTCGGAGCAGTTTGTAAATATCAGCGGATACATTGATCAGCCGCAGACTGCCCTGGACGGCGGCCAGGCTGTTGCCCGCCGCCACCAGCAGGCCGATCCCGGTCGAGTCGAGGGTTGCGGTGTCTTTCAGGTCGAATTCCAGATCCCGGGCTCCGTCGGCAATCTCGCGCTTCAGCGCCGCCTGCAGTTCCGGCGCCTCCGCCGAGGTCAGCTTCAGCCCCGGCGTTACCTTGAGTTCCGCACCGTTGCGTGTCATTTTCATGTTCTCCATGAACAGTGTGCCTCCATTTCCATGTGTTATGTCTTGCCCACAACCAGGATAACCCGATTGCCGGCGCGGTTGAATCGTATCCGGTCCGCGTAGAGCCTCCCGATCTCCAGTCCGCGGCCGGAGGTATCGGTTGCTCCGGATTTATGGCACCGCCGGGAGCGCCAGTCGAACCCCGGCCCTTCGTCGGCCACGGACAGGACAATCACCCTCCGCCCGACCCGCACCTCCACCTGAACCAGCTTGGAGGCATCCAGACGGTTGCCGTGCAGAATGGCGTTGTTGAGGAACTCCCGCAACAGCAGGTCCACGGCAAAGACGTGGTCCGTCAGGCCGCTGGCCTCCAGCAGATCCCGGGCCGCGCGGCAGACGTCATCCACCTGAGCCAGATCGGAGGGAATGGCTGCGCGGTAGGCCCTTGGCTCGCTCATACGTCCACTCCCAGCAGGATGATATCGTCCTGCGGCTCAAGGCCGCCGCAGATGGTGTCGACAACGGCCATAACGGCGTCTTGCAGCGGCAGGGCAGCGGCCGGACGGCATGCGGCCAGCGCTCGCTCGCAGCCGTCCTCCCGGGAACCGTGCATCTCGATCAAACCGTCGGTGTACAGGTACAGGCGGTCGCCGGCCTGCACGGGCACGGTCATGACGCCGAAGGCGGCATCCGCGAAGATGCCCAGGAGGTCGCCGTCCTGCTCCAGCAGACGTCCCTCATCGTTCCGGCCGCTCACCAGGATAGCCGGAGGATGGCCGGCATACACCAGGGTCAGACGCTTGGCGCCGCGTTCCAGGCGGGCATAGAGTACGGTGAAGTAGGCCCCGTCAGGCAGCACGCGCCGGAGTGAATCGTTGATGGCGCGGCAGGTGTCCAGCGGCGCATCGACGGCGGAGACGTACTCGGCCAGCAGGGTCTTAAAGGAAGCCGTCCAGAGCGACACGCCCAGATCGTGGCCGCTGGCGTCCGCGACGACATAGTCGACGATGCGATCGCCCACGGGGATGACGTCATAGAAATCGCCGCCGGCCTGCAGCACCTGCCGGATGCAGACCGCAAACCTGGCCTGGGGGAGGTCTTCGGGCCGGGCCATCAGCGACTGCTGCGCGGTCGAAAGCCGGGCGACCCGCTCCGCGTGCAGCGCGGCCAGCGACTCCCGGGCCGCGCTCAGACGCAGGTGGGTGCGGACCCGCGCCAGAACTTCGGCCCCGGCGAGCGGCTTGGTGATGTAGTCGACCCCGCCCGCGGCGAATCCCCCGGTTTTGGTGGCGACATCGCCGTCGCCGGAAATGAAGAGAATGGGGACCGGAGAAACGGCGGTGAGCTTCCGGCACAGATCCAAGCCATATCCGTCCGGCAGGTGGACATCGAGCAGGACCAGCGCGATCGGCTGCGCATGGAACAACGCATCGGCCTCGGCCAGACTGCCCGCCAGCAGGGTTGCCAGGCCGGCGCCTTGGAGAAGGCCCTGGAGCGTGAGCGCCGTCGTGAAATCGTCGTCGACGATCAAAACCAGAGGAACCCGTGCTGCGGATTTTCTATCGCTCATGGGTTACGCTTCTCCGTCATGTCGTTCAAGGCAATAATTCTCACCAGGCCGAAGGCGGCCATCATTTTGGTACTCGGCGTCAGATTCCTGGACATCCTCATCTCTTCTTGTGCCTTTCTATGGTTGGCTGCATTGCCAATCATAACTTAACGAATTTATGTGATTTTTTCTCAGTAATAAAGATCGTTTTCAAGCGGTCGCCACCTGTTTGTGGTATAAAAATAGTGTTTGCGGGTCGACGTTGTCGGATTTACAACGCTCGGGAAAGAACCAGCGCAGCATACAACTCCCGAATGAAGAGGGTGGTTTCCTTGTTCAGGCCCAAGAAACGAACACCGGTAACAAAGACGTTGTCGACCTCCCGAACATGACATACTTCGACCGAGGCAATCACCTTTCGCTGACCAAGGAAAAAACCCACCTGAATCCGAGCGCCGGGAGCCTGCCGGACCAACAGTTCCAGGGAAAGCCCGCCCTCGCTGAGATCGCGCAGTCGGGCTGGGTGCATTTGTCCCGGGACGAACACCTGGACATGCATCTCCTTGGTTGCAAACAATTTGGCAAGAGCCTTCATGCTCATCCGGACCGATGCCCGCCTGTCCATGGCGCTCTCCGGCTGATGTTCCCAATCGACCTTCAGTCCCTCCAGCGAGGGGATCTCGATCCAGCTTCGCTTCTTGTCCATGTAGCCTCTCCGTTCGCCGGGCTTGAATGGGCCTGTTCTGCTGGTAGACCTTCCCGCCCGCAGAATATCGGCGATAAACCGAGCTGATTCGGTTCACATTCTGGCCAGAACTGCTCTAACCTTGGCGGCTAGGTCCTGCAGCATGAAAGGTTTCTCGATCAAATCAACAGGTTCGTCCCCTCCGGTTTGCCGGTCGAGAATATCGGCGGTATACCCGGACATGAACAGGCACTTGAGTCCCGGACGAATCAGCTGCATTCTTTGGGCCAGATCGAGCCCGCTCATCTCGGGCATGATGACATCGCTGAGCAGCAGGTCGATCCGCGCCGGATGGTTGGTGGCCTTGTGCATGGCCTCGCCCGGGGTTTGCGCCACCAGGACGGTGTAGCCAAGCATCTCCAGCATGCTTTGGGCCATGGTGAGGATGAGCGGTTCATCCTCCACCAGCAGGATGGTTTCCTGGCCGCGTTCAGGGGTGTGGCCCTGGTGTTTCTCGCTGTCTTCCCCGGCCGTTCCGGGGGCTTTGGGCAGGAGAATGGAGAAGGTCGAGCCCTGACCGGGGGTGCTTTGTACGTCGATGTATCCCTTGTTCTGGTTGACAATGCCATAGACCGTGGCCAGCCCCAGACCAGTGCCCACGCCGACCGCCTTGGTGGTGAAAAAGGGCTCGAAAATATGGGCGATGGTCTCCTGATCCATGCCGCAACCGTCATCGTAGACCGACAGCCGCACATAGCCCTCTGGTTCAAGGCCGTGCAGACCGCACGGGTCGTGCTCACTGACGCCGATGTTGCCGGTGGCGATGGTGATGGTGCCGACACCCTTGATGGCGTCGCGGGCGTTGACGCAGAGATTGGCCAGAATCTGATCGACCTGGGTGGGGTCAATCAGCACCGGCCACAGGTTGTTCCCGGGTCGCCAGACCAGCTCGATGCGTTCGCCGATCAGCCGTTGCAGAATTTTGAGCATGGCAGCGATGGCCTCGTTGAGGTCGAGCACCTTGGGGGTGATGGCCTGCTTGCGGGCAAAGGTGAGCAACTGCCGGGTCAGCTCGGTGGTGCGCTCGGCGGCCTGGC
>CAYTCI010000149.1:0-4559 GCA_964436305.1 uncultured Cytophagia bacterium | reverse complement strand
CTGGCTGATCTCGCGGCAGCGGTACTGGGGTGCACCCATTCCGATCCTCTATTGTGATGTCTGCGGCGAGCAGCCTGTACCGGAGAAGGATCTGCCGGTCTTGCTGCCGGAAGATGTTGTTTTTACTGGAAAAGGCGAGTCGCCGCTTTCGACTTCGCCGACCTTTGCCAAAGCGGCCTGTCCGCGCTGCGGGCGTGAGGCCCGGCGTGAAATGGACACGATGGACACCTTTGTCTGCTCCTCGTGGTATTATCTGCGCTTCCTGACCCCGGATCTCGCCAGTGCGCCCTTTGACCAGCACCTGGCCGATGCCTGGCTGCCGGTTGACCAGTATGTCGGCGGTGCGGAACACGCCGTCATGCATCTGCTTTATGCGCGCTTCATCACCAAGGCGCTGCACGACATCGGTGCCATCCATTTTGATGAGCCCTTCAAGCGGCTGGTCCATCAGGGTACGATCACCGCCAAGGGGGCCAAGATGAGCAAAAGTCGCGGCAATGTCGTCAATCCGGATCAATTTATCACGCAGTATGGCGCTGACACCTTCCGGATGTATATGATGTTCATGGGCGGCTACGAGGAGGGCGGTGACTGGAGCGACGAGGGGATCGTCGGGATTCACCGTTTTCTCAAGCGCGTCTGGCGTCTCGCCGAGCAGGCCCTCGAGCAGCCGCCAGCCGGTAAGGCCGATCCGCGCTTTGACAAGGTCCTGCAGCAGATGCATTATGCGCTCAAACACAGCGGCGCCGATCTCGAGCGATTCCACTTTAACACCGCAATCAGCCGACTGATGGAGCTCCTGAATGAAGTATCACTTTATATGCAGGATGCGCCGTCGCTTGCCGAGCTGGATGCACGTCTGGCCACGGAGGTCCTGCCGACCCTGGTACTGATGCTGGCACCCTTCGCGCCGCACTTTGCCGAAGAGCTCTGGGAGAAACTGGGCCGCTCTTACAGCGTCTTCCAGCAGCGCTGGCCGGCCTACGATGAGCGCTGGCTGGTGCAGCAACGTCTCAATCTGGCGGTGCAGATCAATGGCAAGGTGCGCGGGCAGATCGAGGTGGATGCCGGCAGCAGTGATGAGGAGGTGATTGCCATCGCGATGGAGGATGAAAAGATCAAAGGCTATCTCGAGGGCAAGACCCTGCTCAAATCCTTTGTCGTGCAGAAACGGTTGGTGAGTCTCGTCATCCGCTAATTCGTTCAGCGAACGCACGTAAAATAAAAAGGCCGAATGGTGAAAAACCATTCGGCCTTTTTTTAATTATCTTTATGTAAAAACAGGATCGATCAACAGGGAGGGAGGCGCTTTTCAGGTTCGTCTGACCCGGGTGAGCGGTGAAGTGATAAAGAGTCGAATTTTGCAGCTTCATCGCTTCATGTTAACATAACTAATATTATGCACCGATCACCCAGCGAAACGGTCGGGCCACGTCCGGCACTCGACCGCCACAAGATCAGCCGCCCAGACTTTGCATCTCCCGGCGCGCCCGGTCCTTCAGGGGCGTCTCCACCTTGCTCCACAAGATCTCTTCCAGATTCTGCTTCGCACTCTCCAGATCCCCGGCACTCTTCAAAGCCTGGGCGTAATAAAAACGCGCATGCAGATTGTTTGGATTGTTCCGCACGGCATCGGCCAGATAGCGCAGTCCTTCCTGGGCCTTGCCCGTGCCGAGCAGGCTTTTGCCCGCCAGTGTCAGGGTCACGCTGTCCTGCTTGCCAAGATCGATGGCCTTGAGGGCATATTGTCCCGCCTCACTCTCGTGGGCACAGGCGTCAAAAATGATTCCCGCCTGTTTGTAGAGAGCCGGTTTGTTCGGGGCATGCTTGATGGCGGTGCGAATCGCCTCCATGGCGGCGTCGCTGCGGCCCAGGCGGATCTGACAGGAGGCCAGCGAGGCCCAGATGTCGGCTTCGCCGGCCCGCTGCGCCAGATAGCGCTGATAGAGCGCCACCGCCTTGGCATAATCGCCGGCAATGTAGGCCTTGAAGCCCTCGGCGCAGATCGCCTCGAAATTCTCGTCACTGCCGGCCGGGCTGGTCTCGCCGGGGCTCAGGTCGGGCGTGACCATGCGCAGCGATTTGCGTGCGATCTCGGCAAATTTGCCGTCTGGATCGAGCTTGAGTACCGCCTTGAAACACCGGCTGGCATTGTCCATATCTCCTTGTGCCATATAGACTTTGCCGAGTCCGAGATAAGATCTTACTTCTTTTGGAGATACCGCAATCGATTTTTCGAAGGCGCGGATCGCTTCGCCATAGTTCTTCTGGATGCTGTAGACCGCGCCCAGATTGACCAGGGCCATGACATTGGCCGGCTGCAGGATCAGGCCTTCCTTGAGGAAGCGCTCTGATTGGGCGAATTGGCGCATTTTGGAGTAGAGACTGCCGAGGACGAAATAGGCGCGGCTGTAGATCGGACACAAGCGCACGGTTTCGATGCACTTGTCGAGTCCCTTGGTATATTCCCTGGACTCGAAATAAACCAGCCCCATATTGTAATGCAGATCCGGGTCCCGCGGGCTGTATTCGATCGCCTTGCGCCACAGGGCGAGCGCGGCGTCAAAAGCCTTTTGCCGGGTCTTGTCCAGGGCTTCGCGGTTGAGCTGTTCGCTCTCAGGGACGGGCGGGGCAACGCTCCAGACCAGCTTGAGATCCCGGTTGTACCAGGAGAGTTCGAGACGGTCGCCTCCCCCCCGATATTTCTCCTCGAGGCGGGAGAGCAGCAGGCGTTTATCGGAATCAGCGCCGGCATCAAGATCCGGGTATAGCCGGTTGAGTTCGGCAGCAGCGATCGTCACGGTGTAGGATTTGAGTGCGTCTGAGGGTGCTGGTATGTCATTCATGGCTGCAGGATCACTCGCTTGCACACGCTTCCGGCTGCCGGGTCCGGGGTCCGCGGCAGCTCATTTTTTAATAATACAATAATTTTAGAATAAAATCAATAAAAAAGGCGGCTTGCAGGCCGCCTTGCTTGTGCGCCAGGCGGGAATCGAACCCACAACCTTTAGCTCCGGAGGCTAACGCTCTATCCTATTGAGCTACTGGCGCATGTGCTGCGTGGTGTCAGGGAACATTGATACGGGTGATGCGCAAGGCCCGGCCGCTGTGGCTGTCGACCTCGATGAGGGCGCCATTGAGGCGGATATTGGCAGTGGCCATGCGATATTTTTCCGGCAGAATCGTGGTGAAACGCTTGATCGCCACCTGGGCATCCATGCCGATGACCGAATCATGCGGGCCGGTCATGCCGACATCGGTGATGAAGGCCGTGCCCCTCGGCATGATCCTTTCATCCGCTGTCTGGACGTGGGTATGGGTGCCGATTATGGCGCTGACCGAGCCATCCAGATACCAGGCCAAAGCTGCTTTTTCCGCGGTCGCCTCGGCATGAAAATCGACGAGGATGATCGGGGTCTTTTCGCGCAGCCGGTCGACTTCCTCATGGCCCGTACGAAAGGGGCAATCGATCGGATACATGAAAGTGCGACCCTGCAGGTTGAGGACACCGACCGGTATCTGCCGGCTGGTCACGATCACGGTCGAGCCGCGACCCGGGGCCTGTGGCGGATAATTCAGCGGCCGAAGCACCTTCTGGGTGCTGTCGAGATAGGCGCGGAACTGGCTGTTGCCCCAGGTATGGTTACCGCCGGTTATCACATCAACGCCGATGGAAAAGAGCTGACGCGCAATCGCTTCGGTGAGGCCGTTTCCGCCGTCCGCGTTCTCGCCGTTGGCGATGCAGAGATCCACCGCATGGCTCTTCTTCAGGCCCGGCAGCAGTCCGGCGACCACATCGATCCCGGGTTTGCCGACGATGTCTGCGATAAAGAGAATATGCAGGGGCTTGTCACTCACTGGTGCATCCAATATACGTCAATTTGGCGAATTATTCAAGCCTTTTGTTGACCGGGCGCCCCGAAAATCGGTTGACGATCCGGCTGCTTTTTCGGCGACGACCTTCGTACAGGCTGAATTTTGGATAAATCCTGACTTATGGCTTACTTGGCGTAATCGATGGCGCGGTACTCGCGGATGACCGTCACCTTGATCTGCCCGGGATATTCCATCTCACTCTGGATCTTTTCGGCGATGTCGGTAGCCAGCTGCTCTGACATGGCGTCATCGATCTTTTCGTGCTCTACCATCACGCGCACCTCGCGCCCGGCCTGGATAGCGTAAGCCTTACCGACGCCGGCGAAGGATTTGGCCACGCCCTCGAGACCATCGAGACGCTTGATGTAAGTTTCGAGGGTTTCGCGGCGGGCGCCCGGCCGTGAGCCGCTGACGGCATCGGCGGCCTGGACGAGCACCGAAATCGGCGAGATAATCGGCACATCCTCATGATGCGCGGCGATGGCGTTCTGGACGATCGGGCCCTCGCCATACTTTTTTGCGATCTCGAGACCGATTTCGGTGTGGGTGCCATCGGTGTAGCGATCGATCGCCTTGCCAATATCGTGCAGCAGCCCCGCGCGTTTGGCGAGATTGCCGTCGAGATCAAGGGCGGCAGCCATCAGGCCGCAGAGATAGGCCACCTCAATGGCATGCTGCAGCAC
>CAYTCI010000148.1:0-4752 GCA_964436305.1 uncultured Cytophagia bacterium | reverse complement strand
ATCGGCTCGACCATACCGACGGCCTTCAAGGAGAGGGGCTGTGATTGCACGGCCGCCGCCGCGGCGCTCACCGTCGTCGGGGGCATTTGCCGGGCTTTTTCCTTGCTGCAGCCGGCCAGAATGAGCAGAGCGACGATGAGGCTGATGAATGGCTTCGATTTCATGGATTACCTCGATGGCGTGGATGCTGGAGTAAAGGGATTGTCACCGCCGGCGCCCAGGACGCCGACATCACGCGCCAGCTGGGCCAGGGTGATATGCCAGGCCAGGCGGGCATTGATCTGCTGGGCGCGCGCCAGGGCCAGAGCGCGCTGGGCAGTGAGCAGATCGAGAATGCTCCCGACCCCCTCCTTGTAACGGCCCAAAGCGACCTGCTCGGACTGGCGGGCGCTGGCCAGCAGGGCCCCAGTGGTTGCGACCCGCGCGCGGGCGGTGAGAAAATCGCTGTGACTGGAATAGACCTGGAAGGAGATCTCCTGCTCGGCGGCGCGCACGCTTTCGCGGGCGGCATCGGCTTCAGCCTTGGCCTGCGCCAGTTGATACTGCCGCGAAAAGCCGGCGAAGAGGGGCACCTGGAGACGCAGGGCGCCGCTGAACTGATCGGTCTGCCGGTCGTCGCCATGGATCCAGCTGCGGTCGGCCGATGCAGTACCGGAGAGAGCCGGCAGCAGTCCCGCGCGGGCCTGGCGTACCCCCGCCAGCGCGGCGCGGGCACGGGCGCGGCCGGCCTGCAGATCGGGACGGCTGGCCAGGGCTTTTGCGATCAGTTCATCCACCGGCTGCAGCAGCGAATCGGCCGGAACATCGGGAATGTCCGCCTCGAAATCTCCGGCGCTCTGGGCGGGATAGCCCATGGCCAGGGCCAGGCTGCCGCGGCTGACCCGCCAGTCGCCCTCGGCGCTCTGCAGGTCCAGCAGGGCCTGCGACCAGGCGGTTTGTGCCTGCAGCAGATCGGCGCTGGTGGCCAGGCCGACCCCGCGCTTCTCCTCGGCGGCTTTGAGCGCGGTGGCCGCACTGGCCAGCGCCGCCGAATCGGCCTGCACCATCGCCCGGGCGCCGGCGCAGGTGTAATAGGCGCTCACGGTCTGCAGCACGGTATTCTGGATGACCGCGTTGTGGGTCCAGTCCACGGCCAGCAAAGCCTGGCGGCTGGCATCGATGGCTGCGGCACGGCCGCCGAAATCGAAGAGCAGCCAGCTGAGGCTGGCGCCATAGCCGTAGACCGTAAATGGATTATAGTCATCGGGCCGGTCGGGTGCGCTCTCCTGGCGCGAACGGGCCAGGGAGCCGTCGGCACTGAGGACGGGTAGCCAGGCGCTGCGCGCAGCCCCATACCCGGCCGCGGCGGCGCGGGCATTGGCCCAGGCCATCCGGGTTTCGGGATTGTTCTGCAAGGCGAGGGCGATCGCTTCGGCCAGTGTGAGCTTTTGCCAACGGTCGTGCAGCTGCACCTCCGGCACCGCCGCCTCGGGAAGCTGCAGGGCCTGGACAGCTTTCCGGGAGGGGGTCCAGGGCACCGCCGCTCCCGGCGAACTACCCGCCACCCCCTGCACGTTCGGCAGATGCGAGGCACAGCCGGCCAGCAGCAGACCAGCCGTCGCCAATATAATGCGTTTCATAGGTCTACCTCGGATGATGGCTGGATCAAGATAAATAATGTATGCAATTAGACCGGAAAAATGAAGATAAAAACCACATACCGGAGCGGGAATATCTATAAAAACGTATATTGCGTCAAAAAGTTCGGCTATTCCCCTGTGTCCCGCCCTAAAGTGTAAAAGGGATTGCGATCGCGGCAAAAAAAGAGTAGATTGTCCTGTTCAGAAGGAGGAAGGCTAAGCATGGAAAAAATCGATCTGGATCGCTACGACCGCGTCGTCTTCTTCACCGGTGCAGGCATGTCGGCTGAGAGTGGAATTCATACCTTTCGCGGGGCGGGTGGACGCTGGAAGGAGTACAACTGGCAGGAGGTGGCCTGTCAGCGAGCGTTTGATCACGATCCTGAACGGGTGCTGGATTTCCACCGCATGCGGCGGCAGGAGGCCATCGGTTGTCAACCGCATGCGGGGCATCAGGTGATCGCCGGGCTCGAGGCGAGCCGGCCGGGCATCACGGTAGTAACGCAGAACATCGATGGCATGCATCAGCGCGCGGGCACGAAGACGATCTTTGAGCTGCATGGCAGCCTCTGGCGGGTTCGCTGCCCGCAGCATGGTGTGAGCGAGGATCACGATCCCGAGTTTGCCACCCGCCACTGTCCGCACTGCGGCGCCTGGCTGCGGCCGGACATCGTCTGGTTCGAGGATATGCTGGAGGACAAGGTGGTGGCCGGCGCGACCCGGGCGATCCTGGCCTGCAACCTGCTGATCAGCATCGGCACCTCGGCGGTGGTCTGGCCGGCGGCCGGCTATCCCGAGCTGGCGCGGCAGAACGGCGCATTCTGCGTCGAGATCAATCCCGAACCTTCGGAGATAAGCGGCCTCTATCAGCGGGTCATCCGCGGCAAGGCCGGCGAGGTCCTGCCGGAGCTGTTCTAACTCGCATCTTGCTGCCGACCGGAATCTCGCGCCGACCCGGCTTATACACTGCTGCCAATCCCCCACCCTCGCGCCGACCAGGCTCACACACTGCGGCCGTTTCCGGCGGAAGCCTATTTCACCAGCACAAGTTGCCGCGTGGAGCGGTACGGGCCAGCCTGCAAACGGCAAAAGTAAACGCCCGATGGCTGGCTGGCGGCGTTCCAGTTGATCCGGTAGATCCCTGCCGGCTGGTTCGCCTCGACCAGCGTCGCCACCACTTCGCCCGCCAGATTGCAGATCTGCAAGGATACCGGGGTACTCTCCGATAACTGGTAGGATAGGGTCGTCACGGGATTGAAGGGATTGGGATAAATGCCGGTCAGCATCGTTTGCTCCGGCTGCTTGCTGACACCCACGCCTTGATTTTCCACCGAGAATATCGGATTGGCATGAATGCCATCATCGCACGAGGGACCCTCATTGATACACAGCTCGACGATCTGCCGGAAATGATGCGGCGCGTAGTACGGCTGCAGGATCTTTAGCATCACATAGTGCGCCATGGCCGGCGTCGAGAGATGGAACCAGTTCATGCAGGGTTCATTGATCTTGAAAGTCCCGGCGGAAATAAAATCCCCGGCATTGATTCCCGTATTGGACAAAAGGATCTCGACTTTCGTTGCCCGCCGCGCGATGATCTCATCCGGCTCATAATTGGCCGACTGGATTCCCACCTCTCGCACCAGCTTTAAAGTGGCATCGGCAAATCTGAAAATTGCCCAGGGATAACCGGTGCTGCTGTCATTGAGCACCGTAGCTGTGCCATCCCAGCCCTGATACTCGCCGTCCACCGCATTGCACCAGGTTTCGCTCGGCCAGCAGGGTGACCCCTTGATGAACGCCAGGGCAAAGGGCGCCGTGTTTTCAACGGGACAAACCAGTTCAGGCGGTGTCGGCGGAGCATCCGTGCCATCAATGCGCTCAAGCAGAAACTCATGGCCTGAAACCGAGCGGTAATCGCCACAATCGGTGGTCTCCAGATTCAGATGATCCGCATCCACAAAACGCCACTCTGGCGGAGCGGTAAATTGCAGCTGAAAGAGGCCGGGCGAGCAGTCGATTCGGCCCTTGTAAAGCGCATTGTAAGGATAGTGGCTCCACAGGCTTTGCCAGGCATAGGTACTGGTTGTTGACCACTCCTTTTGCCCGGGAATGGACAGGTTGCTGGTTACATCGCCCACCGCGTTCCCCTGACGATCCTTGAACTGCAAGGCCAGGACAAATTCAACCGCTGGTCCTGACCTGAGCACCAAATGGAGGGTGGATTCTTTCTGAATATTATAATCTGCCAGCGTTCTGCCGTCTTCAAGCTGCTTGCCGCCAAACATCACGATCTGCTGATCCGGCGGGATGCCTTCCTTATCCTGAATCTTTTGTTTTACATTTTCGATCGAATCGCTTGGCTCTACTTCAAGGGTTATCGTTTTCCCTGTCACGGTTTTTACAAAAATTTGCATGGCCAGCAGGCTTGAAGCGAAGGAGAGAAGGACGAGCAGGATCGAGCAGAGGCGGAGTCCTTGTTTCATACCATGCCTTTCAGAGTTTTACCGATGGAAGAGCGGGACCGGACCATCAACCGAGGCATTTACAAAGGATGCGAGAGGCCGAAGCAGAGGATGCGCGAAAATCGAGGCAGATCAAAGAGGACAAGCAACGTGAATCGGGGATGAGGGGGGCATATTGGAGGAATCCTCCTCCCCCAAGCGCCTGTATCCGGCCGCTTCCCGGTTTCTGAGCGCCAGATCCTCATCCGGCACTCCCACGCTGCTAGTCACCCTGTAAAATAGCCATCAAGTCGTTGTAAATCAAGCTGAATTTCGAAAAAAGATAAAAATCGATGATCCGGGGATGCAAGCCGATACCCCCCTGCCGAAGGCCACTGGCAATCCGGCCGGTTCCCGTCCCAATATCCGCTACGAGCTCAGGCCTGGACGGGGTTGCACGTGCGATAGCCGAAATATCCTGTTCATGAATGTACTGTCCAATTTCATCCGAAAAATGGTTGCGTTCGTATCGTGCCGCAATATCCTTTGCGCTGTATACCGAAATCGAATAGTGTACGGGTGTCGACATAACAAAAACTTCCCCCTGATGAACTGCAAATCCCTCTATTAGTCCAGTAAGGCATCAACCGGTGCAAAATCAAGGTATCGTTTTACAAACTCCTCCAGCC
>CAYTCI010000147.1:0-4776 GCA_964436305.1 uncultured Cytophagia bacterium | reverse complement strand
GGTGCGGCTGCGCCCTATGCCATCTTTTCGTTCAAGGATGGGCGGACGAAAAAACTGACCCACTTCCGGCTGATGACCAACACCGGCGTCGGCTATAAAGACCGGTGGGTGCGCGCCTTCCACATCGATATCTCCACCGATGGTACCCAGTGGACGACCGCAGTGACCGGCCGGCATGACGGTAACTTCAAAATCGGCCCCGATACCTGGGATCCGGATGGCGGTTGGTGGCAGACCTATGCCCTGGCGACGCCGGTGACGGCCAAGTTTGTCAAACTGGTGGTCGACAACCCGCCGTTGAAGTGGGCGCAGATCGGGGAATTTGAGGCCTATGAAGAGATCAAGCTCGCCGACATGACCCGAAGCACCATCACGGTCACCACGCCGCATCTCAATGATGGCAAGGATGGTTCCACCATCACCCTGACCCTCAAGGACGGCAGCGGCAAGGCCGTCACTGGATACACCAGCGACGACCTGGCCTTCTATTGCATGGACGAACGTACGGCAGCCAACGTCTTCGCCCCCTTTGTCGAATCGTCGCCCGGCGTCTACACCACCACGCTGACCAGCACCCTGGCGGGCGACAAGCATGTCGTCGCCGTGGCGCATGGCGCGGTGGTCGGTTACAACAAGGATTGGGGATGGACCAACACCGTGACCTTCATCGACGGCCTCTACCAGTATCAGCTGAAATTGGTCGAATCGAGCGAATCCTTTGTCTCCGAGCCCTGGTCCAAAGCCATCGACGGCATCTATGAGGGCTGGGAGGGGACGGCGACCGTCAAGGGCACACCCGCCTATGCCATCTTTGAATTCAGCGACTCCAAAACCTATGCGATCAACAAATTCGGAGTGCAGACCGACAACGGGATGGACGATGACCGCTACGTCAACCGTCAGGCCAGACGCTTCCGCATTGAGGTCTCCACCACCGGCACGGCTTCCACCGATTTCACCTTTGCCCTCGAGACCAATATCAAGAAACCGTGCCTGACCTACTATCGTCTGCCGAAGCCGGTGCGCGCCAAGTACGTCAAGCTCACCATTCTGACCCCTGAGAGCTCCTGGCGCCAGATCGTCGAATTTGAGACCCACATCGATGCAACGCGGGGCCTCGGTCAGCCGTATGCCGAGACCACCGATATCGGCGTGGCAGCTCCGGAAGGGTATCAACTCAACCAGAACTACCCGAATCCCTTCAACCCGGTCACGACCATCAGCTATCAGATTCCTGAAGCCTCCCAGGTGGATCTCAAGATCTATAACACCCTGGGCCAGGAGGTGATCACGCTCGTCAATGGCTTCATGGAACCGGGACTGCATGCCGTGACCTGGGATGCGGCAGAGGTTCCGGCGGGAGTCTATTTCTGCAGAATAACGGCTGGATCGTATAGCAAGATGACACGCATGCTGCTGTTGAAATGAACCGCGGCCGCCTTCCAGCCCCGCAACGCTGGAAGGGCCGGGCAGCACGCAAAGCACCTGGACAAAAAGGGGCCGGGCGAATTCGCCCGGCCCCTTTTGCTTGTTACAGGCAGAGTCGGTCGCAGCGGCCGCACTTGCCATCGTCCTGCCGGCGGTCGTCCACCCTCCCGCTGCCGGTGATGAAATCCCCGCTGGAAAAAAATCTTGCGCATGCAGCAGACCTGTCGCAATAAAAAGAGCTTCACGGTGTTAAACGAGCTGGAGCGATTCTCTTTAAGTCCGGCTCCGTAATCACCATCAAGCGATCAGCTCGGGAGCAACAGGCCGATGAAAAACCGGTCATGCCCGCTCCATAGCCTCTCCCTGGTGGCCCAATACTGCCGCGGCGTCCATAATTTTTCCGCCACCTGGCTCTTCGCCAGCGCCGGGGTCTATTATAAGGTTGTGGCCGAGCAGTGGGCAGACAGGATTTAACAACCTTTGTCAGGGGCAAGGCGGGAAATCCCTGATCAAACTCGACAGGATAAAAGTATGAAAAAAATAATCGCCCTCCTGGTCATGCTGCTGATCTCGTTCAGCGTATACGCACAACCCGGCGGCACGCCTCCCGGTGGCACGCCGCCCGGCGGCAGCGGTGGCGGCAGCAGCTCGCTTCCCACCACCTATTCCGGCGCCTACACCCTGAATGGCGGATCGGCCGTGCTTGCCAACCAGACGATCAGCGCCTCGTCACAGGACCAGTCCGGTGTCTATGTCTACAGCGGCGGCCAGCTGGTCATGACCCGATCGCAGATCACGACTACCGGTAATACCTCCAGCGGTGACAACAGCAGTTTTTACGGTCTCAATGCCGGGGTGCTGGCCCTCTCGTCAGGTTCCATCAGCCTGTCCGGGAGCAAAGTCACGACCAGCGGTACCGGTGCAAACGGGGTCTTTGCCTATGGCGCGGCCGTCATCACCCTCGCCAGCGACACCATCTACTGCAGCGGACAACTCGGTCATGCCATCATGGCCAGTGGCGGCGGCACTCTCTCGGCCACCAATGTGGTCATGACCACTACCAATACCAATTCCGGCGCCATCGCCACCGACCGGGGCGGCGGCACTCTTAATGTCCGCGGCGGCTCGGTCCTGACCACCGGCAAGGACTCGCCGGGGATCTATTCGACCGGCATGATCACCGTCACCAACACGCCCATCTCGGCCACCGGCTCGGAGGGCGCGGTGATCGAGGGTCTCAACACCGTCACCCTCGACAGTGTCAGCCTCTCCGGCGGGGTCGATGCCTATGGCGGCGTGATGATCTATCAGAGCATGTCTGGCGACGCCGAGACCGGGACAGGCACCTTCATTATGCGCCATGGCAGCCTGGCTGCCACCAGGGGCGCCCTCTTTTTCATCACCAACACCCATGCCAAAGCCGTCCTCTCCGAGGTTACCGTGACGCCCTCCGCCACCGGGGTTCTCATCAACGCGGCGGCAACCACGCGCTGGGGGAACAGCGGGTCAAACGGAGGGCATCTCGATTTTGCCGCCAGCGCCCAGACCCTTACCGGCAATATCCTCGTGGATGCGATCAGTACTGCTGCGATCGCCTTGCAGAACGGCTCGGTTCTCACCGGCGCCGTCGATGCGGCCCATACCGCCCAATCGCTCTCCCTCACCCTGGATGCCACCAGCAGCTGGAACGTGACGGGCACCTCCTATGTGACCCGGCTGGTCGAATCGGCCGGCACCGCATCGTCCACGCTCACCAATATCAACAGCAATGGCTATACCATCTATTACCGTCCCGATTCCTGCGCCTGGCTCGGAGGCGCGACCATAGCCCTGACCGGCGGCGGCAAGCTCTCCCCGCTCACGACCGGAATTGACGACAAGTCCGGTGCCCTGCCGGCAGAACTTGGCCTGCAGCAGAATTATCCCAATCCCTTCAATCCGGTGACCACCATCGCCTACCAGATCCCGGCCGCCGGCAGGGTGAGCCTGAAGGTCTTCGACCTGCGCGGCCGCGAGGTGGCTACCCTGGTCGAGGGGGAGGCACCGGCCGGCTCCTATACGACCGTCTGGAACGGCGCGAATGCCGCCAGCGGCCTCTATTTCTGCCAGCTCGCCACCGCACAGGGTCTTCTGACGCGCCGGATGCTGCTGGTCAAATAACCGGAAGCCGGATGCCCTTGATTTCCCGCTAACTTCCGGGTCGCACAGCGGATTGGCCGCAATTGCCCGCGTGATCGGCGATGGCCTGTCGCGCCGACGTGCTGATAGAAAAAAAGCCCCGTCATTGGACGGGGCTTGAAGATTTCCGGAGTGGCTGCGGTTGGAGCATCGACAACAGATCACAGCATCAGGGGAAATGGATCGGGGGGCGAGGAAGGGCGCTGTGTACGGTGGGGCTAATGGTTGGGCGGAGTCGACGGATAGAATCGATCAGGTCTCGAGAAAACTGTTGGCAGTTTTCTTTTTGGTCGCGGTAGGGGCTGCTCGTGAGAGCAGTCCCTACCGCGACCAGCGGCAGGGCGAAGCCCCGTCCGCCTGTAACGACTGGTTGGGCAGGTGCATTTCCACGCGCATCCGCAGGATCACCAGCATTGGCCAACCCTCGTACTTCTCCGCGCGTGGGTATCGTGCAGAGAACTGAGCGTCCGGTGCATACTCGCCGATACCCTCCATGTGGAATCCGGCTCCTAAGGCGGCCATCACAAAGTCTCCAAGTTGGTGCGGCAGGCTCCCGGGCTGTACCACGTCTCCGGACACAGGGTCGGTGAACCGCGCCTGACTGCCCCGGAGGAACATGGCCGGATGCATGGCAGACACCACCGCTCGACCGCCCGGTCGGAGCACCCGGCAAGCCTCCCCAAAAAACCTTGCCAGATCACTCAGATGCTCCAGGACCAAGCCGCTGACAACGAGGTCGAAAGTGCTGCTCGGCAGAGGGAGTGGCTCATGCAGATCGTGGGCCAGGAAGCGGATGTTCATTCCGCCTGTCTTCTGGCGAGCTTCTGCGAGCATCCCTTCTGAAAAATCGACGGCCGTCACACTGGCCCCCGCGGCGGCCAGCCAGACCGCGTGTCGGCCGGTACCACACCCGAGATCGAGCACAGCCAAGCCTCGAACGTCCCCGGTGGCTTCCTGCATGTGTGGCTCTTCCAGGGCCAGAAGCGGATTTGCGTCGTGGTCATAGATCGGCGCCCAGAGGTTGTACCCACTGCGAACGAAGGCCACTTCATCAGGCTGCTTGTCGTGCATTTCAGAGCCTCCACACTGCCTAATCGCGGCGCTGAGCAGCAACACCCGCAGGGGGCGTGTCTGCTCGAGTGCCTGGTTCAGCCTGAGCAGAGCGAAGGC
>CAYTCI010000146.1:0-4878 GCA_964436305.1 uncultured Cytophagia bacterium | reverse complement strand
CTTAAATCGAATCTCGATCCCGCCCTGGCGATCTATGCCGATGTCATCCTCAATCCCTCCTTCCCCGAAAAGGAGCTGGCGCGGCTGAAGAAGCAGACCCTGGCCCGGATCCAGCAGGAGAAGGCCTCGCCGATCACCATGGCGATCCGGCTCTTCCCGCGATTTATCTACGGCGAGGGCCATGCCTACGCCATTCCCCTGACCGGATCGGGGACCGAGGAGTCGGTCGGTAAAATGACGGTGCCGGATCTGGTCAAGTTCCATCAGACCTGGTTCAAGCCCGACAACGCCACGCTGGTCGTTGTCGGTGATGCGCGGCTGGCAGAGATCACCCCAAAACTGGAAAAGATCTTTGCCGGCTGGAAGCCGGGCAACGTGCCGAAAAAGAATGTCGCCACGGTAGCACAGAAGCAAAAGGCGGTGGTCTATCTGATCGACAAACCGCAGGCGCCGCAGTCGCTGATCCTGGCCGGCCATGTCGCACCGCCCAAATCCGATCCCGACGACATCGCCATGAGCATGATGAACGGCATCCTCGGCGGCACCTTCACCTCGCGCATCAACATGAACATCCGCGAGGAGAAGCACTGGTCCTATGGCGCCCGCAGCATGTTTATCGATGCCCGCGGCCAGCGTCCCTTCATCGCCTACGCCCCGGTCCAGGGCGACAAGACCAAGGAGACGGTGCAGGAGATCTACAAGGAGCTGAAGGATATGAATGGCGCGCGTCCGGCCACCCAGGAGGAGCTTGACAAGATCCAGAAGAACGAGATCCTCGGCCTGCCCGGCTCCTGGGAGACCATCAGTGCGGTCGGCGGCTCCCTGGCCGATATCGTGAATTACAATCTGCCGGACAGCTATTACAAGAGCTATCCGGACAAGGTGCGCAATCTCAAACTCGCCGATATCTCCGCCGCAGCCGGCAAGACTCTGCATCCGGACCAGCTGGTCTGGATCGTGGTCGGCGACCGCGCCAAGGTCGAGCCCGGCCTCAAGGAACTCGGCTGGGGTCCGATCCAGGTGATCGACACCGACGGCAAGCCGGTGCAGTAATCGGCTCTATTTATTCACTATTTGGCTAAAGCTGGCGCCCGCTCCGCAATAAACCGGAGCGGGCGCTTTTGTTTGGCCGGATTTTTGACAGGCGGTTGAAATAGTGCTTGCATCTCGCCTGCGCGCAGACTATACTATAGGAAGGCGAACCGCGCGCTCATGACAAGGACCCGAGCGGAAGCCGATCCTGGGGGGTCATGTCCAGACACGATGATCAGGAGGTACGGGATGTCCGCCAAATCACTGCTTCTCTTCCTGCTGCTCGCTTCCGCCTGCGCCTTTGCCCAGGTGACGGTTTCGGTCGTTCCCGCGCCCGACCCCGGCGCCGACAGCAACATCCTCATCCATAACCAGTACGTCGACCGTCTCAATAACAAGTCGGGCTGGATCTATGACACCAACAGCACCCTGAGTCCGCCCTACCGCGATCTCGGCCAGACCTTCACCACCAGTCAGGCTTTCTATCTGGACAAGGTCGTGGTGGCCATCTCCGATTACTCCGACCAGGCCCATCTCGACGCCTGCTCCGGCGCACCCTTCCATATCGATATCCTGCAGTTCAACTCGATCAACGAGATGGAAGCCCCGACCGCGACCCTCACCAGCCAGGCTGGTCACCTGCCCGCCGCCTTGACCGTCGGCGTCAGCCATTTCCTCTCTTTCGATATCCAGAACGTTGCGCTGCAGTCCGGCAAGATTTACGGCTTTCTGCTGAAATTCGACTCGCTCAGGGCCAATCGCTATCTCGAGCTGGTCAAGAGCGAGGATGGCGATTACTATACCGGGGGCAAGCTGCTCTACACCGAATTCAACGGGGACGACGGCCGCGCTAACATCACCATCTACAAGTACAAGCATGCCGGCGGCAATGTCAACCGCGATCTCCATTTCTGGATCCTCAAGGGCAGCGCCGCCGGAGTGGAGCGCGCCCAGGCGGATCTGCTGCCGCAGACCCTCACGCTCGCCGGCAGTTATCCCAATCCCTTCAATGATGCTGCGACGGTGGTTTTCAGCCTGGCCCGCAGCAGCCGGGTGCGGATCGAGCTCCTTGACCTGCGCGGGCGCGTCATCGCCCGGCTGGCGGATGGCGAATGCAGTGCCGGCGAGAACCGCATTGCTGTCGATGGCGCCCGTCTCGGCTCGGGCCTTTACTATTGCCGTCTCGAGGCGGAGGGCCAAACCGCCGTACAAAAGTTGATCCTGCTCAAATAATTCTCCGCGACACCCCTGCCTGGAGCGCGAAAGATTCCCCATTCTCTCCCTGGTGCCGGTATGTAAAGGGACCAGGCGTTATCCGTAGCAACCGGCTGCGCAGCCCCTGCGCAGCCGTTGGCCTTATCAACTGTTGGAGGATGCAATGAAGAAATTGGTGTTTCTGCTTTCCATTCTGGTACTCTACACGTCCGGCATGGCTCTGGCACTGGTGGACAGCACATCCACCCCGGTCTGGAAAGTCAGTGTCGATGATGCCGGGCAATCCTGGTTGAAAAAAGACCTCACCGTGCGCAGTATCGCCCTCAACAAGGTGACCAACCATCTGCTGGTGGCTACGCGGACGGCGGGCACCCGGGTGGTGGTGCTGCATGCGGCACATGGCGACAGTCTCGGGCAGCTCAACATGACCGGGGTCAGCGGCGGCACCTACACGCTCAACAAGGTAGGGGTAACCGATGATGGCGTCATTTACGGCTGCAACCTGAACACCGCCAATGGCTTCAGGATCTACCGCTGGGCGAACGAAAGTGCCGTGCCGACCGTGGCCGCGGATACCACTGTTGCCGGCGCCACCCGCTATGGCGATGCCTTTGCGGTGATGGGGCAGGGCGTGAATACCAAAATCTTCATCTCCGGCAACAACGCCGCGGCCCGGATCACCCTCCTCGGCACCAAGGACGGCGTCAAGTTCGCGGTTGAGAAGGTCCTGCCAAAGAACGGGCAGTGCATGGATATCTACCCCGTCGATCTGAACACCCTCTGGACCGATGGCACTGGCCTCAATGCCACCCGTCTGGATGGTAACGGCGAGATCACCGGCACGATTCCGACCAGTGTAATCCCGCTGGGCGCTTCCGCTCTCACCCATTTTGGTTATGCCGGTTACTGGTATCTGGCCAGCACCGGTGGCAATCTGGTTCCAGCCGCCGGCCGGCTGGTGCAGCTGGCCGATAACCTCGCCGATTCCCGTGTCAACGTCGTCTGGAAGGGGATGGGCGCCAATGCCAATACCTCCGGCGCCGGCGCGGTGGTGGTGCAGCCCGACAGCGACCGCGTCTGGATCCTGACCACCAACAATGCCCTGGCCCTCTATCCCTTTGGCGGCTATGCATCGTTCCCGCTGGTCTGGCGCTCGCGCGCCGATACCGCCGCCTGGCAGGGGAGCAGCAGTATGGCGCGCTCGCTGGCCTACAGCCTCAAGAGCAAACATCTCTACGCCGCCACGCGGGTTGGCGGCCCGACCATCAAGGTCTTCGATCCCGCCACCGGCGGCCTGATCCGCAACCTGAACACAGCCGGCATCGAGGGCGGCACCTATCCGCTCAACATGGTGACGGCCACGGACGACGGGCAGATCTTTGCGGCCAATCTCGCCCTGCCGGGCGAGTTCTTCACACTCTACCGCTATGAAAAGGAGAGCGCCGCCCCGGTGCTGGTCTGGCAGGGGACGGTGACCGCCCGCACCGGCGACGTCCTCGCCTGCACCGGCAGTGGTGACGGCGTGACGGTTTTCGCCTCGGGGATGGATAACGACCGGATCAGCACCTTCGTGCCGATTGGTGAAAACCTCTTTGCGCGTGGCGCGGATATTCCGCTGCCCGAGGCCAACGCCGCCGGCCTGGGCATCGCCCCGGTCAACGGCGATTATCTCTTCGTCTCGGCGCCGGCCCAGCCGGTCCGTTACCTGAGCAAGGACGGCACGGTCGTCTTTGCCTTCGATCCTGCCGAACTCCGCGGCGCGGCGGTGGGTTTCAGCGAAATTCCCGCCCTTGACGGCAGCACGCGCAAGTTCCTGCTGCTGACCCTGGGCGCCACCCCGGGCGTGCAGGCGGTCGAGCTCTTCGGCGAGGATGGAGAAAACCTCTGCGCCTACTGGGAAAAATGGTGGCCGGCGACCCCGCTCTACAGCCGCCATGATAATCCCACCGCCTCCTCGCAGGCGGTCTATGATGTCTACAGCAACACCCTGATCGAGCTGGCCACCAACAACGGCCTGAGCGCCTATTCCTTTGCCAACATCATGCCCAACGCCGGCCGGCTCGAACCCGATCCGGTCTTCTCGAGCGCGTATCTCGATTTCGGCCGGGTCTATACCGGCACGGCGCCGGTGCAGCGCTTCTCGATCGTCAACCGGGGCAAGATCCCCTTCGAGATCTACTCGGCGGCCTTCGATGGCGAATCCTTCAGCGCCGATCTGGCGGCGCCCCTGAGCATCGAGGTGAATGACTCGGTTACAGTGACGGTCACCCTGAACACGGATACCGCGGGCGATCTCGATGACGCCCTCACCCTGGTGACCAACAAGGGGAGCTATGAGGTGCAGGTCTACGCCCTGGTCGAGGAGCTCTGGCCGCTGGTCTGGCGCCAGACGCCGGACAGTACCGCCTGGCTGGGGCACGCGGATGAGACCACCTCGCTGGTCTACAATCAGGCCACCGGGCATATCCTCTGCGTCAGCCGCAGTGATGGCAATCCGATCCGGATTATCGATCCCGCGAACGGCCGGGTGATCCGGACAATCGCGGTGAATGACCTGGCGGGCGCAGCGGCGCCGGGGCGCCCGATTGCGGTCCCATCCGAACGCCACAACTTCGCCCCGAGCAACCGGGA
>CAYTCI010000145.1:0-5155 GCA_964436305.1 uncultured Cytophagia bacterium | reverse complement strand
AGAACGCGGGGTTCCGATATGAATTTGATATCCCTGAAGAAAACGTTTTTGCACTGCTGGATGCCGACAGATTCGGGCGGGTCATTCAGAATCTTGCAGACAATGCGATGCGGTATCATCCCCAGGGTACAACTTTTGCCGTAAGCCTGAAGGCGCAAGGCAGTCAGGCAATTATTGACTTTTGCGACGACGGGAATGGAATTCCCGCCCATCTTGCGGACGACATATTCAAGCCCTTTGTCCGCGGTGATGATTCCCGCAATTCAAAAACCGGCGGCAGCGGGCTGGGACTTTCCATCGCGAAAAAAATCGCTCAGGCCCACGGCGGGGATTTGACTTTGCTTACCGATGGAAATAGGGGCAACACCTTCAGGATTATGGTTCCAACGATTTAAGGCAGATTTAAGGTTTATATCAGCTGCATGAAAGGTTCCATTGCTATGATAGCAATGAGCTTGAAATACAGCTGATTTTTGTGAGCGTCGGATCTAATGGAGGTTTTATGATTCAAGTAATGGCATTTCTTGTTCTGACTGTCCTGGGCTTCGCTGTCCTCGTCGGGATTTGCATTTTGGTAATACGTTGTATTATCGCAAGCATTGGGAAAAGGGAGAATCCCAAACAGCTCTCCCACTTGAAGAGGGCGGCGACGCTTTTTGCGGCTTTGGCGATTCTCAATACAGGGTTGGTTGCCCTTACACAGATGGCAGCCTTCACGCCCCCTATTGTTGACGAAAGCGGGCACAGCCCTGAAAACAGCATTGCAGAGCTGACGGAGGTCGAGCTCAACGGCAGAAAGCAGTGGATCAGCCTGAGGGGCTGGGACAAAAGCAAGCCGGTTCTGCTGTTTTTGGCAGGGGGCCCCGGCGGGACGCAGATGGCGGCAGTACGCCATGAGCTGGCAGAGCTGGAAAAGTATTTTGTCGTTGTGAACTGGGATCAGCCCGGCTCCGGAAAATCCTACTATGCGGAAAAGACGGGCATTCCGCCCGAGGATATTTATGTCGTCTCGATCATGCCCTGCATCGCCAAGAAATTCGAGGCACAGCGACCCGAGTTGAAAGAGGTCTACGCCGATGTCGATGCCGTGCTCACCACGCGCGAACTGGCGCGAATGATCAAGAACGCCGGCATCGACTTCACCCGGCTGGCGGACGAGCACTTTGACGATCCCATGGGCGAGTCGACCGGCGCCGCGGTGATCTTCGGCGCGGCCGGCGGTGTGATGGAAGCGGCCCTGCGTACAGCCCACTTCTTCCTCACCGGCAAGGACATGGAGAATGTCGAGTTCACCCCGGTCCGCGGCCTGCAGGGTGTCAAGGAGGGTGAGGTCACCATCGCCGGCATCACCATCAAGATCGCAGCGGTGAGCGGCCTGAAGAATATCGGTCTGATCCTCGACAAGATCCGTTCCGGCGAAAATACCTACCAGTTCATCGAGGTGATGGCTTGCCCCAACGGCTGTATCAACGGCGGCGGCCAGCCGATCAACGCCGATCCGGAAAAGGTACGCAAGCGCATGGAGGCCATCTATGCCATTGACCGCACCTTGCCGAAACGCGCCTCGCATCATAACGAAGGCGTGATGCGGCTCTACAAGGAGTATCTCGGCGAGCCCAACGGCCACCGGGCCCATGAGCTGCTGCATACCCATTACGTCGAACGGTCCTGAGCCAGGACCGGAAAGGCAGGGCGCATGTCCGTCATCTGGACCATCGAGGAACGCTGCAAGCGGTGCTACTCCTGCATCCGCGAGTGCCCCGCCAAAGCGATCATGGTCGTCAAGGGGCAGGCCAAGGTCATCGAAGAACGCTGCCTCGGCTGTGGTCACTGTGTGCGCGTCTGCTCGCAGGGCGCCAAGGCGGTGAGAAGCGGGGTGGAGAGGGTGCTGGCCTTCCTCAGCGACGGCAAACCCGTCGCAGCCATGGTGGCACCCTCATTCCCCGCAGGGCTTCCCGGCTTGCCCGGCGAGCAGCTGGCCGGCGCTCTGCGTCAAAGCGGCTTCCAGCAGGTCGTGGAGGTGGCATTCGGTGCGGATCTGGTCAACCGGGAATACTACCGGCTGGTCAACAGCAAAAAGAGCGCAGAGGGCGAGGAGATCGCCTTGCCCCTGATCACCAGCTCCTGCCCGGCGATCTATGAGCTGATCGAACGCTATGTGCCGGAGCTGGTGCCCAATCTGGCTCCGGTGGTCAGCCCGATGATTGCCATGGGTCGTGTGGTCAAACGCCTCTATGGCCCGGAGGTGAGGACGGTCTTCATCGGCCCCTGCACCGCCAAAAAGGTCGAACGCTGTGATCCCGAAGTGGCCGATGCCGTCGATGAAGTCCTCACCTTTGCCGAGCTCAAGGAGCTGTGGCGCAGCCTCGGCATCGAGCCCGATCGGGTGGAGGCCCGGTCCTTCGATCCGCCCTACGCCTATCTGGGGCGGCTCTATCCGGTCTCCGGCGGCCTGCTGCGCAGCGCCGGCCTGCCTTTCGATCTGATGAACAACGAAGTCGTTGTCACCGAGGGCAAACAGCGGGTTCTCAATCTCCTCGAGAGTCTCAAGAACCAGGAGGTCAAGGCCAGCCTCGTCGATATCCTCTTCTGCGAGGGCTGTATCAGTGGACCCTTCACCGATACCTCGATCAACTATTTTACCCGCAAGCAGCAGATCGTCTCCTACACCGATTCCTTGCGCTTGCAGACCAACTATGCCGAATGGAAAAAGGCCATCCTGCAGTATCAGGATGTGGCCATTCGCCGCAGCTTCAAGCCGGGCGACATCAAGGTGGCAGAACCGAGCGAGGACGAGATCCGTCTGATCCTCAAGGAGATCAAAAAGGCGACCTCCTCCGATGAGCTCAACTGCGGCGCCTGCGGTTATCCCTCGTGCCGGGATTATGCTCGGGCGGTCTACCAGGGGCTGGCTGAGGAGGAGATGTGCCTGCCCTTCGTCATCGAGGAACTGCAGCACACCCAGAAGGAACTGCAGGAGTCGCTCCACGATCTGGCGGAGGCTCAGGAGCAGCTGATCCAGCATGAAAAGCTGGCGTCGATCGGCCAATTGGCCGCCGGCGTCGCCCATGAGGTGAACAATCCCCTCGGTTCCATCATGCTTTACGCCCATCTCCTCCTGCAGCAGTTGAAGGAGGACGAGGCCAAGACCAGGGATCTCCGTTTCATCATGGATGAGGCCAAACGCTGCCAAAAGATCGTCGCCGGTCTGCTCAATTTTGCCCGTCAGGGCAAGCTCAATCTGCGCAAGGTGGCGCTGCAGGAGATCCTCGACAAGCTGGTGGCTGTGGCGTTTAACCAGCCGCTCTTTCAGATGACGCAGGTGGTGACCCGGCTGGATGATAACCTGCCGCTGATCGAGATGGATTTTGACCAGATTTACCAGGTATTCCTCAATCTGGCGGTGAACGCGGCCGAGGCCATGCCCGAAGGCGGCGTCCTGACCATTCAGGCGTCGGCGACGCCGGACCGGCAAAATGTCCGGATCGTCTTTACCGATACCGGGGTTGGCATTCCGCCCGAGAACCTGGGCAAGCTCTTCACGCCTTTCTTCACCACCAAACAGATCGGCAAGGGAACCGGCCTGGGACTGGCGATTGCCTATGGCATCATCAAGATGCACCGGGGCAGCATCACCGTTAAAAGCGAGGTCAGCGCCGGCTCCTCATTCACCCTGGAATTTCCGGTACAGAATGTGGTGCATACCGCTTCTTTCGATTTCCTATCCGTGCAGGAGAACGCAACATGAGTAAAAAAATCCTTCTCATCGATGATGATATCGATATCGTTGAGCTCAATCGGGCCCTGTTGACCAGGGCCGGTTACACGGTCTGCACGGCTTACAGCGGCGCCGAAGGACTGGAGATGGTGCTGGTCGAAAAGCCGGACCTGATCATCCTCGATGTCATGATGGCCAGCGTCGGTGAGGGGTTCGAGGTGGCACGTCAGATCCGCAAGAACGAGGCGATTCGCCATACGCCTATCCTGATGCTGACCGGTGTCAACCGGGAGCATCCCTTTAATTTGCGGATTGGGCCGGACAGCGAATGGAATCCGGTGGACAGTTTCATTGAAAAACCGGTGCAGAAAGAGGTGCTGCTGCAAAAGGTCAGTACCTTGCTGCAGGATCACTAATACCTATCAAAGAGAGAGATGATACCGCTATGAAAAAGAAGATCATGATGGTCGATGACGACTATGATTTGCTGCAAATCTACGTTCCGGTGCTCGAGAAAGCGGGCTTTGAGGTGGCGACAGCCAATTCGGCAGCCGAGGGTCTGGAGCTCTTCCGCAGCTTTCTGCCCGATCTGGTGATGGTCGATCTGGCGATGGAGCATTTCGATTCGGGCTTCGTCCTTTGTCACCGCATCAAGAGCACCCCTGAGGGCGCGCATACCCCGGTCGTCATCATGACCGCCGCCAGCCATGAAACCGGCATCCGTTTCTCGACCCAGACCGCCGAGGAACGCAGATGGATCCAGGCGGATGAGTACCTCGACAAACCGATTCCCGCTCGCGAGCTGCTGGCCTTCATCACCGAACGCTTTTTCGATACCCCGGCCGACCCGCACCACTAGGTGCGGAGGCTCCGGCCCCGGGCCGCAACCGCAGAGAATCCGCTGCGCAGGAGATCGCTCAGGCGAAATGAAAATAGAACACGCAAATATTCTGGTCGTGGATGATGAATTCGGCATGCGCGAGGGTATCCGCCGTCTCTTCGAGGCGCAGGGCCATCGCGTTGAAACCGCTGAAACCGGCCGCCTGGGCATCGACAAGGGGGTGGCGGAGGAATTCGACATCTATTTCATCGACCTGCGGATCGGCGATCTCGACGGCGTCGAGGTCCTCGGCGCCCTCAAGGAGAAATATCCCGAAGCAATCTGCGTCATCTGCACCGCCTATGCCTCGATCGAGACTGCCGTCGAGACCACCCGTCTTGGCGCCTACCATTATATCGCCAAACCCTTCGCCCCCGAGGAGATCCAGCTGGTCTTCGACCGGGCGCTTGAGCGGCGCTGGTATATTCTCGAGGCGAGGCAGCTGCGGCAGGAGCAGGAGAGGCGCCTGCTCGAGATCGCCCAGGAAAAATCGCGCATCCGCACCATTATCAACTCGATCGCAGACGGGATCGTGGTGCTCAACCAGGATGCCGAGG
>CAYTCI010000144.1:0-5178 GCA_964436305.1 uncultured Cytophagia bacterium | reverse complement strand
ATGGTGTTGAACTGGCCGTCCATGCCGACATCGTCGGTGATCGCATTCCAGTCGCCGTCGTTGTCGATGCCATCATCGCGGCGCTCATCGATGAGCCTGTTATCCAGCCCTTCACCGGTGAGATAATCGACGTATTTGAGTCCGACGTAGACGTAGGTCTTCTGGGTGACGCCGGTGGTGATCTCGATTTCGTTATAGTTGTTCTCGTCGATCACGCCGTTGAGGTTGTCGTCGATGCCGTTGAAGCGGATCTCCTCGACCTGCTGGCCGGGGCGGAAAACGATCCGTTTATCCTTCGGCCCGAGGAGGACCAGGGAATCGGCCGGCATCCTGGTGACGCTGCGGCTGTAGTCGGCATAGTTGACCTTGACAACATCCTGGCCGGCCTCGAGGGTTTTCGGCTTGAACATCTCCTCGGTGATGGTCTTGCCGGAGCCACTGGCGCCGTCGCCGTCGTTGTCGATGCCATCCTTGGCGTTGCCCGGGCTCTCGAGGAAGGCGCAGCCGGCGATATCAACCGGGGACCAGCCGCCGGACCCGATGCCGTCATAGTCCCAGGTATAGGTCAGGTTGATCGAGCGCTCAAAGGTGCAGTTATCATCCTCGCCGTCACCGCCGGCCATGTAGCCGCAGATGATGCTGAAGACGACCTTGTCGTAGCTGGTGGTGCCGATGTTGGTGATATCATAGATGAAAAAGAGGGCATCCTGGGCCAGGACCTGCGCCCACTGCAGACCGCGCGACGAGATCTTCAAGCCCAGACCGCGCCGGGAGAGGTCGGTGGAGTCGGGATAAAAGTTATAGCGCGCGTCGTTATAATCATCCATGACAAAATAGCTTTCCTGGTCGGCGTTGAACTGGTTCTTGCCGAAGTAGCCGTTCCAGGCCGCATGCCGGTTATCGCTGTCAAAGGCGTCGTTGCGCCAACCCGGATCGTCCACGGCATCTTCCTTGTCGGGCCAGTAGACCGGCCAGGACTTTTTGATATGGCTCATCGCCACCACCGAGGTATCCTTGCCGGCATAGCCGGGCAGGGCCTCCCAGGTGTACCAGGTCAACCCGTCGGAGGATCGGTCACCCATGCGCGGGTCGACCTTGGGGCCACGCGGCGTGACGACGGAATGCTTGATCGTGCCGTCGCGGTCGATGATCTCGGCGCCGACCATGGTCAGCTGATCGCCGATATAGAGATGACCCGAACCCTTGGGCCATTCGCCGGCGATGTCCTCCTCGATGCCCGAGACACGGCCGATCAAACCCGAGTTGTAAAAGGTGGTCTGGATCCGGTTGCCGTTATGAAAACCCTTGCGTTCCTCGCTGAACAAGCCGTGGGGCTTGGACTGGCTGAAAACCGCGGTGCAGAGCAGCACAAGTCCCAGGATGAGCGTCAACATCACTATTTTTTTCATGCTGTTTGGTTCCTTATTTGGTCTCATTTCGCTCGTAGTACACACCCGTGACCGGCCGGATCAGAAGCCCAGCGAAAAGCCAAGCTGCACCTGACGCGGTTCAACGTACCACTCGGGGTGGTTGGAGTTATCCTCGAGGGTACTCACCCGGTTGGCATCGAAGCTGGCATTGCGGGTCTGCAGGGTGTACTTGGGACTGCCGGTGTCGCTCCAGACAGAGGTGGCGGCGCGCTGATCGAAGAGATTATAAATATAGGCGAAGACCGAGACATTCTGCTTGCCCACGCGGAAGGTCTTGAAGAGCCGCAGATCGGTCGAATTGATCGCCGGCTTGCGGGAACTGTTATTCGCCAGACCGCTGAAGGAACTGCTGCCAGAGGCGAGCCCCGGCGGAAAGGTCGGCGTATAGGGGGTGCCGGTCCAGTATTTGAGCAGCAAGCTGGCCCGCCAGGTGCTGGTGCCCACACTCAGATTGCCGTTGAGGGTGTGGCGCTGGTCCCAGCCGAGCGGTGACATCTGGATGCGCGGTGCCTTGTCGCTGAGACGGTCGTTGTAGGAATCCTTGGGATCGGAGGCACTGCCCTCGGCTACCATGTAGCTGTAGTCCAGACCCGCTTCAAAATAGCTGGAGTAGCGTTTGGTCAACGAGAGGGTCACACCCTTGACGTTGGAATAGGCCTTGTTCTCGAACCTGGTATAGGCCACGCTCGCCAGGTAGGTGGAGATTAGGTTGCTGGCATCCACCCAGTCGCGCACATCGCGATAGAACATCGTCAGCTCGGCACCCAGATCCGTGGTGATCTGCTGCGAGAGGCCGATCTCGTACTGTATGGTGCGTTGCGGCTTGAGGTCGGCATTGCTCAGAAAGGTGCCGTTGCCGGAGGTCGTCGCCACCTCGAGATCCGGATTGGAGGTGTCGGTACCATCATTGGCGCCAAAGAGCTGGCGGAAGGTCGGGATCTGGAAAAAATGACCGTAGGAGAAGTGGATGACACCGCGATCGGTGATCGGATAGGCGATGCCGAAGCGCGGGCTGAGCGCCATCTTGGCCGTGGCATCCTTGTACCAGAAGGCCTGGCGTTCGGCCAGGGTGTAGGGCACCAGCTCCGACTCGGGGGTTTCGGGAGTGTAGTTCTTGTATTTGTGCGTCGGATTGTAGGGGTCGTAAATATTGGGATCCTTGGGATCGGCCAGGATCTTGCCCCTGGAGTTGAAATAGTCAAAGCGCAGGCCGAAATTGACGATCATATCCTTGAATTCCATCTTGTCCTGACCATAGAGGGAGAACTCGATCGGCTTGTGGAGATAACCATTGTGATCGGGGGTGCTGCGCGCCGGGATCGCCGGTCTGAAGGGCACAATCTGCTCGTTGCCCTCCTGGGCCGGAATGATGGTGTATTCATCCAGGGTCAGCTTGTTGAACCGCGCCTCGGCGCCGAGCTTGAGCTGATGGTTCTTCGTGGCCTGGCTGGTGAGATCGAACTTGGCGACATCATAGGAGGTGTTGCGTTTGAAATGCTGCATCTGGGTGCCGGCGTCCGAGTAACTCCAGTTGGAGGGCGCCGTCAGCGAATCGGCATGAACATACCCCTCGGTATCGCCGGCGATGTGATAGGAGATCGAGGTCGTGCCATCGCTGTTGAGGGTGGTGTCTGCGGCATAGGAGACCGAGTTGAGCGGATTTTCATAGAGATAGTGCTTGTAGTCGGTCGAGGAGTGGGTATACTTGACCTCATAGAAGGTGCGCATATTGACCGTATGGGTGAAGGTCAGGGTATTGTTGAGGGCGTTCTCAAAACGGTGATAGTTGGCATCCGGATTGTACTTGTAGTAGCTGTCGTACCACTTGAATTCGTTCTGGTTGCCCATCAGGCCGTAGGTCAATTTCATGTTGCCGTTGAGGCGATAGGCGATCTTGGCCTGGCCGCTGAATTTCTGGTAGGGATTCATCGAGACCAGCTCGCCATCGCCCTTGAGCCCTTGCGGCGTGAACCAGCGTTTGCCATAGAGGTAGCCGTTGTTGCTGAAATAACGCCCGGTGACGAAGAAAGTCAGCTTGTCCCCGATCAGCGGCCCGCTCAGGCTGCCTTGCAGGTTATAGGTCGGATTGAACTTGCGCAGGGGATTGGTCTTGGTGTAGCTTCCCGCTGCCGGAGCACGGATGGCACCGATCTCGCTCGATTTGGGTTCGAGCACCCAGTAGGTCTTGTCATCGGTGCTGACATAGTCGCCGACGTAGGTGGAGAGCTCGCCGTGCAGCTTGTCGCCGCCCTCCTTGGTGACGATGTTGACCACGGCCGACATCGCCTGGCCATACTCGGCGTTAAAGGTCCCGCTGATGACCTGGAGTTCCTGAACCGAAGAGTTCTCGACCTGGACCCCCATGTTACCGGAGTAGCCGTCGGTGGCGGCGATGCCGTCCACCCAGTAGGCCACTTCGCCGGAACGGCCGCCGCGGACGTGGATGCCGCCGACGCCGTCACGCACCAGACCGGCCTGCAGTTCGAGGACATCGGCCACTTCCTGGACCGGCATGGCCTTGATCTCGTCCGAGCTCACCGCTGCCATCGAGGAGGTCTTGTCCTTCTGGACGATCGGCCGCTCGGCGACGACGGTCACCTGTTCGCCGACATCGACGACGGTCTGGCTGAGGCTGACGTTGATGGTGGTGGTCATGTCGACCGAGACCTTGACCCCGGAGACCGACTTTTGCTGATAGCCGATCATCTTGACCTGCATGGTGTAGGTGCCCGGCGGGACGTTGATGATCATCAGATAGCCGTCCATGTCGGTGACGGCGCCCAGCATGGTGCCTTCCAGCACCACATTGACGCCGGGGAGGGTCTCGCCCGTCCTGTCATCCTTCACTGTGCCGACGATCTTGCCGGTGGTACCGGCCAGGGCGATCAGGGGGAGGAGCAGACAGAACAGCACGAGTCCGCACAGATACGGTTGTAGCGACTTGTTCGTCATAGGTTTCCCTTACTGCTGGTTAAAGATGATGGGTTTCAGGATTCTGCCGGTATGGAAGCCGGTTCGGTCCGGACATGAAAGGCCTGACGCGAACCGCAGCTCTCGCGAATGATGAGTTCGGCCTCGAGTTCGCGGTGAAACTCGCCCGTCACCGTGCCCTGGATGCGATCGAGCAGGCGGGTCACTGCCATCCGGCCCATATCGGCGATGGGCTGGCGCATGGTGGTGAGGCCGACAAACTTGGCAAATTCAATATCGTCAAAGCCCACCAAAGCCAGATCCTCGGGAATGCGCAAGCCCGCTTCCTTGGCGGCGCGCATCACCCCCAGGCACTGGACGTCGCTGGCGACGAAAAGCGCGGTGGGCAGGGGATGATTCTGGGCGATCAGCCGCTGCATGGCCAGGTAGCCGGCCGCCTCATTAAAGCCGTGCTGCCCGGCGCGGGCGTCGCAGATGATCAGGGCGCGTTCATCCGGCGCAAGGCCGGCCTCCTGCAGCGCCGCCTTGAATCCCTGCAGCCGCAGGGCCGCCGGATAGCTGGAGAGGTGGCCGTTGATCATGCCGATGCGGCGGTGGCCGAGGCTGATGAGATGGCGGGTGGCTGCCTGAGCGCCCGCGCGGTTGGCGATGCCGACCGAATCGATCCGGTCATGCAGGTGATCGATCAGGACCACCGGCAGGTTCGCCTCGATGAACTGCTCGGCATAGCCCTCCATCAGCCCGAGGGAGATGACCAGGACACCGTCGCAGCGCCGTTCGGCCAGAACACGGTCGAGGGTGCTGTCACGGCGGTTCA
>CAYTCI010000143.1:0-5180 GCA_964436305.1 uncultured Cytophagia bacterium | reverse complement strand
GCGGCGCCGGCCTCGGCGGCGGTCATGACGAGCGCGAACAGACCCTCAACCAGCTGCTGGTCGAGATGGATGGCTTTGACAGCAACGAGGGGGTGATCCTCATCGCCGCGACCAACCGCCCCGATGTCCTCGATTCGGCGCTGCTGCGCCCCGGGCGCTTCGACCGCCAGATTGTCGTCGACCGCCCCGATGTGCGCGGCCGCGAGGGCATTCTCAAGGTCCATACCAAAAAGATCCCGCTGGCCAAAAGCGTCGACCTCGCCATTCTGGCCAAGGGCACGCCCGGTTTCTCCGGCGCCGATCTCGCCAACATGGTCAATGAAGCCGCGCTGCTGGCGGCGCGCAGGGACAAGACCCAGGTCGAAGGGGTCGATTTCGAAGAGGCCAAAGACAAGGTGCTGATGGGCATCGAGCGCAAGAGCCTGCTGATCAGCGAGGATGAGAAGAAGAGCACGGCCTATCATGAAGCCGGTCATGTGCTGGCGGCCCGCCTGACCCCGGGTTCCGATCCCGTGCACAAGGTCAGCATCATCCCGCGCGGCCGGGCCCTGGGCATCACGACCATGCTGCCGATGGACGAGAAGCACAACTACAGCCGCACCTACTGTCTGGCGCTGATGCGCCAGCTGCTGGGCGGACGCGCCGCCGAGCAGCTGATCCTCAACGAACTGACCACCGGCGCCGGTGACGACATCAAGCGGGTCACCGAGCTGGCGCGCAAGATGGTCTGCGAGTGGGGCATGAGCGAGAAGCTCGGGCCGCTCACCTTTGGCGAGAAGCAGGAGGAGATTTTCCTCGGACGCGAGATCGCGCAGCATCGCGATTACAGTGAAGCCACGGCCCACCTGATCGATCAGGAGGTGCGCAGTCTGGTGGATACCGCCGCAGCGGATGTCGCCCGGCTGCTGCGCGATAATGTGGATCTGCTTCACGCCATTGCCGGCGCGCTGCTCGAGCGCGAGATGCTCGACGGCGAGGAGATCGACAAGATCATGAACGGGGTGGCCCTGCCCCGGCTCAAACGCGCCTCCAAAAGTACCAGTGGAAGCGGGCACAAACCTGCGGGGCGCAAACCGGGGAGTGCGTCTGCTGCCCCGGTCCGTTCCTCACGGACCCGGTCGAAGGGTGAAGAGAGCGAATCCAGAAGCTGATCCCGCGGCGCCCCTCCTCTGGCGCTGCCGCGACCGCCGGCTCGAGCTGGGCCGGCGCACCCTGATCATGGGTATTCTCAATATTACGCCCGACTCGTTCTCCGATGGCGGGCGTTATTTTTCCAGCGATACCGCCCTGGCGCGGGCCAGAGTGCTGATCGAAGCCGGAGCGGATATTCTCGATATCGGCGGCGAATCGACGCGTCCAGGCTCACAACCGGTCAGCGTTGAGGAGGAGATGGCACGCGTCTTGCCGGTCCTGACCACCTTGCGGCGAAACCTGCAAGTCCCCCTCTCCATCGATACCTACAAGGCTGCGGTGGCCGAAGCCGCTCTGGCGGCGGGGGCGGAGATCATCAATGATATCAGCGGCCTCACCTTTGATGCCGGGATGGCGGCTTTAGCTGCGCGCAGCGGGGCCGGGCTGGTCCTGATGCACATCCAGGGCACGCCGCGCGACATGCAGCAGAATCCCTGGTACGCGGACGTGACCGCGGAGGTCGGCCGGTTTCTCGCGCGGCAGGTGGCCGTGGCTGAGGCGGCCGGCGTCGGTCGCGATCAGATCGTCCTCGACCCCGGCATCGGCTTCGGCAAGCGCCCCGAGGATAATCTCACCCTGCTGCGCGAACTCGGTCGTCTGAATTCGCTGGGTCTGCCGCTGCTGGTAGGCCCCTCGCGCAAATCCTTCATCGGCCGGATCCTCGATCTGCCGGTCAGCGAGCGGGTGGAGGGCACGGCCGCGGCCGTGACCGCGGCCATCCTCAACGGCGCCGGAATCGTCCGCGTCCATGATGTCCGGGAGATGGCCCGGGTTGCGCGCGTGGCGGATGCCATTCGCAGCGGCCGCCTCGAACCCTGAGCCGCAGCCCGCTGGCCGGGCGCTGCGGCGTCCGGGCCTCAATCGAATCACCCTTTCTCCGAGCAGTGACGGATGCCTTTGACCCTCTTTAAAATCGGCTTTATCCCGGTCACGGTGATGGATATCGCCGACATCCTCATCATGTCTTTCGTCCTCTATCGCAGCTATGCCTTCATCCGCGGCACGCGCGCGGCGCAGATGCTCGCCGGCCTGATCATCATCCTCCTCTTCTCGATCCTCACCCCGCTCCTGCAGATGCGCGGCATCAGCTGGATCTTCCAGAACCTGCGCACCGTCTGGCTGGTGGCCTTTGTCATCCTTTTTCAGCCGGAGTTGCGCCGCATCCTGCTCTCGGTCGGGCAGAGCCGGTTGATCCGCTATTTTGTCAAGGTGAGTGGCAGCAAGGTGATCGATGCGGTCGTGGATGCGACCGAGCAGCTGCAGCAGCGCGGTTATGGGGCGCTGATCGTGATGGGGCGGGAGACCGGCATGAAGATGGTCACCGAGACCGGCGTGAGCATCCAGGCCGAAGTCTCGACGCCGCTGCTGGTCTCGATCTTCAATCCGCGTTCGCCCCTGCACGACGGGGCGGTGATCATCCTCAATGATGTCATCGATACGGCCCGCTGTATCCTGCCTCTGAGCGAGAACACCGATCCGCAGCTCAATCTTGGCACGCGCCATCGCGCAGCCATCGGCCTTTCCGAGGACAGCGACGCGGTGGTCATCGTCGTTTCCGAGGAGACCGGACGGATCTCGGTAGCGGTGGAAGGGAGCCTGAAGTACGATATCTCGCTGGAAAATCTCCGTCTCTTTCTCTATCAGACCTTCAATCAAACCCTGCCCAAAGGGGAGAGGAGCGCGGCATGAGGTCTGGCCGGAGGTGCCTGGGCCTGCTGCTCTTGCTGAGCTGGGCGGCGATGGCCGCGGCGCAGGAGGAGTGCACCGTGGCGGTGATCAGCGGCACGGCGACGGCCGACGGCCGCCCGCTGCTCTGGAAGAACCGCGACAGCAGCACCCGCGAGAATGCGGCGCACTTTTTTCACGGTCCGCGTTATGATTTTATCGGGGTGATCAACAGCGGCGACACCACCCAGGTCTGGATGGGGATGAATACCGCCGGCTTTGCCCTGATGAACTCCGAATCGATGGATCAGGACGGCGACAGCGCCGATACCGAGGGCTATTTCATGAAACAGGCCCTGGGCTGCTGCGCGCGCGTTGAGGAGCTGGACGCCCTGTTGCGCCAGACCGCCCTGACGGGGCGCGGCACCCGCGCCAATTTCGGCTGCATCGATGCCTTTGGCGGAGCGGCCTTTTTCGAGGCTGGCAATTTTCGCCATACCCGTTTCACGCCGCAGGATTCCGGGCTGGCCCCTGCCGGCCTGCTCGTGCGCGCCAATTTCTCCATGACCGGCAAGGGGGATGAAGGCTATGGGGTCTGGCGCTATCATCGCGCCCGCAGCCTGCTCGCGGGACGCCTCGCCACCGGCCGGATTGATCTGCCCTTTCTGCTCGACCGGGTGGTCCGCGATCTCACCAGCGACGAGCTCGATCCCAATCCCCTGCCTTTCACGGGCACCCTGCCGGGTGCACCGCAGGGTTTTATCCCCACGCAGAATACCATCAACCGCCATCGCACCGTTTCGTGCGCTATTTTCCAGGGAGTCAAACCGGGCGAGGATCCGGCCCTGGCGACGATGTGGCTGCTGCTCGGTGAACCGGTCGCGGCCGTCGCCCTGCCACTCTGGCCGGCGAGCGGTCAGGTACCCTGGGGCTTCGATGGGCCGCGTGGATCGCGGCTGAATCAGGACTTTACCCGCCTCCACGCCCGGCTCTATCCGGAGAAGGCGCTGGCGTCCTACCTCGACACCCAACGGCTGGCCGGCGGCCGCCGGCCCTGGCAGACCCTGCGCAAGGAGCTGGAAGCAGAGGTGCTGGCATCGGTCGCCAGAGCGATGGGTGAATGGCGGCGCAAGCGGCCGCAGGGGGCTGCCCAGGCCGATCTCCAGGAAAAGCTCACCCGCCGTATCCAGCGCGCCCTCTGACCGCCCTGAGTCACTCTGGACCACCTGTCTCACCGCAAAACAAACCAGCCGTTCTTCCAGGTGTTGCCCGCCCCCGGCGCATGCTTGCCGATCCGCTGCAAGGACCGTTTTTACACTGGCACGGCTTTTGCTAAAAAAAAGAAATGAAAACGGCTCCTGGAGGGTCTGTGGGCAGCGTGGAGTGATGGGGCAGCGATGCAATGCAGCGGTTTTGTCCGTGTCCTGGACGAGGAGTTGTATACCGATGGCACTGGCCGTGGCTTCGGGTTGCATCCTTAAGGGGGGCAACCCGGCGCGGTACACGATCAGAACCCGATGCGGTGAAAGGGTACGAGCAGCGAACCGGACCGGTGGAGCATGCAGGGCGGTTGTGCCGGTTCAGGTGTGATCGACGCCAGGAGGTCCGTTTTCAGCATGGAATCCCTCCTTTCTTCCTTTCCATTGCAGCAGGGGCAGCGTCTGAGCACAGCGCTGCCCCTTTTTTTATGCCGTGGAACCCCCTCCTCTTTATCGGTGGCTGGAGCCGGCGTCACTCCTCCAGCCGCGAAATGATCGTCAGGTTCTGTTTGTTGCAGATATCCTTTGCCTCCGCAGTGAAGAGGTACTCGAGCCGCGGGCGATAGGCCTCGACGATCTTGCCGCGCACCATCTTGAGGGTGCTGTTGAGCAGATGATTCTGTTCGGTAAAGCCCTCACCGAGCACGGCGACCGCAGCGGGCAGCCACTTGCCCGGGAACATGCCGGCGAACTCGCCGCCCTCGCGGTAGCGGGCGATTTCGTTTTCGATCGCCTTCAGGGCCTCGCGCTGGCCGGCGTCGCTCTGCGGCGACAGGTTTTTCGACTTGAGCAGGCGCAGCAGGGCTTCCTTGTTTGGCGCCACCAGCGCGACGGTGTAGGGCGACTGGTTGTTGTAGAGCATGATCTGGTCGATCAGTCGGGAGGTCGAGCAGATCGCCTCCTCGATCCCCTCTGGGCTGTATTTTTCGCCATCGTTGGAGATCAGCAGGCTCTTGAAGCGTCCGAGCACGTAGAGAAAGCCCTCCTCATCGATATAACCGAGGTCGCCGGTGTAGAGCTCGTAGGCGAAGCGCGGGGGCTCGCGGCCCTCTCGGCCGGAGGCGC
>CAYTCI010000142.1:0-5349 GCA_964436305.1 uncultured Cytophagia bacterium | reverse complement strand
TAAGGAGGATCGAACTCCTGACCTCTTGACTGCCAGTCAAGCGCTCTCCCAGCTGAGCTATAGCCCCTCTTTTGTGGCGTATAATGTAGAGAAATTTTCCTTCATTGTCAATCTTTTTTATCGCCTTTTTCCAGGATTTCGCGGGCGGTCTGCAGTGCGGCTTCGATCTGGCTGAGGTCACTGCCGCTGCCCTGGACGAAGCCGGGTTCGCCGCCGCCGCGGCCAGCGACGCGCGCCATCGCCGCCGCGAAGGCCGGGCGGAGATCGATGGCCGGGTCGCTGCTGGCGAAAGCAAGGGCCGCGCGCTGTGATCGGCCGGCAAAGAGATAGGTGCCAGGGCGCAGACGCAGGGCCATCGCCGCCAGGTAGCGAAGGGTTTCCAGCTCGAGATCGGCGAAGAGGTGGCAAACGATGGTGGATTCCTCTGCCGCGGCGCAGACGGCCGCCAGGCTTTGTTCCGCCAGCTGCTGTGTTTTCTGTTGCAGCGCCTTGCGCAGCCCCTTGTTCTCCTCCTGCAGCTTGCTCACCGCTGCGGCCAGGCTCCCGGCATCGGTGGTCAGGCGAGCGGTGAGCTCCATGAGGGTGCGGTCATGCGTCTGCACCAGGCGCCAGGCGCGTTGGCCAGCGACGAAGGTATACCGAGAGCCCTGGCGGATCTTCTCGCGTCCGATGATCTTGACCAGTCCCACCTGACCGGTCGAGCCGACATGCGTGCCACCGCAGGGGTCAAGATCGAAATCGACGATCTCGACCAGACGGATGGCCCCCTTGACCTGAGGAGCCTTGCGCAGTTGCAGCCCGTCCGCAGTGGCCTGGTCCACAGTCCGGCTGCTGACAGGGCGATCCTCCCAGATGACCCGGTTGGCCAGGGTTTCTATCTCCAGAAGGGTCTCCTCCGCCACCTCGGCGGCCTCGATTTCGATGGTCGATACCTCCTCCCCGAGATGGGCGGCGAGGGTTCTGATGCCGGCAGCCCGAAAAAAGGCACCGGCCAAAAGATGAAATCCTGTGTGCTGCTGCATAAAATCGAAGCGCCGCGGCCAGTCGATCCGGCCATGAACCTTGCCGGCCTCGACGGGGGCGGAGAGGAGATGCCAGATCTCCTCACCCTCGATCTGCACCTCCTCGACCGCGATGCCCTCAATCAGGCCAGTGTCGTGCATCTGTCCACCCGAGGTGGGATAGAATACCGTCCGGTCGAGCATCAGGGCAGGCCTCCCATCCCGTTCGCTGCGCGCCAGCACCACGGCCTCCATCTCCTGCAGATAGCTATCCTTTTGATAAAGCTTTTCGGTCATTCCACAACTCCCATACTCTCCAGTTTGTGCAGCAAGCGCGCTTTCCGGCGTAAAAACTGCTGGTTCCAGAGTTTATGGCCGGGGTGATCGTGCAGTTCGAGCAGGATCACCAGCTGTTTTTCCGCACGTTCGACGATCTGGAGGGCTCCGGCATAATCGCCGCAGCGATGTTCGAGATATTTGGCCAGTTCGTCAAAAGGCTCGGCCGCAAACTGCGGCGACTGTTCGATCCACTCCTGCCAAATCCGGACAGCAGCCGGCCAGTCGCCACGCCGTTTATGCATCAGCGCGCGGTGGCGTGCCAGTTCGGACGAGCCGTTTTCCACTCCCGGGGGCGGCGCGCCCTCGCACCGGCGCTCGGCCTGATCGTACAGCGCCAGATCGCTCAGGGTCCGGATCACCGGCAAGAGCTCACTGCTCGCCAGCGGGGTCGCTGGATCGAAGCGTTCGGCCGCGACAGCGGTGATGCCGATCAGGCTGAGCAGGTCCATCACATTGTGCTGAAAGACCGGCAGCAATCGGGCGAGATCGCCCTCACGCACCGCAGAAAAATAGAGTCCGGGGATGAGCGCCCCGGGTATGTCGCTCTCGCGGCGAAAACGCAGCAGCCGGGCTTCCACCTCGCCAAGGGCATAGGAATCGAGCCCCTTGAAGAGACGGCGGACGCTGTGGAGCAGGTCGAGATGGCGCAGCGACTCCCAGGCGTAATCAAGGCGGTTGAGGATGCAGCGGTTTTTGATCAATGGCAGATCATAGCTTTTGCCGTTATAGCTCACCACCGCATCGGCACCCGCCAGTTCAGTGAGCAGATCGCGATAAAGGGTTTGTTCCTCGCCGGGATCGCCGAGAAAATACTGTTTGACAGTGACGCTGTCCTGGCGGCAGCGGGCGATGCCGACGAGAAAGGCATAGGTGCCGGCGCCGCCGGCCAGCCCGGTGGTCTCGGTGTCGATGAAGAGGAGATTTTCCGGGCGGGCGTGTTGCAGGGACCAGTTTTTGCCAACCAGAACCAGCTGCTCCGGCTGCAGGCTGGAAAAGGTCTCGATGGAAAACATCGGGATCTGGGCCGCGGTGAGCTGTTTGCGCCGCAGCCAGAGATCACCGGCAGCCAGGGTTTCGCGCGTCAGTCCGATCGACTCGTGGCCGTGGAGGGGGCGCGCCGGCTCTGCCGCCGGTGCCGAAAGCGGCGTCACGCCCTGCAGAGCAGCCAGTTTTTCCTTGATCGACAGCATCGGCGTCTCAGCGGAGCATCGCTTCCAACACCTTGAGGGCGTGGTGTTTGCCGGTCTCGCCCACCTCGAGGGCCGGTCCTGAGCACGAGGGGCAGCCACTGTCGCAGCCGCAGTTCCGCACCAGCTCGATGCCGGCGAGGACGACATCACGGTAGATCTGGAAGAGTTTGCTGCTGTGACCGACACCGCCGGGAGAGCGCTCCCAGATGAAGAGTGCGGGTTTGTGCCAGAGGGCGGCCCGCATCATCGGCAGGACGCCGATATCGCGCGGATCACCCATAATGAAGAGCGGGGCGATGTTGCCAAGCACATTGGCGGCCGCCTTGAGACCGTCGCTGAACTCCTGCTGGGGGATGGCCAGCTCTTCATGGATGGTTTCGGGGAAGGCATACCAGAAGGCCATGGTGTGCATGGTCGATTCCGGCAGGTTGATTTTACCCCAGCCGATGTTTTCATGGGTGCCGAATTTGATCTTTTTGTACATCGTCGCCACGCTGGTGACCGAAACCTCGCCATAGCCGGCCATGGCCATGCCGATGGCGCGCTCCTCGGTGATATCCAGCACGCGGAGGTCGCTTTTGAGCTGGGCATCGGTATAGTGGTCTACCGCCACCTCGTGCACATAGGCCTTGCGGCGTTCCCAGTCGAGGTGATCGACGTGGTACTGCAGGCTGCCGTGGAGATAGATGGCCTCATCGTGGACCATCAGGGGGGCCGCGAAGAGATCGATCTCGCCGATCACCCGTTCCTGCGGAGTGGTCCGATCGATGATCACCACATTCTCCTCGGCGGCGCTGCGCAGACTGATGGCCTCGGCGGGATAGACCTCGGCCATCCAGTGCCAGCGTTCGGCGGCCTTGTGGACCACGCGGTTCTCCTCGAGGTAGGCGAGGATCTCCTGGGTGGCATCGACGCCCTCCTCCCCATCCCATCGGCGGCCGAAGCGTTCGTTGAAAGCAAAGGGCAGCTCAAAGGCGGCGCATTTGATATGGCTGAGGAGGATGATGAGGTTGTCCGGATTGATGATCCCCGCTTCCGGGCTCTTCTCGAAGAGATATTCCGGGTGGCTGATGATGAACTGATCGAGGGGTGAGCTGGAGGCCACCAGGATGGCGAGGGCCGCGTCGCTGCGCCGGCCGGCCCGTCCGGCCTGCTGCCAGGTGCTGGCGATGGTGCCGGGATAGCCAGCCATGATGCAGACCTGCAACTGACCGATATCGATCCCGAGCTCGAGGGCATTGGTGCTCACCACGCCAAGAATCTCGCCGCTGCGCAAGCCGCGCTCGATCTCACGCCGTTCGGTGGGCAGGTAGCCGCCGCGATAGCCACGCACCAGTTCCGCCGGTTTCTTGATGCGCCGCATGAAGGTTTTGAGATAAGTCAACAAGATTTCAACCCGCATGCGGCTGCGCGTAAAGACGATGGTTTGAATGCCGTGACCGAGGAACTTGCCCGCGACCTTTTCGCTCTCCTGGATGTAGGAGCGGCGGATGCCCAGTTCGCGGTTGACCACCGGCGGATTGTAAAAAATAAAGTGCTTGCGTCCACGCGGGGCGCCATTCTCGTCAACCAGCTGCATCGGCTCACCGGTGAGATGGCGGGCAAAATCGTCGGGATTGGCGATGGTGGCTGAGCAGCAGATGAACTGCGGCTGCGAGCCGTAAAAAGCACAAATCCGTTTCAAACGCCGCAATACATTGGCGACATGGCTGCCAAAAACACCGCGGTAGTTGTGGATCTCGTCGATGACAATATAACGGAGATTCTCAAAAAGCTTGACCCACAGGGTATGATGCGGCAGCACCCCGCTGTGGAGCATGTCCGGATTGGTGACGACGATGTGGCCGGAGGTGCGGATCGCCTTGCGCGCTGTGACCGGGGTATCGCCATCAAAGGTGTAGCTGCGGATATCGAAGTCGATCTCCGGTCCAAGCAGGGCGATCAGGGCGTGCAGTTCAGCCACCTGATCCTGCGATAACGCCTTGGTTGGAAAGAGATAAAGGGCGCGCGCTTCACGGGTTTGCAGGACAGCCTGGAGTACCGGGATGTTGTAACAAAGGGTTTTGCCCGAGGCGGTGGGAGTGACCACCACGGTATTGCGTCCCGCCAGGATCTCTTCAATGGCGCGGGCCTGGTGGGAGTAGAGCTGGCGGATGCCGTGGCGTTGCAAGGCGGCGACGAGGCGGGGATCCAGGGCCGGTGGAAAGGGAACCAGTCGGGCCGGTTGCGCCTCGATCTCGCGCCAAAGGGTGACATTGCGCTGAAATTCCTCATCGCGCCTGAGCGCGTCGATCAGCTGCTCCATATTCATCGCGTCGCTTCTCCTCCCCTGCCGGCCCTAGCGGCGCACCTGATGATAGACCTCGCCGTATTCCCGGGCATTCTTCTCCCAGGAGAATGCCCCGGCGCGGACAAATCCCTGGCGGATCATCTCGTAGTACGCCTCCGGCTGCTCGCGGAAGAGGCGGATGGCATCGCGCAGGGCCCTTTCGAGGGCGTCGACCATATCGCAAACCCAGGGATTGGTCTTGCGCCACTGGACGATAGCAGCCGCATGGGCGAAGGCGCGGATCTGCTCAGGGGTATAGTAATCGGGCCGCTCGCGGAACAGAATACCATTAACGCCATGCTTTATCTGATCGGTCAAACCTCCCGTATTACGGGCAATTACAGCCGTTCCGGATACCATATATTCAATCGCGGCACCAAAGGGCTCATAGATCGAGGGCATCAGCCCGAAGGTGCTGCCGGTTTGCAGGGCCTGATAACCTTGCTGCATGCGAATGGGGAAGACGGTCAGATTGCCGTTATAGCGGCCG
>CAYTCI010000141.1:0-5769 GCA_964436305.1 uncultured Cytophagia bacterium | reverse complement strand
TGGACGGCAAGATCGTTCTGATCGGTGGCGGCAATAGCGCCTATGCAGGAAGCAGTGTTTATATCTTCGATCCACAGTCGGGAATCTGGAGTTCCTCAACCCCGATGCCCGATTACTTTGCTCATCAATCCTCAGCGGTGGTTGATGATATCATCTATGTTTTTGGCGGCACAAAAGGCTGGGGCGATGCAAGTACAAAAGTATATACTTTCGACCTGAAGCATGGCTCTTGGGGAAGTGCGGCCCCCATGCCTATCGGCTTCTGGAATCTTGCTGTTGATGCCATTGGCGATACCATCTATATCGCCGGCGGCAGGAGTGGTCCCTATGTCTATCGGACGGCCTATGCCTTTGTCCCCCCTCGACCCAATGCCTTTCCGCAACTCTCGATGCCATCGATTTTCTCGACGACGGAGGATACCCCGCTTAGGTTGCATCTGGATGACTATGTCAGTGATTCTGACCATAACAAGATCGATCTGGTCTGGACGGTTTCCAAGTCCAACTGGCTCTCGAGTACAATCGAAATGGACCATACCCTGACTCTTACGCCAGCCGATAATTGGTATGGCTCTCTCTCACTTATATTCGAAGTAACGGATCCTGCCGGCGCCTCTGCGAAGGATACCATTACAGTCGAAGTGATAGCGGTACCGGATCGCCCCTCAGCCTTCACGTTAATTACTCCTGTCAATGGAGCTGGGATAAAACGTCAGCATCCCGTCTTCTCCTGGCACAGAGCAATTGATCCTGATCATACAGAACCGGAGTACCGGATAGCGATCAGCAAATCCCTTTCGATGAGCAATCCCCTTTGGACAGCGACCACAAGGGACACCTTCTACAGTCATCCCGTCCCGTTGCCCTTTGGTGAAACCTATTACTGGTCTGTTGCGGCGCTCGATCCAGAAGCAGGCCCTGTATCCACGGCGCCTTTCTCCCTTTCACTCATCAACCCGTACCCGAAAAAGGTCTTTGCGCACTATCTGGGATGGTATGCCGATTCCACCCATGCCCAGAATCCGCGCAGACACTGGAACCTGGGCTATGCCGGGCACCCCCTGGTTGGGGAGTACGATTCACAAAACAGACATCTGCTTGAATTTCAAACGCTCCTCGCACATGCTTGCGGGATCGATGGCTTCATTCACGACTGGTATGGGCCTGGATCGTATGAAGATCAGACCTTCGCTGAGCATATGGCGGTCGTGGGCAAAATCAATCAGCTGGCGAGAGGGCGTTTTGATTTTAGATTGGTCATTTGCTATGATCACCAGCTGGAGATCATTGATGGGCTAAACAGGGAGCAGGCCCTGCAACATCTTGCCTCCCATTATATCAATTATGTGGATTCTGAACAGGATACTACCTATCTCTGGGTATGGAACGAAAGAGCCGGGAAGAACAGCCCGGTGCTCTTTTTCTTTGGCTACTCCGATCTCGATTTTGGAGCATATCGCCAGGCAGCCAATGGGGCCCTCGCGAGCGGGGATTCCTGGTTTATCATTCCCAAAGAGCTGCCTTTAAACCAATTGGGCGTGATAGATTCGGCCTTTCCGTGGGTTCAAGTCGTTCCGGATGATTCTACCTTTTGGCGTGGCTCTGGAAATTATCTGGACTGGTTCTATCACACCAGCGTGGCATTTGATACGCTGAGTTTTTTAGTCGGCGGCGTCTGGCCCGGCTATGATGATTCACAGATTACCGCGCCGGATTGGCCCCATCATGGCCGTATGAGCAGGATGAATGGGGCGACCTATGATTCAACCTGGGATCTCGTCCATAGGTACAAGACGGACTATAAAAAGGAGTCCGGGCTTTCCCTGCCTTGGGTGCAAATTGTGACGTGGAACGACTGGAACGAGGGCACGGCGATTGAGCCCAGTCACGAGGATCGTTTTCACTACCTTTTGTCCACACTGAAACAGATCAATTATTTCAAGGGTACCACGGCTGCGGAGGATACCCTTGGATTCCGCACCGCATGCTGTATTTTTTGGGCCCGCAGTAGAGCCGATGCAGCCGCAGATGCCGGACTGGCCCAGTACTGGAACCGATGTGCCGATTCAACTGTTGTTCTCTTTCTCAAGGGGGCCTACCTGGAAGCCCAGACTTACCTGCATCAAATATGCACAGACATGGAGGGGGCACTCTACACAGGTGCGCAACCGGTTGGCTTCGCTCTGGAGCAGAATTATCCCAATCCTTTCAATCCGGGTACGACAGTTGCCATCAGCTTGCCCAAATCCGGCGAGGTGAACCTGACCATCTATGACCTCAACGGCCGAGTTGTCAAACTCCTCTGCAATGGCCGGCTGACATCCGGGCACCATCGCTGGGAATGGAATGCAGCCAACCAGGCGGCAGGGACCTATTTTATCAAACTTCAGGCTGGAGATTTCGTCCAGGTAAAAAAATGCCTCTTGCTCAAGTAGGGGATGGCTGCCTAGATGAGCGCTGCGTGCTGGCAGTATGGCTATTCCTGGCTTTCCACAGGGAGCATTTGCATTAGCTCCGCAGCATCCGGAAATGATATACCAGACAGAGGATCAAGGCTTTGGCTGCCTTGCATTTTGCCGCAGAATCTCATGCTGCCTGCTGGGATGGAAACGATTGCAATGATGAACTCGTTGCGGGTGGCCTCTATTTTTTACCGTTTGGCAACAATCACGCTTTTGTGATCGGTGGCCTCTCTTGGGCCCGGTGACACGCACGTTAGCGGTGGCACCAACGGATGAATAGTGTTTCTGCGCTGGAAGCCGAACAAGGCAGGCGATCAAGGAAGGCTTGAAAGAGCAAAGTGGAAAAACTCTTGCTCTCTTCTGGCCCGATGGAGCGCCTATAGCACAACTGTGGGATGGGGAATAGTATCTGATTGGCAGGATGATTATCCGCTTGCATCGAGTCCGTTATTTTCGTTACATTGGTTCAAAACGAACTGTGATCCCTTTAATGAAAAGGCGGACCCGTGCACGGACTAATCGACCGCTTCTTCAGCCTGTCGGGCAATGACACCACCCTCCGCACCGAGTTCATGGCCGGACTCACCACCTTCATCACCATGGCCTATATCATCTTTGTCAATCCGGCCATCCTCAGCCTGACCGGTATGGATCGCGGCGCGGTCTTCACCGCGACCATCCTCTCGACGGTCATCGCCACCCTGATCATGGGGCTCTACGCCAATGTCCCCTTCGCCCAGGCCCCGGGCATGGGGATGAACGCCTTTTTCACCTTTACGGTCGTGCTGACCATGGGGCTGAGCTGGCAGCAGGCCCTGGCGATCGTCTTCCTCTGCGGCGTGATCAATTTCATCATCGTCGTCACCAACATCCGCAAGATGCTGATCGAGGCCATCCCGGAGTCGCTGCAGCACGCCATCGGCGGCGGCATCGGGCTCTTCATCGCCTATCTCGGCATCAAGAATGCCCACCTCCTCGATTTCACCGCGGACGGCGCCGCGATCACCCGCGCCACCCTGGCCGGCGATAAGGTGCAGCAGGTTGTCGCGCGCGATGTCGTGCCCTCCCTGGCCCGTTTCACCGATCCGGTCACCCTGCTCGCCGCCGCCGGACTGATCCTGACGGTCATCATGCTGCTGCGGCGCTGGCGCGGGGCGATCCTGCTCGGCATCCTGGCCACCACCCTGATCGGCCTGGCCACCGGTCTGGTCCACTGGCCGCAGCTGCGGGCCGCCGATTTTCTGCCGCCCTCACTGACGCCGACCCTCTTTCAGCTCGATATCGCCGGCCTCTTCAGCCAGCCCGGCCAGCTCTTTTCGATCCTGGCGCTGATCCTCGCGTTCAGCCTCTCGGACACCTTCGACACCATCGGCACATTCATCGGCGCCGGCCGCCGGGCCGGGATCTTTGACCGGCGCGATGCCGAGCGCCTGGCGGCGGGCAAGGGGATCTCCTCCAAGCTCGACCGCGCCCTCTTCAGTGACGGCATCGCCACCTCGATCGGCGCCCTCCTCGGCACCAGCAACGTCACCAGCTACGTCGAAAGCGCGGCCGGGATCAGCGCCGGCGGCCGCACCGGACTGACCTCGGTCTTTACGGCGCTGTTCTTTCTCCTGGCGCTTTTCATCGCCCCCCTGGCGCTGATCATTCCCGCCTCCGCCACGGCCGCCGCCCTTATTGTCGTCGGTATTCTGATGATCGCCAGCATCCGCGAGGTCGACTGGAGCAACCCCGAGGAGGCGGTGGCGGCTTTTTTCACGGTGGTGATGATGCCCTTTACCTGCAGCATCGCCAACGGCGTGGCGGCGGGATTTATCTTTTACGTGTTGACCGCCGTGGTCCGCGGCCAGGCGCGCAAGGTCCATCCCCTGATGTACATCGTCACCGGGCTGTTCCTGCTCAATTTCGTCATCACTGCGCTGCAGTAATCGCGGCCTGGTGCCCCCTCTGGCGCGCACCTGAGGGGCCTGGCTCTGCTAACCTGGCGCGCACCCGGGCGGGTCTGGCCCTCCTGCTCTGGCGCGCACCCGAGCGCCCGGGCGGCCGCGAGAGAGGAGGGCGCCGCGGTTTGCCGCGAGCGTGCGTTTTGGACTTGCCTTTGTACGCTGAAATGCGTACCATTTATCAGGATTTTGTGACGGAGCTCTCTGCATTCGGCCCGCCAAAGCGGTATACTAGTAGAAAGGTTTTTCTGCAGCGGATCCTTGCAAAGGAGTTGACGATGAAAAAAATGATGATGTTGCTGATGTTGCTGACCTTTGTCCTGCTCCTCCAGAGCGAGGTGATGGCGCAGCTCTATATCGGCCCGCGCGCCGGCTATTACAAGAGCAAGGATGCCGATCAGGGACAGATGTATGGCGGGCTGGCTGCGCGCCTGGCGATGGGCGGTCTGAAGTTCGAGGGCGCTATCGATTACCGCCAGGAGAAGTATGAGGACGGCCTGATGACCCTGCGCAGCTGGCCGGTCCAGGTCTCCGCGATGCTCTTTCCCCTGCCGGTTGTCTACGGCGTTGCTGGTGCCGGCTGGTATCACACCACAGTCGATTACGATCAGGACAAGATCGGCCTCGGCGCCCCCGAGGACCAGACCACCAGCACCCTCGGCTACCATCTCGGCGCGGGCCTGGAGCTGCCGGTCAGCAACATGAAGCTGACCGCCGATGTCCGCTACGTCTTTCTCAACTACGATCTCGATAACATTGGCAGCAAGGATCAGCCCGATTCCGATTTTCTGGCGGTCACTGTCGGCTTGCTCTGGCAGCTGTAGCCTGGCCGTCAGTAATAGCGGATTTTCCTCGCTTCTTGCGCCGACCCGACAGCCCGGGTCGGCGCGAGAGGGTGGGGGGCGCCGCTGCAAGTTCGGGTCGGCGCGAGAGGGCGGGGGTGCCGCTGCGGATTCGGGTCGGCGCGAGGCCCCTCGGCTCTGGTGCCGACCTGACAGCCCGGGTCGGCGCGGGAGGGCGGGCGCAAAGAAAAGTGTTGGAAAATAGAAATTTATTGTTTATATTCACGGTTAGATTAATTGCGAGATGTCATTTCATAACACCAATTCACTGCCGTTATTGAAATCGCGATGTTGATTGATATGTAATCCCGACCTGCCAGCGAGTCCCCCTCGCACCTACGAGCAGTTCCAGCGTGCATCCCTCTTCATCCTCCGACATTTCCAATCCTACATTGATAAAGGATTTATCATGAGTTTCGCTCCATTCAAGCTCGATTCCCGCTTGATGCCGGGAATCAAAGCCGAAGGCTATGTCACCCCTACGCCGGTCCAGTCCGCTGCCATCCCCGTGATCCTCGCCGG
>CAYTCI010000140.1:0-6088 GCA_964436305.1 uncultured Cytophagia bacterium | reverse complement strand
CCGTTAATACTTGTATTGCAAAGGTTATCAAGAAAAAAGTCGTATATTGGGCTACTACTGTCACGGTCTTTTTCATCCCGTTCGTAATCAACTTTAGGTCCTATTTTTTCAGGATCATAGTATATATAGTCTTTGATCTCGGTCCTGGTGTTATTAAAGATGGGAACAGATAAAGATGTTCCATAGAATAGCCCAAGACTTCCTCTTTTGCTAATATTTGCAAAGTAGCCGAATTTTAATGGCAGTTCGAGGAAGCCGATTGACATATTGATATCTCCAATTTTATAATCGTCATTACTTATTAATCCTGCACGCCAAATTTTATTTTCCGCAACTCCCTGTTTTTTTACATAAAATGCTTCGACATTTAAGAAACTGCCGAAACGCGAAGAATTATTAGCCTCCCAGCCTATGCCAGCTCCAACAGCCATCCCGTTGCCTTGAGTATTGCCTTCATGACGGAACCGCGATCGGCCGTTCCCAACCAGCAGATAATAATATTTTGACTTGGAATAGGCCGCATTCGTGAACAACAATAACAGGATCATCAGCAGACTGAGCTCTTTCATATGCTCAGAATAAAAAAAATTCTTCAACTTGATCCCCATTTGTCAAAATTGCCAAGCTCTTGGTCGCTCAGAGATACGAAAGGTTCAAACGGTTAAAATTTGCCAGGCTCGCAATAGGATGGATTTTTCAAATAGGAATAATTGCCGCCGATTTTCACCTGCCAGGGATGTTGGGCACTCGCGATGCCGAAAAGAAAAAGCTGCATCAGGATCGCTTCCGCATAACCATGGCCACGTGCTCTCATAGTTTCTCTTCATCGTCCATCATGATGAGATGGCCGAGCTTGTCGCGCTTGGTCTCGAGATAAAAGCCGTTGACGGCGTTGGGCTCGACCTCGATCGGAACGCGCTCCACCACCTCCAGGCCGTAGCCCTTGAGGCCGATGATCTTTTTGGGATTGTTGGTCAGCAGCGCAATCTTGCGCACTCCCAGGTCCCAGAGGATCTGGGCGCCGATGCCATAGTCGCGCAGGTCGGCCTTGTAGCCGAGGGCCTCGTTGGCCTCGACGGTATCCTTGCCCTGATCCTGCAGGGCATAGGCCATGATCTTTTTAGCCAGGCCGATGCCGCGCCCCTCCTGGCGCATGTAAAGCAGCACGCCGCGGCCCTTCTTTTCAATTTCACGCAGGGCATACTCGAGTTGTTCCCCGCAATCACAGCGCATCGAGCCGAAGACGTCACCGGTGAGGCACTGGGAATGGACGCGGACCAGCACCGGCTCCTCGCCGGCGACATCACCCTTGACCAGGGCGATATGATGATGGTCATCGACCTTGCTTTCGTAGACATGCAGGGTAAAGTGACCGAAGCGGGTCGGAAAATCGGTGCTGGCGACGCGGTTGATGAGGATCTCGTTGCGGCGGCGGTATTCGATCATGGCGCGGACGGTGATGATGCGCAGGTCGAACTGGCGGGCGAGCTTGAAGAGGGCCGGCAGGCGCGCCATGGTGCCATCCTCGTCCATGATCTCGCAGAGGACGCCGGCCGGATAGGCCCCGGCGGCGAGGGCGAGATCGACGACCGCCTCGGTGTGGCCGGCGCGGCGCAACACCCCCCCGGTGACCGCGGCGATGGGAAAGATATGCCCCGGTTTGGCAAAATCGGCCGGCATGACTTGCGGATCGGTGAGGGCGAGAATGGTGGCGGCGCGGTCGGCCGCCGAGATCCCGGTGGTCACGCCGCCGTAGCGGTAGTCGACCGAGACCGTGAAAGCGGTGCCGAGCAGCGCGGTATTGTTGCGCACCATGAAATTGATATCGAGTTCCTGCAGCCGCTCCGGGGTCATCGGCACGCAGATCAGGCCGCGCCCGTGTTTGGCCATAAAATTGACCGACTCGGGCGTCGCCTTTTCGGCGAGCATGATAAAGTCCCCCTCGTTCTCACGGTCTTCATCATCCACCACGATGATAATTTTGCCCTGGCGCAGCTCTTCGATGGCGGCCGGGATGGTGTCAAAAGAAAAGTGCTCTTTCATAGTCTGAATGCTGTCCGCTCAATAACCCCAGTCCTGTAACATTTCTCCCGTCAGCGAGCCCGGCGTTGTCCCACGCCCCGCGAGCAGACGCTGCACATATTTACCGATGATATCCGTTTCCAGATTGACCTGATCGCCTGTTTTTTTGCGGCCGAGGGTGGTCTGACGCGCCGAATGGGGGATCAGGGCGATGCTGATCTGGTCCCCTTCAACGGCGGCAATCGTCAAACTGACTCCGTCCACGGCCACCGACCCCTTTTCGACCATCAGGGGGAGCAGCGCCGCCGGCACCCGGATCTGCAGCCAGAAGCCCGGATCGCGCTGCAGCCGTGCGACCACCTCGCCGGTGCCGTCGACATGGCCCTGGACGAAATGACCGCCCAGCCGGCTGGTGGCGAGCAGGGCGCGCTCGAGGTTAACCTCCTCCCCGGCCGTCAGACTTGAGAGGCTGGTGCGCTGCAGGGATTCGGTCACCGCTTCGACGGTCAGGCTGCGCGGCCCGTGTTCGATGACCGTCAGGCAGACGCCGTTGACCGCGACGCTGTCGCCAATCGCCAGCCCCTCCAGCACCCGGGTGGCGTTGATCTCGATGCGCCGGCCCTCGCCCAGAGGCGCGATGCCGGCAACACGGCCCATTTCCTCGATCAATCCGGTGAACACAGCAGGCCTCAATCCAGATAACGTACTTGGCCCTGCACGAGAATATCCACGGGCAGGATATCGACCTTCATCTCATCGATCTGGATCGCGGTGTTGAGAGCGCGGATGCCCAGGTCGCCAATGGCGTCGATGCCGCTGCCGATGATCTTGGGAGCGATGAAGAGGGCGATCCGGTCGACAGCGTGGGTCTTGAGGCAGGCGGTGGCGACCACACTGCCGCCCTCGATCAGAACCGAGGTGCAGCCGGTCTCGGCCAGTTTGCGCCAGAGGGCCTGCTGGTCCACCCAGCCGCGTTCATCCTCCGGCAGCACCAGCACCGAAGCGCCTTTCTCCTGAATGCGGCTGATCTTTTCTTTCGAGGCCGCCGGGGTGGTGATGATAGTGGTCCGGTGCGGCATCGAGTCGGCGATGATCCGCGCGTCGAGGGGCACGCGCAGATGGCTGTCCAGCACCAGTCGATGCGGCGATACCGCCTCGACCAGGCGCACCGTCAGCTGGGGATCGTCGGCGAGGACGGTATTGATACCGATAAGCAGGGCGTCGTGCCGGGAACGCAGACGGTGGGCCTCCGTACGGCTCTCCTTGGAGGAGATCCATTTGGAATGGCCGGTGCTGGTGGCGATGCGGCCATCGAGGCTTTGGGCGACCTTGAGGGTGACCAGAGGACGATCGTGGGTGATCCAGGTGCAGTAACCGGCATTGAGCGCGGCGGCCTCCGCCTCCATCACACCGACCGTCAGATCGATGCCCCGGGTGCGCAGCCAGGCGAAACCCTTGCCGTTGACCTGGGGATTCGGATCCTGCATCGCCGCGACCACCCGCACGATGCCGGCGCTGAAAATCCGCTCAACACAAGGGCCGGTCCGCCCCTGATGGCAGCACGGCTCGAGGGTGACATAAAGGGTGGCCTCTTCGGCGGCCTCGCCAGCCTGCTCGATCGCGTTGATCTCGGCATGCGCCCCGCCCAGGCGCTGATGCCAGCCCTCGGCAACAATCCGCCCCTCCTTGACCAGGAGGGCGCCCACCATCGGATTGGGACTGACCATGCCCCGCCCTTTTTCCGCCAACTCCAGGGCGCGGGCCATATAGTGCTGATCGATCGCACTCGAACCGTTTTGCGACACTGCCGTGCTCTCTCTCCGAGGGAATCCTAATTGAAAGAAAATTTACGGATTACTTGCCGCGAAAGCAAGCTATTTCCGCCCACACCGCTAAACAGCCCGGCAGATTGATATATTCCCTGCAACCCCAATGGCTACTACCACTTGACGTCTCGCACGAACTGACTACAAAATATTGATATTTTCACTTGACAATGGCCCGTTGATTTTCTAAATTGACACTGCAGCAAGCAACGCAGCAACTTCAGCGCAACCGAGTCTTTGCCCCCTTGTTTTTTCAGCCGAAGCTTGGGACGGGGGCTTCTGCCTAATCAACCCATTTCCCAAAACAAAACAATCCGATTCAAACAGCGCTATTTGTGGCGTCGGGGGATTGTTGTCTATTTTCAGGAGTCTGTATGAAGGAGTACGGCAAATCGGACCAGATGGCGCTCATCGATGTGGAACCGACCCTCTTTCCAGAGGGGCCCAAAGAGCGGGAACGGCTGAGCATCCCGCGCTTTTTCACCCGTGCGGGGATCCATCCCTATGACGAACTGACCTGGGAGTTCCGCAGCACTTCGATCACCAATGACAAGGGTGAAGTCATCTTTGAACGGGAGAACATTGAAGCGCCGGTGAGCTGGAGTCAGAACGCTCTCAACATCGTCGCCTCCAAATACTTTCATTCGCACAAAAACGCCACCACTCCTGAGAGCAGCATCAAGACCATGATCGACCGGGTGGTGCTGACCATCGCCCGTTGGGGCGAAGAGTTGGGCTATTTTGCGACGTCGCAGGACGCCCGGACCTTCGAATGGGAGCTCACCCACCTGCTGGCCAACCAGAAGGCCTCTTTCAACAGCCCGGTCTGGTTCAATATGGGCGTGGAGGATCATCCGCAGTGTTCCGCCTGTTTCATCAATGCCGTGGAAGACACCATGGAATCGATCCTCGATCTGGCCAAGACCGAGGGCATGCTCTTCAAATTCGGTTCCGGCACCGGCACCAACCTCTCGCCGCTGCGCTCCTCCAAAGAGAGGCTTTCGGCCGGCGGCATCGCCTCCGGTCCGGTCTCCTTCATGCGCGGCTATGACGCCTTCGCCGGGGTGATCAAGTCCGGCGGCAAGACCCGGCGCGCCGCCAAGATGGTCATTCTCAATGCCGACCATCCCGATATCGTCGAATACATCAACTGCAAGGCCAACGAGGAGAAAAAAGCCTGGGCCCTGATCGAGCAGGGGTATGACGGTTCGTTCGGCGGCGAGGCCTATCAGTCGGTCTTTTTCCAGAATTCAAACAACAGCGTCCGCGTCACCGAGGAGTTCATGCAGGCGGTCAAGATGGACGGCCTGTGGCAGACGCATGCAGTGACTGACGGCAAGGTAGTCGAAAGCTTTCGTGCCTCCGAACTCTTCAGGATGATGGCCGATGCGGCCTGGATCTGCGGCGATCCCGGCATTCAGTTCCATTCCACGATCAACGACTGGCATACCTGCCCCAGCTCGGCGCCGATCAACGCCTCGAATCCCTGCAGCGAGTACATGTTCATCGACAACTCGTCCTGCAATCTGGCCTCGCTCAACCTGCTCAAGTTCGTCAAGGAGAGCGGCGAGTTCGACATCGAGGCCTTCCGCCGTGCGGTTCATCTCTTCATCATCGCGCAGGAGATCATCGTCGATCCGGCCAGTTACCCCAACGAGCAAATCACCCGTAACAGCCATCTCTTCCGGCCGCTCGGGCTCGGTTATGCCAATCTCGGCGCCCTGCTGATGTACTACGGCCTGCCCTATGACAGTGCCCAGGGTCGGGCGCTGGCGGCCGCGGTCACCGCGCTGATGACCGGTCAGGCCTACCTCAGCTCGGCGATCGCCGCGAGCGCGATGGGGCCTTTCGCCGAGTTCGAAAAGAACCGCGAGCCGATGCTGCGGGTCATCCGCAAGCACTGTGCCGCCCTCGAGGAGATCGATCCGGCCCTTGCCCCCGCCGCCCTGCTCGATGCGGCCAACGAGGTCTGGAACGATGCCCACGAGATGGGCGAGCGCTACGGCTACCGCAATGCCCAGGTCACCGTGCTCGCGCCGACCGGCACCATCGGCTTCATGATGGACTGCGACACGACCGGCATCGAGCCTGATATCGCCCTGATCAAATACAAACGGCTGGTCGGCGGCGGCAAACTCAAGCTGGTCAATATGACCATCGCGCCGGCCCTCCACCGCCTGGGTTATCCGGACGCACAGGTCAACGAGATCATCGCCCATCTCGAACGCGAGGACACCATC
>CAYTCI010000139.1:0-6839 GCA_964436305.1 uncultured Cytophagia bacterium | reverse complement strand
GATGATGATTTCCTGCGCAACCAGGATTTCAAATTCCAGCTCAGCGGCCCGGTGGTGCCGGGATGGAAATCCGGCCCGACCTTCTTCGTCAACGGCCGCTACCAGGACAACAAGAACCACCTCAACGGCGTGCGCCGCTTCAATCCCTGGGATCTGAGCAACTTCGTCCCCACCGATCCGATGATGTGGTACTCCGAGCATACCGGCGACAGTTCCTTTGTGGCGATGAACAAGAGCCTCAACCAGTCGCTGATGGGCAAACTCGCCTTCGACATGATCAAGAACATCCGCATGTCGCTGCTCTACACCCGCAACGATGATGAGTGGCACGGCTACTCCCACACCTGGAAGTACAACCCCGACGGCCGCGCTACCTCCTATCGCACCTCGGACCTCTTTTCGTTCGAGTTCAACCACATGATCAGCAAAAAGTTCTTCTATGAGGCCAAGCTCTCCTATCTCGATAACTTTAACGGCTACTATCTCTATCGCAATCCCACCGACTCCCGTTATATCCATGACAAGTATCTGACCAACGACGGGCCGGGATTCTATACCGGCGGCCAGGACAAGAGCCACTCCCTGCGCTGGCTCAAGGATACCAATGCCAAACTGGATGTGACCTGGCAGGCGACCAAGAACCACAGCCTCAAGAGCGGTGTCCTCTATACCCTGCACGACCTCGATCAGCAGTCGCGCACCATCCGCAACAAATACTACGGCACCGATCTCGAAGCCGAACTCTATGAACCGGTCGTCTACTCCGACTCCTCGGTCTATTCCGATATCTACAAGGTCAAGCCGAAGGAACTCTCGGCCTACATCCAGGACAAGATCGAGTACGACGAAATGGTGATCAACTTCGGCTTGCGTTACGACTATTTCGATCCGAATACGGTCTATCCCTCGGATCTGCGCAATCCGGGCAACCAGCTGGTCTTCGCCGACAGCCTCAACCGCAAGACGAGCTACCCGCGCGCTGACGCGAAAGTCCAGATCAGCCCGCGCCTGGGCCTCTCGTATCAGCTGAGCAATGCGGCCCTGCTCCATTTCAGCTATGGTCACTTTTTCCAGATGCCGCCGCTTTACGCCCTTTATGACAACCACTCCCTGCAGGTTTCGCCGACCGATTACGCCACCACCATGGGCAACCCCCAGATCAAGGCGCAGCGGACGGTGCAGTATGAGATCGGCCTCTGGCAGGAGCTGATCAAGGGAATGGGCCTCGAGGTTTCGCTCTTCTACCGCGACATCTACGATCTGCTCAGCGCCAGGGTGATCACGACCTACGACCAGATCGAATATGGCCTTTACAGCAACAAGGACTATGGCAATGCCAAGGGTCTGGAGGTCAAATATGATTTCGTCGCCGGGAGCTTTTCGGCCTATGCCAACTATACCCTGCAATACTCCCGCGGTAATGCCGACAATCCGACGACCACCTTCACCCGCGCCGGCAGCAGCATGGATCCGATCAGCCGCCTGATCCCGATGAGCTGGGACCAGCGCCATACCCTGAACGTGACCCTCGGCTATAATACCATGAAGTACGGCGCCACCATGACCGGCTACTACAATTCGGGTGCCACCTACACCTGGTCGCCCCTCGACGAAAGCCAGCTGGCCAAGGTCAACCTCTACCCGAACAATGCCAAGATGCCCAGCACCTACAGCGTGGACATGAGCGCCTACTACGACGTCAAGCTCATCAAGCAGCTCAAGACCCGGATCACCATGAATATCTACAACCTTTTCGACACCCTCAACGAGTGGGGCGTCAATGGCAACACCGGCCGGGCTTACACGGCGATCGTTCGCGATTCGGATCTGGCCAACCACCGCAGCAACTTCAATAGCTATTACGACCGTATTCACAATCCGTCTATGTACGCCACACCGCGCATGATCAAACTGGGCATGGGCGTGATGTTCTAAAGCGTCTCCGGATCAGTGTTGAGGACGGACTCCCAAGCAAAGGAACCTTGCATGAAAAAAACTCTCTTGTATATGGCATTCATCCTGCTCATGGCTCTGTCGCTTGTCCAGGCGCAGGGCATGCTCTATGATGGCCCGGAAGATGAAGCGGGCGATATCACCGCCCGTCGTGAAGGGTATATGAGCGGCAACCGCGTTTTCGAGTATTTTCAGAATACCACCGAACTCGGCAAATGGGTGAGCGGCGCCACCGGCGGCCTGTGGTCCAAGTGGCCCAATAACGACAAGGGCACCCGTATGACCGACGGTATCGGCCTGCTGATCGGCGCCAAGGTCTACGTCGATGACAATTCGGTGCCGGTGACCGATACCTTGCAGATCAAATCGCGCAGCGATGTCCATGACCTCTATTTCCTGCAGACCAGCTACCGCGAGGAGATGGACACCGATCCGACCGGAACCGTGGAGTGGGGCTTTTATCCCTGCTTCGGCTATTTCAACCCGGCCAGCGATTATCCGGCCCTGAGCAACAAACCCGAATCCTGGCCGGTCTCCGGCTGGCCCGCCAAAGGCCGCAGCACCAAATGGCCGGGAGAGTGGGACGGCCGCTTCGGCCGCGGCGTGATCTATGCCCAGCAGGAGACCTACTACGTCGTCAATGACGCCCAGGATCAGGAGTACCTCGGACCCGAAGACAAGTATAAATACTATCCGCGGCCGGGCATCAAGATCGGCTATCTCGATCCCTCCAAGGTGACCAAACAGGTCGGCAATCCCTGGGGCGGCATCGGCATCCGCGTCGAACAGCGCGGTTTCCAGTGGTCCAATCCGCAAAGTCGTGACTGTATCTTTTGGGAATACACCGTCGCCAATATCTCCAATTACGATCTGCCCTATATGGCTTTCGGCTACTGGGTCGATAACGGCATCGGTGGCGACAATGCCGATGACGAATTCGGCTACTTCAACCGCAAGCTTGACCTCGCCTACTCCTGGGACAAGGACGGCCTCGGCGGTGGCGGATTGCCGACCGGCACCATGGGCTTCGCCTACCTCGAGAGCCCCGGTCTGGCTTATGACGGCCGCGACAACGACGAGGACGGCATCATCGATGAAAAACGCGACAACGGCTATCCCGGCGACCCCACCAATGTGATGGTCGGCCCGACCGGCGGCATCGCCGATCTCAACAAGTATCTCGAGACCTATGGCTATACCATCGATGAACTCAAGCCGCACTACGCTGCTGACGAGGATCAGGATTGGGAAGACGGCGAGGACACCAATGGGGATGGCATCTATCAGGTCAGCGAGTACGCGGGCGATGATGTCGGCCTTGACGGCGTCGGACCCTCGGAACTCAACTATACCAGCCCGGACGAGGGCGAGTGCAACCACAAACCGGATTACGACGGCGCCAACGGCTGCGAGCCCAATTTCGCCAAGACCGATGTCAGCGAGTCCGACATGGTCGGCTTGACCTCTTTCCAGATGTACCCGATCCCGTCGCACTCCTCCGAGGAAAAGTGGTTCCGCGGCGACAAGTCGATGTGGGGTGTCATGAGCGCCGACACCCTGATCGAGTACCTCGGCAAGGTCTCCAATCTCGTCGAGACTTTTGCCTCCGGTCCCTTCCCGCTCTATCAGGGCCGCGTCGAGCGCATCTCGATGAGCGAACTGCACTCCTACGATCCCCTCACCGGGCTGACCTCGGCCACCCACGAAGCGCCGGCCTTGTTCGAACAGAAAAAGATCGTCCAGATCATCTATGAGCGCGACTACCGCTTCGCCTCCCCGCCCAAGATGCCGACCCTGACGGCCACCGCAGGCGATGGCAAGGTCATCCTGACTTGGGACAACGTCGCCGATACCCGCACCAAGGATCCCTTCATCGGCAACAAGAACGACTTTGAAGGCTACAAGCTGTTTCGCGCCACCGACAAGTATTTTGCTGACGCCTTGACCATCACCGATGGCTATGGCACGGCCAGTCTGTACGATCCGATCTTTGAGTGCGATCTCAAGGACAGCCTTTCCGGCTTTACCAATTTCGGCATGGTCAACGGTATGGGCTACTATCTGGGCGGCGAGACGGGCATCGTCCATTTCTTCACCGACAATACCGTCCAGAACGGGCGCACCTATTACTACGCTCTGGTCGCCTATGATTATGGCGCTCCCGAGATCGAACCCGGCATTGCCCCCTCCGAGAACGAGATCGTCATCGAAAAGAACGAGGCCGAAGAGGTCACCGCCTACGGCAAAAACATCCAGATCGTCGTGCCGCGCACGACCGCGCCCGGCTACATGCCTGCGCAGGTCAGGATGGATACCACCGGCGTCCGCTTTGGCAGCGGCAAGGTGATCCCGAGCATCCTCGCCGAAGGGAGCCTCAAGGAGGGCCATGACTACAAACTCAAGTTCATGGTCGACACCCTCTTCACCGTCGCCGAGTATGACCACGGCCTCACCTACCACAACAATGGCCTGGCGATCTATGACATGACCGATAACAACACCCTGGTCTATTCGGAAACCCCGAATCATTTCGCCTATAACAATCTGGTCTACAAGGACACCCTCGGTTACTGGATCTTTAACCAGGATGGACCTTTCAGCACCGATATCTTTGACGGGCTCAATCTCACCCTGTCCGATATTCCGCTGACCGCCAGCTACAATTACGGGAAATCGGGCTGGCTGACCGGTTCTGCCAATATCCGCATCACCCTGACCTCGGTCGAGACCGGCTATTTCCCGTGGGATTATGATATCGTCTTCACCGACAATCCCGCCGCCTACACCGGCCGGGTCCTCAACAAGACCACGATCCGTAACGAGAACAATGCGCGCATCACCCCCAGCAGCCTGCTGCTGACGGGCCAGAATTTCAGCTTCTACGTCCTTAACAAGTCCTTCATGAATACGGACGGCAGCTATGAGAAGATGGATCTGGTGGTGCAGGATCTCGACAAGGATGGCGCTTTCAACCTGCTCAAGGACCGTGTCCTTGTTGGCCCGTTGAACAAGAAGGGCTGGTGGGCTGGCACGGCCTTCATCCTCGATTTCAACAATGTTGCGGATGAGGCCAATCTCCCCAAAGCCAATGATGTCTATCGCATGACCTTTACCCGGCCTTACATGACCTCCGACTCGGTGACCTTCCGCATCCTGCCGCAGGGTGCGGTGGACAAGGCGCAGATCAGCTACAACATGGCCAATATCAAGGTGGTGCCCAACCCCTATGTGGCCACCAATTCCATGGAACCCTCGGTGAGCAACTGGCAGCTCAACCAGCGCCGCCGTCTGATGTTCACCCACCTGCCGGCCCAGTGCAGCATCAAGATCTTCACCATGAGCGGGGTGATGGTGGACGAGCTGAATGTGCAGAATGATGCCGCTAATGGCATGGCGCAGTGGGACCTGACCACCAGCGAAGGACTGGAAATCGCCGCGGGCATCTATGTCTTCTATGTCAAGTCCGATCTGACGGGAGACACCTTCATGGGCAAGTTCGCGGTGGTCAAATAAAGGGGTCGAGGCCGGGTCCCGACGGCGGGGCCCGGCTATCGCAAATCCCCGGGAGTTGGATACTCAAACGCTTATGAGGTACACGTCATGTATATAAAGAAATCGGGTCTCATTTTGCTGGCCGCGCTTCTCTGCGCCGGGGCCGCCCTGGCGCAAAAGCCCTACCGCATCGGCACGACCGCCGCGAATTTTCTCGAGATCGGCTATGGCAGCGCCGGCGCCGCCATGGGGGACGCCTATGTCAGCGTCGCCAATGATCTCTCCTCCGCCTACTGGAATCCGGCCGGACTCGCCTTCATGCCGCGCAGTGAAGCACAGTTCTCCATCCAGCCCTGGCTGGCCAACATCAATACCTCCTATGCCGGGGTCGGGCTGGTTCTGCCGCGCGTCGGCACCCTGGCCCTGGCCATCAACCAGGTCGGCTATGGCGACATGGGCGTCACCACCATGGATTACCAGGAGGGGACGGGGGAGATGTTCAACGCCTCCGATCTCGCGGTGAGCTTTTCCTACGCCCGCAGCCTGGCCCAGTGGTTCTCGTTCGGCGCCTCGGCCAAATATATTACCTCGCAGATCTGGCACATGAATGCCAGTGCCATGGCCCTCGACCTGGGTGTGATGGTCAACACCAACTTTTTCTCTTTCTCGGGCAAGCGCGAGGATGGCATGACCATCGGTATGAGCATCTCCAATTACGGCACCAAGATGAAGTTCGACGGCATGGATCTCACCTTCCCGATCGATATCCTCCCGGACCAGGCCGGCAACTATGCCAATACCGCCGGTCAGTTCAAGCTGGAGAGCTGGGAACTGCCGCTGATCTTCCGCGTCGGCGTCGCCATCCACCCGGTCGCCACCTCGCGCAACCGGCTGACCCTGGCGGTGGATGCCCTCCATCCCAACAACAACGCCGAATCGATCAATGTCGGCGCGCAGTATGCCTACACACTGCCCTCGACCGGCACGCTCTATCTGCGCGGCGGCTACAAAGCCCTTGGTCTGGCGGAGACCGAATTCGGTCCGACCGTCGGCGGCGGTATCTATCTGCGCATGATGGGCAACGTCGGCGTCAAATTCGACTATGCCTACCGCTCGGTGGGCGTCCTGGGCTCGGCGCACTGCTACAGCATGGGTGTCTCCTTCTGATCCGCCCGCACGCTCGATCCTCCTTTTGTTCCCACCCGGCCTCGGGCTCGGGTGGGAAAAGCAACCACCTCTCGTTCCCACCCGGTCCGGATTCGGGCTGCGGTGGGAACGTTCATTTTCAAGGAACAGATTCCATGTTGAACCGTACAAGATTCCCCTGGCCCACCCTCGCCGTGCTGGTGCTCGTTTTCCTCAGTGGCTGTCATCGTGCCAAAGGACCGGAAGAG
>CAYTCI010000138.1:0-6849 GCA_964436305.1 uncultured Cytophagia bacterium | reverse complement strand
CCGAGCAGCACCGCCAGGCCGAAGGTGATGGGCATGAAGGCCTGATAGCTGAAGGAGGGCTTGCCCGAAATGATCAGTGGATAGTCGACCGCACTGGTCCATCCCTGCAGCACCACCGCCAGGGCGGCGCCGGTGAAGGCCGCACCACCGACCAGATAGCCCAGCGGCGATCGCTTCAGCCGCATCGCCTCATCCATGCCATGAATGGGAAAAGGGGAGTGGCAGTCAAACTGGCGGTAGCCGGCCTCAGCTACCTGGCGCGCCGCGGCGAGCAGTTCGGCCGGCCCGGCATATTGTGCCAGCATACCCTGGCTTTTTTGCTCTCTCGACATATCAGACCTGCCTGGTTTCGGAGTGCACCGCCGCTTCGGGCTCGGCAGCATGGGCTTGCGGCAAGATCGCCTTCACCTCGGAGAGGGCGATGATCGGCAAAAAACGGACGAAGAGCAGAAAGAGCGTGAAGAAGAGACCGAAAGAGCCCAACAGTATACCGCCATCCACCCAGGTGGGCTTGTAGTAGCCCCACGCCCCGGGCAAATAGTCGCGGGAGAGGGAGGAGACGATGATGACAAAGCGCTCGAACCACATCCCGAGGTTGATAAGGAGGGCTGCGACGAACATCACCGGCACAGAGGTGCGCAGCTTCTTGAACCAGAAGAGCTGCGGGATCAGGACGTTGCAGCTGATCATGATCCAGTAGCCCCAGGCGTAGGGCCCAAAGGCACGGTTGAGAAAGGTGAAGCGCTCGTAGATATTGCCGCTGTACCAGGCGATGAAGAATTCGACGCCGTAAGCGTAGCCGACCATCAGCCCGGTGAGCAGCATGATTTTGCACATGTTCTCGAGATGCCGCAGGGTGATGATATTCTCGAGACTAAAGATCTTGCGCACGATGATGGCCAGGGTGGTCACCATCGCAAATCCGGAAAAGATGGCGCCTGCGACGAAATAGGGCGGAAAGATTGTGGTGTGCCATCCCGGGATGATGCTGGTGGCAAAATCGGTGCTGACTACACTGTGCACCGAGAGCACCAGCGGGGTAGAGAGGCCGGCGAGCAGGAGGTAGGCCATCTCATAATGCTGCCACTGGCGGTTGCCGCCGCGCCAGCCCAGCGAGAAAATCCCCAGGGTGATCTTTTTGATCCGGCTCCTGGCCCGGTCGCGCAGGGTGGCCAGGTCGGGCACGAGCCCGACATACCAGAAGAGCAGCGAGACCGTGAAATAGGTGCTTACCGCAAAGACATCCCAGAGCAGCGGACTGCGAAAATTGGGCCACATCGACATCTGGTTCGGCAGCGGGAAGAGCCAGTAGATCAGCCAGACCCGTCCAACATGAATGGTCGGAAAGATCAGGGCGCAGATCACGGCAAAAATTGTCATTGCCTCGGCAAAGCGGTTGATCGAGGTGCGCCACTGCTGCCGCAGCAGAAAGAGGATCGCTGAGATCAGTGTGCCGGCATGACCGATGCCGATCCAGAAGACAAAGTTGACAATGTCCCACGCCCAACCCACCGGGATGTTGTTGCCCCAGACGCCGATCCCGGTACGCACCAGATAGCCGATGAGCACCACCAGCAACAGGGTCAGGCTGCTGCTCACCGCCAGCGCGATATACCATCCCTTCGGCGTGGGCCGCTCGATCAGGCCGCTCACCTGTTCGGTCAGGCCGGAGAAGGTGGGCTGGCCTGCGATCCAGTCTTCGTTCTTGGGTAAACTCGTGCTCACGAGAGTATCCTGTCAAGGGTTTGCTGTTTGTTCACGCCAGTTCGGGATTGCGGTTGCGCAATCGCGCCGCAAAAAAGGTGCGTGGCCGCACGTTCAGTTCACCGAGCAGGGCATAACTCCGATCGCCGAGCCGGGCGCGACTGACGGCACTGGCCGGGTCGAGCAAATTACCGAAGATGATCGCCCCGGCCGGGCAGGCTTGCTGACAGGCAGTCTGGAGTTCGCCATCCGCCAGTGCTCGTCCTGCCAGTTTGGCCCTGTTCTTCGCCAGTGTGATCCGCTGCAGGCAATAGGTGCATTTTTCCATCACGCCACGCATGCGCACGGTCACATCGGGATTCTGCGCCATCTTGACGACTTCGTCCATATCCCGGGTATAATCGAAAAAGTTGAAACGGCGCGCCTTGTAGGGACAGTTGTTGGAGCAGTAGCGGGTGCCCACACAGCGGTTATAGGCCATCACGTTCAGCCCCTCATGATCGTGTACGGTCGCCGCGACTGGACAGACCTGCTCACAGGGCGCATTCTCGCAGTGTTGACAGGCGACTGGCTGGTGTACCATCTCCGGATCCTCAGGATTACCGTTAAAGTAACGGTCGAGACGAATCCAGTGCATCTCCCTGCCCTTGGCCACTTGCTCCTTGCCGACAACCGGGATGTTGTTCTCACACTGGCAGGCGATCGTGCAGGCGTTACAGCCCATGCAGGCATTGAGATCGATCACCATGCCCCACTGATAGCCGGTTTGGTAGGTATGCTCTTTCCAAAGGTTCTGCAAGGGTGGATGTTCGACCTCCTCCCGGGCGAAGCGGGGATTTTTTCGGTACTCCGTCAGATCGGCTGCCCGCACCAGCGGACGCCCGGCCATTCCCGCGAACTCCTGGGCACAGGCCAAAGCATAGCGCCCGCCTGCCGGCACGATCGCCGCACCGGTGGCGAAACCCTCTCCTCCAGCACCGCGCAGGGGCGTCACGTCGAATCCAACGCCATTGCCGACCTCGCCGGCCCTTGTCCGGCCATAACCCAGCTCCAGGACGATCGAACCCTCGGCCTGGCCGGGGACGATCCAGATCGGCAAACGCAGCGTATGCCCGGAAAGCGAAATCTGCACCAGATCGCCGTCGCTCAATCCCATCTTGCCGGCCAGCCGTCGGCTGATCCGCGCCGGGTTGTCCCAGGCCACTTTGGTGATCGGATCCGGCAGCTCCTGGAGCCAGGCGTTGTTGGCCCAGCGTCCGTCATAAAGCGCCGAAGGCTGGAAGACCACCTCGATCGCATTGGCCGGTGCGGCCGGCAGCGGATTGCGGGCCAGATGCGCCCGGATACGCGCCATCTCGGGCTGCAGCGGGACCAGAGGATTCGCCGCATGCACGCCGTCATGCAAAAGTCGACGCCAGGATTTTTCGAACGCAGCAGCAGGCAAAATCTGCTGCCAGGTTTCCCGTACCAGATCGTAGCCCTTGCGTTCCTGCGCCTGCGCCAGCAGGGCCAGCAGCTCCACAGTGCTACGGCCGCCAAAAAGAGGCTCGATCATCGGCTGGATGGCGCTCAGCCGGCCCTCGACGCTGCGGGCATCGCCCCAGGCTTCGAGAAAATGGGCCGCCGGCAAATGCCAGGTGGCATGGGACGAGGTCTCATCCACCCGGTCACTCAGGTGCAGGCTGAAGCCTACCTGGCCCAGGGCTGCCGCCCATTCATGGCCGGCGGGTGTTGCATAGACCGGATTGCCGCCGAGGATGGCCAGATGGGTGATTTCACCGGCGGCCATGCGGGCGGTCAGATGCGTTAACGCCGATGTACTCGGCAGGGCAGCGTGCTCGAGCGGCAGGAACTCCAGCGTCGTGCCGAGGTTGCCCAGCGACAGATTGAGCGCATAAAGCAGCAGATGCAGCTCGACCGGCTGCCGGCGGCCTGCAACGATCAAGCTGCGGCCTCGGTGGGCGAGCAGATCACGGACAACCGCTCCGATCCAGTGCTGCACTGCATCCGGCAGCGTCGGGAAGGCCAGACCGGTGAAGGGGGCCAGTCCCTGTCGGCCCATCTCTGCGGCCAGTGCGAGGGCCAACGGAGCCATGTCTGCAGCTGCCATCGGCAGTCGGTGGTCGGCGGCCCCGCCGGTGATCGTCATGCCGGGTTCGGCGACATAGAGCCGGTTCATCCGGCCGCCAGTGGACTCGACCCGGCGGCCCGCAGCAAATCCGCGGGCGTGGCGCAGGTGCTCGCTCTCACCATAGAGTGGGTCGGCGTCCAGGCAGAGGATGACCTCGGCCTGATCAAAATGCGCCAGAGGATAAGCCTCATGGCCGCAGGCGATCTGCGCGGCGGTCAACAGGGTTTCGTCACTGACGGCATCCCAGGTCACCCAGAGCATCTCGGGCAGGGCGGCGGTCAGCTCCTGCTGCAGCCGGCTCAGGGTGGGCGAGGCAAAGGATTCGCTGAGCAGGGCAAAACCTGCGCCGCGGCGGCTCTGCAGCAGGGCCAACTCCTGCTTCCAGGCGGCGAGGAAATCCGCCCAGCCAGCCGGCGCGACGCCATGCAACGGGCTGCGCGAACGCTCGGGATCGTAGAGGTCGAGGATGGCGGCCTGCATGAAGAGATCGGAGGCGCCGGCCGTGGCAGGATGGCCCGCCAGCCCTTCGATCTTGGTCGGACGGCCATCGAAGGTTGAAACCAGCACGCCGACCGGGTTGATGCCCAGCGGCATGGTGCTGGCATAGGGCACCGGAATGCCCGGTACGAGCTCTTCAACGCCCCTGACATAGGGCAGAATCTTGTCGACCGGCTTGCGGCAGCCGGAGAGCCCGGCCAAAGCCAGCGAAGCGCCCATAAGGGACAAGAACTGCCGCCGGTTCGGCAAATCCTGCAGCAGGGCCTGTGCAGGATGGTCCGGCGCCGGAGTCTGATTCCGGCTTTCTTGGCTGGAAGAGTTCATCGGTGACATCCCGAACAATCTTGTGGCGGATTGATTTTCTTCTGCTGACGCTGCGCCGAAGCGAACCGGGCCTGATCGGCGTCCGGCTTCCACTCCATGAGGGTGATCGCCGAGGCCGGCCGCAGGCTGGGCTCAGGATCCCGGTGACAGACCAGGCACCAGCCCATACTCATCGGCGCCACCTGCCTGACAACCGCCATGCGCGCGACGTTGCCATGACAGGTCGAACAGCCCACGCCTGCAGCCAGATGGGCGCTGTGATTGAAATAGGCATAATCCGGGAGAAGATGAACCCGGTTCCAGGCGATGGGCGTCGCCGTGCTCCAGCTCTCCCGGACCGGCATCAATCGGCTGCTCTCGGGCAGCAGGAGCTCATGACAGTTCATGCAGGTCTGCGTGGGCGGAATATTGGCGTGCGGCGCCGCTTCGATCGCGTGATGGCAGTAGCGGCAATCCATGCCGAGGTCGCAGGCGTGCAGGGCGTGGTTGTAAGGCACCGGTTGCTGCGGACAGTAACCGACATCGGTATAACGCGGGGAACCAAAGAAGGAAAAGAAGGCGATCGCTCCAGCCAGGGCTACTACGACCAGGGCCACAAGGGCCAGAGGAAGTTTGTTCGACCATCGCTTGAAGAGTTGAGCCAAGAGCGTCCATCCTCTCAAAAAAGGCGGTGGATTCGATTTTGGAAATCAGTGATGCGGGAAAGCTGCGGCAAACGCAGAGCAATATAACTTTTGCAAAAGCAATCCGCAAGCAAAAAAAGCACGGATCCTTGATTTCCTGCGCGATCGGAGGCACGGATGACGTAATTTAATTGCAAATAGGAAAAAAAAGCGTAAATTGAGGCGTCAAATTCCCCTACTTTGCCCGTCCGGAAGGAGCACACTGTGGCTGTATTCGATACCTGGCGCAAGGACTGGTCCTTGATGGGCCTCTTTTTCACAGCCGAAGAGAGCGCACGCCTCTACAGCCGTTTGACAGCCTTGCAGTTGGACACCCTGGTTTTCGCCTCCTTCGAGAACCGCTTTGCCCGCAGCGGTGGACTGGCCGCGGTCACCGTCAACACCCTGCCCTGGCTGCAAGAGACCAACAAGTTCAAACGCGCCATTCTGATCTCGCCCCTCTATCCCCGGATTATGGCCAAAGCCCCCCTCCAGGATACCGGCAAACGCATCAGCGTCCTCTTCGGCCAGCGGCTGGTCGAGATCGAGATCTGGTGTTATGAAGCGCCGTTTTCGGCACCCGCCTCAGGCCGGATCATGGAGTACTTTATCAAAGCGGAGGGCTTCTTTGGCGCCGAAAATCCGCTGAACGATCCCTACCTCTATCTTCCGGATCAGCCCGAGGCCAACGATGCCGCGCTCCGTAAAAACAGCCTGCTCTTTTGCAAGGCCCTGCCCGCTGTTCTCGCCGCCCTCGGCCTGTCCGATCACCTCATCGTCCACGGCCAGGAGTGGCAGACGGCTTTGCTCGCGCTGACCATCAAGGAGGCGATGTGCGAGAATCGTTTGCAGGGCTGCGGCGTCCTCTTCACCATCCACAATCCGTTCGACAACCATTTTTCCGCCGGTGAGCTGCTGCAGATCACCGACGCCGCCCGACGGGTGCGCATCGAACATATGCTTTCGCAAGGAGCGACTGCCTGGGAGATCGGTCTGCAGCTCGCCGACGCCCCCACCGTCACTGTCAGTGAGAATTTTGCCGGCGAATTTATTCGCGACCCGATCCATACCGCCTATTTCGCCCCCCACCTGCAGTCCATTTTCCAGCGTGGCGGCGTCTATGGCATCAACAATGGCCCCTTTCTCCCCTTTTCCGCCGATTTCCCGCGCCGGGAAAAGCATACCCGCAAGGAGATCGCCGGCATCAAGCGCGCCAAACGGGCCGAACTGCTGCAGGTGCTCGAGAGCTACACCCCGCCTGAACGCTTTGGCCACCTGACCTGGCAGGGGGGAAGCATTACCGGACTGCCGGACGAAGTGCCCATCCTGGTCATGAGCGGCCGGCTCGATCCCGGGCAGAAGGGCTATGACCTCTTCCTCCAGGCGATTGAACGCTTCGCTATCGATGAGATCAAGGTGGTGCTCACACCCCTGGCCACCCGTACCAGCGATCTGGACTATCTCTACCAGGTCGCCGGCCGCTATAACGGCAATCTGACCGTCTTCCCCATTCGCATGCAGCAAGGTTAT
>CAYTCI010000137.1:0-7029 GCA_964436305.1 uncultured Cytophagia bacterium | reverse complement strand
GATGCGCTGACGCTGCATGGCCGCGATATGCTCCCGGATCCGTTTTTCACGGGCGATTTTTGGGGTCATGATAAGGGATGATCCGGGTTAGAGGTGGGGACCTGGATTATTTACCTGCTATTATAGCAAACCTCGGTTCAACAAGCAAGCCCTTTTTTGCCCCCGGTACCCCCATCGTCTCCCGCACTCCTCCTTTCTCCTGCCCGGCCTTTTTCTCCCTGGCGCGGGCAAATCGCTTGACTTTTGGGCAAATATTGTCTAAACTATCGGACCGAGCAATTAACCGGGAGTCCTTTCATGAACAGAATCCTTGTTTTACTTTTACTTGTGCTCGCCCTAGCCACAACGGCGCTCGCCGGGATCAGGGCGACTGCTGCACCGGTCAAACTGGCTGGCGACGAAAACGCCCCCTTGAGCACGCCCCTCTGGTCGCCCGATGGCGGAACCATCGCCGCCACCCGCCCCGACTACACCGGCATCTGGCTGATGCGTCCGGATGGTGCGGATCTGCGCCGGATCAGCGAGGAGCGCGGGGCAGGCTTCGGCATGCAATGGTCGCCGGACAGCCGTGCCATTATCGCGCGCGTCAGCCGGCAGGAGGGTCCCAGGATGCTGCACGCCCTTCGCCTCTATGATCTGGCCCAGGATCGGAAGACCTTGCTCTCCGCTTTCAGCCAGGGTCCAGTAGGGTTGCCGACCTGGAATGCAGATGGCGGACACATTCTGGTCTACATCCGTGGCCGTCTGCAGCAGCTCTCCTCCGGCTTGCCGGCGGTGGCCCTGCAACGGCCCGCCCCTTCATCCGTGTGCCTGCTTGACCTCGACCAACCCCGGCTGCTGACGCCGGCCGCATCGGCACCGCAGCCCCTGCCTGCTCTCGCCGGCAAGCATATCTTCAATCTGGTCCACTCGGCCGATGGGCAGCAGGTCGCTTTCCAGATTCTCGGCGGGCCGCTCTGTGTCATGCAGAGCGATGGCACCGGGCTGACCGAATTGGGGGCAGGAGAGTGGCCCACCTTTTCACCCGATGGCCGCTATATCGCCTATATGATCACCGAGGATGACGGCCATGTCATCACCGGATCGGATCTCTATGCCATCGCAGTCGATGGCAGCGGTAAAGTCAACCTGACGCAGACCCAGGGACGGAGTGAGATGCACCCTTCCTGGTCGCCGCAGGGCGATGCCCTGCTCTTTGACCTCTACGAGACCGGAGAGGTGTGGAAACTGCCAATCGCCATCGTTGAACCCTGAACCCGGCACCGGGGGGTGCTCCTTAAGCGGAATGGTGTGATGAAAAAATATCTCTTGACCAGCATCTTCTTCTGTCTCAGCCTCACCGCAGCCGCGCAACAAGTGACCGGTCTTGCGGGCTGGAATATCGTCCTCGATCCCGGGCACAGCTTTCGCGAAAACATGGGCGTCAGCGGCTATTCAGAGGCTGAAAAGAATCTCCGCGTCGCCTGGGCTCTGCGTGATCTGCTGCTGCAGACGACGGATATCGATACGGTCTTCCTCACCCGTGAGGACGACAACACCAACGTGGGTTTGAGTGCGCGGTCGCAATATGCCAATGCCCTGGGCGCGGACTGGTTCCACTCGATCCACAGCAATGCAACCGGTTCCGGCGGCGCCTCCGAGATCAATGCAGCCCTTCTCCTGTGGGGCCAGATGCCGGATTACAGCGATCGGCCTCCCGCCGGCGGCAAGGCCATGTCCGATATCATGATCGGCCAGCTCAGCCGCGGCATGCGCATCCCCAGCGAGGGTTCGCGCGGTGATTGCTATTTTTACAACACCGGCTGGTGTCCCTATCTCTCGGTGACGCGCAATACCCTGATGCCGGCCGAGCTCAGCGAAGCCGGCTATCATACCAACGCGGCCCAGAACATGCGGCAAATGAGCGCCGCCTTCAACAAACTCGAGGCCTACACCCTCTACTGGTCAATCCTCAAGTACCATGGCATCCCGCTGCCGGCCAATCCCATCCTCTGCGGCATCGTCACCGACCGGGAGAGAAAACTGGCCATCAACGGCGCTACCCTCAGCGCCAGCGGCAAGCAGTATACCACCGACAGTTATGCCTCCCTGTTTCACAAATACAGTAACGATCCCGAGGCCTTGCGCAACGGTTTTTACCTGATCGACGGCCTGCCCGCAGAACCCCTCGAGCTCATCGCCTCCGCTCCGGAGTACTATCCTGATACCCTTCAGGTCACTCCGGCCGACACCTTTTTCACCTTTGCTGACGTGCAGCTGGTCTGGAAACGGCCGCCTGCCGTTCTCGTCTCGGTACCGGCGGAGGGCTTCGATCGCCAGGCAGCCTGGGGCACCGTGAACCTGACTTTCAATCGTCCGGTCGACCGCGCCAGCGTCGAGGCCGCCTTTCAGATCGCGCCACCGGCCGCTGGAACCTTCAGCTGGGCCAACAACGATCAGCGGCTGATCTTCAAGCCCGATACCCTGGACTATGAAGCGGATTATACAGTCACCCTGGCCGCGACCGCAAAGGATCGCTATGGTCATCTCCTCGATGGCAATGGGGACGGCATCCCGGGCGACCTCTACCGTCTGCGTTTTCGCACCGGTCCGAAAGACCTGTCCCCGCCGCAAATCCTGGCGGTTTACCCCTCATCCGGCAGCCCGGCGATCGATACCCGTCCAGTCATCAATATCACCTGGAACGAGATCATCGACTCCACCTCCATCCGGCCGGGGCTCTTCACCCTGCAAAAGAGCGGCAGCACCACGGCACTCCCGGTCATCTGTGTGCACCATCTCCTCCACGACAAGAGCATTCTCTGTTTTGCCCCGGCGGCAGATCTGGAACCGGTACAGACCTACACGCTGCTCATCGCCCCGGGCATGCGCGACAAACTGGGCAATGAAATTACCACGACCAAAACCTACCGCTTCAAGACCGGCAATGCCTTCTGGCGGACGCGCGCCATCGATGACTTTGAATCCGGCATCCCCCACTGGTGGGCGCCGGTCACCAGTGGCACTACGACCGGCATCCTCGCCGACAGCACCCGCTCGTTCGCCGCTTCGGATATCGTCAATCCCTTGACTGCCAGCACCCTCGCCCTCGGCATTGACTATGGCTGGAATACCACATCATCGGCCTGGCTCCTGCGTGAATACCTCAACAGCGGGACACCCAAGTCGGTCACCTTTGACAAAAACCAGCGCCTGCAGGTCTACCTCTTTGGCGACAACAGCGGCACCCGATTCCGCTTCGCCGTCGATGATCACCTGCCCGCAACCGGATCTGCCTATCATGAGGTCAGCCCGTGGTATACCGTTGACTGGTATGGCTGGCGCCTGATCAGCTGGGATATGAGTAGTGAAGCCTGCGGCAGCTGGCTCGGTGACGGCCAGCTCGACGGCACACTCGGATTTGACAGCATCCAGCTCGACTACCAGCCCGGCGGCAAGAGCTCGGGCACGCTCCGCTTCGACGACCTGCGCATCGCGGCCTATTCCGCAGTGGGGGTGGAGGAGAGTGTCGTCCAGACTCCCATGCGTTTCTGCCTGCAGCAGAATTTTCCCAATCCTTTCAATCCGTCCACCATGATCCGCTATGATTTGCCCGCAGGACTTCATGAGGTCGAACTGGATATCTTTGATCTCATGGGCCGGCGGGTGCGAACCCTGGTGAAGGGTCATGAGCAGGAGGGAGCCCACCAGGTGGAATGGGACGGCCGCGATGATGCCGGCATCGTCGCGCCCTCCGGCATCTACCTTTATCGGCTCTCCACGCCGTCGTTTACGGCCGCGCGCCGGATGGTTATCATTCACTAATCCGGGTGCCACCCCGTCTGCGTTGTTTTAATGCGCCCGTCTGTCCCGGCAGACTGGCGCATTTTTGTACAGCTGCCTTTTAATATAAGATTAAACTTGACTATTATTCGCCATTATTGTATATTATTAGTGCATCCTCGCTTCTGCATTCCTCACTGCATCCGCATTAATCCAGTCGATTGATCAGTCTTTGCACACTTGGGTGGTGGGTTCCTCGGGTGGCCTTTTTTATTCCTCCAACAAATTTCATACTCTTTTGGCATCGGGTTTGCCATTGAGGCTGCAACCATTCGTCCTGCCGTGGGGGTGGACGAAGGCGGCCGATTTGCGACTGACCTGATCTTTTGTTATTACGCGAGATAGGCATCCCTGCATCGGGATGATATAATCAGCGAATGGCGCTGATTTTCTCGCACCCTTATTTTTTTTGTGACACCTGTAATCCGGTTATTACGTGTTTCACCTCTCTGCTTAACAAAGGAGCCTTTATGCTGCTCTCTGCGCATGCGTTGGTATTCGGAACGGGAGCCATTCATCGAAATCGTTCCCTTCAAGCCCAACGACTGATGCTGGTCCTTTTCGCCCTCATGATCTTCCTGCCTGTGATGGCACGGGCCGCCGTCGGTCTCAAGATCACCAAACTGGTGGATGACAGCACCGTCGAGACCGGTGCGACCATCGTCTATCGTCTGCAGTATACGGTGGCCAGCACGACGGAGAACGCCATCAATGCGGTCATCACCGACATCCTGCCAGGGCAGCTGGCGACCGCCGCTACCGATGTCACCCTCGAGGGTGACGGCAACGTCACCTCTGCGGTCTATACCGCTGCGAGCCGAAGTGCCCGCTTCGTCTTTGCCAATCCGCTGGCCGCAGGAACGACCGGCACCTTGCTGGTACGCTGCCATTTTCCGCAGGGTACCACGATTGACGGTACGGCCGCCGAGAATACCGCCACTTTCACCGCGGATAACGGCACAACCTCGAGCAGTGACCCGGTGGTGGTCACCAGCATCGCCTCCTTCAAAATGACACCGCTCAAGGATCGTACCGCAGGTGGCGCTCTCGATGCCCCGACCACGTACCGTCTTCGCTTGCAGAATCCGACGCCGAATGTCGGCGGTCTCGACCTGTTGAACACGGTCCTGGTCGACACCCTGCCTGCCGGGGTCCAGTTCGTCTCGGCCAACAATGGCGGCGTCTACAACAGCAGCAACAATACTGTCAGCTGGAACCTGGGCACCGTACCGGTCGGCACCAGTGGAACAGCAGCGACGGTCAACGTCACGGTCATCTTTCCCTCTTCGGTCTTTGCTAGCGGCAACAGCGTGACCAACCGGATGTATTTCACCGGTACACCGCGCGGTCTGGCCAATCCGGTCTCAGGGACGACCTCGGTAACGAACAGTCTCAGTACTGCGACCGCCGGGCTCTCCTTGTCCAAATCCAACACCACCACTTCGAATCTGGCACCAATCGGCTCCAGTTATCTCTATCGCTTCAATGTCACCAATTCCGGCTACTTTGCCCTGGATAGCGTGCGTATCGAGGACAGTGTGCCCGCCAAACTGGAGCTGACCTCGATCCAGGCCCGCGGCAATGTCTACTATAAAACCAGTCTTAACAACAGCTGGACCCAATACGGCACGACCAATTACTCTTCCTTGACGACCATCGCTGTCTCAAGCCTGGGGTTGGCCAGCGGGGAGTATGTCACTGCCGTGCGTTTCTTCCTCGGCACGCTGGCGACTGGCTTCAGCGGATGGTCGGCGGGAAGCCAGCCCGGCTATACCGCCACGGTGCTGACCGTGGATCGCTCCGGCAATACCGTCGTAGCAGGTACAACGATTCCGAATACCGCAACAGCCTATTATCTCTACAGTGGCGTGACCTCTTCAAGAACGAGCAGCAACACGGTAACCGTCTACAACGGGGCGATCCGTCCGCGTATTGAAAAATATATGATCAACGGCAGCGGCAGTGCGGTCTCTTCGCTCAGCCTTAAACCGGGACAGACGGCGACCTATGAGGTTCGCTTGCGTAACAATCTGCCGGCGGTGGACGCCATGATCAATCCGGTCATCGCCGATCTGCTCGATTCCACCCTCACCTATGTGCCTGGCAGCTGGAACGTAACAACCGCGCCGGCTGGAACCCCGACCCCTTTGTTCGAAGTCACCAACAATTATGGCACAGCCCGGGGGACACTGCTGCGCTGGTCCTGGAAAGAGGCAGCCGCCTACAGTTTGGCAGCCAATGCTGAGATCCGTATCCGCTTCCAGGCGACGCTGCGGAACGGCATTCTGCCCAACTCGAATATTGGCAATACCGCTTACATCACCGGATTTGATAATCCAACCTTTAATCTGGGCGGTGCGGTCCGGTCCCTGGCCGATGTCAGCGATCTGGACGCGGATTTGAACAAAACCGAGCTTTTTGCCGCCAGTAGTGCCGTGACCATCACCGTCGGCGAACTGGCCACGCTCGAGTCGGTCAAGTGGGTCAAGGGCCAGTCCGATGCCGACTGGAGCCGCTATCCGGCAACCGGTCTGACGGTCCCCGGTGGTACCGCCGATTACAAGCTGATCGTGCGTAATTCGGGCAATGTTCCGGCTACCCGGCTGGTGATCATTGATATTTTGCCCTTCATCGGCGATGGCGGCGTCATTGATCTTTCAGAGCGCAACAGCCAATGGCGCCCAAACCTCGCCAGCACGGTTAGCGGTTCCACCAGCATCACCGTCTATTACTCGACCAGCGGCAATCCGACCCGCACCGAGGTCGTGCCCAACGGTCCTCCCGGCAGCGAAGCCCCGAACTGGAGCACAACGCCACCGGCGGACATCACCTCCGTGCGTTCGCTCAAGATCGATTTCGGCACTTATATCCTGCAGCCGCAGGCGAGTGTGCAGCTGAACTGGAGCATGCGCGCTCCGGTTGGCGCCCCCGACAACGGTGAGATCGCCTGGAACTCTTTCGGTTTCGTCGCCTACCGCACCGACGACGGTGCCCGAGTCGTTAAGCACGGCCACCGCCGCACCCTCGCCGCCATCGAGGCCGGCCTCGACCAGGTGCCCGTCATCCTCACCGCCGCGCCCGCCGAAGACGAAGGCGGCAAGATCGACCTCATCGCCGCCCAGTGGGACGAGAACCAGCAGCGGGAGAACCTCTCGGCCCGCGAGCAGGCCGACACAATCGCCCAGTTGGCAGCGTTCGGCGTCACCC
>CAYTCI010000136.1:0-7179 GCA_964436305.1 uncultured Cytophagia bacterium | reverse complement strand
CCATCGACTGGCCGGTCAGAGAGATCCGGCTGCTGTCGATGTTCAGGCTCTTGCGGGCGAGGGCGAGCACCTCGAGGGCGTCCATGCGCCCCCAATCCTCCCAGTTATGGCCATAGGGACGGCGGTTGGTGGGCGCGACAAGGTGCCCCCAGCTCTTCGCGGCGTAGGAGCCGGCCTGGTTGAGGGCCTCGACATTGGCGCCGTGCAGGGAGAGAAAGAGGGCCTGCGGCGTGGCGTCGCCGGCGGTGGAGGCGAGCAGGGCGTAGTACTGCACGCTGCCATCGATCTCGCTGATGAAGGTCCGCTTGCAGGTGGCCGTGGTGGCGACGCGACGCACCGGGACCTCCGCGGTATCGAGCAGTTCCTCACCGGCCGCACTGCGGCGCAGGAGGCTGAGGGTGAGCCGCACCTCGCCGGTCGCCGCGCCGGCCTCCGCCTGGATCGGGAAGGCCACCTTGCGGATGCCGAGGGGCAGGAGTTCCGGCAGCGGGGTCTCGGGCACGCGGATGCCCTCGCCGCTGCCGCGCAGGATCAGTCCGCCCAGCGGCGCATCACTGCCGTTGAGCACCGGGATGCCGCCCCAGCTCGCCAGCGCCTCACCGGCGCGCAGGTCGGGCAGGGTCAGGTCGCGGGTATTGAACAAGGCCGGCTGGTCGAGGGCATGCAGCACCACCTTGAGCCGGCCGCGATTGCTGCGGAAGAGCAGATGGTTCTCGCCCGCCTCGAGGCGGATGGGCACCAGACCATAATCAAAGCGCGGCTCCCAGGGCTCAAAGAGATCCTTGGCGCGGTAGCGGTTGCCGATGCGCGGCACGCCGTTGACATAGACCATACTGTTGCCCATGCCCTCGAGGAGGAAAACGGCACCTTGCAGCCGAATGATGCGAAAGTGAACCCAGCCGTTGCGCATCTCCGGGCCGCTGAACCAGCCGCCGCTGTCGGCGACGACCGGCTGCCAGGTCAGTTTTTCATCGCCGGCAGGCAGCACGTCGCCGGCCATCGGCATCACCCGTTTGCCGGCGACCAGCAGGGCCTCGACCGGGTCGGCGGGAATCATTGCGCGGCGCTGCCGCTCGGGGAGCCGGCAGGCCAGGCCATGGCTGAGCACCAGGGTTTCCTCCGCGGCCGGAAGCGGGACGGCGGCAGCGAGGAAAGTCAGAATGAGCAGGAACTGGGGTCGCATGAGATCCTCAGGCAGGAAGGTCAGGAATGGATGAGTGGATTGCACGGCGGGAAGCGGCCCGGATGCGGACCGCGCCCGCGGACAAGAGGGGCATGGGCGTCAGCCCATCACCACCTCGACGGTCACCTTTTTCTTGTCGGTCAACGGCAGCAGCTGTCCCGTCACCGGCTTGCCCTCCAGGTGGATGGCGTGCACACCGCGCTGCACCCCGTGCGGATTATGCACCTGGATGAGATAGTGGGTGCCGCGGAAGACGCGCTCGAAGGTAAAGCCCTCCCAGGCGGCGGGGATGACCGGATCGATGTAGAGGCCATCGAAGGTGGCGCGAACGCCGAGAAAATAGTCCATCATCACCCGGTACATCCAGGCGGCGGTGCCGGTCTGCCAGGAGTGGCTGGCGCGCCCGGGGGCGCTGTGTTCATCGCTGGTGATATACTGGGAAAAGACATAAGGCTCGGCGACAAAGCGATCCGGATCGATGGCATTGGGCAGCATTTCGCGGTAATAGGCCCAGGCGCGGTCGCCATGGCCGAGCAGACACTCGGCCTGAATGACCCAGGCGGTGGGATGGGCGAAGATGGCGCCATTCTCCTTTTTGCCGGCGACACAGCGGGTGACCAGGCCGATGGTCGGGTCGATCTCGCGAAAGGCCGGGGCGCACTTTTTCGGACCGTAGGGGGTGTTGAGCTCATCCCACAGGCTCTGCATCGCCTGTGCGAGCCGCTCGGGCGTATCGATGCCGGCGATCACCGCCCACGACTGGGGGTTGAGGAAAATCCGGCCGGCCTTGTTGCTCTTGCTGCCGATCTTGCGCTCCCGGGCGCCAAAGGCGCGGATATACCAGGCGCCGTCCCAGCAGGTGCGCTGCACCGCCTCGCGGAGGCGGTCGCGGATGGCGACGGTCCGGGCCAGCTGGTGGGCCAGCGATTGATGTTCGAGGATCTCGATGAGCAGATTGAGCATGGCGACATAGAACATGGCACCCCAGACGCTCTCGCCGCCGTCATCGCCGCCGATGTAATCGAGGGTGTCGTTCCAGTCACCGCGGCCAAAGATGGGCAGGCCATGGCGGCCGAGGTTGTGCTCGACAAATTGGACCACGGCTTCAAGGTGGGCGAGCAGGGTCGCCGCCGGAGCGTCGACGAAGGGCTGTTGATTGTCGAGAATCGCCCAGTCGCCGGTCTGTTTGATATAGTCGCTGATGGCGAGGAGGTACCAGAGGGGATCATCGCAGTGCCCGGTCACCTCGCCCTCGCCATCGCCGTAAAAGTGGTGATAGACATGACCGTCGCTGAACATCTGCCGCGAAAGCAGCAGGATGCGCTGGCGCGCCAGCTCCGGATCGGAGAGGGTTACGGCGATGGTATCCTGGGCGGTGTCGCGAAAGCCGAAGCCGCGGCCGATGCCCCAGTAATAGAAACTCGCCACCCGCCCCACCTCGAAGGCGACACGCGCCTGATAAGGCGTCCAGTAGTTCATAAAGACATCGGTGGTGGCATCCGGCGTCCTGACCCGGGTCACCTGGAAATAGCGTTCCCATTTGGCCTGCAATTTTTCCCAGCCGCGCTGGCGGGTGCGGGCATCGTGGTAGCGCACCGGCAGCTGGGTGCGCAGGGTTTTGAACCCCTCCTTGGCGATAACCCCGAGGGTGAAGACGACGGGGAGTTCCGCGCCCGGGGCGAGTTCGATATCCACCTGCAGGGCGCCGACGGCATTGCCGAAATCGGTCTCCTGGCTGCCGAGCTTTTCCTGTTCAATGGCGAGGGGATTGGTTTCGCTGCGATAGGGCCCGATGAAACGCTCGCGCAGGGTCTCGTAGCCGGCCACCGGCTGGTTGGTGGTGAAGAAGGCCCACTGATCCCACTCCTTGTTCTCCTGGTGCTGGGTGCCGCGGGTTTGCGTGACCCAGTAGGTCTTGGTGGCGAAGAGGCCGCGGACCTGGGGATCGAAATGGACGCGGTTGAAGTGTTGATCGTCGCACTGATTGATCAGGTCGATCAAGGCATGACCGAGGGCGAATTCGACGTAGCCATAGACCGAGAGTCGGCGTGTCCGGCCGCTATCGTTGCGCAGCAGGGCCTGCCAGATTTCGAGGTGATCGCCGGGGGGGACAAAATAGAGCAGATCGCCCTGAATCTCATTAACCCGGGACTCGACGCGGGTGTAGCCGAAGCCATGGTGAACGCGATAGGCATCAAGATGGCGTCCGACCGGCTGCCAGGTTAGGCTCCAGATCTCACCGCTGTCGCGGTCCTTGACATAGATGTACTTGCCGGGACGGTCGGGCGGGACGTCGTTGATGCGATAGCGGGTGATGCGGCCATGCAGCGGGGAGCGAAAGTAGCTGATTCCGCCACCATTATTGGAGATGGTCGAGAAATAACTGCCATTGTAGAGATAATTGATCCAGGGGCTCGGGGTGGCCACATGATCGATGATATACTCTTTGCCGTCGGGGCTGAAATCGCCATATTTCATCTGGGAAGGATCTCCACTGCAAGACTAGAGTTTGGGGGTGCGCCAGACCAGACCGTCATGGCGGATGTGCCAGCTGATTTGACCATCGGTCGAGGTCAACACCGCTTCCCAGGTCTCGGGGCCGGAATAGAGGCGCGGCGGCCATTGATAGCCGGCGGGCGGTTCCGCCTGTAACCGGAGCTCGGCCCAGTTACGGGCGGGGCGTCCCTTTGCTTCGCAAACCGTGCGCTGGGAATAATAGATAAGACGCATCAGCCATTTTAATGTTTCCGCTTCCGGCAGAATAAAGGGGGCCGGGATTTCGCCGCTGCGGCAGCTGGAGAAGAGGACAAATCCCCACAGTTCAGGATAATGGACATTGATCAGACCCTGCGGGGACCAGAGCCAGTTGTCTTCGGGGAGGGCCTTGCCGGTCGCGGGATCCTTGACCTTGACATAGGTGCCGTTCCCGGTCTGCACGCGCCATTCGACGCGCGAAAAATTGACCCGCCAATAGTCGCCGGGCTGCGGCGGCCGGCCGCCGGGGGCCTGCTCCCTGAGCACCGCCCAGGGCAGGGCCAGTTCGATCGTCCAGCCCTGATCGCTGTCGCCGGGCTGGTTGATGCTGCCCTGAACCTGCACCCCTTTTTTAAGGCCGCGGATGTCCCAGAAAAAGGTGGGATTGCCATTGTCGCGGTAGGGACGGTCGAGATAGAGGTCCCAGGCGGTGGCGAAGGCGTTGAGCTCCAGCTCGTAATAGCGGTGGGTGTCGCCGTCGGGATCGATAAAGAGCTCAAAATCGTTGTCGTGGAAGATGATCGAGTCGTGTTCGCGCAGGGTCGCCCAGACATCGGGCTCCTCCATCTCGCCGGCGATATAAAAGTACTCGTCATCCCAGAGCATCTTGACGCGGGTGGCAAAGCGCGGCAGGGGTTTGGCCGCCCCCTCGATATCGACAAAGGGTTCACTCCAGGCGGCCTGCTGCCAGTCGGTCTCGCTGAGTGAGCCATCGATGTAGAGAGGCCGGGTGGTGCGGCAGCAGACGTACTGGCGCGGGGCAAAGGCCGTGCGGGGCGTCTCAAAGCCCCAGGCTGCAGCGGCGAGCGTCAGGAGCAGCAGGATCGGGTGCGGTTTCATCGCGCCTCCCTTTGGATTCGGGTCTCAGCGGACCAGGGTGATGGGGCATACCCGGACCGTCCGCCGGCCGGCGGCATCGATACCGAGCAGATTGAGGTAATAGACGCCGGAGGCGGCCGGGCTGCCGTCCAGGGTTTGTCCCTGCCAGCTGAAGGTATGCCGTCCGCGCGGCAGGGCGCCTTGCAGTACCCGCGCGACCAGCTGGCCGCGGCTGTTCATCACCGTCACCTGCACCTCGGTCAGACCGGGCAGAAAAATACGCAGGGTTGCTGTGCTATTGAAGGGATTGGGCCAGGCGCCGAGCAGCTCCATCGTTTCCGGCAGCACGCCTTCCTGCAGATCCTCGGGCCGGACAGGACTGGCGCCGCGCCGATAGATCTCGAACTCGTAGATGCGGCTGACATCCGGCTTGGTGAGGTAAAGCCGCACCTTGCTGGTGCGCAGGGGTTCGGGCAGGGCATGATAGGAGACATTGCCGCTGGCGTCGGCCGGGTTGCCGTTCACCGCGACGGCGGTCTGCCAGGCGCCGGTGCTGTCGAGCAGCTGGATGGTAAAGTCCTGCGAGTTCATCCCCGGGCCGTCCCCGGCGCCGGGATCGCCGGCCGGGGCCTTGCCGGCGCCGGCATGGCGGATGATGAAATAGTTCACCGCGACCGTGTCGGGCAGGGTCACCTCGAGCCAGTCGGCTGCGCCGTTGTTGCAGCACCATTTGGTTGCCAGCGAGCCATCGATCGCCCTGGCGGCACTCTCGGTCGTGCGATTGCACTCGCAATCGGCGCGGGCGACCGCACCGCGGGCCAGGTTGACTTCATCCGGCCCCACCTCAAAATCGTAAAAGGCCGCTGTCAGGGGCTGAGCGGGCGGCAGGCTGCCCGCCAGATCCACCGCGGTCACCGTCGCGGTGACCGGCTGGCTGCATTTCATCCAGAGCTGGGTGCTGCCGTTGGCGATCGAGCAGAGCAGGGGATTGCTCCAGGTGATACCGTCCGATGAGAAGAGCAGCGAATCCGCAGCGGCGGCGAGCTGAATGCGGGCGGCGGCGGCGAAGACCGCCAGCCCGGAATCGTCGACCAGATCGATGCGCAGCGGCGTGCTGCTCCTGACCGGCAGTATCTTCTTCTCCTCGCCGCTGAGGGCGATGCGGTTGGCGTGCCAGCTGCGGAGATCGCCCAGACCGGTGAGATAGGCGGAGACCCGCCAGTAGCCGGTGCCGCTGGCGTCGGCCGGACGGATGTTCTCGACCGCGCAGCGCAGCGAATGCGGACCCGGCGTCAGCGAGGACGAGAGGTCAAGGCGCACGGGATAGACGATATCACCGGGGCACCAGCCGCTGCGACTGTAATCGGAGGACCAGGTGGTGCCCCACCGGCCGGAGCGGGGATTGCGGGAGCGAAAGGAGTTGCAGTCACTGCGCCAGGGTTGGTAGCGATAGACCTCGACGCCGTCGACGCTGATGACGTTGTCCTTGCTGACGAACTCGTCGGCATCGGTGCCGTCGGTGCAGTGGCCCGAGGTATACCAGGTCAGGGTCACCTGGCTGGCCGTCGGGGGCAGATTGACGGCGACCGCCGGCTTGTCGGGTCCGACCTGTGTCGCGGTCATGCCGGTGTTGTAATAAATGCCGTTCGCCCAATCCGGGTTGGCGGGGGCGGTGACAGGCAGATAGATCAATTCGCAGGAGAGTTTCCAGGCGGGTGAGACCCAGGTATCGACAAAGCCGCGCAGGGTGCGCCGGCCAGAAAGGAGCGGGGCGAGGTCGCTGATCTCCTGACGCAGATCGGAGCGCCCGCCGAAGCCGGTGATAAATTTGAGCAATTCGATCGGGGCCATGCCAGGAATGTCGAGCAGGACCGTGCCGGCGCGATCCCAGGGATCGCCCTCCGCGCCCTCCTGCAGGGTCGAGAAGACCACGACGTGGGCAAAGATCCGCACCGGTCCGGCAAAGGTGGGGAGATCGACCTCGCGGCGGATGATGCGGCCGCCCTCCTCGCCAAAGACCTCCGCGGTATCGTAGCGGGAGGCCTCGCCGAAATGGATGGGATGAGCGGAGAAGACGCTCACCACGGTCGAGTCGGTCCGGGCATGCAGGCCCTGGTTCCCCGGGGCGAGGAGAAGCAGGATGGAAAGGGCGGCCAGGCGGCCGGAGGTGCAAAGTTGGTGCATAGGCTTGTCAGTTGAACCGGTTAAATCGGTTAGTTTTTTTTATAGTAAAACTAAAAAAGTTTACTAATAAATTTCATACAAGTCAAGTGATAAATGCACTTCCCGGGGATTCCTATCGAATAAAAAGGGCGTCCGCGCCGCCTGGCCGCCGCTCCAGCCCCCTGCACGGCCGTTTGCCCCTCCTCTTTTTGTAAAAAATGGCAATTTATCCCTTGACAAAATGCCGCAGATTCTCTACA
>CAYTCI010000135.1:0-7262 GCA_964436305.1 uncultured Cytophagia bacterium | reverse complement strand
CCGCCTTCGATGATCGATAACTATCTGGCCATGCTCATCGCCGATGTCAAGAAGAAGAGCAAGGAGAACCTCGATGAGGCGCGCCTGATGGAGAATTATCGCACCTCGGCCATCCACGGCGTCAAATGGTATCTCATCCGCGACCGCCTCATCCAGCAGCAAGGCTTGACGGTCAGCGATGAGGAAATCGAGAACGCCCTGACCGCGATGGCTGAAGCCGGCGAGGAGGGCGCCCAGCAGGCGGAGAAGATCCGCAGCAGCAACGACCAGCGCGAACACTTGCGCGGTTCCCTCGAGGACGAGAAGGTCTATGCCTTCCTCGCCCGCGAGGCGAAGGTGACCGAGGTGCAGCGCTCGCTTTATGAACCACATACCCACGATCATGAGAGCCATTAATCCGGAGGAGATGATATGGGACTCGTACCGATTGTCATAGAACAGACCGGGCGCGGCGAACGCGCCTATGATATTTTTTCGCGCCTGCTCAAGGAGCGTATCGTCTTTCTCGGGACGGCCATCGACGACAATGTCGCCAGTCTGGCCATCGCCCAGCTGCTCTTCCTCGCGGCGGAAGATCCGGCCAAGGATGTCTATCTCTACATCAACAGCCCGGGCGGCATCGTCAGTTCGGGCCTGGCCATTTACGACACCATGCAGTATATCAAGCCGGACGTGGCCACCATCTGCATCGGCCAGGCTTCGAGCATGGGGGCGCTGCTCCTCGCCGCCGGCGCCAGGGGCAAGCGTTCGGCTCTGCCCCATTCCCGGATGATGATCCATCAGCCGATGGGCGGCGCCCAGGGACAGGCGAGCGACATCGAGATCCAGACCCGCGAGATCCTGGCGATCCGTGAAAAGCTCAACCAGATCCTCGTCCATCATACCGGCCAGCCGATGGAGCGGATCGTCAAGGACACCGACCGCAACTTTTTCATGAGCGCCGAAGAGGCCAAGGACTACGGCCTGATCGACGAGATCATGGTGCGCAAGGATCTGGTCAAGACCCGCAAGAAGTAACCGCCCTCACCCTTCAGCAGAGTAGCGATGGATCAGAAAAAACAAAATATCAACCGCCGGCAGGTCATCTGCTCATTTTGCGGCAAGAACAGCCAGCAGGTGGAGACCATGGTCACCGGCCCGGACGTGACGATCTGCAACGAATGCGTCGCTATCGCCAACAAGATCATCGCCCGGGAAAAATCGCGGCGCACCACCGCCACGGTCGAGCGGATGCCCTCACCGGCGGAGATCAAGGCGGAACTGGACCGGTTCGTCATCGGCCAGGATCATGCCAAGGAGACGATCGCGGTCGCGGTCTATAACCACTACAAGCGGATCAACCATAGTGCGCAAGCCGATGAGGTGCTGCTCGAGAAGAGCAACGTGCTGCTCATCGGCCCGACCGGCACCGGCAAGACCCTGATCGCCCAGACCCTGGCGCGCTTTCTCCAGGTGCCCTTCACCATCGCCGACGCCACCACCCTGACCGAAGCCGGCTATGTCGGGGAGGATGTCGAGAACATCCTCGTCCGCCTCCTGCAGGCGGCCGATTACAACCTCGAGCGCGCCGAGCGCGGCATTGTCTATATCGATGAACTCGACAAGATCTCGCGCAAGAGCGGCAACCCCTCGATCACCCGCGACGTCTCGGGCGAGGGGGTGCAGCAGGCGCTGCTCAAGATCCTCGAGGGCACCATCGCCGCGGTGCCGCCGAAGGGGGGACGCAAACACCCCGAGATGGAATTCATCAACATCAATACCTCGCATATTCTCTTCATCTGCGGCGGGGCCTTTGAATCGCTGGAAAAACTCATCGCCAGCCGGCTGAACAAGATGGCGATCGGCTTTGGCGCCGAAAGCGTCAAGGGCGACGCCCTCGGCATCGGCGAGCTCCTGCGTCAGGTTGAGCCGGAGGATCTGCTCAAGTATGGCCTGATCCCGGAGCTGATCGGCCGGCTGCCGGTCCTCTGCACACTCGATGAACTGGACGATCAGGCCCTGCTCAAGATCCTGACCGAGCCGCGCAACGCCCTGACCCGGCAGTACCAGCGGCTGCTGGCGCTCGACGGGGTGGAGCTGGAATTCGAGACCGCGGCGCTGCAGGAGATCGTGCAGATCGCCCGCAAACGCGGCACCGGTGCGCGCGGGCTGCGTTCGGTGCTCGAGGAGACCATGCTCAAGATCATGTACCAGCTGCCCTCCCGCAAGGAGATCGGCTACTGCCGGGTGACTCGCGAGGTGGTGACCCACAAGGCGGAGCCGGTCTATAAAAAGCGCAAGACGACACCGGAGAATCCGCTGCAGGATTCGGCGGCGTGAAAATCACCGCAGCGGAATTTGTCTGTTCGGCCGGGCGGCTGGCGGAGGTGCCCAGGGACCGCCTGCCGCAGATCGCCTTTGCCGGCCGTTCCAATGTCGGCAAATCCACCCTGCTCAATGTGCTTTTCAACCAGCGCCACCTCGCGCATGTCAGCGCCACCCCGGGCAAGACCCAGACCCTCAATTTTTACCGCGTCAACCGCAAATTCTACTTCGTCGATCTGCCCGGCTACGGCTATGCCCGCTCCTCCAAAACCCTGCGCGAGCAGTGGCAGGGGCTGATCGAGTCCTATCTGACTTCCTCGGAGAGCTTGCGGCTGGTGGTGGTGCTGGTGGATGTGCGCCATCCGCTCTCGCCCCTCGATGCCCAGCTGCTCGAGTGGCTGCGGGCGCGGGGGCAGGCGTACCTGGTGGTGGCGACCAAGGCGGACAAGCTGTCGGGCATCGAGCTGCAGAAGAACCTGCAGGCGTTGCGCGGCGCGCCGGGGATGGGGGCAAATGAGGAGATGCTGGCTTTTTCCGCCAAAACCGGGCGGGGGAAAGCGGAGTTGTGGAAGATTCTGCAGGCAGTGCTGGGGGAAAGCGGAGGATGAAAGAAGCAACAGAGCGAATAAAAAAAACTTGACCGAAATCAAGTTTTTACGTATATTTGTCAAATTGGAGTCGAGGCGGTAATTCCAGCCCGGAACGATATGTATAACTATATTAATAATAAGTCACTTAAGATCAGTTTACCCATCAACCTACGCAAACCTTTTTCATTAAAGGGTTTACCAGCCTTTCTATCCGTTACTCGTATCGTGCGCAACAATCAAGGATGGCCCAGTCCGGTATTTTCGTTATGAATGAGTAGAAGCGGTCGGGATGACCTGTTCCGGCCGGTGAGTCAAGCAACTCGTTCCAGATTGTTGGTTTTTATCCACACCAGTGCTCGATGTTCCGGAATCAGAAGTTACCTTTCCACGTCATAGAACCATAGATACAGGGGGGCGGTAGTGGCAGCCGGCCGGAGGTGTTATGCTCTGGTGGGGTTGTTTCTTTTATTTCCGCCCCCGATTTGTATCGGGCGGCAAGCCTGTCACAGACATGTAAAGTCCAATTCCACGCGCCATTCGACTCATTATACGCCACAGGAGGTGAGAGGTTTCAAAAAAAACCTACAAATCAACCTAAACCGTCATGGTAAGGTCTAGTACAAAGGAGAGTGCATGATTATGAAGACTCAACACAAGTCCACGTTATTGCTGATTGGAGCGTTTGTGCTCATCCTGGCTCTGGTTTCGGGCTGTGTGGATGTGCCCACGGAAGGCCCCACACCGACTCCGTTGAGATCAGAGTACCGCTTCATTCACGCTGCCACGGACATGGGTAACGTTTCGCTCAGCGTGCAGGGCAAGGCTGCTGGCAGCTTTGACTTCAAAGGGAGCATCGCCCATGCCGACTACGGTTCCGGCACCAAGGAATTGCTCCTTTCCAATGGGAACTATTTGCTGGTCTCCCTGTCGACCGATTACCGCGGCACCTTTATCCTCCTGAACAAAGAGGGCCCGGATCGCACCTACCTCAAGCTGACGGAACGGCGCATTTTCGACTCTCCGACGATCGTGGACACGGTCTCGGTGGGCGCCATTCGCCCGGTGCACTGTTCGGCTGATGCCGGTGCTGCCGACATCTATGTGGAAGGTCCGGGCGGTTCGTTCTCCTGGCAGAATGTTCCCTATAGAGGGATCGGCTCCTACCAGAAGGTCACGCCGGGTGACTACACCGTGACCGTCAAGGCTGCGGGCGGGACCGATGCCCTTTATCAGACGACGGTTGCGGTCGGGACCGAGCGCAATACGGTCATCGTTATGGGTTCCGCTGCGGGCGGCACTCTCACTGCCGTTGGCCTAAAAGACAATTAATGAGCGAGATACGATGTTGTCTATCGTATACAAGACGGAGGCTATTCTATGAAATTTAAATTCGTATTCGCCCTCATTTGCACCCTGATTTTACCTGCTCTGCTGTTCGGAGCGGAAACCGGCAAGATTACTGGTAAAGTAGTCGACAAGGAGACCGGAGAAGGGTTGCCCGGCGCGAACGTGCTCATCACCGGAACCTCGATGGGTGCGATCACCGACGTGGACGGCAAGTATCTCATGCTCAATGTCCCCGCCGGCGTCTATTCGATTCGCGCTTCGTTCGTCGGGTTTCGTACCGTTACGGTGACCAACGTCGGCGTCAGCGGTGACCTGACCACCTCCACTAACTTTGAGCTGCCGAGCCAGGCGCTCAATGCCGGCGACATCACCATCATCGCCGAACGTCCCCTGGTCAATCAGAGTGCCACGAATGCCGTGCGCATTCAGCGTGTCGAGGATTTCAAGAACATCCCGACCCGCAGTGTCAACTCGATCATTTCGCTGCAGCCTGGCGTCCTGGTGAAGGACGGCCAGATCTACATCCGCGGCGGCCGCGCTGAAGAGATCGGCTACATCCTCGAAGGCGCCAGCACCCGCGACGTCGTCGGCGGCAGCAACCTTGTGACCGTCATCCCCGAGGCCCTGGAAGAGTTCCAGGTCCAGGCCGGCGGCTACAATGCCGAATTCGGCGGCGCCAACGCCGGTATCATCCGTTCGACCTTACGTTCGGGTACTGCTAATTACCGCCTCACCCTCCAGGGCGAGACCGATAATTTCGCCAAACCCGGCAAGACCTTTCTGGGCACCAGTTCCTGGGGCTACAGTGATTATACCACCACCCTCTCGGGTCCGGTTCCCTACACCAACAACAAGATCAAATTCTTTTTCGCCGGCCAGAATACCTTCTGGGCTGATGATGATCCCCGCTTCTGGAAGGGATTCGAATTCAATAATGCCGCGACCGTGGTCGATGCCACCCATTTCCCGCTGGTGACGACGACCTACAACGAGATCTATCCCCAGTTGAAGACCATCGACAACTGGACCTACGAAAACAACAGCAATACCTTCAATGGCGCCGGCACCCTGGTCTATGACGGCTCCAAGGTTCGCGTCCGTCTGGCCACCAACCTCTCCTACAACAAGGCCCAGAACGGCGCCTATGTCGGCAGCATCCTCAACAAGGACCGTACCGGCTATAACGAAACCAGCAGCGGCCTCTACACCGCCAAAGTGACCCATATCATCAATCCCCACACCTATCATGAGGTCAGCTTTGACTATTTCGACCGCCGCTACAAGACCTATGACCGGGTCTTCGGCGATGATTTCTACATGAATGCGGACAGTGTCGCCAACGCCAAGGCCGGCTATCAGTTCCTGAAGTGGTCGACCGCCAACGTCACCAACACCGTCGATATCTACGGCTTCGGTTTCACCGATCCGGGCACCCCGGCCGGCTATGGCAAATCCAAGCGCAACTACATCAGCGGCAAGTACGATTTCACCACCCAGCTGAAGAACCACGAGATCAAGTTTGGTGCCGATGCCCAGCGCTGGACCTACCGGACTTTCACGGCGGCGCCCTTTGGCATGTTCACCAACCGCTTGAACAATCCGGATATCTACGCCGGCGCTCTCTCAGGCAATCTGGAGGATTATGGTTCTTTGTCGGTTGCCACCGCTACCGGCATGATCGGTTATGATCTGTGGGGTAACGAGATCGACGAGAACTATAACGGGATCGATGGCCCGAAGCATCCGACCTACGGCGCCGCTTATCTGCAGGACAAGTTCGAGGCCAAGCAGCTGGTGATCAACGCCGGTCTGCGCCTTGACTACATCGACAACGATGATTTCTCCTTTGCCGATATGGCCAACCCGGCCTGGGACCAGACCAACAAAACCCTGATCGCTGACGAAGTGGTCCAGAAAGATCCGGCCCTCTACCTCAGCCCGCGTCTGGGCCTGGCTTTCCCGGCCACCAACCGCACGGTCTTCCATGTCCAGTACGGCAAGTTCGTCCAGGCGCCCAAGCTGGATCAGATCTACATTTCGATGTATTATCTTAACAATGTCTTCAGTGGCGGCAACTTCTTCACCACCACCCCGGGTTTTGGTCTCGACCCGATGATCACGACCCAGTATGAAGTCGGCTTCAACCAGCAGTTCGCCGAAGCCGCCTCCTTCGATGTCACGGTATTTTACAAGGACATCCAGGACTGGATCACCACCAGCCGCATCCAGGGTGGCCCGAATGACGCAGTTGCCTATTACAATATCCTTGAGAATGGTGACTTCGCCACCACCAAGGGCGTGGAGCTCTCGCTGACCCTGCGCCGCACCAACCGCGTCGCTGCCCAGGTCAACTACACCTACTCCTCGGCCCTCGGCACCGGTTCGGTCACCGGTTCTTCGCTGGCCGGCACCGAGCAGGGCGTGGCGGTTCCGACGATCATCAGCCCGCTCGATTTCAACCGTCCGCACGTCGGCTCGATCAATGTCGACTACCGTTTCGGCAAGGATGATGGCGGCCCGATCCTCAGCCAGCTCGGCGCCAACCTGCTTTTCCAGTTCCAGAGCGGCCACCCCTACACCCTGCGTGACGGTGCCTTCGGCCAGCAGGATGAGAGCACCGGCGGCGAGATCTCCGATTCGCGCAACCGCAATCCGCTGGAATCGGTCAACAGCTCGATGACCCCGTGGAACTATACCATCGATCTGCGCCTGGACAAGACCATCGATTTCGGCCCGGTCGCCGCGAACCTCTATGTTTATGCGATGAACCTGACCAACAAGAAGAATGTCACCAACGTTTACATGCGCACCGGCAATGCGTGGGATGACGGGTTCAAGTCCGATTCGCAGACCAGCGCTTCGATCGCTGCGGCCCATGGCGGTGAGCTGTTCTGGAAAATGTACGATGCCATCAACCTCAACGGCAATGGCACCAACTCCCAGAGCGGTCGCCTGCTCGGCACGCCGCGTCAGATCCGCGCCGGCATTCGCCTGGAGTTCTAATCCCGCCTGCGGGAAGGA
>CAYTCI010000134.1:0-7308 GCA_964436305.1 uncultured Cytophagia bacterium | reverse complement strand
GTGGTTACGCTGAGGGTGAACTGCGCCGGGTGTCCGACCACGACGCTGTCGATGTTGACCCCCTTTTCGATGCTCAGCACTTCCTCGACGAACTGCTCGGCCAGGGGGATGACGGTGTAGCCGAGATCGAGGGCCGGGCTGCTGATGGAGGTCGGCGAGCCGCTGAGCTCGCCATAATTCATCGCCAGGGTATCAGGGCTCCAGATGCGCGCGCCCGTCATGTCATAGTCGCTGTCGGTGATGCGCACCACCTGCGGATGCGAGGCCGTGTAGGTTTGATCGACGGTGCCGTTCTGGTCATAATCGACATAGATTCTGGAGTTGGTGCCGAAAGGCATGACGTAGACCGCCGAATAGTTGTTGGTCTTGTTGAGGTCGCCAGGGGCCCAGCCGATCACATAGGAGGTCCGGCAGTAGAACTTGGGAATCAGGATGAAACCCCAGTCCCAGGAATCGTAGCCGGACCCGCCGATGCCAAAACCCCAGAAGGTCGCGCTGCCGTTCAGGTCGGCGCCGTAACTGCGCGGCAGATAATGGCCGGTCTTGAGGGCATAGGATGCGAGCTCCTTGGCGGCGATGGTGAAGGAGCCGGAGGTGCTGTCCTTGTAGGTGATGGTGATGGGGGTGGTATTGGGATTATAGAGATAGATATCGGTTCGCGAAGCCGCGTTCTGGTTGCTCGCCGGGAAGCTGGTGGCCGGCACGGCATACCGGCGCCCCCAGAGGGCGGTCGGCAGGCCGGTGAAGCCGTTGATCTGCGAGCTGGTCTGGTTGACCAGCAGGCCGTTGAGGAACTGGATCTGCACCGGCCAGGTGGCCGTCACCCGGGTGCCTTTCCTCACCGAGCGCAGAGCGGTGTCGGTGATGGATTGGCCCTTGGCCAGGGTGCCGGTGTAGAGTACGGTGTTGTCGGGATTGTAGATGGTGATCAGGTTGTTGTCGTGGGTGGACTGGACCAGCAGGGTGACCTTGGAGAAATCGGCGAAAGGTCTGGAGCGGTCACTCTGATAGAGATCGCTGCCCACCGGCATCTCAAAGCTGCTGGAGAGCGCCTGCACCGGCAGGATCTCGAAGGCGAGGGCCATGACCACACCCGGGCTCTCGGGCCAGCTGGCGCGCGAGACGAACGCGGGGCCGCCGATCACGGTGATACGGTCACCACCGTCATAAAATGTATCTGTCCCACGCGGATTGGCGGGGATATTGCCCGATTCGAAGATCCGGGTGCCGCCGGTATTGAGGGTGATGCTCTCATCCGGCGTGCCGTAACCGTTCTCCCAGTGGTCGTAGTTGATGATGGTGCCGTCGGTGCTCGCTGTCACACTGATGACGCAATGCATGGTGTTGCCCACGACCGGATCGTTATCGATGTAGGCATAATTGCTCCGCAGCAGACTCTCCTGGCCCGGAATCAGGTACTCCTGAAAGCCTGAGGTCCCGGCAAATACCGGACCCAAACCGCACCAGAGCAGCACCACAAGGATGACCGCCCCCGATTTCATCGCCCTTCCCGTCCACGTGTCCATTTTTTTCGCTCCCGAGCTGGTTTTGTGGCGCAGAGTAAACAGAATTTGCCGGCTTGCCCGCCGCAGATTGATTTAATACCTTGTATTTATTTCTTTTAGAATTACAGTGCATTGGCCTTTGGCTCCCATCATGCAATCCGTATGCCACAACCACGACAGCCAATTTTGAGGTTGCTTTTTTACGCCAATATGGCTATTCTATAACCGTTATTGCTGCAGAACAGGAATTGGAATTTACAGGCAGGAGATGCTATGGGCTTTCATAAAACAGGAGCTGCCGTGCTCCTTGGCTCCCTCTTCGCAATCCAGGCGACTTTCGCCGCCCTCCCCTTTCATCCCGTCGGAAGGATCGGTATGGGCATCACCTCACCGGCAGCGCCGGAGTTCTTCAAGACGAGCCATCTTTCGGGATTCATCGTCGGCGGCGGCATCGGCAAGGAGCTGGGAGCGCGCAACGAGGTATCGCTTGAATTCGGCTACAGCAGTTTCTCTCTCGACGTGCAAGGCTATTTCAGCAGCCTCGGGCTGACCGACCAGCAGGAGGTCGAATCCTCCGCGACCGGTGGCGATGATGGCATTACCACCCTCTTCCTCCATCTCAAATCCAAATTTCCGCCGCAGGGCGACCAGCGTTTTGTCCCCTACCTCTTTGCCGAAGGGGGGCTCTTTCATCTCCAGCAGGATGAGATCCAGTATTATGGGCCGATCGGCATGGACCGTGTCGAAGCGGGGCGCAGTGTGACGGCACTGGGTGCGGGCCTCGGCATCGGGCTGGATATCGCGATCGAGGAGCATTCGACCCTCTTCGTCGACCTGGGAGTCAAAGCCGGTTTCACCAGCGGCGGCACGACCACCTTCTTCCCCTTCCGCTTCGGCGTGACCTTTCGTTGAGGGGAGGCAAACAAAAAGCCCGCGGGAGCGCACTCCTGCGGGCTTTTTTTATGCCCTGAATGAAAGGGTTCGTCAGCGGATCGTGGTGATCGGACCGGCGGGGTGCATCACGTCGTGGACCGGAAAGAGTTGCTCGGCGGCGACCGTCAGGGTGGCCGTGGCCCGGATATCCCGCGAGGAGCTGCCGATCAGCAGCCGGCAGGTGCCCGCTTCGGTCACCCAGGCGCTGCGGGCCTGGTCGAAAGAGGCCAGGTCATAGGGTGAGAGGCTAAAAGCCACCTCCTGCGATTCACCCGGCTGGAGCAAGCGCGTCTTGACGAAAGCCTTGAGCTCTTTGGCCGGCTTGGGCAAGGATTCAGCCGGGGCAGTGACATAGAGCTGCACCGCCTCCTTGCCGGCCACCTTGCCGGTATTCTTCACGATGCAGGCGATCCGCCAGGCCTGCCCCTCGGCGGTGACCACCGGCTTGCTGCAGGCGAAAGAGGTGTAGGAGAGACCGTGCCCGAAGGGATAGGAGACCGCCTTTTTAAAGGTATCGAAAAAGCGGTAGCCGACGTAGATATCCTCTTCGTAGAGGGTATAGTCGATGTTGCGGCGATCCCTGTCCACCTTGCCCTTGCCCATCAGATCCGCCCACATCTCCTCACGGCTGAGGGTGACGCGCGCCGGAAAATTTCTGGATGAGGCGATATCGTCGTAGAGGATCGGCCAGGTCATCGGCAGCCGTCCCGAGGGAGAGATCTTGCCGCTGAGGAGATCGGCGAGAGCGTTGCCCGCCTCCTGCCCACCCTGCCAGGCCAGCAGGATGGCATCCGGGAGCGCTTTCCATGCGGCCGTTTCGATCACGCCGCCGACATTGAGAATGACGACCGCTTTTTTACCCGCCTTGTGAAAGGCCCTGGTCACATCGGCGATCAGCCGGGACTCGGCCTCGGTCAGGAGGAAATCGCCCTCGATTTTGCGGTCCTCGAACTCGCCCGAAGTGCGGCCGATGGTGATCAGGGCGATATCCGCCGCAGCCGCTGTGGCCGCCAGCAAATCCGCTGCCGGCGCATATTCCGCCGGCCGTATTTTCGGCATGAAAGCAGCGAGGGGATTGTTCTTGTCCGGCTTGTTCTTCTCGGCTTCGAGCTGCATATAGGTCCTGTAGCTCTCTTGCAGGTCGCTGTCGATGGCATAACCGGCACCCGTAAGCCCTTCGGCCAGCGAGACCGTGTACGCTTCATTGACATCACCGCTGCCGGTCCCGCCCGAAATCAGATCGTAGGAGGTAGTGCCAAAGGCGGCGATCGTTTTCACCTGCGGCGCCAGGGGCAGGGCACCGTTATTCTTGAGCAGGACCATCCCCTCCGCCGCCGCCTGGCGGGCGACCAGGGCGTGCGCCTTGAGGTCAGGGGCATTCGAAAAGGAATAGCCCTTGAACCGGGGCGAGGCGAGGATCAGCTGCAGTACATTTTTGACGCATGCATCCACATCGCGGCCGTCGAGCTTTTGCTCGATCTGGGCGGAGAGGATGGCGATCAGCTGGTCGGTGCGGCCAGGCATGAGCAGATCGTTGCCCGCATGAATCTGCTCCGGGGCGCTCCTGCCGCCATACCAGTCGGACATCACCGTTCCCTTGAAGCCCCACTCGCCGCGCAGGATATCGGTGAGCAGCGGCCGGCTCTGCGAGGTATAGACGCCGTTGATCAGGTTATAGGAACTCATGACCGTCCAGGGCTGGGCCTCGCGGACCGCGATTTCAAAGCCCTTGAGATAGATCTCGCGCAACGCCCGCGTGGTCATACGGGCATCGTTGCCGGTGCGCATGGTCTCCTGGTTATTCGCGGCGAAGTGCTTGATGGAGGTGCCGACGCCGTTCCGCTCAACCCCGTCGACCATGGCCGCAGCGATCTTGCCAGTCAGAAGGGGATCCTCGGAGTAGTACTCAAAATTGCGGCCGCACAGGGGATTGCGATGGATATTGAGGGCCGGCCCGAGCAGGACATCGACGCCGTACTCCAGCACCTCGTTGCCCATGGCCTCACCGACCTTCTCGACCAGTCCGGTGTCAAAGGTGGAAGCCAGCATGGTGGCCACCGGAAACGCGGTGCAATAGTAGGTCTTGTCATCCTTGTCCCGTTTCGGTTTGATGCGCAAGCCCGCCGGGCCATCGGCCAGGACAATGGCCGGGATGCCCAGGCGCGGGATCGGTTGGGTCGTGCCGGCCGCGCCGGGGACGAGATCGTGGCTCTGGCCGACCGTAGCGCCGCCGGAGAAAGCCGCCATGCTGGCGCCGACCAGCAGCTGAGCCTTCTCCGCCGGGGTCATGGCGGCGATGACCTCATCGAGGCTCGCCTTGCCGAGCTGGGGAGCCGTTTGCGCGACGAGCAGGGATGCGACAAGCAGCAGCATCGGGATGAAGAGTAGTCTGGACACAGCACCTCCTTGGTTGGATGGATGGAGAGAGATGGACCGGGGAATTAACGAGGCCGCACCTGGCTGCGCTTGAAATCCTTGATCAGCCGGACGCCGTCGTCGTGGTTGGGATCATAGTCGTTGAGATTGGAGACGACCACCTCGCCGTTCGAGTTCTCCCAGTGATAGCGCCAGCCATCGGGGCGGATCTCGGTTTCGCCGGTATAGGGATTGACATAATCCTCCTGGCCGGTGATCAGCAGATAATCCTGATGACGGATCTCCGCATTGGTTTGCTGACGATGCTCGACAATCTGCCGGTCCGCATCCTGGATGTAACGCTGCGTCGCCTGGGCGTTGCGCGTGCGCTCGGCGGTGGCGCGCGCTGCCGCCGCCAGCCACTGGGGATCGAAGCGGGCGGAGTTGTAGATCATCGAGCCGACCTTCTCCCACGCTGCGAAATCAGCCAGCGGGGCGCGGGCGCAGACCGTCTCCTTGTTCTGCCACATCCCGGCTGCCATTTGCCCCAGATTCTCGATGACACAGGAGATCTGTTCCTTGTAGAGCACACCCCCTTCGCTGTAGCGGAGGGTCAGGCGGGCGGCATCGTAGGAAGAGCCGGGCACGACGGCCTGGCGGCGGTATTTGGCGACCACCTTCGGCAAGGGCTCGCTTGAGAGCACCTGAAAGGCAGTGGCCGCCGGCCGCAACTGGGGGACAACAAAGCGCAGTATAAAATCGGCAGCCCCCGGGCAGGGAGCGACCATCATGCCGTTATAGTAGGAGCCTTGCGGAAAGAGCCCCATTTGCCCGGCCGGACTCATGCGGGTATCGCAATACCAGAAATCCGGCAGCCAGTGGATCATCACGCTGCCGGCCTGGTCCTTTTTGACGAGGAAATTGCCCTTGGGGCCCACCGAATTGGCATAGCCGTTGGTCGTGTTGGGATCGACATAAAAAATGCCCCCTTGCGAGATCCAGCCCTTGGGCATGAGCACGGAAAAGGCCCCTTCGTTGGGCTCCTTGACCTTGACGAAGATCAGGGGATCAGGCAGAGGTGACGCGGAGTGGCCCTGCGGCGGCGCCGCCGGGGCGCTCTCGCTCGTGCTGATCAAAGCAGCCAGGAGAACCAGCACGGTACCAGATGCTATCTTGTTCATATTCTTCCCCTCCTTGAATGAACAGTGGATCCTGCCTCCCAGGGCGTGCTGTGCGGTTCAACTTGCTTTTTGCCCCGGCAGTGATTACCTTACCTGTAACGAGGGCGCTGTACCAGGCCGTATGCCGGTTCTCTGACCAGGTCAGGAGGTTCGCATGAAACGATATCGTGACAAAAGTCCTGATGAGGTGATGAAAATGGTCACTACCGAACTCATCGAACGCGGCATCAAGCTGGGCCGCAGAAAAGGGCGTACGGTCTATATCAGCAAGAGCTCGGGCGGCAAGGGGGTTGACGTCAACACCCTGAATCCGGCGACGGAGGAAGGCCAGCGAAACCTGGAGGCCTTTCTCACTCCGGTCAAGCATCATTATACCATCAGCGGACTGGGGGCCCCGGAGGAAAAGAACGCCATCAATTGGCGGGTGCTCAATGTGCCGCTCTGGCGGCGGATCCTGCTCTTCAAACAGGTGGCGGTCTCAATGATGTTGAAGGGGTCGCCTTTCAAGAACCGCTTTTACCGCTGGATGGGCGCTCACATCGGCCGCAACACCGAGATCATGATCTTCGTCTGGCTCGACCATTTCCGGCCCGAGCTGATCTTCATCGGCGATAACACCCTCATCGGTGCCTTTTCGCGCATCACCGTCCATGCCTATGAGGGCAGCGGCCGCTTTCGCTTCGGGCTGGTCGAGATCGGCTCCAACTGTACCCTCGGCGCCGGCACGGGTCTCGGCGTGATCAAAATCGAGGATAATGTGCGCACTCTGCCCGGGACCACCCTCTCGCCCTACCTGCTCAAGGTCAAGGCCGGCTCGGTGGTCGGCTGGGATCCGCCGCAGGTGCAGGAACCGCAGGAAAAAACGCCTTCCTGAACGGCCGGCGTTCAGGCCATGGAGACGGATCATTCCACCGGCAATCCAACCGTCTGGGAGAGCAGGATCTGCTGGTGCGGTTCGAGTTTCAGGGCTGCCGCCAGGGCCTCCCGCCCGATCATGCCGCGCACCACTGTATTCAGGCCGGCCGAGGTACAGTATAGATAGACGTTCTCAGCGATGAAACCGCAGTCCGCGCCGATAAAAAGGGCGCTGTCGTCACCGGGCTTGACGCCGGCCTTTTGCGTATCGGCGACATAGACGATATTGAGCGGCGCTTTCTCGACGAAATCCTGCATCCCGGTCAACTTGCGCACATCCTCGCTGCTGATCCGCTGCAGCGCGTGCGCGGCGGCATCGTAGAGGTAGACGCCATCGGCCATCGCCAGATAGAGGCTGATCTCCCGCCAGTTGCGGGCGGAGGGCGCGGTACGGCGGCCATCCGGACGGTTGACACCGA
>CAYTCI010000133.1:0-7535 GCA_964436305.1 uncultured Cytophagia bacterium | reverse complement strand
CCCCGGGGTGAGCAGCTTTTGCGAAAATCCCGCCGCGCTCCAGGTCAGCAGGGCGGCGATGAGTACGATCCGTTTCGTCATGGGGTCATCCTTTGCGTTCGTAGAGTCGTTCCCGGGCGATGGTATAACGGGCGAGGCGCTCGGCCGGGATCTCGACACCGATGCCGGCGCCCGGCGGAATGGCGATATAGCCCTCGCCATCGAGCACCACCGGCGGATCGGCGATGTCCTCGTGAAAATAGCGGCTGGTCTCCGAGGTGTCGCCCGGCAGGGTAAAGCCGGCGGCGGTCTGCAGATGGATGTTGACCGCACGGCCGATGCCGGTCTCGTCCATCCCTCCCGACCAGACCGGAATGCCGCGGCTGACGGCCAGCTCCGCCATGCGCAGCGATTCGATCAGGCCGCCGACGCGCCCCTGTTTGATGTTGATGATGCGGCAGGCCCCCAGCTCGATCGCCGTCCAGGCGTCAGCCAGCGTATGGATCGACTCGTCCAGGCAGAGCGGGGTGGCAAGCTGCTGCTGCAGCAGGGCATGCTGATAGATATCCGAATAGGAGAGGGGCTGTTCGATCATCGTCAGGCCAAAGGCGTCGAGTTCGCGCAGCCGCCCGGCGTCCGCCAGGGTGTAATCGCCGTTGGCGTCGGCCATCAGCTGAATCTCCGGAAAGCGCTGGCGAACCGCCGCCACCCATTCAACGTCCTGCCCCTTCTTGATCTTCATCTTGACGCGATGATAGTGCTTCGCGACCGCCTCCTCCACCGCCTCGAGCAGTTTTTCCCGGCTCTCCTGCAGCCCCAGGCTGATCCCCGAGGCGATCTTTTTGGCCGGCAGGCCGAGGAACTCGTGCAGCTTGAGCCCTTGCTGCTTGGCGAGGAGATCGATCACCGCGTTCTCAAGGGTGGCCTTGGCCATCTCGTTGCCGCGGATCCTGTGCCATTTCGCACTGACCTCGCCAAGGGTCATCCCCGGCTCGAGCAGGGGCAGGAGGAAGGTCTGGATGATATAGCGGCAGGAGGCGGTGGTCTCCGCCGCGTAAAAGGGATCGGGATCGGCGACGCATTCGCCCCACCCGGTCAGGCCGCCGGAGGCCACCTGGAGCACCAGCGCCTCCTTGCAGGACCAGGCGTAGGAACTGATGGCGAAGGGCTGGATAAAGGGCAAGCGTACGGTCAGCAGGTCGATGCGGTCGATGGCTTCGATGGGGGTCTGGAGAAATTTCATGCAACGCCCCGAAATGGAGGTTCAATGCAAGCCGGCCTATTGATACATCGCCGGCAGATCCTTCTCAAACAGCGTGAAGGGATGCTGGTAAAAGAGGATAAAATCGGCGGCGCTGGTCTGGCCCTTGTAGGGCGCCCAGTACTGCGAGGTGCCGGCATTGCGCCACACCAGGGCCCAGACGGTCTTTTTCGCCTGGTCGTTGTATTGCACCGCGGCGAGGAGATACTGGGTCCACCAGTCGCTGATCGGCACATTCTGGATGCCGACCTCGGTGAGGGCGGCGATCTTGCCGTGGGCCTCGGCCAGGGTTGCAATCATCGCCAGCGACTTGCCGAGATGGCTGACGCGGGATTTCTCCGTCAGCATATAATAGTCCGTGCCAAAAATGTCAACCCAGGCATCGCCAGGATAGCGCGCCAGATACTCCGACTCGCTGCTCACCTCCTGGGGGGAGATACAGTAGATCAGATGATGCAGCCCTTTGGTGTCACGCAGATACTGCACGGTCATCTGCCACAGGGCGTTGTATTCGGCAGGCGTGCAGGCGGAGGAGCCCCACCAGGGCCAGCTGTGGTTGTGCTCGTGGAAGGGGCGCAGCACGACGGGGATGAAAGCACCATCCGATCCCTTGAGGCCGCCGAGAAAGGCGGCGATCTGGTCGAGGGTTTTCAGCCAGGCGGCGTGATGGGATTGGCCCGGCAGGAGATACTTGACCGCCGGTGAATTATCCCAAGCCGTGCCGCCGCTGACCGGATTGTCGAGGTGCATGCTGATGGTATTGATGCCGCCGCGGTCGTAGACCTGTTTGATCCAGATCTTCATGGCATCAAAATAAACGCCGTCGAGGTTTTTCGCATTCTGGATGTCGCCGAGATCCCAGCCATAGACCGCGGGATAGTCGCCGCAAACCTCCTTGACGTCCGAGCGGCCGTATTCTGCCCACCAGCCGACCCCGTAGGCGAGGTCGTCCTGGTGGCCTAAGAGCAGACCGGCTCCGGAGAGGGCTTTGAGACGCTTGTACAGGGCGACTGTTTCGGGAGTGGCCAGAGAGTCGCTGAGGAGGGTGTTCTTGACCACCGGCTTCTCTTCCGGCCCGGTCGGGGATTTCTTGCTGCCGCAGGCCGAGGCCAGAGCGAAAGCCAGGAGCATCATCAGGGTAAACTGACAGGCACGCATGATGGGACCTTTCTGATTGTTCATCCAATATAGCACCGCGCGATGCTTAAAATCAAGGAGAATTCAGTTGAATAATAGACCGCGCTTCGCTAACTTGATGCCAATCATCACGCGGAGTCCAGGTCCCGATCGCATGAACATCCTTTACATCACCCAGTATTTTCCGCCCGAGGTCGGCGCGACACAGAACCGCGCTTTCGAAATGGCGAGCAACCTCGTCCGCCTCGGCCATAGCGTCACCATCCTGACCGAATTCCCCAATCATCCGCACGGCATCATCCCCCCCGCCTATCGCCGTCGCTGGTATGTCAAGGACGAGCTCGAGGGTATCCGGGTGATCCGCGTCTGGGTCTTCGCCCGGCCGGTCAAGACCTTCTTAACCCGCATGGGCTTTTATCTCAGCTTTATGGTCAATGCCGCCCTGGTCGGCACCCTGGTTCGCGGCCCCTGGGATATCGTCTATGCCACCTCACCGCCCTATTTTGTCGGGGTGACCGGCCTCTGGCTCAGTCTGGTCAAACGGGCCCGCTTCGTCTTCGAGGTGCGCGATCTCTGGGTCAAGTCCGCCTCCGAGCTCGGCGAGCTCAGCAATCCCCGTGTGCTGAAAATGGCGGGCTGGCTCGACCGGCTCTATTACCGCAAGGCGTGGCGCCTCATCGCGGTCACCCGGGGCATTTATGACGACCTCGCCGCCCGCGGCCTGGCCGGCAAACTCCACCTGATCTACAATGGCACCAACTGCGAGCAGCTCTACGATCGCGGCGATGGCCAGCGCCGTGCTCTGGGCTGGCAGGGCCGGTTTGTGGTGATGTATGCCGGAGTCCTCGGCATCGCCCAGGGGCTGGAGGAGATCTGCCGGGTGATCGCCCGGCTCAAATCCGACCCGCAGATCCAGTTCGCCTTTGTCGGAGAAGGCCCGCTCAAGCAGCGGATCGCAGCCCTGCAAACCGAGCTGGGACTGACCAACCTGGCCCTGCTCGGCGAGATCCCGCGCGAACGTATCGCCGATTATCTCTCGGCCGCCGACTGCTGTCTGGTGCCCCTGAAAAAGCGCGAGACCTTTCGCGGGGCCCTCCCCTCCAAGATGTTCGACGTCATGGCCTGCAGCCGGCCGCTGCTGCTCAGCGTCGACGGCGAGGCCCGCGCCCTGGTCGAACAGGTCGGCGCCGGCCTCTACGTCGAACCCGAGGATGACGACGCCCTGGAGCGGGCCATCCTCACCCTCAAGGCCGACCCCGGACTGGGTAAAAAAATGGGCGCAGCCGGCCGTGCCTTTGTCGAAAAGAACTTTTCGCGCCGCCAGGCGGCAATCGAACTCGAACAGGTGCTTCAGGATATGATGAAAGAAACAAGGAGATCCGCATGAAAATTCACCCGCTGCTGGTCGGCCTCGCCCTGCTCGGCGCCGCTGCGACGGCCCGCCCCTGCACCATCATCGCCGCGGGCAAAAAGGCCACAGCCGATGGTTCGGTCCTCCTCTCCCATACCGACACCGGTCCCGATTCGCGCATCCGCGTCATCCCGGGCCGCAGCTACCCCGCCGGCACCCTGGCCCCGGTCTACTGGGGCATCCAGGATCCGGCCCAGCCGCTCGACCATCCGGCCGAGATCCTCGGCTACATCCCCCAGGTTCGCCAGACCTTTGGCTATATCCGCTCCGCCTATTCGCACATCAACGAGCATCAGCTCGGCATCGCCGAAAGCACCACCAACCAGCGCCCCGAGCTGGTCAACGAAAAAGACCATTGCGAACAGATCATGACCATCGAGATGGCGCAGATTTTCGCCCTCGAACGCTGCCGCAGCGCCCGCGCGGCAGTCCACCTCATCGGCGAGCTGATGACCACCTGGGGTTTTCTCTGCTCGGCAGGCGACGGCAGCGAGACCCTCGCCATCGGCGACACCGGCGAGGTCTGGATTTTCGAGGTCTTTGGCGTCGGACCCGAGTGGAAGAAGGCGAGCGGCCGTCCCGGGGCCATCTGGGCTGCCCAACGCCTCGGCGACGACCAGGCTACCATGGTCCCCAACTGGAGCATCATCAAGCGGATCGATCCCGCAGACACCCTCAATTACCTGCTCTCGGGCAACTGGATGAGCGCGGCGGTCGAACGCGGCTGGTACGATCCCGCCGCCGGGACGCCCTTCATCTGGCAGGAGGTCTATGCCCCCTTGCCGCAAGAGTTCGCCACCGGCCGCTTCTGGCTCTTCTACAGCACTTTCATGCCCCATCTCTACCCCTGGCCGGACCGCTCGATGGGGAGCGACCCCTTCAAGGGCATCAATCCCTACATGCAATACGTCGAGCCCCTCTCGATCTATCCTTTCTCCGCCAAACCTGAACACAGAATCACGGTGCAGGAGGTGATCGCCTTCCAGCGCTCGGTCTTTGAGGGGACCATCTATGACATCACCAACGACCCCAACTGGCTGGTGCCCGACAACAAGGGCGGCTACGTCAAGAGTCCCCTGGCGACCCCCTTTCCGGGCCGTGACCTGCGCGCCCTGCTCAAGCTGACCAACCGCCGCCCGGTCGCGCGCCACCGCGGCCATTACGGCATGGTCCTGCAGCTGCGCGGCTGGCTGCCGGATCCCGTCGGCGGCCTCTACTGGGTCTACCTCGACAATCCCTACTTCAGCCCTTATGTGCCCATCTATGCCGGGGTGACCGCCACCGCCGCCTGCTATCAGACCTACGATCCGGAACACTACAGCGACGCCTCGGCGCGCTGGACCATCGACATGGTCGACAACCTGGCCAACCTCAAATTCCAGCAGGCGATCGCCGATGTGCGCGCGGTACGCGATCCCTGGGAGGCGGCGATCTTTGCACGGCAGGACTCGATCGAGACCGCCGCGGTTCACCTGTTGGCGAAAAACCCGCAAAAAGCACGCGACTTCCTGACGCACTACTGCACCGGGCTGCAGGAAGAGGTCCCGGCGATGTATATCGGCCTGCGCAACACCCTGATCACCAAGTACACCAACGACCGCGAATAACAGCGGCCCCCGGCCTCGCCAGCTGGCTGGAGGCTAGCGGGAAGTGAGCGAACTCGCCTCGAGCCAGCGCTGGAAGCGGTGAAAAATGACGCAGCTGTGGCACTCGGTCGCCGGCTCGAGCAGGACGCGACGGCCCTTCACCGCCGGCGCTGTCATACCCTCAGGCGGCCCCTCAAAATAGCCCAGGTGCTGCGCTTTCAGCAAGCGCTTGAAGGCCGCATGCTCGCCAGCGAGATGCTCGGTGTAGACCGAGCGCAATAGATGATGCTTGTCGGCCTTGAGCCAGGGGATCAGCTCCTCGGTCAGGGCATAAAAGGCATCGAAGAGATAGACCTCGCTGATCTCCTTCTGCAGGCCGCCGCGGCTGACCGCATAGAGGGCCGGGCGGTAGCCGCCGCTGTGGGCAGCGACGATCACCTTGCCCAGACCGGCCTCCGCCGGGATGCGCCCCTCAGTGCGCAATACCGCGAGGAGCTCCTCCACCATCCGCTTGAATCCCCCTTCATCCTCCATCTTGCCGCCGCCGGAGTCCTGCGCATGCCACGGTCCTTGCGCCAGCACCAGGATGGCGTTCTTGCCCGAGGCAGCCAGCTGCTGTGGCAAGCGATACTGCTCTAGCACGCCGAGGTCGTCATTGTTCCAGCCGTGGAAATGGACGATGAGATCCACCGCCCCGTTCCTCGGCTTGAACCCCTCCGGGATGACGATCACCGCACTGCTGTCGGTGTAGTGCGGATCGCGCGGGAAAAAGGTCTCCTGGTAACGCCAGCCCTGCCCGCGCGAGGGATGGGGATAGGGCGCGTTGCGGAGAAAGACCCGCGCCCATTCGCCGCCGGGATAGGCGTTCCAGTCGACGCTGGTGACGAAGGGGGGCTCCATTCCCGTGCTGCCGGTGAAATGGTTCCAGGCCAGACGCGCCGCACTCGCCACGGCCAGGGTGGCCTGGTTGTCGACACTGCCGCGGCGATCGGGTGCCTGTTCGGTAAAGGCGGCGATGGCGAAATCGGCCTCATTGGAGAGCACCAGTCCGACGTCATTGGAGACCCCGGTCACCCCGCCGGTCTTGTGCGCCACCCTAAGATTGTGCGCTGCGGCATAGGGCAAAAAGCGCGGGATGGCCGATTCGTAGAACTGCTGCCCCAGGATCCCGGTCATGGCCCGGCTCGAGAGGGAATCCGCCAGTTCGCCGCGGTACAGTTTCTCGAGCAGCAGCACCATATCGGCCGGGGTCGAGACGCCCACGCCATAGCGGATCGACTCGGAAGAATCGGTCTTGGTTGCATAGGCCATCAGCCGGTTGAGCAGGCGGGTGTTTTTCAGGCCGAGGGCGGCCATGCGCTCGTTGACCGCCGCCAGCTTTTCGGCGTGGGTACGGCCGAGGGCATCGATGACCAGATTGGTGGCGCTGTTGTCGCTGACCACGATCATCAAGAGCACCGCGTCACAGAGGCGGACCTCCGCGCCCGGCGCGAAAAACTGCAGCAGCCCCGAGCCCCCGCGGCGCTCCTCCGGGGCGAGGGTGACCTTTTGCAGGGGATCGAACCGCCCGGCCGCGGCCTGATAAAAATACTCGACCATCACCGGCAGCTTGATGACACTCGCGGTCGGAAATTTCTCCTCCGCCTTCCAGGCGATCACCTCGCCGGTACGCAGGTTCTTCGCCATAAATCCGAAACGCCCGGAGAAGCTTTTTTCCAGATCGCGCAGCGACTGCGTCAGTTCCTCTTTGGGTCCCTGAGCCTGCAGGGTGCCCGCAAACGAGAGCAGCACCAAAATCCTCGACGCCCATTTTTTCATGGCCTTGTTCTCCGCGAATGAATCGTCCCTCCCCCTTCGCCCCTAAAATAGTATAGTAATCGAAAAAAGAAAAGAGTATATTGTCAAGTCATCCATTTATAAGGATATTCCGCTCATGAATGCCTCTTCCCGCTTCGCCTTGCGGTGGCTGCTGCTCACGCTGCTCTCGTCGCTTGCCGGCACCGCCCTCTCCCAATCCCTGCGTATCAACGAGATCATGTCCTCCAACAGCGCCTTCCTCGCCGACGAGGATGGCGAGTACTCGGACTGGCTGGAACTCTACAATCCCGGGGCTGCCGCTGTCCGGCTGAAGGGTTGGGGCCTGAGCGACAGGGTCACCAAC
>CAYTCI010000132.1:0-7588 GCA_964436305.1 uncultured Cytophagia bacterium | reverse complement strand
TCGCCTTTGCCGCCGGACGCCATGATTCGGTCGGCCAGGATCTGGTCAACCACTGTGTCAACGACATCATGACCTGCGGCGCGGATCCGCTCTTTTTCCTCGATTATATCGGCGTCGGTGTGCTCGATCCTGATACGGCGACGGCTCTGGTCGGCGGCATGGCCCAGGCCTGCCGTGAGAACGGCTGCGCTCTGATCGGCGGCGAGACCGCCGAAATGCCGGGCTTTTATGCCAGCGGCGAATACGATCTGGCCGGGACGATTATCGGCGCCGTCAACCGCACTGAGATCATCGATGGCGGCCGCATCCGCGCCGGCGATCGCCTCCTCGGCCTGCCCTCCAGCGGTCTGCATACCAATGGCTACTCCCTGGCCCGCAAGGTGCTGTTCGAACGGCAGAAGATCCGCCTCGATCAAACGGCGCCCGGCCTTGACCAGACCTGGGGCGACGCCCTGCTGCAGGTGCATCGCAGTTATCAAAATCCGATCCGGGCTGTACGCCGCCATCCGGCCCTCCACGGTATAAGCCATATCACCGGCGGCGGCATCGCAGGCAACACCCGCCGGCTGCTGCGGCCGGGCCTGCAGCTCAAGATCGACTGGCACGCCTGGACTATGCCAGCGCTCTTCCGCCTGATCCAGGAATATGGCCGGATCGCGGATGAGGAGATGCGCCGGGTTTTCAACCTCGGCGTCGGCCTGGTGCTGGTGGTTCAGCCCGAGGGCGCCGGCGAGATCATCCGGACCCTCGGCGCCGCAGGTGAACGCGTGGTAGAAATCGGAGAGGTCATCCCGGAGGAGGCCCAATGAAGACCGTCAGCGTCCTGGGAGCAGGAGGGTGGGGGATCACCCTGGCCAATTACTGCTCCAGGCTGGGCCATTCGGTGCGGCTGTGGGAATTCGATCCGGCGGAAGCAGCCCGCCTCACGAGCGAACGCAGCCGGTTTTCTGTCCTGCCCGGCGCCACCATCGATCAGAAGATCGTAATTACTGCCGACCTGCAGCGGGCGGTTGAATCCAGCGAAATCATCCTGCAAGTTGTCCCCTCGCAGTTTGCCCGCGGGGTTTTGCATCAGATCGCACAGATTCACCTGGACGCCAACCCCCTGCTGGTCAACTGTGCCAAGGGCATCGAGAACGGCTCCGAGATGCGCATCTCGGAGATCGTCCGCCAGGAACTTCCTGAATTACCGGACGAGTGCTATGCCGTTCTCTCCGGACCCAGCCACGCCGAGGAGGTCAGCCGGGGGGTTCCCTCCGCCGTGGTCATCGCCTCCACGAGCGAGGAAAACGCCCTGCTGCTGCAACGGGAGCTGAGCAGCCGCACCTTGCGCTGCTACCGCAGCCATGATGTCATCGGCGTCGAGCTGGGCGGCGCCTTGAAAAATGTCATCGCCATCGCGGCCGGGATCTGCGACGGCAGTGGTTTCGGCGACAACACCAAGGCGGCGCTGCAACCGCGCGGTCTGGCGGAAATCGCCCGGCTGGGGCGAAAACTGGGGGCGGACCTGATGACCTTTGCCGGCCTTTCGGGCATGGGCGACCTGATCGTCACCTGCATGAGCCGCCATAGTCGCAACCGGTTTGTCGGCGAAGAGATCGGCCGCGGCCGCTCGCTCCAGGATATCCTGGGGGAGATGGTCATGGTAGCCGAAGGCGTCCGCACCTGCAAATCGGCTGTGGCCCTGGCGCGGCGCTGTAATGTCGAACTGCCCATTTGCGAACAGGTCCATCAGGTCCTCTTTGAACGAAAAGAGCCCCTGCAGGCGCTGGAAGAACTGATGGCCCGCGATGCCAAGCCCGAGGTATGGCTCTGAGGGAGGCTGACAACAGCATGGCCGGTCAAACAACGCCCTGACCAGACCCGCTTTGGTCTTGCACGCGTCCGGGAAAAAGATCCCGGATGGCGAGAAGGGAGGGTACGCCCGTGTTCAAGAGTATTCTTCTGGCCGTCGACGGCTCTGCTTACACCGAATCCATCCTGGCGCACGGAATTGAACTGGCGCAGCGCTTCTCCAGCCGTCTGATGATCCTGACCGTTGCCGATGTACGGGTTTTTGAATGGGCTTCCGCCGTTGGCTCGGACGGCTTCATCTCCATTGCACCCACGGGCAACTATCAGGAGGCCTCGCGTACTCTGCTTGACGACAAATGCGACAAGATCCTCGCAAAATGCCGTGAACGGCTGGCCGATTCGGGGCTGGAGTACAGCCTGGAAAAGGGCATCGGTGCCCCGGCGGATCTGATTCTCGAACAGAGCCGGCTTGCGGACCTGCTGGTTATGGGCAAACAGGGCGAATTCGCCCGCTGGGATATCAAGGGGCTCGGCGTCACAGTCGATGCGGTCAGCCGCTTGATCGCCAAGCCGCTGCTGGTTGCCGCAATGGCGTATCGGCCGATCCGAAAAATACTCGTGGGTTGCGATGGTTCGGATCATGCCAACCGGGCGCTGCAATACGCCGCCCATCTGGCGGAGGCGGTACAAGGCACCATCGGTCTTCTCAGCGTCGGCGAAGACAGCGATCTGGCAGCGCACAACTGCGACCTCGCCAACGCCTATCTCCGGAATTATCGTGTCACGGTGGAGAGTGCCACCCTGACAGGCCATCCGGATGAGGTCCTGGTCCGTTATTGCGCCCAGAAAGAGTATGACCTGATCGCGATCGGGGCCTATGGCCACTCCCGCATTCGCGAGGCCTTGCTCGGCAGCACCACCGCGCACCTGCTGCGCCAGTCCACGGTTCCGGTTTTACTGGCGAAATAACGCTTCGTTGTTTGAACCCTCTACTTCGGAAAGGATGCACCTCCCATGGCGGCTACGGTTTATATCGCGGAAATTGCAAAGTATCTGGGGCAGGAAGTAACCCTGCAGGGCTGGCTGTACAACAAAACCCACAAGGGCAAACTGCAGTTCCTGATGGTTCGGGATGGCACGGGCCTCATTCAGGCCGTGATGTTCCGCGACAGCGTCGGCGAGGAGCTCTTTGAGGCGTGTCTGGCACTGCCGCAGGAGAGTTCCATCCGGGTAACCGGGACAGTCACTGAGGACAAACGGGCGAAGGGCGGCCACGAGTTGCAGGTCAGCCGACTGGAGATCGTGCAAAAGGCCGAAGAATATCCGATCAGCCCCAAAGAGCATGGGATCGATTTTCTCATGGAGCACCGCCATCTCTGGCTGCGCTCCTCCCTGCAGCACACAGTCCTTAAAGTACGACATGAAATAATCCGTGCATGCCGCGATTATTTTGATGATCTGGGTTTCACCCTGATCGATGCGCCGATCTTCACCCCGGCCGCCAGCGAGGGGACAAGCACCCTCTTCGAAACCAGCTATTTCGAGGACAAGGCCTACCTGACCCAGAGCGGCCAGCTCTATATGGAAGCGGCGGCGATGGCTTTCGGCAAGGTTTATTGTTTTGGCCCCACTTTCAGGGCGGAAAAATCCAAAACCCGCCGCCATCTCACCGAATTCTGGATGCTCGAACCGGAGGTGGCCTATTGCGACCTCGAGGGTGACATGCAGTTGGCGGAGGGATTGCTCTGCACCATCGTCGAGCGGGTTCTTGAGAACCGGATGGAGGAGCTCAAACGGCTTGAGCGCGATATCGCCAAGCTTGAAGCGATAAAAAGGCCCTTTCCCCGTCTCGATTATGACGCGGCGGCGCAGCTGCTCAAGGAGGCCAATGCCCCCTTTATCTATGGCGATGATCTCGGTGCCCCGGACGAGACCCTGATCTCCCAGCAATTCGACCGGCCGGTGATGGTCACCCACTACCCAGCCGATGTGAAGGCCTTCTACATGAAGCGTGACCCGCAACGCAGCGACCGTGCCCTCTGCGTGGATGTCCTCGCCCCGGAGGGGTATGGCGAGGTCATCGGCGGTGGCCAGCGCGAAGATGATTATGAGACCCTGCTCAGCCGGATCAAGGCCCATCAGCTTCCCGTCGAGGCCTTCAACTGGTATCTCGACTTGCGCCGCTTCGGTTCGGTACCGCATGCCGGCTTTGGCCTCGGCCTCGAACGAACGGTGACCTGGATCTGCGGGCTGCAGCACATCCGCGAGACCATTCCTTTCCCAAGGACCATCTCGCGCATCTACCCCTGATCTGTTGTTTGTTTCACGCAGGGGCTTAAGCTGTCGGATGCAAACTACGATCGGTCCGGACCTGGCGATGGAAAAAGCTGCCGATTCAGCGTCGGTACGAAAGGATGGTTCATGGAGCTGGCTGACAAGATTCGCAGTATCCCCGATTTCCCGAAACCGGGGATTATATTCAAGGATGTCACAACCCTGGTGGGAGAGGGCGCGGCCTTGCACGAGGCGGTCGCTCGCATGCTGAAGTGCTATCAGGGCGAGCAGATCGACAAGGTTCTGGGCATCGAGGCGCGCGGATTTATCTTCGCCGGCATTCTGGCGCATGCCCTCGGGGTGGGCATGGTGCCTGTGCGCAAGCCCGGCAAACTGCCCTGGAAGACGGTACGTGCCGCCTATGCGCTCGAGTATGGCAGCGACGCCCTCGAGATGCACATCGATGCCGTACAGCCCGGCGAGCGGGTACTGGTGGTGGATGATCTGCTCGCGACCGGCGGCACGGCCAGCGCCGCGATCGCCCTCGCGCGTCAGCTCGGTGCCGAAATCGTCGGATGTTGCTTTCTGATCGAACTTGATTTTCTCCAAGGGCGGGAGCGGCTGGCCCCGGAGCGGGTCGAGTCTCTCATTCACGTCGAATCCGAATAGTGGAGTCCCGATGTTCAAGATCCTCGCCATCAATCCCGGATCCACCTCGACCAAGATCGCTCTCTACGAGGATGAAACCTGCCGTTTCGCCGAGACCTTGAGCCATTCAGCGGACGAGTTACGCCCCTTCACCACGGTGTTCAGCCAATACGCCTGGCGCCAGCAGGCGATTCAGGGCGTTTTGACGCAAAAGGGGGTGGCCCTGGCAGAGGTGGATGCCTTTGTCGGACGGGGTGGCCTGCTTCGCCCGGTTACCAGCGGCACCTATCAGGTGGGCGCGTCGATGCTCAGGCAACTGGAGAGTGCCCAATATGGCGAGCATGCCTCCAATCTTGGGGCGATTCTCGCCTTCCAGCTGGCGGCGGTGCACGGCCGGCCGGCTTTCATCGTTGATCCGGTGGTGGTCGACGAGTTGATGCCAGAAGCCCGTCTCACCGGCCACCCGCGTCTGCCGAAACAATCCATTTTTCACGCCCTCAATCACAAAGCGGTAGGCCGCAAGGCGGCAACGCAGCTGGGCAAACCCTACGAACAGCTCAATCTGGTTATCGCCCATCTCGGCGGTGGCATCTCCGTGGCGGCGCACGCCCGCGGCCGGGTGGTTGATGTCAACAACGCCCTCAATGGTGACGGCCCTTTCTCACCGGAACGCAGCGGGACCTTGCCGGCGCGCGCCCTGGCCGGCCTCTGTTTTTCCGGCGAACTCACCGAAAAAGAGATCGCCCGGATGATCACCGGGCAAGGCGGCGTCGTCGCCTATCTCGGCGTCAATGACATGCGCCAGGTGGTCGCACGCATCGAAGCGGGGGATGAAACGGCACTGCTGGTCTATCAGGCGATGGCCGGGCAGATCGCCAAGGAGATCGGCAGCATGGCGACGGTTCTGCACGGCAAGGTCGATGCGGTCGTCCTGACCGGTGGTATTGCCTATGATCACCGTTTTGTGGCGTTGATCAGCGAACGGGTACGCTTTATTGCACCCTTGCTGCTCTTTCCGGGTGAAGAGGAGATGGAAGCCCTGGCTTTGGGCGCGCTGCGCGTCCTCCATGACGAGGAGATGGCCAAAATCTACCCGTCCTGACAGGGGGAAGGCATGGCTATTTTTCGACGGTCGGCAGCGTTCTCTTCCGGCCGTTTTTTATGCTAACTTCAATTTATTCTTGACAATTACGGCAAAATGCGTTATATTCCATTATGGTTCCAAATCAGAACCTTATGGGAACAAGCCATGCAAACCATCACCGTAAAAAAAATCCCCCCCGATCTCTACAAAAAGCTCAAGCAAAGCGCCAAGGATAACCGCCGCAGCATCAACAGCGAGATCATCGTCTGCATCGAACGGGCGATCTGCAGCCAGAGAATCGATTCGGGCACCTTCCTCCGGCGGGTTGAGCAGCTGCAAAAGGGACTCGATCTGCCGGTCATCGGCGAGTCAGGAATCGACCAGGTAATGGATGAGGGACGATCATGATCGTCGTCGACGCCCGGATGATCGCTTCGCTGCTGCTCAAGAGCGACCAGACCGATGTGGTACGACTGGTTTTACAGAAAGATGACGAATGGATCGCCCCGCTGCTCTGGCGCAGCGAGTTTCGCCAGCTGTTGGCCTACTACCTGCGCAAGGAGGTGTTGTCGCTGCGTCAGGCCAGTCTGGTCATGCAGGAAGCGGAAAAGCTGATGCAGGGCGGCCAGTTTGACATTCCCTCGCTGGAAATCCTGACGGTAGCCGGCAAATACGACTGCTCGGCCTATGCCGCCGAATATGCGGCCCTGGCCCTTGAACAGGGAGTGCCGCTGGTGACGATGGACAAGGTCTATCTGCACAAGTTTCCGGCGATAGCGATGAAACCCGAGCGCTTTATCAGGATGCCCCTCATAAACGAACCGGTGCAATCGGAGCTTTCATGAACGCCTCTTTTGATCAGCTCTTGAAAAAGGTGACGGGCAGGGTCAGGCAGACCATCGCGGTGGCCATGGCGGAGGATGAGGATGTACTGCAGGGGATTGCCCTGGCCTTCGAGCGGGGCATTGCCGATGCCGTTCTGGTTGGGGACAAGCCGGCCATTCTCGAGGTAGCGCGTGAGCATGCCATCGATCTCTCGCATTTCGATATCGTGCAGGCGCAAGGCGAGCAGGAGTCGGTGGCGATCGCCGTCCAACTGGTTCGTCAGCAGATGGCCAACGCCCTGATGAAGGGGAAATGCACCACCGCGACCCTGCTCAAGGGGGTGCTGGACAAGCAGGCCGGACTGCGTTCCGGCAAGCTCCTCAGTCATCTGGCCGCCTTTGAGGTCCCGGCGTACCCCAAGCTCATCCTGATGTCGGATGCCGCGATGAATATCGCACCCGATCTCGGCGGCAAGATTGCGATCACAGAGAATGCGCTGCTTTCGGCGCGTTTGCTCGGAATCGAGAACCCGCGGGTGGCTGTCATCGCCGCGGTGGAGAAGGTCAATTACGAATCGATGCCCTGCACGATCGATGCAGCGGCGCTCGCGCAGATGGCAGCCCGCGGCCAGTTCGGCGCGGCCATCATTGATGGCCCGCTGGCGGTCGATAATGCTGTCAGTCCCAAAGCCTGCGAGGTCAAGGGCATCACCAGCCCGGTCGGGGGGGAGGCGGATATCCTTATCATGCCGGACATTGAGGCCGCCAATGTCTTTTACAAGACCATGACCTACCTCGGTGGTTCACGGACCGCCGGCATCATTGTCGGGGCGCAGTCGCCGATCATTCTCACCAGCCGCGCCGACAGCGAAGAGACCAAGTTTCTATCGATCGTGCTGGCCATGGCCACCAGCGCAAGACCGTCGTAGCGAGGCGAGGAGTCGCCTCTTTTTTGGATCAGACC
>CAYTCI010000131.1:0-7703 GCA_964436305.1 uncultured Cytophagia bacterium | reverse complement strand
ACCATTATCAACTCGATCGCAGACGGGATCGTGGTGCTCAACCAGGATGCCGAGGTCGTCCTCTTCAATCCGCAATATCCCCGGCTGCTCGATCTGCAGCAGGATCTGGTGATCGGCCGCTCCATCCGTGAGGTGCTGCCGGAGAATCTCCAGGCGATGATCACCGACATTTTCAACCGGCAGGAGAGTCTCCAGGGCTTGCAGCAGGAATTCGTCATCCATCCCCCCGCCAAACTCGTAATCATGGCCAATACCACGCCGATTCGCGACGACCAGAACCGTGTGCTCGGTTTCGTCTCGGTCTTGCGCGACATTTCCGAGCTCAAACAGCTGGAGTTGCTCAAATCCCAGTTCGTCAACATGGCCGCGCATGAGCTCAAAGCTCCGATCACCGCCATTCAGGGGTATCTGGAAATGGTGGTGGAACGATCCCTTGGCGATGAACCGGAGGTGTATGACAGTTATCTGCGGCGCTCGCTGGAGCGCAGCAAGAGCCTGATCAGCCTGATCAACGACCTGCTCAATATCTCCCGGATCCAGGCTGGCAAGGTGCGTCGCGAGATCGAGCGCCTCGATCTCTCCGCCCAGGTCCAGTCGGTCAGCGATTTTTTCGCCAACGAAATCGAAAAAAACGGCCTCAGTCTCAAACTGGAATTGACACACGACCTGATGATCGATGCCGACCGTGAGGAAATTCAGCGGATTCTCACCAATCTGATCTCCAACGCCATCAAATATAATCGTCCGCAGGGCTCGATCCGGCTGCAAACCGCCCGGGAGAAGGGCTACGCCCGCTTGACCGTCCAGGACAGCGGTATCGGCATGAAACCGGAAGAGAAGGAGAGACTCTTTGAGGAATTCTTCCGGGCAAAAAATCCGCACACCCGCGCGATCACCGGCACCGGATTGGGCCTGACCCTGGTGAAAAAGATCATCGACAGCTATGCCGGGCGCATCGAAGCCGAGTCGGTCTACGAGGAGGGGACGGTCTTCACTGTTTCACTTCCCCTGGCGGAAAGAAAAGAGGGAGCGCAAAATTAAATTGCTTTATTATTAGGATAATATTCTGTAAGTTTCAGTCTGATTAAAATGATCGTACCCTGACTGGTCAGTCGTGTCACGTTCACTTACGGATGAAGTGGAAATCATGGCCCCCATGCCCGATCTCCTGATGCAGGCTGCCGAACACCGCCGGCGACTTGCCTTTCCGTTCATAGCGATCACCGGCAGCAATGGCAAGACGACGACCCGATCGATGCTCGGCAGGATCCTGCAGCGGGCCGGACGGCTTTACGAGTTTCGCCGTGAGAATCCGCAAGCCGAGGAGATCGCCCGCGAATTGCTCACCCTCGCCAGTGATTTTGACTGGGCGGTGATCAAGATCGGAGCGGCCGTCCCTGGCGAACTCCCCAAGGCTGCCCGTCTGGTCCAGCCGATCATGGCCATCGTCACCAACATTGGACAAGCCCACCTCGATCGCTACGGTTCCAGCGAAAAGATCGCCGCCGCGAAAGCCGACCTTCTCAATATCCTCCCCCCGGGCGGCACGGCCCTGCTCAACCGTGACAACGAATGGACCCGACTCATGGGTGATAATCTGACCTGCCGGGTGGTCTATTTCGGGCTCAGCCCGGTCTCCGACTATTATGCCGATGAGATTCGCCATCTCGGTCCCCTGGGCACCACTTTCACCATCTTCAAACGGGGCGTGCGCGCGGCCACCCTGACCATGGCGATCTATTCCCTCGGCGACGTCTATAATGCCCTCGCCGCCTGGGCGGCTGCTGCCGAACTCGGGGTGGAGGGGCCGATCATCAAGCTCGCCCTCGAGGACCACTTTCTGTTGCCCGAAGGGCGCGGACGCCTGCACCACTTTGCCGGCGTTCACCTCCTCGACGACTCCCACGACGCCACGCCGCAATCCTTCTACAAATCGACCAAAGCCCTGCTCAGTTTCCGGGAATCCGCCCGCCGGCTGCTTTTTGTCATGGGCGACCTGACCGACCCCACCGAACAGGGACCCAACGCCCAGATCATGATGGGGCATTATATCGCCGGCATGCCGATCGATCTCGTCGTGGTCGTCGGGCCGCAAGCCGCCGCCACCGCTGCAGCCATCGCCGCGGCGGCCAACACCCAAAAAGAGGTCATCACCTGCCCGGATCGGCCGACCGCCTTTGCCTGGCTTACCGCCAACATCCGCTCCGGCGATGCCATCCTGATTGAGGGTGGAGAGAGCATCGACATGTCCGAACTGGTGCGCGACCTGGTCCGGCATGGCCAGGGAAAATGGTCCTCGCCACAGCCACAGATTGAGGATGAAAAGAACACAACCGTCATCAACTAATAAGGCCTATGTTACTCAAGAATGTACTTGAAGTGCTGCCGCTAAACCTCCTCACTGCGAACAATCCCGTCGAGCAGCCCGTGGTTTCCGCTTGCATCTCCGATATGCTCAGCGATGTCATGGCCAAGGCACCCAGGGATTCGCTCTGGATCACCAACCAGACCCATGAGAATGTCATCGCTATCGCCTTTTTCAAGGAGCTGACCGCCGTCATCTTTGCCAATGGCGCCGTGCCCAGTCTCGAGACCATCGAGAAAGCCAACCTGAAAAAAATCGCCCTCTACAGCTGCGATGCCAATGCCTTCGATGTGGCTGGCCGTCTCTACACCCTGGGTTTGCGCGGGAGCCATTGAATGCTGCGCTGGTTCTGTGGTGATCTCCACCTGCATACCGTGCTCTCTCCCTGCTCGGAATTGAGCATGGGGCCGAAGGACCTGGTGGCTACGGCCATCGCCCGGGGACTGGATTTTATCGCGATCACCGACCATAATTCGGCGGAAAATGTCGCCGCCTTTCAGCAGGCAGCAGCCGCGACACCGCTGCAGGTCTTCGCCGGGATCGAGGTCTCGACGCGCGAGGAGATCCACATGATCGCCCTCTTCCCGGACCTGGATCGAGCGCTCGACTTTCAGGGCTTTGTCTACGATTCGTTGCAGGAGGGAGAAAACGACCCATCCCTCTGGGGACCGCAACTGCTGGTGGACGCGAAGGAGACCATCCTCGGCGAAAGTCCCCGCTTGCTCGGACTGCCGATCCGCGCTGCCTATGAGCGGGTTGTGCAGGAGGCGGTGGCCCGGGGTGGCATCATTTATCCGGCCCACATCGACCGCCGCGCCAACAGTATGGTGCGGATTCTGGGCTTTTTGCCGGGCGATCTCCCTTTCAAGGTGATCGAACTTTCTCGCCGGGCCCAGCCGTCCGAAGCGGTGGAGCGCTACAGCAGCAGCGGCTTGCAGCTGATCACGGCCTCGGATGCCCATGATGTCCAGCAGATCGGCAGTGCGTGCAGCTGGTTCCGGCTCGAATCTCCGACCTTCGCCGAATTGCTGCTTGCCTGCAATGAAGCGGAGGGACGCAGGATCAGTATCCTGCCCCCCCAGCCGGCCGGTCTGCAGCAGCCGGTCGCTGCCGCGGAAGGGGGGCGCCATTGAGCGCGATGCGCGAGCTCTCTCTGCATATCCTCGATATCGTCACCAATTCGGTCGAAGCCGGGGCGAACCGGGTCATTCTCTGGATCGACGAATCGGTTTCCGCCAATCTCCTCAGCATCCGTGTCCGGGATAACGGCCGCGGCATGAGCAAGGAATTGATCGACCGCGTCATGGATCCTTTCGTCACCACCCGCACAACCCGTTCCGTCGGCATGGGATTGCCGCTGTTGCAGCAGGCAGCGCGGAGCTGCGGGGGGGATCTGGAGATCGTCTCGACACCCGGGGTCGGCACGACCCTGCGGGCCACTTTCGTGCATAACAGCCTCAATCGCGCGCCCCTGGGTGACATCGCCGCAACCGTGATCAATCTGATCATCGGTGCGCCGGATGTCCATTTTCTTTATCATCATCGCACCGATAGAGGCCATTTTACCTTTGACTCGTACTGGATCTATGCCCGAATGGCGGAACGCGACTGTTCGCAATATGAGCTTGTCGCGCCCGCGCAAACTCATATTCAGCAGAAGCTCCAGCAGATCGGCATGATCGGCTGAATGCAACGTCTCCATTCTAATCAACCTGTTCTGCGGCGGTTATCCATCCATACCGCCGACTCATTCATCTTCAGGAGGAATCTGTCGTGAAAAGTTTGTCAGATCTTCGCGCGATCAAGGACAAAGCCAAAAAAGAGATGGCGGCCCGTGAACAGTCGGCCAAGTATCGTATCGTCATTGCGATGGGGACCTGCGGTATCGCCGCCGGCGCCCGTTCCGTTATGTCGGCCATCCTCGATGAAATGAACAAGCGTAACGTCACCCAGGCGGTGGTCACCCAGACCGGCTGCCTCGGCTTCTGCGACCAGGAACCGCTGGTGCAGGTGGTGCAGAGCGACAAGGGCACGACCACCACCTATGGTAAAATTACCCCTGAAATTGCGCGCCGCATCGTCACCGACCATATTTTGGGCGGACAGGTGGTCTCGAGCCACGTTTTCACCCAGGAATAGCCGGCGGCCGCACGTGCCCGTTTCGGCAGCAGACCTAATCAACCGCTTTGAATGGAGGAACCCATGACGGATTTATCCCAGGTCGATCACATTGTCAAATCCTACGAATCGACCCAAACACCCCTGATCTATATCCTCAAGGATGTACAAAAGGCCTATGGCTTCCTGTCGGAGGATATCCTCACCCATGTAGCCAAAAAGATCGACATCCCGCTCAGCGAGATCTATGGCGTCGCCACTTTTTATTCCCTTTTCACAACCCGCCCCAAAGGCAAGCATATCGTGCGCTGCTGCAACAATGCACCGTGCTATGTCAAGGATTCCACTGAAGTGCTCCAGCAGATCAAGAGCTATCTGGGGATCGAGACCGGTGGGACGACCCCCGACGGTTTCTTCACCCTGGAATTCACCAGTTGTCTTGGGCTCTGCGCGGTCGCGCCGGTGATGATGGTTGATAACGAGGTGTACGGCAATCTGACACCCGAGAAGGCGGTTGCGATATTGAAGGATTATAAAGTGAAAGGATCCTCCCATGCATAGAATCCATATTCTGGTGGCCATGGATGCTCATACCATTTCACAGGGTGCGCGTTCGGTAAAGGATGCCTTGACCAAGGAGCTGGCGCTGGCCGGCCTTGCCGATGAGGTCCGCGTGGTCGAGACCGGCAGCCTCGGCATATATGACAAGGGCGTGGTCCTGGTTATCTTCCCCGATGGTGTCTACTACGTCGGGGTACGTATGGAGGATGTCTCTGAAATCATTTCCGAGCACCTCATCAAGGGGCGGGTGGTCGAACGCCTGCAGTACCTCGATATACCGGCAGCCGAAGGGCAGATGGGCGACAAGCCGGCCCGGATGGGCAAGCAGCTGCGCGTTGTCCTCAAGAATGCGGGTGTCATCGATCCCGAAAGCATCGAGGAATATATCGCCCATGACGGTTATGAGGCTCTCGGCAAGGCCCTGACCGGCATGAAGCCCGAGGAGGTCATGGAAGAGGTGAAAAAGTCGGGGCTGCAGGGCCGCGGCGGAGCCTTTTTCCCGACCGGCCTCAAGTGGGGTTTCGCGGCGAAGGAAAAATCGGATATCAAGTATATCATTTGCAATGCCGATGAGGGCGAACCCGGCACCTTCAAGGACCGGCTGATCCTCGAAGGCGACCCGCATGCGGTGATCGAGGGCATGGCCCTGGCCGGCTATGCGGTCGGCGCCCGGCAGGGCTATGTCTATATCCGCGGTGAATACCATATGTCGATCGCACGCATGCAGCGCGCCATCGATCAGGCCCGCAGCCAGGGCTTGCTCGGAGCGAATATTTTTGGCAGCAGCTTCTCCTTTGATCTCGAGATCCGTGAAGGCGCCGGCGCCTATATCTGCGGCGAAGAGACGGCGTTGATCGAGTCGATCGAAGGCAAACGCGGCGAACCGCGCAACAAACCCCCCTTCCCGCCCTCGGTCGGCCTCTGGGGCAAACCGACGATCGTCAATAATGTTGAAACCCTGGCCAATATCCCCCAGATTCTGTGCAAGGGCGCAGACTGGTACAAGGCCATGGGCACCGCCAAGAGCCCGGGCACCAAGGTCTTCACCATGGTCGGCAACATCAACAATCCCGGTCTGATCGAGGTGCCGATGGGCATCACCCTGCGTGAAATTATCTATGATATCGGGCACGGCATCCCCGGCGGCAAGGGCTTCAAGATGGCCCAGCTCGGCGGGACCACCGGTGGAATCCTCACCAGCGAGCATCTGGACCTGCCACTGAGCACCGAATCCCTGCGTGAGATCGGCGCGGGCATGGGTTCCGGCGCCCTGCTGGTGGTCGATGATTCGCAGTGCACGGTCGGACTGGTGAAGAATTTTGTCGAGTTCTTCGTCCATGAATCCTGTGGCATCTGCACCCTGTGCCGTGAGGGCAACGGCCGCCTGCTGGAGATTCTCGAGCGTCTGACCGCGGGCCATGGCGAGCCCAGGGACCTGGCCTTGATGGAAGAGCTTGCCCGCACCATGACCAAGGGCGCCTTCTGCGGCCTCGGCCAGGCGGCTCCCATTCCTATCCTCGGCTGCCTGCGCTATTTCCGCGCAGAATTTGAGCAGCACCTCGCCGGCACCTGTCAGGCCGGTCGCTGCTCCCTGGTCAAGGCCGGTCAGACGGCCGCATGATCTACCGCATCCGTACGCTGAAACACCATTTTATCAACTAGGAGGATGTCACCTTGGATACAGTCAATTTGACCATAGATGGACGCCCGGTAACCGTACCGGCGGATGCGACCGTGCTCGACGCCGCCGAAAAGGCCCTGATCAATATTCCTCGTCTCTGCTATCACCCTGATCTGCCCCCCGTTTCGGCCTGCCGCCTCTGCGTGGTGGAGATCAAGGGCGATCGCCTTCTGCGCACCGCCTGCAGCTGGCGGGTGGCTGAGGGCATGGAGGTGATCACCAATTCCAAGACCGTGCGCGAATCCCGCCGGATTGCCATGGAGCTGCTGCTCTCGCGTCACCCGATGCGCTGCACCGAGTGCGTGCGCAACGGCTCCTGTGAATTACGCGCGGTTGCCGATCAGCTCGGCATCCGTGAGATCAGCTTCGAGTATCGCGAACGCAAGGGCGAACTGGATACCTCCAGCCCCTCCGTGGTCCGCGATCCCTCGAAGTGCATCCTGTGCCGCCGCTGCGTCCAGACCTGCACCATGGTCCAGAGCGTCAGCGCCCTCGGCATGGAGAGCCGCGGTTACGATGTCTGGGTCGATACGCCCTTCAGCAAAGGTCTGGGGGACGTAGCCTGTGTCGCGTGCGGCCAGTGCATCGACCGCTGCCCGGTCGGCGCCCTTTATGAGAACAGCCATATCCAGCGCGTCTGGGATGCCATCGATAATCCCGATCTCCATGTCGTCGTCCAGACGGCCCCGGCAGTGCGCGTCGCCATCGGCGAGGAATTCGGCATGCCCGCCGGCTCGCTGGTCACCGACAAGCTGGTTGCTGCGCTGCGCCGCATGGGCTTCGACAAGGTCTTCGACACCGACTTCACCGCCGACCTGACCATCATGGAAGAGGGCTATGAACTCCTCAGCCGGATCAAGAACGGCGGCACCCTGCCCCTGCTGACCTCGTGCAGCCCGGGCTGGATCAATTTCATCGAGCATTTCTACCCCGAACTGCTGCCGCATGTCTCCTCCTGCAAATCGCCGCAGCAGATGT
>CAYTCI010000130.1:0-7729 GCA_964436305.1 uncultured Cytophagia bacterium | reverse complement strand
CGGCCCCTCGGAGGCGTCGACCAGTAAAATGGCACCATCGACCATCTTGAGTGCGCGCTCGACCTCGCCGCCGAAATCGGCATGCCCCGGCGTGTCGAGGATGTTGATCTTGACCCCTTCCCAGCGGACCGAACAGTTCTTGGCGGCGATGGTGATGCCGCGCTCGCGCTCGAGGTCCATGTTGTCCATAATGCGTTCCTCGACCTGCTGGTTTTCGCGAAAAAGTCCGCTTTGACGCAGCATCTGGTCGACCAGCGTGGTTTTGCCATGATCGACGTGGGCGATGATGGCAATATTGCGGATGAGCGGATTGGTACTGCTGTTCTTCATGTCAACGCCTTGCTAAAAATAAAATGAGGGTTTTCAATAAATTATACAGCCCATAATATACGCAGATAGTTTGACAGATGCCAGATAAAAAATGGCGGCAGGCGTTTCGCTGTCACGGAATACGGGGGGACCATAAAAAAAGGCGGGCCGATGGCGGCTCGCCTTTTTAGATGAACGGATTCGCGCTACTTGATCAGGGTCATCCTCTGGCTCAGTTCGGCATCCGGCATCTTGAGGACGTAGAGGTAGGCCCCGGTCGGCAGGTCATGGCCGTTGTCATCGCGGCCATCCCAGATCGCTGAATAGCTGCCCGCTTCCAGGCGATTGCTGATCAGGGTACGGACGCGCTGGCCCTGCAGATTGTAGATCGCCAGCAGGACCTGTCCCGGCTGCCTGACCGCATAAGCGATACGCGTCTGGGCGTTGAAGGGATTGGGTGAGTTCTGCTCCAGCCGGTTCGCGGCCGGCTGGATCATCTCGACCACCACCGGTCCATGCCACTGCATCGTCCCGTTCGTGGCGATGTCGACGATCTGGTAATAGTAGATCTGCCCCGCTTGCACCGTATTGTCGACATAACGGTAGCTGTGGGCGCTGGCGCTGCTGCCGGCTCCGGTGATCATCCGGGTGTTGATCTGGGTGAAAATGCCCTGCTCCTCGGTGGAGCGATAGACGTTGAACCCCAGATTGTCGCTCTCCGACTGGGTCTCCCACTGCAGCACGACCGCGTCCGCCATCCGCGTCGCCGAAAAGGCGCTCATCTCGACCGGGGTGTAGACCGGCACCAGATAATCCTCGACCTCGCCATCCGGCGCCGGACCGTCCACCCCCAAACCGGCAACAGTACTGAAACGGAACCGGCAGAAGGAAAAGAGCTCTTTCAGTCCCGTCATTGGCACGGCAACCGGCAGGGTGTTGACGCCGGGCTGGAGGAGGACATCGCTGAGGGCATGATCGGCGGCGTCCCAGTTGCCGTCGCCCTTCCAGTCGAACCAGGCATTGAGATAGCCCTGGCAGCTGGCCGTGACCTCGATCTGCGTGGATTGGCCCTGCACCAGGCGGGTCTTGAACTCCACCCCATCCTCATCATCGATGCCATTGGTATCATCACCATCCGCCTTGTCACTGGGGGTCGCATCCTCCTCGGTGTCGATCAGGGTGCCGAGGAAGCAGCCGGGCTGGAAGAGATGGCGCGCACCGTTGTGGCTCAGCAGGGTGGGGAAGCCATGTTCCATGGCATCGCCAAAGTCCATGCCGCCGCAGCTGGAGGTGGTGACCATCAGACCGCTCCAATAGATCGAGTCGCCGGTGTCCATCGGTGAGGTGACGGTTGCCTTGATCTGGGTGACCTCCCCCGGCACGCTTTTGAGGGTCAGGGTCTCGAGCAGGACCTCGTCGCCCGGGTTGGGGTCATCATAGGTTTGTGAGACGATCTGGGTGCCGGCTTCGGCGCGCAGCACCGCCAGACGTTTGGAGCTCTCCTTTTCGGTGACGACGAAGGTTACCTCGACATCGCGCGGCGCGGTCGCCGCCGGGATCGACCAGGTTTCGCTCCAGGTCAGCGGGCGGTCGCCGGACTCCCACCAGAGCCCCTTGTGAACCAGTTTGCCGGTGTTGAAGCGGGCATCGGGATTTTTGCGGAAGATGTAGGCGACCACGGCCCGCGCCGCGAAATAGCCGGGGTTGGTGTCACCCTCGACGTAGATCTTGATCCAGTTGGTCGGCTTGAGCAGGGTCTCATAGTGGTAGCCGTACCCCGCGGTGATGACGCTCGGGGTATCGAGATGGTGTTTCTCGACCGGGGTGGCGATGTAGATCTCTTCGGGCGGTGTCACTTCGGGCGGCACCTTGGCGACCACCTGAACGAGAATGCTGTCGACATTGGCCGGATTGGGAATGTAGAGGATTTTGGGATAGGCCACCGAGGCCGACCGGTTTCCCAGTCCCGCCGCGATAATCTCGACCTGCGACTGGTCGCCACATGTGAAATGCCAGGGATGATCCTGGGCCCCGGCCGGAAGTACGGCCAGGATGAGCACAGCCCAAATGAGGATCACAATTGGTTTCGAATTGAGCATCTTCTCCTCCCCGGAGCAAGAGGGCGCTGGGCGGCACTCCAGGTGCCATAAAAAAGCGTCACCTCTGTCCCTTTTCTTTGACACTGCGATGAATTGTGGTTTCAATTAAATGATTGAAATACAATTCATTATGAATTATTACCACATCTGTCCGTCCCTGGATTTACAATAATCGGACCAGATTCGAAAATTCTGGCTTTTTACCTGCAGGATGATTAAGTTATCGGCGCAAGCTCATCCGGCCGTTGTGGCCGTTGGCGAAGAAATCCGGGCATTGATCCATGCCCTCTATGGGAGTGTGAATACCATGCGTTATGCCGCTCTGCAGATGATTTGGCTGCCGTTTTTTGTCCTGCTGGTCCTGCCAGTCCTCGCCACGGCGGGGGATGCCGGTAGCTGGCAAAAGATCCCCCCGCCGCTCCCGACCCGCTGGAGCGCCGCTGTCGGCCCGGAGAATGCCCGGCCGGAATATCCCAATCCGGCGATGGCCCGCCCGCAATGGCTTTCGCTCAATGGCCTCTGGCACTATGCCATCCGTCCACGTGCTGCCGAGGCGCCGGGTCCAGGCGATGCCGAGTGGCAGGGTGAGATCCTTACCCCTTATCCGGTCGAATCGGCCCTCTCCGGGGTGCAGCGCAGTGTCACCGAAAAAGAGCGGCTCTGGTATCACCGCACGTTTACGGTACCGGCAGAATGGCGCCAGCAGCGGATTCTCCTCCATTTCGAGGCGGTTGACTGGCAGGCGCAGATCTGGGTCAACGGCGTCGAGGTCGGCAGCCATGAGGGCGGCTACGATCCCTTCGAACTGGATATCACCGCCGCCCTCAAGGCGGGCGGAATGCAGACACTGATGGTGGCGGTTTGGGATCCGACCGATACCGGCGTCCAACCCCGCGGCAAGCAGGTGCTGCATCCCGGCGGCATCTTTTACACCGCCTGTACCGGGATCTGGGGAAGTGTCTGGCTGGAACCGGTGCCGGAGAGTCACCTCCGCGATCTGCGCATTGTGCCCGAGGCCTCCCGGGGCCGCCTGATCGTGCGGGGTCTGATCGATAAACCGGGGCCGCAGGACCGCCTCAAGGTTACGGCGTCGGACGGCGCGGTGGTCGTTGCCACGGCTGAAGCGGCTGCTGGCGAGGCGGTTCAACTGCAGATCCCCTCGGCGATACTCTGGTCGCCGAATCACCCGCATCTCTATGACCTGCGCATCCAGCTGATCCGGCAGGACAAGGTGATCGATGAGGTCACCAGTTATGCCGGCTTGCGCTCGATCGGCCTCGGTGTGGACGAGGCCGGCGTGACCCGCCTGCTCCTCAATGGTGTTCCGCTTTTCCAGGCCGGCCCGCTCGATCAGGGCTTCTGGCCGGACGGCATCTATACCGCGCCGACCGAGGCGGCGATGGTCTATGATCTCGAGGTCCTCAAACGGATGGGCTTTAACATGCTGCGCAAGCATGTCAAGGTCGAGCCCCGGCGATTCTATTATCACTGCGACCGTCTCGGTTTGCTGGTGTGGCAGGATATGCCCAGCGGCGACCGCTCGATCGAACCCGACCAGCCCGACATCGAGCGCACCCCGGAATCAGCGCGCCAGTATTACCTCGAACTTGAACGCCTGGTCGCCTCCCACTTTAACCATCCCAGCATCGTCATGTGGGTGCCTTTCAACGAGGGCTGGGGGCAATTTGAGACGGCGGCGGTCGTGGACTTGCTCCGCGGTCTCGATTCCACCCGCCTGGTTAATCAGTCGAGCGGCTGGTCCGAGCGCGGCGCCGGCGATGTGGTGGACTGGCACCGCTATCCGGGGCCGGATTCACCGCAGCCGGAGGCCAGGCGCGCCGCCGTCCTCGGCGAATTCGGCGGCCTTGGCCTCAAGATCCCCGGCCATATGTGGGCGGAGAAGGACTGGGGCTATCAGGCGATGGCCGACGTAACGGAGCTGCAGGCCCGCTATGAGGAACTCTGGAAAAGGGTCTGGGAGCTGCAGGAGAAACCGGGGCTGAGCGCCGCGGTCTATACCCAGACCACCGATGTCGAAACCGAGGCGAACGGCCTGATGACCTACGACCGCGCGGTCATCAAACAGGACACCACCCGCACCCCCCTGATCCATTCCGGGCGGCTGCCTGCCCTGCCGCGGGTGAAATAGCACGATCATTCCATTGGAGGACGGAACACCATGAACCGATCGATGACCTTTTGGCTGGCCGGGCTGCTCTCGGCGACGCTCCTCTCCGCTGCGGAGGTGACCCTGGACTCTCCGGACGGCCAGATCAAGCTCAAGGTGATGGCTGGCGAGAATATCCGCTATGCCGTTTACTGGCACGGCAGCGAGGTGATCCAGCCCTCCGAGATCTCGCTGCTGCTCGATAACAACCGCCACCTCGGTGATGCGCCGCGGCTGCAAAAGAGCAGCCGCAAAAGCGTCGACCAGGTGCTCGAACCGGTGGTCCGGCAAAAAAGCGCCCGCATCCGCGACCACTATAATGAGCTTTTGCTGGACTTTAAGGGCAACTACAGCCTGCGCTTTCGGGCCTACGACAACGGCGTGGCCTGGCGCTGGGAGACCCGCTTTCCCGGCCGCATCAAGGTAATGTATGAACAGGCGCTCTTCGATTTCACCCGGGATCACCGCCTCTATTTCGGCGAGGAACCCAGCTTTTACAGCCACCAGGAGCGGCTCTATCTGCCGACGCGCCTGCAGGAGATCACCAGCCACCGTCAGGCGGTTGCACCGGTCCTGGTTGAGGTCGAGGAGGGGCCGCGCGTCCTGATCTCCGAGGCGGATCTCAACGATTATCCGGGCCTCTGGTTCACCGGCAGCGACCAGCGCGCCACCACCCTGGTCGGCCGCTTTCCTGGTGTGGTCCTGAAGGACACGACGACCTCCGACCGGGATGTCAAACCCCTGACCCGGGCTGACTATATCGCCGAGACCTTCGGCACCCGCTCCTTCCCCTGGCGCCTGATCCTCCTCGCCGGCCGGGACGCCGACCTCATCAGCAACACCCTGGTCTACCAGCTCGCCCAGCCCCCCAGGATCAAGGATCCCGCCTGGATCAAACCGGGCAAGGTGGCCTGGGACTGGTGGAATGCCCTGAATCTCTATGGTGTCGATTTCAAGGCGGGTCTCAATACCGCCACCTACAAGCACTATATCGACTTCGCCGCGGAGTACGGGCTGGAGTACATCATCCTCGACGAGGGCTGGTATACCCTCGGCAACGTCCTGGCCGTCAATCCGGAGATCAACATGGCGGAGCTGCTGGCGCACGCCCGTGAGAAAAAGGTCGGCGTCATCCTCTGGGTGACCTGGAAAAGCCTGCTCGACCAGCTCGAGCCGGCCCTGGCGCAATACGCCGCCTGGGGTGTCAAGGGCATCAAGGTCGATTTCATGCAGCGCGACGATCAGTGGATGGTCAACTATTACTGGCAGATCGCCGAGGCGGCGGCGGCCCGCCATCTTCTGGTCGATTTTCACGGCGCCTACAAGCCGGCCGGACTCGAGCGCACCTGGCCCAATGTCATCACCCGCGAAGGGGTCAAGGGGCTGGAAAATGTCAAATGGAGCCGCGACATCACCCCGGAGCACGACGTCACCCTCCCCTTCACCCGCATGGCCGTCGGCCCGATGGATTACACCCCGGGGGCGATGGTCAACGCCACCGCGGCGCAGTTCCAGCCGGTTTTTGATATGCCGATGAGCATGACCACGCGCTGCCATCAGCTGGCGCTCTACCTCGTTTACGAGAGCCCGCTGCAGATGCTCGCTGATTCGCCGAGCCGTTATCGCCATGAATCGGAATGCACGCGCTTCATCGCCGCGGTGCCCTCGGTCTGGGATACGACGGTCGTGGTCGATGCCCGGATCGCCGACTATGTGCTGATCGCCCGCCGCAGCGGAACGACCTGGTTTCTCGGTGCCCTGACCGACGGCTCCGCCCGGCAGCTGGATCTCGATCTCGCCTTTTTGCCGCCGGGGCGCTATGCTCTGACCCTGTTCGCCGATGGCCCCAATGCCGGGCGTGCGGCGATGGATTATACCCGGAGCGTGCGGAGCGTCGTAGCCGGTGAGCGGCTTCGGCTCGAGCTGGCGCCGGGCGGCGGTGCGGCGGCGATGCTGACGCCGGAGAAGTAAATTGCAGTGCGTCGCTGAGGAATCCCTTGCTTTATACTTTTTAATCATTTATATTAGCCCGTGATTCTTGCAGGCACAGAGATAGCGCAACCCGTCGTCCTGGCACCCCTGGCGGGCTGGACCGATACGGTTTTCCGGCAAATTTGCAAAGAGTTCGGTGTTGGCCTCATTTTTACCGAGATGGCCAGCGCCGACGCCATCGTGCGCAACAAGGCGCGGACGATGGATATTTGCCGCTTCACGGCGGCCGAACGGCCGATCGGCATCCAGCTCTTTGGCGCCGAGGCGGAAACCCTGGGGCGGGCAGCGGCGATCGTCGCCGCCGAGCTGCAGCCCGATTTTATCGATATCAATTTCGGCTGCCCCGCGAAGAAGGTCGTCAAACGCGGCGGGGGATCGGCGCTGATGCGCGATCTGTCGCTGCTCGAGGCGATCGGCCGGGCTGTGGTCAGTGCCAGCCCGATCCCGGTAACCGCCAAGCTCAGGGCCGGCTGGCAAGATCATGTCGTCGTCGAGGCCTGCCAGCAGCTCGAGGCGGCGGGGATCGCAGCCGTCACCATCCATCCCCGCACGCAAAAGATGGGATTCAAGGGGGCCGCCGACTGGCGTCTGATCGCGGCCGTCAAGCAGGCGGTCCGTATCCCGGTGATCGGCAACGGCGACATCACCTGCGCCGCGGATGCGCAGCGCATGTTCGCCGAGACCGGCTGTGATCTGGTCATGATCGGCCGGGCGGCCCAGGGCAACCCCTGGATCTTTGCCCAGACCGTGGGCCTGCTGCGCGACGGGGTGGAACCCCCGCCTCCGGCTGCGGCCGACCGACTCCACCTCTGCCTCCACCACCTTGAACTCCAGGAACAGACCTATGGCGCGCAGGCGGCCCTCTTCAGCATGCGCAAACACATCGCCAGCTATCTCAAGGGGCTGCCCCACGCCGCCGAGATCAAGGCGCAGATTTTCCGCCAGACCGATTTCACCCGGGTCCGGAGCGATCTGCAAGGTTACCTGACGTCCATTTTGCCGGCCGCGGCCGGCGTTTGAATACCCCAAGAGGCAGGAGATTATCCTGCTTTTTTTCGTTCCAGCTGCCATGGACGGGACGGGGAGCGGATATAAATCCGCAGCCCTCTTCCCAAACTCTCTCACCTTCCTCCGGAGGATGCATGTCGAAGCGTAAAGCCAT
>CAYTCI010000129.1:0-7875 GCA_964436305.1 uncultured Cytophagia bacterium | reverse complement strand
ATGATCTTGGTCACCACGCCGGCGCCGACGGTGCGGCCGCCTTCGCGGATGGCGAAACGCAGACCCTCTTCCATCGCGATCTCGGTGATCAGCTCGGCGTTGATCTTGATGTTGTCGCCGGGCATCACCATCTCAACCCCTTCCGGAAGCTTCATCGAGCCGGTCACGTCGGTGGTGCGGAAGTAGAACTGCGGACGATAGCCATCGAAAAACGGCGTGTGACGTCCACCCTCTTCCTTGCTCAGCACGTAAACCTCGCCCTCGAACTTGGTGTGCGGTGCGATCGAACCCGGCTTGACAATGACCTGACCGCGCGCCAGCTCGTCCTTCTCCACGCCGCGCAGCAGCAGTCCCACATTGTCGCCCGCCTGGCCCTCGTCCAGCAGCTTGCGGAACATCTCGACGCCGGTGCACACCGACTTTTTCTTCAGCCCCAGTCCGACGATCTCGATCTCTTCGCCTACCTTGACATGACCACGCTCGATTCGACCGGTGCCCACCGTCCCGCGGCCCGTGATCGAGAAAACATCCTCGACCGGCATCAGGAACGGCTTGTCGATCTCGCGCGCCGGCTGCGGAATGTAATTGTCCACCGCCTCCATCAGATCCAGAATCGACTTGATGTGCTTCTCGTCGGTCGGATTCTCCAGCGCCAGCATCGCCGAACCGGTGATCACCGGAATCTCGTCGCCCGGATAGTTGTACTTGGTCAACAGCTCGCGAACCTCAAGCTCCACCAGCTCCAGCAGCTCCGGATCGTCCACCAGATCGGCCTTGTTCAGATAGACCACCATCGCCGGCACGTTCACCTGGCGCGCCAACAGCACGTGCTCACGCGTCTGCGGCATCGGACCATCGGCCGCCGATACCACCAGGATCGCGCCGTCCATCTGCGCCGCTCCGGTCACCATGTTCTTGATATAGTCGGCATGGCCCGGGCAGTCCACGTGCGCATAGTGACGCTTGGCCGTCTCGTACTCGGCATGATGCACGTTGATGGTGACACCACGCGCCTTCTCTTCCGGGGCGTTGTCGATCTCATCATAGGCACGCGCCTTGGCCAGGCCGCGAAGCGCCAGTACCTGCGTGATCGCTGCCGTCAACGTCGTCTTGCCATGGTCCACGTGACCAATCGTGCCGATGTTGACATGCGGCTTGGTCCGCTCGAACTTTTGCTTTGCCATTTCTATCTCTCCTTGACTTCGCTATTTTGAAAAAAGAATATTTCACAGAGGCACAGAGTCACGAAGGAAAACGTGCTCACAGAATAAATTGTAGCTTTCTTGTTCTCTCGCCGTGGCGCCGTGCCACCGTGAGAGAAAACCTTATACCATCAGCCCCATCTTTTGCAGGAGCTTTCTGCCGACCTCTTCGGTAACCTTCTGGTAGTTAAAAAACTGCATGGTAAAGACCGCGCGGCCCTGTGACATGTTGCGCAGGGCGGTGGCGTAGCCGAACATCTCGGCCAGGGGCGCCTGGGCGTTGATCACCTGCGCATCCTTGCGCTTGTGGTGGTTGGCGATTCGCGCCCGCCGCACCGCCAGATCGCTGAGGATCGAACCGAAGTACTCCTCCGGGGTGATCACCTCCAGATCCATCACCGGCTCCATCAGGATCGACTTGCCGCGGCGCGCCGCGTCCTGCAGGGCCATCGCCCCGGCGATCTTGAAGGCCAGCTCGCTCGAGTCGACGTCATGAAAGGAGCCGTCGACCAGGTTCGCCTTGACGTCGATGATCGGGTAGCCGGCGATCACGCCGCTGACCATCGCCTCGCGGATGCCCTGTTCCACCGGCCGGATGAACTGGCCCGGCACCTGCATCGGGCTGGCATGGTTGGCGAAGGTAAAGATCTCGCCCTGTTCGGCCGGGGAGAACTCGACGACCACATGCGCGTATTGCCCCTTGCCGCCGGTCTGCTTGACGAAACGGATCTCGCTGGTCACCGCTTCGGTGATGGTCTCGCGATAGGCGACCTGCGGCTTGCCGATGTTGGCCTGTACCTTGAACTCGCGCAACAGGCGGTCAACCAGAATCTCGAGGTGCAGCTCGCCCATCCCGGCGATGATCATCTGCCCGGTCTCGGGATCGACGTTGTACTGAAAGGTCGGATCCTCATCGGCCAGGGCGGTCAGGGCCGTGCTCATGCGATCCTGATCGGCCTTGGATCTCGGCTCGATAGCGATACGGATCACCGGGATCGGAAAGTTCATGCTCTCGAGCATCAGCGGATGCTTGGGGTCGCAGAGCGTGTCACCGGTGCGGGTATTGCGCAGGCCGACGGCCGCGGCGATATCGCCGGTGGTGACGCGCTGGATGTCATCGCGCTTGTTGGCGGACATCTGCAGGATGCGGCTGAAGCGCTCCTTCTTTTCGCTGCCGGTGTTGAGTGCGGTCTCGCCGACGGCGATGCTCCCCGAATAGACCCGGAAGTAGGTGAGCTTGCCGACGAAGGGATCGGTCATGATCTTGAAAGCCAGCGCCGTGAAGGGCTGATCGTCGTCGGCCGTCCGCTTCTCCATCTTTTCGGTGTAGGGGTTGACCCCTTCCACCGGCGGCACATCGAGCGGGCTGGGCAGGTAGCGCACCACCGCGTCGAGGAGGTGCTGGACGCCGCGATTCTTGACCGAGGCGCCGCAGAGGACCGGGACGATGGCATCCTGCAGGGTGCCGGTGCGCAGGGCGCGGTGGATCTCCTCGCTGGTGATCTCCTCACCGGAGAGGTACTTCTCCATGACCGCATCGTCGAAATCGGCGAGGGTCTCGACCAGGTCGTGGCGTGCGCCGAAGACCTTTTCCTGCAGGGCCGCCGGGATCTCGCTCTCCTCCCAGGTGCTGCCGAGGGAGGCCTCATCGTAGTGGATCGCCTTCATGGTGATCAGGTCGACCAGTCCGGTGAAGCGATCCTCGGCGCCGAGGGGGAGCTGGATCGGCACGGGCCGGGTGTGGAGGCGTTCCCTCATCGACTCCAGCACCATGGTAAAGTCGGCGCCGATCCGGTCCATCTTGTTGACATAGGCGATGCGCGGAATGTGGTATTTGTCCGCTTGCCGCCAGACCGTCTCCGACTGGGGCTCGACGCCGCCGGCGGCATCGAAGATGGCGACTGCGCCATCCAAAACTCTCAAAGAACGTTCGACTTCGGCCGTAAAGTCGACATGGCCGGGGGTGTCGATGATATTGATGCGGTGGTTCTTCCAGCTGCAGGTGATCGCGGCGGAGGTGATGGTGATGCCGCGTTCGCGTTCCTGCTGCATCCAGTCCATGGTAGCGGCGCCGTCGTCGACCTCGCCCATCCGGTGAACCTTGCCCGTGTAATAGAGGATCCGTTCGGTGGTGGTCGTCTTGCCGGCATCGATGTGAGCCATGATGCCGATATTACGGGTCTTATCCAGCGGGGACGGGGTTGACATAAAAAAGCCACTTACCTTTAGAGCGCGCCTCCCGGGTTGAATTCGGAGCGCAGGTGCGTGGGCATCAGAAAGTGGCGCGCCACGCATCCATCTCGATCAGCAGTGGTATCAGAGAGAGGGAGCGGAGATGCGACGCCAAGTCCTGGCACCCACTTTCCGGACCGGCTGTCTTTGAGCCTTGTTAGTCCGGAGTTAGAATGCAAGACTGGCCTAAACCAGAAAGAATTACCAGCGGAAATGGGCGAAAGCCTTGTTGGCCTCGGCCATTTTGTGGGTATCCTCGCGTTTCTTGATCGAATTGCCTTCGTTTTTCGCCGCGGCCATCAATTCAAAGGCCAGCTTCTCGGACATGGTCTTTTCCGAGCGGTTCTTGGCATAATTGATGATCCAGCGGATGGCCAACGCCTGCTGGCGTTCGCCGCGGATATCGACCGGGACCTGATAGGTGGCGCCGCCGACGCGGCGGGAGCGCACTTCCAGCATCGGCCGGACATTATGCATTGCCTTTTCGAAGACCGGCAGCCCTTCGGCGCTGGTCTTGGCGGCGATGATATCGATGGCATCGTAGAAAATGGTCTCCGCTACGCTGCGTTTGCCGCCGCGCAGCAGGCCATTGATGAACTTGGTCACCAGGATGCTGTTGAACTTGGGATCAGGCAGTACCGTCCGCTTGGGTGGTGTTTTTCTTCTCGACATGAAAGACTCTCAATAGGATAGGAATAGGCTCGCGAATGCGCCCTTACTTGCCGCGTTTGGCGCCATATTTGGAACGGCTCTGTTTGCGGTCCTGGACGCCGCTGGTATCCAGCACGCCGCGGACGATATGATAACGGACACCCGGCAGGTCCTTGACACGGCCGCCGCGGATCATGACAATCGAATGCTCCTGGAGGTTGTGACCCTCTCCCGGAATATAAGCGGTTACCTCGATCTGGTTGCTGAGGCGCACGCGCGCCACCTTGCGCAAGGCCGAATTGGGCTTCTTGGGCGTGGTGGTATAGACGCGGGTGCAGACGCCGCGACGTTGCGGGGATTTGTTGAGCGCCGGGGCTTTCTCACGCTTGCCGAGAGTTTCGCGACCGGTGCGAACCAGTTGATTGATGGTTGGCACTCTACCTCCGATTTTTGTCAAAGCCTTTTAATATAAGGTAATTTTCTGCCAATTTCAAGAAATTTATTCACTTTCTGCAAAGAAGCTATTCATTTTCCAGTTCTTCGATGTCGACGACGTTCTCCTCTTCCTCGTCATCGTCCTCGATCACCGGAGCCGGGGCGGCCGGCCGCTCGGGCGGCGTCGGCAGGTCGATCTCGGGACCGTCGACCTTGAGCTCCTTGTAGCGGTTGATGCCGGTGCCGGCCGGGATCAGGTGGCCCATGACCACGTTCTCCTTGAGGCCGAGCAGCTCATCCACCTTGCCCTCGACCGAGCCGTCGGTGAGCACCCGGGTGGTCTCCTGGAAGGAGGCCGCCGAGATCCAGCTCTCGGTGGTCAGCGAGGCCTTGGTGATGCCAAGCAGCAACGGCTGGAAGGTGGCCGGCTGGCCCGAACGCGCCTGGGGCACGGCTTTCTCGGCCGCTTCCAGTTTGGCCACCACCTTGCGGAACTCCTCGGCCTCGACCATCTCGTCGACCTGGAATTTCGCGTCGCCGCGCTCGGTGACGACCACCATATTGCGGATGCGCTCGTTCTCGGCGAGGAAGCCGAGACGATCGACCTGGTCGCCCTCGAGGTAGAAGGTGTCGCCCGGGTCCTCGATCTTGACCTTTTGCAGCATCTGGCGAACGATCACCTCGATGTGCTTGTCGTTGATGCGCACACCCTGCAGGCGGTAGACCTCCTGGATCTCGTTGACCAGGTACTCCTGCACCTTGTTGGCGCCCATGATGGCGAGGATGTCGTGCGGCACGACCGAGCCTTCGGAGAGTTTCTCGCCGGCGTGGACGAAATCGCCCGCATGGACGAGGACGTGCTTGCCGTAGCCGATCATGTAGACCTTTTCCTCGTGGCCGTCTTCGGAGCGCACCAGGATCTTGCGCACGCCGCGTTTCATCTCGCCGAACTCGACCAGACCGTCGATCTCGCTGACCACGGCCGGCTCCTTCGGCCGCCGGGCTTCAAAGAGCTCGGCGACGCGCGGCAGACCGCCGGTGATGTCGCGGGTTTTGGCGATCTCGCGCGGGATCTTGACCAGAGCATCGCCGGCGTTGATCATGTCGCCGTCGCGCACCACCAGGTTGGCCCGGGTCGGGACGACGTAGGCGCTGGTGATACGCCCCTTCTCATCCAGAATATTGATGGTCGGGCTGAGGTTGCGCGTGCGGGTCTCGATGACCACCCGCTGCCGCATGCCCGTAGTCTCGTCCATCTCCTCGCGGAAGGTGATGTTCTCGAGCAGGTCGCGGAACTGGACCTTGCCCGTGGTCGTGCTGAGGATGCTGGCGGTATAGGGATCCCATTTGAAGATCACCGTCCCCTTTTCGACGCGGGCGCCCTGCTCGACAATGATGGTCGCGCCGTACGGCACCGTCAGGCGCTCCATGTTGCGGTTGTCGTCATCCTGCACATTGATGCGGCCGTTACGGCCGATGCAGACGACCTCGCCATCTTCGCGCTGGACGGTCTTGAGATTGTCCCAGGCGATGACGCCCTCGTGCTTGACCGCCACCTGCGACTGAGCGGCGATGCGCGAGGCGGTACCACCGATGTGGAAGGTACGCAGGGTGAGCTGGGTGCCCGGTTCGCCGATCGACTGGGCCGCCATGACGCCGACCGCCTCGCCGATGCAGACCATCTTGCCGGTGGCCAGGTTGCGGCCGTAGCACTGGGCGCAGACGCCGCGCGGGGCTTCACAGGTGAGGACCGAACGGATCATCACCGACTCGGGGCCGGCGTCGCTGATCTTTTTGGCGATCTCCTCGCTGATGAGAGCGCCGGCTTCGATGATGACGTCGCCCGATTCCGGATCGAAAATATCCTCGGCGGCAACGCGCCCGATGATACGATCCTGCATCGACTCGATCACCTCCTCGCCCTCCTTGATGTCAGCGACGCGCAGACCGAGGATGGTGCCGCAGTCGGTCTGGGTGATGATGACGTCCTGGGCGACATCGACCAGTCGGCGGGTGAGGTAACCGGCGTCGGCGGTCTTGAGGGCGGTATCGGCCAGACCCTTGCGGGCGCCGTGGGTGGAGATGAAGTACTCGAGCACCGAGAGGCCTTCGCGGAAGTTGGCGGTGATCGGGTTTTCGATGATTTCGCCCATCGAGCCGGTCATCTTCTTCTGCGGCTTGGCCATCAGGCCGCGCATACCGGCGAGCTGGCGGATCTGCTCTTTCGAACCACGCGCGCCCGAATCGGCCATCATGAAGATGGGATTGAAGCCCTGGCGGTCCTGACGCAGCCGCTCGAACATCTTTTCGGCCACCGCGCTGGTGGTGTGCGTCCAGATGTCGATGATCTGGTTGTAGCGCTCGCCGTCGGTGATGATACCGCGCTCGTAGCGTTTGAGGATGGCGTCGACACTCTTGAAGGCCTGGCCGAGCAGCTCCTCTTTCTCGGGCGGAACCAGCACATCATCGAGGCCGACGGTGGTACCCGACCGCATGGCGAACTGGAAGCCGATATTCTTGAGGTCATCGAGCAGCTTGGCGGTGGCGTGGTTGCCCAGCTTGTTGTAGGCGCGCGCCACCAGGTCCTCGATCGCCTTCTTGGTCAGACCGGCGTTGACGAACTTTAATTCCTCGGGCAGGATATCGTTAAAGATGACGCGGCCGACGGTGGTTTCGATCAGCTCGCCATTGAAGCGCACCTTGATCGGGGCATGCAGGGCGGTGCGCTGGTCGTTGAACGCGATCAGCACCTCGTTGGTCGAGGCAAAGCTCATCCCCTCGCCGAGGACGCCGGTGCGGCGTTTGGTCAGGTAATAGATGCCGAGCACGATATCCTGGCTGGGGATGGCCAGCGGCCGGCCATGCGCCGGCGAGAGGATGTTGTGGCTCGAGAGCATCAGGATCTTGGTCTCGATCTGGGCATAGAACGAGAGTGGCACGTGCACGGCCATCTGGTCGCCGTCAAAGTCGGCGTTGAAGGCGGCGCAGACCAGCGGGTGGATCTGGATGGCCTTGCCCTCGATCAGCACCGGCTGGAAAGCCTGGATGCCGAGACGATGGAGGGTCGGGGCGCGGTTGAGCATCACCGGGTGATCGTCGATGATCTCCTCGAGGATGTCCCAGACCTCGGAGCCGCGGCGCTCGACGTACTTTTTGGCGCTCTTGACGGTCTTGACCAGGCCGCGCTCGACCAGCTTGCGGATGACGAAGGGCTTGAAGAGTTCGAGCGCCATCTCCTTGGGCAGGCCGCACTCGTGCAGGCGCAGTTCCGGACCGACGACGATGACCGAACGGCCGGAGTAGTCGACGCGCTTGCCGAGCAGGTTCTGGCGGAAGCGGCCCTGCTTGCCCTTGA
>CAYTCI010000128.1:0-8078 GCA_964436305.1 uncultured Cytophagia bacterium | reverse complement strand
AAACGCTGTCCGAATCTTTATTGAAATGGTGTCCGAAAAATTTTGAATTTTCCACGCAGGAGAGCCGTGATTATCACTGTGTTTGTCCTGACCTTTCTCGTCACGGCCATCTACCAGCTCACCCGCACGCCGATCTACAGCGCTGCCGCCTCCTTTATCATCGATACCAGCGCCGACAACTCCGGCGTCGGCGCCGAACGGGCCATGTCTTATTACTGGATGCAGGAGGGCAAACCGGTCGAGTATTATCAGGCGATTGTCAGCAGCCGGGTCTTCACCGAGAAGCTGACGAAACGGGTCGTTCAGGACAGCATTCTCGGCCACTACAGCGGAACCCTCCAGCAGGGCATCGACGCCGCGATCAGCAGCCTCTCCCTCTCCATGGATGAAAAATCCAATCTCATGACACTCTCCGTCCGCGCCACCTCAGCCCTGGTCGCCTACAAGGTGGCCCGCTTCGCGATCGAGGTGTTTAAGGAGCGCAATCAGGAGATCGACGCCGAAAGCGCCCAGGATGTGGTGCGCTTTATCGACAAGCAGCGCCAGGAGGCGCAGGACCGCCTCGAAGAGGCAGAACGGGCGCTGCAACAGTACAGCGGCGCCGGCCAGGTGGTCTTTATCGGCGAAGATGGCAGCATGATGAGCAAGGTCGCCCAGGCCGAATCGATGCTCGAGCAGGCGGAAACGGAGCGGCGCCTGGCCGAGACCAATCTGGCCTCCTTCGATATCCAGTTGCGCGGCGTCAGCCAGCAGGGCGGCGGGCTGCCTTCGGTCGATTCCATTCCGGAGGTGGTGACGCTGCGGCAGCGTCTGGCGGCGCTGGAAGACCAGCGCAATGCCCTGGCGATCGCTCCCAAATCGGACAGCCTGGCAGCAGGAGATCTCGACCGCCGCATCGAAGGGGTGAAAAGCGAATTGCGCCGCGCCATTCTCGCCTCCTCGACCGAAGCCCTGCCCGCGGAGGACAAAAAAACCGAGGAGTTGCGCACCCTCCTGACCCAGCGCGTCGCGTCCGAACAGGTCAATCTCAGCTCCACCCGCAACAAGGAGCGTTTTTACAGCGAGCTGCTCGAAAATTACCGCCGCCAGAGCCCGGAGCGGCTCGAAAAGACCATGGAGATCTCGCGCCTGCGCCGCACCCAGGCGGTGCATCAGAATCTGCTCAACTATCTGGTCGAGCGCCACGAAGAGGCCAAGATCAAGGCGGCCACGGGTTCGGGCGGCATCCGCATCGTCAATCCGACTGCTCTGCCGGAGGAGCCCATCTCCCGCAATACGCCGCGGGTGCTGCTCATCGGCCTCATGCTCGGTCTCGGGCTCGGTTTCGGCCTGGCGATGGGCCAGGAGTATCTGGACCAGACCGTGCGCACCAAACAGGAGCTGGAGCGGCTGACCGGCGTGCAGGTCATCGGCCAGATTCCCATGGCCTACAAAACCAACGGCCATGTCGGCGGGATACCGCCGCGGCTGAATCTTCTCCGCACCTACTGGTTGAATCTGCCGCGAAAGCAGCATCACCATGGCCATCATCCCAAGCCGGCGGTACCCGATTTTTATCCCGTCCTGAGCAAATTCGATGCCCATGCGCCCTTCGCCGAGGCCTTCCGCAGCCTGCGCACGGACCTGCAGTTTTACAGCATCGATACGCCGCTTAAAAAACTGCTGATCTCAAGTTCCATCCCGGGGGAGGGCAAGACCGTCATCGCGGCCAATCTCGCCATGGCTTATGCGGAGCTGGGGCATAAGGTGGTGCTTCTCGATGCCGACATCCGCAAGCCCAAGCAGGGGACCGTCTTCGGCATCGACCGCCGTCCCGGGTTCACCGATTATTTTATGGATCTGGTCCCCTATCAAAGCATCGTGCGCACCCTGCCGCAGCGCAATCTGCATCTGATCCCCTCCGGCACGATTCCGCCCAATCCGACCGAGGTGCTCAACAGCCAAAAGATGGCGGACCTGATCGCGCGGCTTGAAAAGGAATACGATTATGTGATCGTCGATGCCCCACCCCTGCTCAGCCTCAGCGACACCAAGGCGCTGTCGCGGCTGGTGGAGAATATCATCCTGGTGTTCCGCTTCGCCGAGACCGAGAAGCGCTATATCCGCGATGTGGTGGCCAATCTGCAAAGCATCAAGGCCTCGCTCATCGGCATCGTTTTTAACGGTATAGACCATGGCCACAACAAGGGCTATTACAAATACTACTACTATTATTACGAGTATCGCGATCACGAAAAATCCGGCAAGCCCAGGGTTGATATTGCGCAGGTGAATTGATGGGGGATTTTCGCCGCTGGTATTCCATTGCGGATGTGACCTTGCAGGTCGAGAGCGACCTGGCTTTTGCCGCAGCTACCTTCAGCGACAAGCTCGAGCTCTTTCGCATAGTTTCACCCGGTCAGGATGTGGTGACGATCCGCCATCATTTCGGCTTGCCGGAGATGACCGGCTGGGATTTCAGCCGGGAGAAATACCGCCGCGAGCCCTGGGCGATCTATCAGACCGATTCGGGCTGGATCTACCTGGGGATTCTGCCGCAGGGGCATGCGGGCGAGCTGTGGAAGGTGGTGGTTTTTAATCCGGACCATGCGCTGGCGGACATCTATCATCCGGATGAATCCGCGTTTCTGCAGGGCGGCGCGACTTCGCTTACCTTGTTTCCCTCGGATCAGATCCTGGTGGCGCGGCTTTTAGCCGATCGCGCCGGATGCTACCTCCATTCCGCCGCGGCGATCATGGACGGTGCCGGCGTGCTTTTTGTCGGCCACTCCGAGGCGGGCAAATCGACGACCACGCAAATGCTGATCGATGCCGGGGCGCGTGGAGAGCTTGAGGTGGAGATCCTCTGCGATGACCGCAACATTGTGCGGCGCTTTGAGTCCGGTTGGCAGGTTTACGGTTCCTGGAGTCACGGCGATATCCCGCTGGTCTCGCCGGCTGCGGCGCCGCTGCTGGCGGTCTGTTTCCTCGAGAAGGCGGGGGAGAACCGCCTGACACCCTTGACCGACCGTCCGGAGATCACACGGCGGCTGCTGGCCTGCGTGATCCGGCCCTTTGTTACGGCAGAGTGGTGGGAAAAGACGCTCGAGGTGGTGGCGCAGCTGGCGGCGGAGGCGAGGTTCTTACGGATGGAGTTTGATAAGAGCGGCAGGATTGTCAGCGCATTGCAGGATCTTTTGGCGCAGGATAGTTCAATCAGCTAATCAAGGCCGGGTTTTGGCCGGCAGTTTTCTTCATAATTGAGAAAGGGGTGAACCATGGAAAAAATCGAACGTGCCTGGATGCGGCCGGAGCTGTTGATCCTGGCCCGCAGCAAGCCGGAAGAGGCAGTGCTGGCGACGTGCAAGAATTTTGGAATTGGTGGTGCTACTTCTGGACCGTCCGGGCCGTCTTGCGATTCAACTGGTAGAACGCATTGCTATCTGCAAAAGCAAAGCTGAGTATTACAGTTTACCACGTAATGCTTGAGATATAGAAAATGAATGCCTTGTGTACAAATCCCTCTGCGTGCAATAATGATCTATACCACAAGGCTTGATTCGCCGGGATCTTCTCGTTGGCAAGGGCTTCACCTGCTGCTTTCCAATCTTGACCTCGAGCTGACCGAGCGCTGCAACAACGCCTGCATCCACTGCTGCATCAACCAGCCTGAGCAGGATCAAGCGCTCGCAGCCCGCGAGATGGACACGGCCTTCGTCCAGGATCTGTTGCGCCAGGCCGCCGATCTCGGGGCGCTTTCGGTGCGCTTCACCGGCGGCGAGCCGCTGCTGCGCGCGGATTTCGCTGAACTCTACCTCTGCGCCCGGCGCCTGGGCCTGATGGTCACGCTCTTTACCAATGCGCGCCTGATCACCCCGGAACTGGCGCAACTGCTGGCGCGCATTCCGCCGCGCCAGCCGGTGGAGGTGACGGTCTACGGCATGCATGCGGTATCCTATGATGCCGCAGCTGCCTGCCGCGGCGCCTGGGCGGAGTTCCGGCGCGGCATCGATCTGCTGCTGGAATACAACATCCCGTTCATTGTCAAACAGGCCTTGCTGCCGCCCAATCGCCACGAGATCGGCGAGTTCGAAGCCTGGGCCGCCACCCTGCCCGGCATGCAGGAAAAGCCCGGTTATTCGCTGAATTTCGAACTGCGCGGCCGCCGCGACCATCCGGCCAAAAACCGGCAGATCCAAGCCCTGCGGGTTTCACCGCAGGAAACCGTAGCCCATCTGGCGCGGCACCCCGGTTATCTCAAAGGGATGCGCGAATTCTGTACCAAATTCACCGCGCCCCCGGGCGACCTGCTTTTCAACTGCGGCGCCGGCAAGGGCGTCACGGTGGATGCCTATGGCCAGGCGCAGATGTGCATGGGGCTGCGCCATCCTGATTTGGTCTATGATCTGCACCAGACCGCTGCGGCGGCAGCCGCCGGCCTTTCGCCGTTGAAATTTGTCCTGACCCGGATCTTTCCCGTCTGGCGCGAGCGCCGGGCGGAGAATCCGGACTATCTGCGCCGCTGTGCCCGCTGTTTTCTCAAGGGCTTGTGTGAGCAGTGCCCGGCGCGCTCCTGGCAGGAACATGGCACCCTCGATACACCGGTGGAATATCTCTGCCGGGTCGCCCATGCCCAGGCGCGCCATCTCGGGCTGATCGGCGAAAATGAAAATGCCTGGGAGGTGGAGGAGTGGCGCGAACGCATCAACCGGTTCGCAGCCTCCGCAACCGTTGTGGAAGAAAAATCATCGGTCGAACGCATATAAGGAACAGCAATGGATTCAACGATCACACTGAACAGCATCTGCGCCCCCTCCGAAGATATTGTCGCACGTGAGATCGAGGGCGAACTGATCATCATTCCCCTCGCCGCCGGCATCGGCGACATGGAGGATGAACTCTACACCCTGAATGAGACCGGCAAGGCGATCTGGAGCCGCCTCGATGGCACCGCCACGCTCGGGCAGATTGCCGCTGATCTGACCAATGAGTTCGATGCGTCGGCCGCCGATATCGAACGCGATGTCCTGGGTCTCATCGGCGAACTGACGCGCCGGAAGATTGTCATCGCGCAGTAACCATGTCTGATCCGGGCCTGCAAAGCCTGCCCGTCACCGGGTTCACCGAGCTGATGACCGCGGTGCTGGAGAAAGGCAAGCCGTTCCGCTTCCAGGCCGGCGGTGCGAGCATGTCGCCCTTCATCTGCGGCGGCGATATCCTCACCATTGTGCCGCTGCATGGGCCCATCCGCTGCGGCGAGGTGATCGCCTTCCATCGGCCGGACACAGAGAAGCTGACCGTACACCGGGTCATCGGTTGCGGCCGCAAGGGCTTTCTCCTCAAGGGCGACAACAGCGGCTGCAGCGATGGCCGGGTGACCCGGGAGCGGATCATCGGCCGCGTCGCCAGGGTCGAGCACCACGGCCGGGAGGTGCGCATTGGTTTGGGATTTGAGCGCATCCTGATCGCCGGATTGTCGCGGCTGCGGCTCCTGCATCCCCTGATCTTTTCCGTGCGCTGGCTGCTGCGGCCGCTCTATAAAAGGTTTTTTGCATGAGCCATGTCTCCGCTATAGAGATCCAGGATTTCGCTCTTTGGAATAAACTCGCCGCCCGGCGGACGCTCTACTCCTTCGATCTCGACCTGACCGCACGCTGCAACCTCAACTGCCGCCACTGCTACATCAATCTGCCGGCGGGAGATGCGGCGGCCCGCGCCCGGGAACTCTCGCCGGATGAAATCGGCCGTATCGCGGATCAGGCGATCGAACTCGGGGCGCTGTGGTGCCTGCTCACCGGCGGCGAACCCCTGCTGCGCCCCGATTTCGCCGAAATTTATATGCTGCTCAAGCGCAAGGGGCTGCTGCTCTCGCTCTTTACCAACGCTACCCTGGTCCGCCCGGAGCATATCGAGCTGCTGGTCCAATACCCGCCGCGCGATATCGAGGTGACCATCTATGGTGCTTCGGCCGATTCCTATGAGCGGGTCACCCGGCGGCCAGGCGCCTTTGCCCAGTTCATCACCGGACTCGATGCGCTCTTTGCCGCCGGAATCAGGGTGCGCCTCAAAGCGATGGCCCTGCGCTCCAATCTGGCGGATATGGAGGCGATCGCGTCCTTCGGCCGCAGCCGCACCCGGGATTATTACCGCTTCGATCCGCAGCTGCATCTGCGCTATGACGGCAACGCGCTCCGCAATGAAGAGATCCGCGCCGAGCGGCTCTCCCCGCAGGAGGTGGTGGAGCTGGAAAAAGCCGACAGCGAGCGCTTCGGCGCCTTGCTAAAAGGCTGCGATAGTCTGATCATTCCGGACCTGGCTCATACCGGCTGCGACCACCTCTTCCACTGCGGCGCGGGCGAGGCCAGCTTTAGTGTCGGCTATGACGGCACCTTTCGTCTCTGCCAGTCGCTCTGGGCGCCGGGCACGACGGTCAATTTGCGGGAAACCCCGCTGCGCGAGGCGTGGGAGCAAGCCGTACCGGCGGTGCGGGATCTGCGCTCCCGGGATCCGCACTTCCTGCAAAGCTGCCGTGCCTGCGCGATCGTAAATCTCTGCCTGTGGTGCCCGGCGCATGCGCACCTCGAGACCGGCCGGATGGATGGCGCGACGCCCTTTTTCTGCGAGGTGGCCCACGCCCGGGCGGCCGCACTATTGGAAAAAAATGGCGAATAATAAATTATTTTATTGCTTTTAGTTGCTATATTGATTACTATATGTTAAGAGGGGCCGTGTGGGGAGTGGATTCTCTGTTTCACGGTTATACTGCCTTCATGAGGGGGCATCGGAGGAGGGATTCCTCCGGCCGCGCCCTTCATCTGCATCCTTTGCCTGCCAACCTGACCGTCCCGCATCCCTTTTAACCTTGCTTCGCACGGTATCCGTACCCTTGCCGGAAGATCGATGACGACGCGACGCCTCCTGCTCCTGTTCTTTTTCATCGGCTGCGCAGCGCTGCGCGCCCAGCCCGATGATTTCACCGCGCTCTACAGGCGCCTGGCCGATCACGGTTTCGAGAACCTGCGTATCGCCGCTACGTCCGACAGCGGCCTGGCCATCGCTTACGAGAATCGCCTCTATCGCCATGAACTCAAGGCCGCCGGGGTGATTCTCGCCATTGCCAGCGCCGGCGATTCGACCTGGCGGCGCATCTACCTCATCCCCTGCAGCCGCGGGGTGGCGCGCGGCCAGATCGCCGTCGATGGCGCGGCCTATCGCCGCTATATGGCCGGGGAGATGGATGAAAAGGCCTTTGCGCGGACCCTGGTGACGGGAGAAGCGACGGCGCAGCCGCGGCTGCCGGTGCACCAGTGGCAAAACCGGTCTTTCCTGAAGGTCGATGCCAATATCTCCTTCGGCCATCAGATCCAGCTCGGGCAGTACGACGATCGCGTCAAGCTCTACGGCGAGCTACAGCCCGGATTGCGGAGCCAACTCTGGCACGGCACCGCGGTGCAGGCCGATGCCTTCATCCCGCTCTTTGATGAGATCAGTGTCTTCGACACCGGCGCGCGACTGGGGCGCCTTGGCATCAGCCAGCTCTTCCGCCTGCCGCACGACAGCTATGCGGCTCTGCAAGGCGGGATCTTTATGCCGGAACGCTGGGGCGTTTCCGGCGAGGCGGCCCGATTCTGGCTGGGGCGCAAGGTGTTGACGGGCGTCAAGTTCGACTATACCGGCTTTTTCTACCACAGCGAGGGCAAATTCTATTACTCGCGCATGGACAGCCTGACCTACCGCATCTATGCTGAATTTTATCTGCCGGTGATGGATGTGATGGTGGGTGTGGATTACAGCAAGTATCTGCTCGGCGACAAAGGGCCCAAATTCAGCCTGCGGCGGACCTTCGCCGAGAGCGATATCGGGCTCTTTTATGCGATCACCGATTACGACCGCTTCGGCGGCGTCCAGGTGCGCTTCCCGCTGCCGACGCAGCGGCGCATGAAACCCGCCCGGGTGCGCCTGACCTGGCCCAACCAGTACGGCATGACCTATCAGGCCACCAGCGAGGCGACCCGGGTGGAAGGGATCCTGCAGACCGGGCTGACGGTGGATTCGGGATTCACGATCGGCGAATTTGTAAAACAACTCACACCCGCGCA
>CAYTCI010000127.1:0-8110 GCA_964436305.1 uncultured Cytophagia bacterium | reverse complement strand
GCGCCGCGGTGGCGGCCGACCGCATCGAGCTCATCGATGAAAATGATGCACGGGGCATTGTGTTTGCCCTGTTCGAAAAGATCGCGGACGCGCGAGGCGCCGACGCCGACGAACATCTCGACGAAATCGGCCCCCGACATGCTGAAAAAGGGCACACCCGCCTCGCCGGCCACTGCCTTGGCCAGGAGGGTCTTGCCGGTGCCCGGAGGCCCGAGAAGCAAGGCGCCCTTGGGGATCTTGCCGCCGAGGCGCTGGAATTTCTCCGGCTCGCGCAGGAACTCGATGATCTCGCGCAGTTCCTGCTTGGCCTCATCGGCACCCGCCACATCGGCAAAGGTCACGTGCGGCATGTTATCGGTCCACATCCGCGCCCGCGATTTGCCGAAGGCGAAGATGCCCTTGTTGTTGGCGCCCTGCATCCGGCGCATGAAAAAGATCCAGATGCCGATAAAGAGGACCCAGGGCAGGATGTAGATCAGCGAACTCCAGATGCTCGGCCCGCTCTCCTTGAAGAGGATCTCGACCTCATATTTCTTGATCCACTCATCAAAGGTCTCGAGGCTGGCCCGCGGCGGCAGGATCACCTGGAAGGCACGCTGCCCCTCGAGGGCCGCGCTGGCACGCAATTGGCCATGGACGGTGTTTTCTTCGACCGTGATCGATTCGATCTTGCCCGCTTCGAGATACTGCTTGAAGCTGTCATAGGTCAGGGTTTTCGCCTTGGGGGATTGCTTGGCGAACTGCTGCGAGATCGCCAGGGCAAGAAAGATCAGCCCCAGCCAGATCACCAGCGGCCGCACCATCCGGCCCCATTGCGGGCCCTCGGGCTGGTTACGCTGCGGACCGCCGGGACGCCGTGGTGCCGGATTGGGCCGGCGCGGCGGATTGCCGCCGGAGCCCGGGTCGTTTTGCCGCAGGTTGCTGCTTTTTTTATCTTCAGGATAGGACAAGGTCAGTTCCTCGGTTATTCCATCACGTAGACAGCCGGCAGGTTGCGCAGGATCTGCTTGTAATCAAGACCATAGCCGACGACAAATTCATTGGGGATGCTGAAACCGACGTAATCGATCGGGATGTCGGTCTCGACATTTTCCGGCTTGATCAGCAGGGTGACAAAGCGGAGCGAGGCCGGCTCCAGGGCCATGAACTTTTCGTGCAGGAACCTGATCGAACCGCCCGTGTCGACGATGTCCTCCACCAGCAGGATATGTCTCCCCTTGATCTCGGCATTGATGTCCTTGAGCATCCGCACCACGCCGGAGCTTACCTTGGCATTGCCATAGCTGGAGATCTTGATAAAGTCGACCTCCAGATCGACCTCGACGTGGCGGATAAGATCGGCCATGAAGAGGAAAGCGCCGTTGAGCACGCCGATCATGATCGGCTGCCGGCCGCGATAATCCTCGGTGATCTGGCGGCCCATCTCGGCAATACGCGCCGCGATGGCTTCGCGGCTCAGCAGGGTGCGGAAGCCGCCGTCGTAGACTACCTTTTCGAATTCAGAGCGTTCCATCAAGGTTCTGTTCCACTTTCAGCTGATAGAGGGTTGTCGTCGCTGTCGTGACGCGGAAGGTTTCGCTGGTGCGGATGCCGCAGATCCAGACGAGTTCCTCTCCGCACCACAGCAGGGGAATGCGGCCGCGTTCATAAACCGGCGTGCCCGCCTCAGCGAGCAGGTCGGCGACCTTTTTATGCCCCTGCACTCCAAGGGGATGGATCCGGTCGCCGGGTCGCGGACTGCGCACGCAGAGGGCGCCGCGGAGGCGGCCGCCGTCGACCCAGGCCACCTGGGGATCGCGGTTTTTCACTATCTGCTCTAACGGCAGGGCTGCGGCTTTTATTTCAAGCGTCCAGCCCTCCCAGAGCGGGGTACGCCCCGGCAGGGCGGGAAATACCGGCCCGCGCGGGCCGGGCGGCACTGCCAGCAGCACCAGCTGATGCGCGGTCAGCCAGAGTTCGGCGCCGCCGGCTCTGAAGGGGCGATCGGTGCGGCCGGCGGCGATGAAGCGCTGCCCATCCTGCCAGCGGGCGGCAGTGATATCGCCATGCCCGCCACTGAGGCGGCGCCAGGCCTGCTGGAGTGCATACCGTTGCAGAAATGTAAAATACGACAAAAAGGGCTCTTTTTCAATAACAATTTTGTCCGCACGCTCCTCCACGATACAGCGCTCGAGCACCCGCGCGGCTTCCGCGCACAGGAACGCCTCGGTTTCGCGCAAGTGGTCGGCCGCGCGGCTGAGGGCGGCCTCGATGCGGGGATTGTAGGTGGTCAGCAGCGGCAAGAGTTCGTGGCGGATGCGGTTGCGGCGGAGCCGGCGGTCGCGGTTGCTGGCGTCCTCACGGTATTCGAGGCCGTGGCTCCCGGCCCAGGCGGCGATGGCGGCCCGGCTGGCAAAGAGCAGGGGACGGATGAGCCAGAGGGGTGCGGGACTGGCGTCGTCCGGGCCCGCGGGGGCTGCCGCAAGGGGCAGGGGGCTGCGCGGAGCGATGCCGGCAAGGCCGCGGAGGCCGGCACCGCGGATCAGGCGGTCGAGCACAGTCTCGGCCTGGTCGCCGGCATGGTGTCCTGTGGCGATGACCGTGCACCCACGGCGCCGGGCGGTCTCGTGCAGAAAGGCATAGCGCAGCGCGCGGCCGGCCGCTTCAAGGCCGAGATGATGGCGGCGGGCCCAGGCTCGTACCTCGCCGCGGCTGGTTGTGCAGGGAATCGCCCGCGCAGCGCAGAGCGTCTGCACGAAAGCTTCGTCGGCGTCCGAGTCATCGCCGCGCAGGCGATGATTAAAATGCGCAACCTCGAGTTCGAGCCGCCATTCCGGCGCCAGCCGCGCCAGGAGATCGAGCAAAACGACCGAATCGATCCCGCCCGAGACGGCGACGAGCAGCCGCATTCCCGGCTGGAGCAGATGGTGCTCGCGGATATAGGCCCTGAGTGGATCGATCATGCTACCTCGCAACATGGCGGCGGCCGCATAGCTCTCCCCCTACTTTTTAAGCGCCGCGGTCAGAAAAACGACACCAATCGACACCGAGGTTTGCTGCTCTTTTTTCCAGAAGAGGTTCATGCCGATCAGCGCCGACCCGGCCAGCAAAAAGGTCAGACGGCTGCCGGCCACCCTTTTCGCCGCCTTTTTCAGTTTGCGCGGCAGCGAGCGCGTCCGGTCGATCTCCTCCTTCACTGCCGCCACGGTGGCGGTGAGATGATCGAGCAGCGACCCGGGCGCCGCAAAAAGGGCGCTGAGGTCCGCGCCGCTCTGCAGGGTTTTAAACGTCGCGTAGAGCCGCTGCAGCTGCAGCAGATCCCGGGCGGTCAGGCCGTATTTCCTGAGCAGCCCGGCCTCGGTGGACGCCAGCATTTCCATCCGCCCCAGATCGGCCATCTCCAGGCCGGCCAGATAGTCGGCCACCTGGCTGAAAAACTCCTGCCACTCCGGCCCCTTGAGCAGGCCGTTCAGCCGCCCCAGCGCCGACTCGATCAGCTGATTGCCTTCCCGGCGGCGGCCCTTGTGGTAAAGCGCCAGCCCGCGCTGCACCTCGCCAAAAGCGAGCAATGCAGCCTGAAAGTCCTGTTCCACCCTTGCACCTCCTTCACCGGCACCCCGCGAAGAGGCTCCCCGCCCTCCTCGCAGCCCAGCGACTAGTTGAAAACCTGGTTGCGCACCATCTTCTCCACCTCCCATGGCGCCGGTTCCCCGCCGAGATAGCGATGAAACCAGTCCAGATGGGCTGCATAATAGAGCGGCATCGATTTGAGACCATCCGGCCAATGGCCGTCGTTTTCAAAGACGATCAGCCGCGAGGGCACGCCCTGTTTTTGCAGGGCGGTGAAAAACTCGAGACTCTGGGTATAGGGGACGCGGAAATCCTTCTCGCCGGTGATGACCAGACAGGGGGTGCGGAAACGGGCGGCGTAAAGGTGGGGCGAGAGCGTGCCATAGAGCGGTGACTGCCACGGGGTGCCACCGAGATCGTATTCGGGGAACCAGAGCTCCTCGGTTGCCCCATACATCGCCGGCAGGTCGTAAACCCCCATCATCGCCGCGATCGCCTTGAAGCGCTCCGTGTGCCCCTCCAGCCACATCATCATGTACCCGCCGTAGGACCAGCCCATCGCCCCCATTCGCTCGGCGTCGATGTAAGGCAGCCGCGCCAGGGAGTCGGTCACCGCCATGACATCCTCATAGACCTTGCCGCCCCAGTCTTTGGAGATGGCCCGGGTGAACTCCTGGCCATAGCCGGTTGAGCCATGTGGATTGGGAAAGGCGACGACATAGCCCGCCCCGGGATAGACCTGCCAGTCGCCGCGGAAAGCGTCCGCCCACTGCATCTGCGGCCCGCCGTGCACGTTGAGAATGAGCGGGTATTTTTTGGCCGGATCGAAATCGTGCGGCTTGACCACGAAGGTATGAATGCGCTTGCCGGTGGGCGAGGGGATCCACAGCTCCTCGGCCGGCCGGATGTCGACCGCCTCCACGACCGGCTGATTGAAGCTGGTCAGGCGCCGGAGCTGGTCGCCCTTGGGCAGGCTGGCGCGCCAGATCTCGACCGGCTCGCCGACACTGCGGCGGCAGCAGAAAAGGCTGCGGCCATCGGGGGCAACCTGGAAATTGTCGATGCTCTTGAGATCGAGGAGTTGGCGGAGGGCTCCGGTCTGCACATCCACCTGATAGAGCGGGACGTGGCCCTGGACATCCGCGGTGAAATAGAGGCTGCGGCTGTCCGCAGCCCATGCAAAGGCGCCAACCCAGTAATCGAACGCCTCGGTCAGGACCCGGCGCTGGCCGGTCTGGCGGTCGTGCAGGGCCAGACGCTTGCGATCCGATTCATAGCCGGGGATCTCCTGCATGATCCAGGCGATATAACGCCCGTCCGGCGACCAGGCGGGCTCGGCGTCGTAAGCGGGATTGTCGGCGGTGAGGTTGAGCGAGTCCCCGCCGGCGAGGGGCTGCAACCAGATATCCTTGTCGGTGGTCTCGTAATCGTTGCGATCGGGATTCACCGCCAGGCAAAGGGTCTTGCCGTCGGGCGAGAGACTGTAGCCGGCGGTGCCGTCAGCGCCGGCATCGGCCGGTCGGTCGATGGCGCCCGGGGTGAGATCGCTCAGCTGACTGTCGGCCAGGGTGTAGCGGAAGGTGTGGATGACGCGGCCGTCACGCCACCAGGTCCAGTGGCGGTAGAAAAGGCGGTCGGCGAGATGCGCCTGCACCGCCCCCTTCTCCATCGTCTCGAGGATCTTGTGGGTCGCGGCGTCGTCTGCGCCACATTCGGGAAAGACCTCGCTGGTGAAGAGGAAGCCGCTGCCGTCGGGCAGCCAGGTGAGGTCAGCCGGCGTGATCTTGAGGTCGGTTACGCGCCGCGCCTCGCCGCCATCGACCGGCATCAGCCAGATCTGGGTGCCCGAGGTTCGACCGGAAAAAAAAGCGATCTGCCGGCCATCAGGGGACCAGCGCGGCTGGTATTCCCCGGCGGGGCTGCAGGTGAGCTGGCGCAGGGCGCTGCCGTCGGCGGCCATCATCCAAATATCGCTGTTGCGCTCCGACCGGGTGAGATCCTGGCTGCCGACCACAAAGAGGAGGTGCCGGCCATCGGGGGCGATCCGCAGATCGCTGATCGATTTCAGGGCGTAAAGGTCGGCGATCTGAAAGGCGCGCTTCTCCGCCGCGGCCACAAGAAGCGGCAGCAGCAGAAGGAGGAGAGCGAATCGTTTTTGCATGGCTTTATCCCTTATACCACTCTTTTTTGGGTTGATAGCTGGTGCGGAGCGCCCTCCGCCGCTGGTGCCGCTGCAGGGCGAGGTTGATCAGCTCGTCGAGCAGGGCGCTGTAGGGCAGCCCCGAGGCCTCCCACATCTTGGGATACATGCTGATGCGGGTGAAGCCGGGGATGGTATTGAGTTCACTGAGATAGAAGCGGCCGGTCGCCTTTTCCATGAGGAAATCGGCGCGGGCCATCCCCTCGCACTCGGTGGCGACATAGGCGCGGATGGCGGTCTCCTGCAGATCGCGCAGCTGCCCGGGGGTGAGCCGGGCGGGGATCTGCAGATCGCTGTTGTCATCGACGTACTTGGCGTCGTAATCGTAGAATTCGTTGCCGGGAAAGACCTCGCCGGCGACCGAGGCACGGGGGTTTTCGTTGCCGAGAAGGCTGATCTCGAGCTCGCGCGGCAGGTTCACCGCTTTTTCGACCAGCACCTTGCGGTCGTATTGCAGGGCCTCCTCGATTGCATTAAAGAGTTCACGGCGATCGTGGGCCTTGCTGATGCCGAGGCTGGAGCCGAGATTGGGCGGTTTGACAAAGAGGGGCAGGCCGAGGGTATCGATCAGGGCGCCGACGATCTCCTCGCGGGAGCGGTTGGCGAGCTGGTCCGGCAATGCCGGGAAGGGTTCGCTGCCGCCTTCGGCGCGCCAGTCGATATCGCGGAACCAGAGGAAATCGACGGTCGGGATACCCTGCTGGCGGCAGATATGCTTCTGAACGATCTTGTCCATGGCCATGGCCGAGCCGAGTACGCCGGCGCCGACATAGGGGATATCCATCAACTCAAGCAGCCCCTGCAGCGTGCCATCCTCGCCGAGCGGGCCATGCAGAGCGGGGAAAACCACATCCAGCTTTTGCGCCGGCAAAAAACCGGCGGGGCTGTTCGCGAGCAGCAGATGGTGGTCGCCGGCGTCGTTGGCGAGCTGGGCGGGGGTAGCCGGGCGATGGTTTTTCAGGGCCTCCAGGAGATCCGCACCGGCCTGCCATCGGCCCTCCTTGCTGATGCCGATCGGGATGATCTCATAGCGCGAGGGGTCCAGGGCCGCCAGGATCGATCCGGCGGTGACCAGGGAGACCTCATGCTCGCCCGATCGCCCGCCGCAGATAATGCCGACACGCAATTTCGCCAAACGCCACCTCCATTTCACAGAGCTGTCAGGGGATACCTGGGGTAAACCTATTTAAAAACAGCGAAAAAAACAAGGGAATAATCGGGACGCCGTGCCGCGGATCAAGAAAAGAGCTTGTAATTGACCAGCGGATGGTTTATATTTCGTTAATGCGAATAGCATCAAATCTTGCCGACTAATAAGGAGCCCTCATGTCGTCCAAATCCTTCACCCCCCAGGAGCAGGCGCGGCGGCTGGCGGTACTGGCGCCACGGATCATGGGTGCCTTTCACAGCCTCAACCGTCACCATCCGGCCGGCACGCCGGTCACCATGCGGCAATACCAGACCCTGATTCTGCTCTCGGTTCACGATGACCTCACCGTCACCGAGCTCTGCGACAAGCTGATGCTGGCGGCCTCGACCGGGACGGAGTTGGTCAACCGGCTGCTGCAGCTGCAGCTGGTGGAAAAGCACAGCGCGGAGGTGGATCGCCGTCAGGTGAGCATTCATCTGACGGATGCCGGGCGGGAGGTCATGGAGCAGCGGCAGCGGGACATGGTGGCGATGTTCGAGCATCTTCTGGACGGTTTTGCGCAGGCCGAGGCAGCGGAGTTGATGGCGGCCTTTGAGACGATCGACGGTCTGCTGCAGGCCCGACTTCATCCGCCCCAGGCCATGGCCGAGCCGGGCAAGCCGGTGTAGGTGCGCAAGCCCTCGAGCGTCTTCTCGAGGGCTTTTTTTGTTCGTGCAGTGGAGCGACAGCGGCCTGCATCTTCCGGCTGGAGAAAAAAAAAGCCCTGAGCAGAAGCTCAGGGCTTGAAAAAAATCCGGCGACTACCTACTCTCCCATACGGTCTCCCGAATAGTACCATCGGCGCTGAAGGGCTTAACTTCCGAGTTCGGAATGGGATCGGGTGTAACACCTTCGCTATGATCACCGGAATATTCTGACAACTTGAAATTGAGTTAACACATTGTAGAACTACTTTTATTGGAGCAGATAACCATCTGCTGCAGATATAAAAGTTTGGTTAAGCCGCACGGCTTATTAGTATCGCTCGGCTGAACATGTTACCATGCTTACACCTGCGACCTATCAACCTCGTCATCTACGAGGAGCCTTTAGCGCCTTGCGGCGGGGATATCTAATCTTGGGATTGGCTTCGCGCTTAGATGCTTTCAGCGCTTATCCGTTCCGAACATAGCTACCCAGCCATGCCGCTGGAGCGACAACTGGTGCACCAG
>CAYTCI010000126.1:0-8260 GCA_964436305.1 uncultured Cytophagia bacterium | reverse complement strand
CGAGGGGCCCCGCTGCGGCGGGGCCGGGGCTGAAGTGAGGGCTAGAATGAATCCGGGTAAACGAGAACGAATCTTGCAGGCCGCCATCAGCGTTTTCGCCGAGCGCGGCTTTTATAATGCCAAAATGGAGGATATCGCCCGTGAGGCGGGTGTTGCGGTGGGCACAACCTACCTCTATTTTGAGAACAAGGATGATCTGATGATCTCCATATTTGAGGAGGAGATGGCCCCGATCATCCAGCGCATGCGTGAGGCTATGGCCAGCCAACCGACCGCAACCGAGAAACTCGCCACCTTCATCCGGTCGCATCTCCAGTTCGTCGAGCGTAATCCTGATATGGCGCATCTGCTCGAGGTCGAGATGCGTTTTTGCAGCAAATTCATCCTCGGCTATCAGGGCGGCCGTTTCAGGGAATACCTTGATCTGATCGCTGCGGCCCTGGTCGAGGGGCAGATTACCGGCGAGTTCGAGCCGGCCATTCATCCGACCGTCTTCAAGCAGGTTGTGTTCGGGGCCGTCGACCAGATTGCCACCGCCTATACGATCTCGCGCAGCAAGGGAATGCGTCTCTCCAATCATGCCGAAGAGATCACGGCCGTTCTGCTGGACGGCATCCGCAAAAAATGAATTGGATTCAAAAATCTGTTGCATTTGTCCCGCCTTTTTCTAAATTATAATCCGCAAAGGGGACCGGCCGGCAATGAGCCGGTCTTTTTTTATACCCGCCCAATCTCACGAATGCCCGTGCCGACGGTACCGGGCGCGTGAAGCGGTGACGAAAGGAGACGTACAAGGTGAAGATCCTGGTGCTCATCAAGCAGGTGCCGGACACCGAAGCCCTCATCAAACCGGCCGCCGATGGCAAGAGCATTGCCGAAACCGGCATCAAATATATCATCAATCCCTATGATGAATACGCCCTCGAGGAGGCCCTGCGCATCAAGGAGGCGAATCCCGGCACCACGGTCCGGGCGGTCACCCTCGGGCCCGCCCGTTGCGTCGAGGCCCTGCGCGGTGCTGCCGCCCTGGGCGCCGACGAGGTGCTGCTCCTCCGGACCGAGAGCATGCCCGCGGATGGCCTGGTCACCGCCCGGGCCTTGGCTGACGCGCTTACCGGCGACTCCCCCGATCTGATCCTCACCGGCAAGGAAGCCATCGACGACGGCAACATGCAGGTCGGACCGATGGTGGCCGAACTTCTCGGCCTGCCCTGCCTCACTGTTGTCACACGGCTGACCCTGTCGGGCGGCAGCCTCAGCGCGGAGTGTGAGACCGACGCGGGCACCATGGTCTTTCAGGCTCTCCTGCCGGCGCTGGTCACCTGTCAGAAGGGACTCAACGAACCTCGTTATCCTTCGATCCGCGGCAAGATGGCCGCCATGAAAATGGCCATACCGGAACAGCCCGCCACCCTGGAATCCGGCCAGTTGCAGATCACCAGCCTGAGCCTGCCGCCGGCGCGCTCGGGTGGAAAAATGGTCGGCGAGGGTGGGGCCGCCGTGCCGGAGCTGGTCCGCCTGCTCCATGATGAAGCCAGGGTACTTTAAACGGGAGCTGTAACCATGCCGATGATTTTAGCTGTAACGGAAATACAGGATGGACGCCTGCGCAAGGTGAGCCGTGAGGTCGTCACCCAGGCGCGACTGCTGGCGGATGCCGCCGGCGGCGAGGTCACCGCGCTGGTGATCGCCAGCGGCGGAGATGGCGAGGAGGCCGCAGCTCTGGGCCGTTTCGGCGCCGACAAGGTATTGCTTGCAGAGGAGGAGCGGCTGGAACACTATACCGCTGCCGCCTGGCGGAAGGTCGTGGTCGCAGCGATCGCGGAGAGTTCGGCGGCCATCGTTCTCTTTCCCGCCACCTCGATCGGACGTGATCTCGCCCCGCGGGTCGCAGCCGCTTCGGGCGCAGCCCTGGCGAGTGACTGCACCGCTGTAGCGTGGCAGGAGGGGGGCATGGTCGTGCAAAAGCCCCTCTATGCCGGCAAGCTCGTCGCGGAGATGGCACTCTCCGGGCCGCTGCAGATGGTCTCGCTGCGTCCCAATCTCTTCCCCGCGGTGGAATGCCGCCCGGGGCAGAATGCGGCTGTCACGCCGCTCAACCTGCCCGATCTCACCAGCACGGTCCGGTTGCAGGAGGTGCGCAAGCGCGATACCAGCCGCCTGGATGTCAGTGACGCCTCGATCATTCTGACCGGCGGCCGCGGCATGCGCGGCCCGGAGCATTTTGGACTGCTTGAAGAGATCGCCGGCCTGCTGGATGGAGCGGTCGGGGCGACGCGCGCGGTGGTCGATGCGGGCTGGCGGCCGCACCGTGAGCAGGTGGGGCAAACCGGCAAGGTGGTCTCTCCCGAGCTCTATATCATGTGCGGCGCCTCCGGTTCGATTCAGCACTGGGCGGGAATGTCCGGTTCGAAATGTATCGTCGCCATCAACAAGGATCCCAACGCCCCGATCATGCAGCGCGCCGACTATAGCATCACCGGGGATCTTTTCGAGATCCTTCCCCTGCTGAAAGAGGAGATCGCCCGGCTGCGCGGTTGAGGCGGGCAGGGGATTATCCATTTTCGGCTTGCGCTTACGCATTGGAGGTACATGTGCTCAACTGGAGCGGCAGAATCGCGGTACTCCTCCTCATCCTCGCGGCAGGAGCCTGGTTCGTTTGGCAGGTGGCGCTGCGGGTTCGACTGGTGCGTCTTGGCCGTCCTGAACCGGTGCGCTGGGACCGTCCTTTCGAGCGGCTGGCATGGATGGTTGGCCGGGTGATGGCGCAAATCTGCGCCATCAAGGATCGCCCCTTCACCGGCCTGCTGCATGCACTACTCTTCTGGGGATTCCTCTTTTTCACGGTTGCCACCATCAATCATGTCGGGCAGGCCTTCACCCCCGGTTTCTCGATTCTCGGCCACAATCCTCTTGCCGATGTGTGGTTTCTCGGCGTCGACCTCACCGCCCTCCTCACCCTGGCGGGTGTTCTGGGATTGGCCGTTCGCCGCTATCTTTTCCGGCCAGCCGGTATCACCCAGCCCCAGCCGATCTCGCGCTCCCCGCACAGTGCCATTGTCCTCTCACTGATCGCAGGGCTGATGATCACCTACCTGCTCAACCAGGCCGCCGAGCAGCTCCTCAGCGGGGCACCTGCATTCGCCTGGATGCCGGTTTCCGCCCGGCTGACCCCCCTTTTCTCCGGCCTCTCACCGCAAGCCCTCGGGCTGTGGAACAGCCTGTTGTGGTGGTCGCATCTGCTGATGGTACTTGGCTTCCTGGTCTTCATCCCCGGCTCCAAGCACCTTCATCTCCTCTCCGGACCGGTCAACCTCTTCTTCCGCAGCCGTGAGCCGATTGGCACGCTGCAACCCATCGATTTTGAAAAGAGCGAGCAGTTCGGCGTCGCGACCCTGCCGGACTATTCCTGGAAGAATATCAGCGATTTTTTCTCCTGCATCGACTGCGGCCGCTGCCAGGATGTCTGCCCGGCGTTCGCTACCGGCAAAGCCCTCTCGCCCAAGGTGGTGATGATGAGTCAGCGCAAGTATGCCCTGACCGAGGCGCAGCGCTTGCTTAAGAAAGAGCCTGCGGCGCCGATCATGGAGAGCGCTCTCAGCGATGCGGAAATATGGGCCTGCACCACCTGTGGGGCCTGCATGGCGGCTTGTCCGGTGCGCAATGAACACATCCCGGCCATCGTCGATCTGCGACGTAACCGGGTGATGATGGAAAGCACCTTTCCGCAGGAACTGCAGACGGCTTTCCGTGGTCTCGAGACCAATGGCAATCCCTGGAACGCCGGCAGCGGCAGCCGGATGGAATGGGCTGAGGGATTGAACGTGCCGGTGATGGCTGATGTGGGGGAGGTCGATTATCTCTGGTTTGTCGGCTGCGCCGGCGCCTTTGATGAACGGGCCCGGGCGGTCTCGCGCAGCCTGGCCGCCGTGCTCAACCATGCCGGCGTCCGCTACGGGGTGCTCGGCCTCGAGGAGAAATGCTGCGGCGATCCGGCCCGCCGCGCCGGCAATGAGTACCTCTTCCAGACGATGGCTATGGAAAATATTCAGGTTTTGCAGCGGTACCGCTTCAAATTCCTGCTGACCTCCTGTCCTCACGGCATGCACCTCTTCGGCGAGGAGTACGCCCGGCTGGGTGCGCAATTTACTGTGGTGCATCATACCACCCTCGTCCAGCAGCTACTGGCGGAGGGAAAAATCCGCCTGAAAGGGGAGAGCGGCCCGCGGGTGACTTGGCACGACTCGTGCTATCTCGGCCGCTATCATGGCCTGTACGCGGCGCCTCGCATGGTGCTGGCACAGCTGGGTGGAGCGCCGCCGGTGGAACTGGCGCGCAACCACGAGCAAAGCTTTTGCTGCGGTGGCGGCGGCGCCCGCATGTTCATGGAGGAGAGCGAGGGGACGCGTATCAACCACAGCCGCGTCGGCGAGGCGGCTGATAGCGGCGCCGGGGTCGTCGCCAGCGGCTGCCCCTTCTGCCTGGCGATGCTGGATGACGGGATCAAGGAGAAGGGCTTGACCGAAAGCCTGCAGGCGCGCGATCTCGCCCAGTTGGTGGCGGAGCGCCTGGCCGACTAGAGCGCGGATTTGACCGCAGGGCTGTCGCTTGCGGCAGCCCTTTTTTTATGGCTGGCCTGTTTTTTGCACGCATGATGGCACCAGTATGCGGACGGCCCGGCCGGCTGCAGCGAAACGGTTCACCCGGCGCGGAAACAGGAGCCCCGCGCCCCATCCTGTGGCACGGCTGCCACACAGAGTGAGGAGCTTATGAAACTATTGGCCTGCCAGCTCGTGATCCTTTTTCTTGTCCTTACCCTGACCGGGTTGGGTGCCCAGCCCACCGATCATCACCGCCTCTTCTATGCGCATCCCCTCACCTCGACGGTGCCGCATGATAAAGAGACCATCCTCAATCTGGACGGTCTCTTCGATTCGGAGCGCGGCTGGCATGCCACCCAGACGACCAGTCAGCTGCAGATCCGCCTCGCCGAACCCCTGCCCCTCGAGGGAACCCTCGCGGTCAAGGTGACCAATTTTAACCCGGCGGTGCAGTGGGTGGACGATCTCAAACTGCATGTCATCAACCTGTACTCCCGCCTCTATCCCAACAACAAGGATATTTTCGACACCGATGGCTCGTGGATCCAGATCCGGACCGGCAGTGGCTATTCGGCCGGAAGCGGCATGGCCGGGTTCAAGGTGCTGGCAGCGGCGCGCGGTATCGACACGCGCAAGGAATTCACCTGCCTGGAGGATTATATCTGGAAGCTCGGACGAATATATGAGTTTCGCATTGCCTGGACGAGTTCCAGGGTCTATGTCGCGCTCGACAATGCCTGGTTGACCACTCTGAATTTTTCAGGCCAGATCGAACCCTTTAACTACATTCTGCTCGGAAGGGATAATCTCATTTACGGGTACTGTGCGCAGGTCGATCCCTGGTACTTTGATCTGCGTGTCTATGAGAAGGGGGAGGAGATGGATGCGACGCCGCCCGCAAAGCCGCTCCGTGTCAGGGTGGAGCCGCTCGCGGGCGTGCCGATGTAGGCGGGATGGGTCAACACCCTCCGCGGCCGCTGGCAAATCCGACGATGAAGCGTTCCTCGAAGAGATAGTGGGCATAATCGATCACGATCGATCCGTACATGCGGGCAATCTGGACGATGCGGTCATCCCAGGTGATGGTCGCCTCCGCCACCCGCAGTTCATTGAGGGCACCCTCTTTTTTCTTTTCAACCTCGACCAGGCTGAGTTTCGGGCCGCCTCAGCCAAAACCGCCAATGACGATCTGATAAAGGCGCGGCGATTGCGCCGTAAGCTTGCCCATGGCCGCCTCAGCCTGCTCGGTGAGTCTCACCATATCCGGTTTCTTTCTCCTGTCGTTATGATTTACGTGTGGATGAGCTATTTTAACGAAATCTCTCCTCTTAATCAAGCCTTTTTACCTCCCGGTTCCCTCCCGCCAGTAAGTTTCGGCGAAAAAGTAGAAAAAGTACTTGATATAATCCTCCGCATTCTTTAAACTGAATTATCCCCGCATCGCTTGTTTGACCAGATCTGGCGTTCCTTTGACAAAGGAGCTGGCTGTTGAAAGTCCAAACGACGTGCCCCTTTTGCGGATGTGGTTGTGGAATGCTCCTGGAGGTGGATCAAGGCGTGGTTCTCGCTGCTGCGCCGCAAAAGTCCCATCCTGTCAGCCGTGGAACCCTGTGCATCAAAGGGTGGAACGGTCACCAAATCATCCATCACCCCCAACGCCTCACCCAACCCCTTATCAGGACCAAGGGACGGCTGACGCCGGTCTCCTGGAAAAAAGCCCTCGACTTTGCCGCGGATCGGATCGCTGCGCTGCAGAGCGACCACGGTCGGGCGAGCCTGGGCGTGGTGGGTTCGGTCAAGACGACCAATGAAGCCTCCTATCTGCTGGGCAAGCTGGCCCGCACCGTCCTGCAGACGCCCCACCTCGATCTCCCGGTGCGCTATGATCATGCGCCTTCGCTGCGCGTCCTGAAGGAGCAAAGCGGTTTTGGCTGCGCCACAGCCTCGCTGACCGGCATCGAAAAAGCGGGGGCCATACTGCTGATCGGAGCCGACCCCAAGGCGCAGCAGGCCCGCGCCGGTTCGTTGCTGCTGCAGGCAGCCAAGCGCGGCGTCCCGGTGGTGGAGATCGACCCGCGCCGCCACGAACACAGCCGCTTTTTCCGCCTGCACCTTCAGCCCCATCCCGGCAGCGACCTGGCTCTCATCAACGGTATCATCCGCATTCTCCTCGCGGAAGGGCGGCAGGCCCCCGGGATCACCGGATTGGCCAGACTGCGTGAGGATGGCCTCGAGCGCTTTACCCCGGGCTATGTCGAGAGCGTCTGTGGCATCCCCCATGAGCAGGTACAGGAGGCGGCCGGAGTGATCGGCACCGCAGCGCCGCTGCTGATCCTTTTTGGCAGCGGCCTGACCCAGCAGGCCAATGGCACGGCCAACGTCCGTGCGCTCTGGAATCTCGCACTCCTGACCGGCAGCCTCGGTCACGAAGGGGGCGGCATCCTGCCGCTGCTGGCCAGCAACAACAGTCAGGGGGCGGTCGACTGCGGGCTGATGAGCGAATGGGGTCCCGGACAGCGGGATCTCCGCGAGCCGGCGGCCCGCCATGAGCTCGAATCCGCCTGGGGCGCAACCCTCCCGGCTGGTCCGGGATTGACGCTTCAGGCCATGCTGCTCGATGCCGGCGAGGCGATCCGCGGCCTCTATATCACCGGCGAAAATCTCCTCTGGAGCGCACCCGACAGCCGGGCCACCGCAGCGGCCTTCGACAAGCTCGAGTTCCTGATGGTGCAGGAGTGCTTCCTGACCGAAACCGCCGCTCGGGCGGATGTCGTGCTGCCGGCTGCCAGCTTCGCCGAGCAGGAGGGAACCTGCACCAGCCTGGAACGGCGCGTCCAGCGCGTTCGCCCGGCCATCGCCCCGCTGGGCCATTCCCGTACCGATCTGGAGATTGTCCAGATGCTGGCGGCCGCCCTCGGCGCTGCCTGGCCCGATCAGAGCCCCGAGCAGGTCTTTTTCGAGATGCAGAGCCTCGTGCCCTGCTATGCCGGCCTCTCCTGGGGTGCCCTCGAACAACCGGGCGGGATCATCTGGCCTGCCCATCGCAGTGACGAAGAGAGCCGGCTCTATCGCAAACTGCTGGGCGAACGCCAGGGCGCCTTCACCGAGGTGACCGCCGGCGCCCCCTTCAGCGAAGAGGCCGATGCCGATTATCCCTTCACCCTCTTCACCGGACGCCCGCTCTTCCACCGCCGTACCGGCACCCTGGTCACCCGCAGCTTCACCCTCGACAAGGAGGATCCGGTAGCAACCGTGGAGGTCAACACCGACGATGCCAAGGCCCTCAAATTGCGTAGTGGCTGGAGCGTTCGCATCAAAACCCGCCGCGGTGAGGTGCGCCGTACGGTCGTGATCACCCGCGACGTGCCGCCGCACACGCTTTTCTTGCCGATCCACCATCAGGACGGCCTGACCCAATCCCTGATGCCATCCACAATGGAACCGGAATCCGGCATTCCACAAATGAAGGTATGCGCCGCCAAAATGGAGATGGTTTGATGCAGGCAGGAACCCCGATCGTCGTCAGCAAACAAGCCTTTCTCGAAACCCTGTCGCAGTGCATGAAAAAAAGGACGGTCATCGGCCCGGTCAAGCTCGCTGATGGCAGTGTGACCTTTGAGACGCTCCGCTCGCTGCGGCGGCTGACGTTTGACTATGTC
>CAYTCI010000125.1:0-8271 GCA_964436305.1 uncultured Cytophagia bacterium | reverse complement strand
ATCCTCGCTCGCGTCGGCGACCGGACGATCTCGACGAATGAGTTCATCATTCGCGCCGAGTACACCATTCGCCCCCCTTACTGCAAGGGCGATAACTATATCCAGCGCAAGATCGTCCTCAACTCCCTGATCGCCGAAAAGCTCTATGCCCTTGAGGCGGGGGAGAAGAACGAACTGACCGGCAACGAGCAGTTCCAGCTCTACCTCCAGGGACGCAAGGAACAGGCGATGCGTCAGTGGCTGTTCAACCAGGAGTTCTATTCGAAGGTCGTGCTGGACACCACCGAACAGAAGGCGCAGTACAAGCTGGCCGGCCGGACCTACAAGCTCTCCTATTACTCGATGGCCGACAGTGGTATGGCCAGACGGGTGCGCGAGAGTATGGCGCAGGGCAAAAGCTTTGAAGAGGCCTTTTCCCGCTATGGCGGAGTAATCGCCACCATCCCGCAGCGGGAGGTGAGCTATTCCGGGCCCGAACCGGACGACTTCAAGGCACATTTTTTCGCCGAGCCGCTGCAAAAGGGAGAGGTGGTGGGGCCGTTCGAGGCGGAAAAGGGGCTCTTTATGGTGGCCCGGGTCGATGGCTGGACCGACCGCCTGACGATGGGCGACCAGCAGGTGCGGCAGCGCTGGGAGGACGTTGGCGAAAAATTGCGCAGCCGCCAGGCAACGGCGGCCTACTCGGCCTGGATCGGCGGGCTGATGAGTGGCAAGACCCTGCGCTTCGACGGCCAAACCTTCCCCCAGGTGGCCAGGGTCATGGCCGACTTTTACCTGAAAAGCGAGGCGGAGAAGAAACAGCTGCTTAACAAGCAGCTCTGGAACACCGAAGATACCACCCGGACCCCGATGCCCGTCGAGTCGCTCGATGAGATCGCCGATCTGCCCTTCATGGTCCTCGACCAGCAGGTCTGGACCGTGCGCGATCTGCAAAGGCTCCTGCTCCGTCATCCCCTGGTCTTCCGCAACCGGCAGATCGCCCGCAGCGAATTCGGTCTCGAATTTCGCAACGCCGTCGCCGATCTGGTCCGCGACCTGGCCGTGACCGATGCGGCTTATAAAAAGGGCTATGACCGGGTGCCGGTCGTTCAGCGCACTGTATCGATGTGGCAGGACAATCTGCTCGCCACCTATCAGCGCAACCGCTACCTGCGCGAACGGGGACAGGAGGGCGATTTTTACAAGAGCTATCTGCCCGTGATCGAAAAAGAGCTCAATCCCTATTTTGTCGGTCTCAGCAAAAAGTACGCCGGCCAGATCGAGATCAATACCGAGGCCTTTGAAAAACTAAAGCTGACGCGGATTGATATGTTCGCAACCGAGCAAAATGTTCCCTTTCCGATCGTCTCGCCCAACTTTCCCCTGCTCACCACCCACAACCTGCTCGATTACGGGAAGAAGATGGCGCCCCAGAAATAGACTTGCATTTGCGCGAAAATTTATGTATTATGAAAGGTTTAGGACTTGAGAAAGTCAGGAACCTTTCCCGGCCTTTCGAGTACAACCATGCATACAGGGGAAGGGTCATCCAGGCGGATGCAATCCGTGACCATCCCATCGGCAAGCATGTCGGCGGGTTTCAACACTGCAAAGAGAGGGTACTATGACCAACGGTTTTCGCGGTCCACGCGGACTGCACTCTGTCAACTCCCGCAACGGATTCCGGGGCTTTCAGCCTCTGGCGGCCCTCCTGGCTGTCGCGCTGCTCTCCCTGGCGCTGATCGCCACCAGCGGCTGCAGCAACAAGAACAACGACAACAAGGATCTGGTCGGCAACTGGTTCGAGCTTTCCGATTTTGACGGCGTGCCGCGCTCCGATGCTGTCGCCTTCGTCATTGGCGACAAGGCCTATGTCGGCACCGGCTACGACGGCGACAACCGCATGAAGGACTTTTGGCAGTACGATCCGCAGCTGAACAACTGGACGCGCAAAGCCGATTTCCCGGGTGCCGCCCGCAACGGGGCGGTGGGTTTCGCCACCTCCACCCATGGCTATATCGGCACCGGCTATGACGGCAATAACCGGCTGAAGGATTTCTACGAATACGACCCTGCCTCCGACACCTGGCGGCCGATTGCCGATTTTGGCGGCACCGCCCGCTTCGGCGCCGTCGCTTTTGCCATCAACGACAAGGGCTATGTCGGCACCGGCGACGACGAGAATTATCTCAAGGATTTCTGGCAGTACGACCCCGCCACCAACCAGTGGACGCAAAAGGTCAGCCTGAGCGGCGCCAAACGGCGCGACGGCATCGCCTTCGTCATCGACGGCAAGGCCTACGTCGCCACCGGCATCAACAACGGCACCTACGAGAACGACCTCTGGCAGTACGATCCCGCCAACGACAAGTGGGCCAAAAAGAATGCCATCGCCGATGTCTCGAGCCAGGATTTCGACGATGACTATACCAATATCGTCGGCCTGGGCAAGGTCGCCTTCGCCATCAACGGCACCGGCTTCATCGCCACCGGCGGCCAGGGCGCGGCCGGCACCACCGTCTGGGCCTACAATCCCACCAGCGATCGCTGGACCCAAAAGACCTCGCTCGAGGCCTCGGGCCGGATCGATGCGATCGGGTTCGGCATCGGCGACCACGGCTATGTCGCCACCGGCAGAAACGCCAGCTACTACTTCGATGACCTGTGGGGCTTCACCCCCGGAGCCGCCCAGAAAGACCTCGACAAACCGACGATTCTCGAACCCTGATCGCGGACCGGAACTATGATCTCTTTTTCCCGGCTGACCGCCGGACTGCGCCTGGCGCTGCTGGCCACCCTCGCGGTTGCCGCAGCGCTCCTGGTCCTGGCCTGCAGCAAAAATACCACGGAACCCGTTCTCGGCGAGAAATATATCGAGTCGCAGACCGGCCTGACCGTCATCGACACCTTCAGCGTGCGCCTCTCCACCGTCATCCTGGACACCTTTGTCACTTCAGGCACCGGCAGCATGCTGGTCGGCAGCTCAGAGGATGACCGCTTCGGCCGCATCAGCAGCTCCGCCTATTTCCAGCTGGGCATTCCCTCCGCCTATGATGTCGAGACCGAGGATGTCTATGACTCCCTGCGCCTGGTCCTGGCCTATAACCACTATGCCAGCGGCGATACGACGGTCAGCCAAAAGTTAGATGTCCACCAGCTGAGCGAAAAGATCGATCTGCAGGAGGAGCAGATCAATACCAGCACGGTCAGCTTCGCCTGGGATCCGGCAGCCATCGGCTCGATCCTCTACACGCCCAGGCCGAACCGCAATCCGGATACCCTCGTCATCCCGATCAGCGACGAGATCGGCCAGGCCCTCTTCTCACGGATGCAAAACGCCTCGCCCGATCTCAAGGATGTCAGCCATTTCCTCGATTATTTTCACGGCCTGGTGCTGCTTCCCGATCCCGCCTATCCGGGAGCGATTGTCGGCTTTTCCGGTATCGCCAATGGGGCCCGGCTCCTGCTTTATTCCAGCCGCGGCGGCGAAGTGCACGAGACCATCGTCAACCAGTTCGGTCTTTATAATGCCACGACACAGTTCAATTCCATCCGCCACGATTTCTCGCCAACTCCGTTCGCAAGCCTGACCGAGCAGCGCCATGCCCTGCCCAGCAGCCTCACCGGCGGGTGCGCCTATCTCAAGGGCGGCATCGGCGTGGTGATCCGGGCGGATTTCCCCACCCTCGGCGAACTGCTGCTGCGTGAACGCGGCAAGCTGGTCGAAGCGCGGCTCGAGCTGGCCCCGCAGAAGAACAGCTACAAGGAATTCGTCCTCCCCTCACAGCTGATCCTGCAGCCGGCCGGCAAATACAACCGGATCTCCTCCACCCAGCTCGCCGCTTCCACCCTCAAGGTGGATGAATTCTACAACGAGGAGACCTATTATACCTTCAATATCACCGATTATCTGACCAGCGAGCTGGCCGATTCCTGGGTCGATCCGGATAGGGGGTTGATCATCTCCCAGCCCACCAGCCTCCTCAAGAGCAGGCTGGACCGCCTGGTTATCGATGCCGGCAACAAACGCACCCGGCTGAAATTGTATTATTTATCTTATTGAGTCCATTCCATGATAAAAAAAACCGCCCTGCTGCTCCTGCTCCCGCTCTGCCTGCTGGCGCCCTCCGCGCAAGCGCAAACCAAGAATTCGGTCTATTCGATGTTTGGCATTGGCCAGGTGATCGATGACAGCTACGGGATCAACCAGTCCTTTGGCGGTGCAGGAATCGCCTTGCAGTCCGGTCGCTTTGTCAATCATGCCAATCCCGCCGCTTATCTCGGCATCCTGCCGCACTCTTTCATCGCAGAGCTGGGAGCCTACGGTATCATCAACCGCTCCGAATCGAGCCAGACCACCCAGCACACCAGCGCGATCAATATCAACTATTTTTCGATGGGTTTGTATCTGATGGACCGCTGGTCCGCCAGCGCCGGTTTCGTTCCCTACACCTATATCGATTATGAGGTGCACTCCCAGGCGGAGATCGGCGGCGAGTTGACCACCTACAAGAAGGTCTTCAATGGAACCGGGGGATTGAGCAAGGTCTATCTGGGGAATGCGGTTCAGCTCTTCAAGGGACTTTCGCTGGGGGCGAACCTCGCCTATGTCGGCGGGCCGGTCACGCAGACCGAAGCGGCCGCGGCCTCGGGCAGCTTTTCAGGCTACCAGCTCAAGACCGAGCGCTCTGCGTATGGCCTCTATCTGGATTATGGCCTGCAGGCATCGATTCCCTACCGCGAATGGGTCTGCTCGGTCGGCCTGACCTACGCACCGGCCAAAAGTCTGACGACCGACAACGTGCGCACCTTTACCTACGACAACAAGACCAGCAAGCTGGAGGAGGACCGCACCCGCGATATCCAGCTGCCGCAGCGCTTCGGGATCGGGGTGGCCTTGCGCAACGGCAGTCGCTGGCGTGCGGGTGCCGATTACGAAGTGTGCAAATGGTCTTCGATCGATTTCTCCAACCCACTGCTGAACACGCGTAACAGCCAGCGATTCTCCGCCGGGATGGAATTTGTTCCGGGCAGCAAGGGCAGCAAGGGGGCCGGTATTTATTCGTATCGGCTCGGCGGGCGCTACAAGAATACCTATATGGAGATCAGCGATACCCCGATCAATGCTTTGGCCCTCGATCTCGGGATGGGTATCGCGATCAATCCGGTCTTCAATTTCAATCTGACCCTCGAATATGGCCGGGAGGGGACCCTCACCAGCCATCTGATCCGCAACAATTATCTCGCCCTCTACATCAACTACTCCCTGCACGATTTCTGGCGCCGGCGCAACTACTATTAGGCTGCAGCCGCTCCGTTCCCCCCGCCGGCGCTGGCAGCCTAGCGTACCAGCGCCATCTTGTGCACCGCAACCGTTCCGCCATGACGCAACCGCAGGATGTAAAGTCCGCTCGGGCAGCTTGCGCCGTTCTGGTTGCGCCCGTCCCATAGCACCTCATGTTCCCCGGCCGTCATCGTCCCCTGCCAGATCCGCCGTACCCGCTGACCCAGGGCATTAAAGACCTCCGCCTCGACCGGCTCCGTGACCGGCAGGGCGAAGCGGATCGTGGTGGCGCTGTTGAAGGGATTGGGATAACTGCCGGCGAGATGGAAACCGGCCGGCGCCACGCTGGATACCTCGCGGCTGACACGGTTGAGATCGGGCAGGAGGAGATGCTGTTCCCGGGTGGCGATGGTATAGACTGCGACGCCATAGGGCGGCAGGCTCAGCCGCAGGGTGTCGAGTTCCGCCCCGCGCACGCGGGTTGAGGTGCCGGCATAGAGGTTGTTGAGGTAATAGGCCCCCTCCGGCTGCAGGGTCTCGCTGAAGAGCATCCACTCCGCGGGCTTGAGCGGCAGGGCGATCTCCTGGAGCAGGGCGGAGAAATTCATCACGGCCAGTCCATTGGCGTCACGCCAGGGGCGGGCCATGGCGTAGAGGCTGCCCCCCGTTGGCAGCGCGATCTGAACGGAGCGGTCGCTGCTGGTGATCTGGCCGTCGCCGTTGCTGTCCTCATACTGGCTCTGGAAAGCGGGAAACTGGGCGCGGATCTGCGCCAGCTTTTGATAGTGCGGGGTCAGAATGGGGGCGTAAAGGCCGAACCAGTTGATCGTGCCGCGGCGACGGGCATCGAGCGAACTGCCGTAAAGACCCATGCCCGCCTCCTGGCCGGCATAGAGCAGCGGGGTACCGGTCGCCATAAATACCGCGGTGGATACCGGCATGGTCTTCTCGCCGCCGCCGTAGCGGTAGATCACCCGGTCCTCGTCCTGGTTCTCGAGGAAGCGCAGGAAGTAGCTGTTGGCGCCTGGACGGTAGCTGCTGTTGGCCAGGCGGAGCTGCAAGGTGGCGGGAGCGGGATAACTGCTGAGGGAACCAAAGAGGTTCCAGTCATAGCCCATGTCCATCCCCCCGCCCTTGTCAGCATAATTGTCCTCGGTGCCGCTGCCGGTGCCGGCGGTCTCGCCCAGCAGCAGGATGTCGGACTTGACGGTGCGCAGGGCGAGGCGCAGGGGTTTGTCAAAATCGTTGACGCCGTAGCGGCGGTGCGGACCCCACCAGACATCGAAGCGGAAGCCATCGAGATCGAACTCGCGCAGCCAGTACTTGTAGACCTCAAGCATATAGGTGCGCGCCTCGGCGTCGCTCCAGTTCCAGTTGAGCAGGGCATCCGAGAAACCGCTGTAATAGACGATGCCATCGCTCGAGACCGATTGCCCCAGTCCGTTGGTGTCGTGGCTGATTGGATCGTGCTGATAAAAATCATAATACCGGCTGTATTTGCGGTTGGCCCGGGCTTCGAGGGCGAAGGGATGTGAGCGGCTCGAATGGTTGGGGGTGATATCCAGGATCACCCGCAATCCATGCTGGTGCGCCGCCTCAATGAAGGCCTTGAAATCCGCATCGTCGCCGTAAACAGGATCGACGTGGCGGAAATCGATGATGTTGTAGCCGACGTTGGCACCCTGATCGATGTTACCTTCGACATCCATCACCGGCAGGACCCAGATGACGTTGAAGCCCAGGGCCTTGATATAGCCGAGCCGCGGGATGGCGTCGGCGATCCGCCCCCCGGCGGTGAAAGATTTAAAAAAGAGGCAGTAGATGCGCGCCTCGCGCACCCACTGCGGCGCCGTGGTCTGGTTCGGCAGCACCACGGTGCTGTCGCTGCGCAGGGTGAAGAAGGTTTCGGCGCTGCCGCTAAAGCCGTCGGCATCGGTCGCGGTCAGCTTGAAGCTGTAATCGCCCGGTACTGCTGGCGGATCGATCTCGTGTACCAGCTCGGTGCTGCCCTCGAGAGCCGGCAGCGGGGCCGGATTGAGCGGCGAGGCGCTCCAGCGATAGGTCATCGGCCGGCTCTGCGGATCGCGGGCGCTGCCGCTGATCTTGATCCGCAGGCCGCTGCGCGTCAGGGCGATGCCAGGCACCGGCGCCTGCGGCAGGGGATAGCGCAGATGGAGGGTGTCGCTGGAAAAGACCGTCCCGGACAGCGCGGTCAGGCTGACGACAAAGGCGTTGTCGCCGCGGGCGCAGGTGACCGTCCGGCTGTATTCGCCGTCCGGCTCCGGCAGCACCGCGATCGGACTCTTGCCCGACTGCTGAAATGCAAGGCCCTTGATATCGGCAAAATCGTGGTTAACCCGCCAGCGGATTGTTCGCTCTCCGGCGAAGAGACTGTCGCAGGAGGGGGTCATGAAGAAGAGGTCGCCGGTCAGGGTGGCGAAATGAACACTCTCCTCGACCGCAGCGCCGCTGCGGCTGACGAGGCGGATCCGGACTGCGTGCTCGCCATTGTGCAGCCGCGGCAGCGGATAGCGGATCAGCCCCAGCGCCGGCAGGTAGCAGGCCTCCAGGGTGGCCGTCACCATCCCGTCGATTGCGATGGTCGAGGCGGAGAGGAGCAGGGAATCGCCGGCGGCGACAAAGGCGCCGGCGGTCAGCCAGGCGGGTTCCTCGGTCACCAGCGCACCCTCGGCCGGGGCCACCTCGAAGAGCATCAGGGGGGCGGCAGTGATCACCGAATTGTTGTTGTCGCCGGCATTGATCAGCGGATTGAGCGGATCGGAAATCCACTGCCAGGAGGATCCCGAGGCGTTGAGATGCTCATGGAATTTGTAATTGTAGGTAGTGCCGACCGCCAGTTCGATCTGCTTGACGTAGCAGCCGAGACTGTCGATCCAGCTCATCTGCGAGGGGGCCCCGGTGAGAATGACGCCGCTGGCATTGGGCCCCCAGTTGTTGAAGCTGCCGGGCACGAAGGCGCGCTGGACCGTGGCGGTGGTCGGGTAATG
>CAYTCI010000124.1:0-8457 GCA_964436305.1 uncultured Cytophagia bacterium | reverse complement strand
AGTAGTTCAGTGGTAGAACACAACCTTGCCAAGGTTGGGGTCGCGGGTTCAAGTCCCGTCTCCCGCTCTACACCTGGCGGCGTAGCCAAGTGGCTAAGGCGGAGGTCTGCAAAACCTCTATTCATCGGTTCGATTCCGATCGCCGCCTCCAACGCCGAAAGGGCGGGCGTGCCGGGGTGGCGGAATAGGTAGACGCAAGGGACTTAAAATCCCTCGGGCTTTGAGTCCGTGCCGGTTCGATTCCGGCCCTCGGCACCAAAAGATGAGGGGTCGCCTCCAAAATTAGCGTTGCCTTCGGGAAACGCTTTTTTTTCGACACGATTTGTCCATAGGGTCATTGTTACACCGGGCGGTTAGCTCAGCTGGTTAGAGTACTTGCTTGACATGCAAGGGGTCACTGGTTCAAATCCAGTACCGCCCACACCCGTGATTCACGCGCATGATCCCTGCGCCAAGAGACCGCCTACCTCGGGCGGTTTCGTGTTTAGGGACCCATTCTATCCGAAAGGAAGTTGCTTGCCTTCGATTACCCTCACTTTCCCCGACGGCCGTACGGCGGAGTATCCACAAGGGGTCAAGCCTGCCGATATTCTCACCGGGATCGGCGGCCGGATTGCCCATGAAGCCATCGCGGCCCAGGTCGACGGGACCGTCATGGACCTCTCCCGCCCCTTGCAGACCGGCGGACGCATTCTCTTTCTGACCGCCGATTCACCGGCGGGCCTCGAGGTCTTCTGGCACAGCGCCGCCCATGTCCTGGCCCATGCCGTCAGAGAGCTCTATCCGGAGGCCCAGTTCGCCTTCGGCCCGCCGGTCGAAGAGGGTTTTTATTATGATATCGACGTCAAGACCACCTTCACCCCCGAGGATCTCCAGCGCATCGAGGAGAAGATGGCCGAGATTGTCGCCGCTGATTATCCCTTCGTTCGCGAGGAACTCGAAAAGGAGGCCGCTCTGGCGCTCTTCCGCGAGCGCAAGGAGGGCTACAAGCTGCAGCAGATCGAACGCCTGGGCGAACTCCCCAGCATTTACCGCGATGGACCCTTCATCGACCTGTGCCGCGGGCCGCATCTGCCCTCGACCGGCCTGGTGCGCTATTTCAAATTGATGAGCGTGGCCGGTGCCTACTGGCTGGGTGACGAAAAGAATCCGATGCTGCAGCGGATCTATGGCATCGCCTTTCCCAAAAAATCGCAGTTGGAAGCCTATCTGCTGCGCATCGAGGAGGCCAAGAAGCGCGATCACCGCCGTCTCGGCCGCGAACTCGACCTCTACAGCATCAACGACGAGATCGGCCCCGGCCTGATCCTCTGGCACCCCAAGGGCGGCTTCATTCGCTACAAGGTGGAGGAGTTCTGGCGCCAGGAGCATCTCAAGAACGGCTACGAGTTCGTCTATACCCCGCACATCGCACGCCTCGACCTCTGGCAGACCAGCGGTCACCTGGGCTTCTTCAAGGAGAATATGTATTCACCGACCGAGGTCGATGAGCAGCTCTACCAGATCAAGCCGATGAACTGCCCCTTTCACCTGCAGATCTTCCGCAGCCAGACCCGCAGTTATCGCCAGCTGCCGATTCGCTGGGCCGAGCTCGGCACGGTCTATCGCTATGAGCGTTCCGGCGTGCTCCACGGCCTGATGCGCGTACGTGGTTTCACCCAGGATGACGCCCACCATTTCTGCCGCCCCGACCAGCTTAACGACGAGATCGACATGCTGCTCGGCTTCACCCTGCACATCCTGCGCTCTTTCGGTTTCTCCGAGCTGGAGATCTATCTCTCGACACGGCCCGAACACGCGGTCGGTTCGCTTGAAAACTGGGAACGCGCCACCGACGCCCTGCGCGCCGGACTGGAGAAAGCCCAACTGGAGTACCAGATCGATCCGGGCGAAGGGGTCTTTTATGGCCCCAAGATCGATATCAAGATCAAGGATTCGCTCGGCCGCACCTGGCAGTGCAGCACCATCCAGGTCGATTTCAACGAGCCCGAACGCTTCGATCTGACCTACGTCGGTCAGGATGGCAAGGAGCACCGGCCGATCATGATCCATCGGGCCCTGCTCGGCTCACTCGAACGGTTCTTTGGCGTGATGATCGAACACTATGCCGGCGCCTTCCCGCTCTGGCTGGCGCCGACCCAGGTGATGGTGCTGCCGATCACCGAAAAGCAACACGACTATGCGCAAGAGATCAAAAACCAGCTTGCCGCCGCCGGCATCCGCGCCGAACTGGATGACCGCAGCGAAAAAGTGGGTTATAAAATACGCGAAGCGGAAACGCAAAAAATCCCCTACATGCTGATCGTCGGTGCCAAGGAGGCGGAACAAAACCTCGTCTCCGTTCGTAAGCACGGCAAAGGGGACAGTGGATTGGCTGAAATCCAGGCTGTGATTTCAGAGATTCAGGAACAGGTTCGCGTCAAGGCAGAGAATCATTAGAGGAGGATGTACTATTAAGAAAAAACTCACTCGCGTCAATGAGATGATCGATGCCCCCTCCGTCCGTTTGGTGGACGAGAAAGGCGAACAGGTGGGTATCGTGAGCCGCAATGATGCTTTGCGCCGGGCGGAGAGCGCCGGCCTCGATCTGGTCGAGGTCTCTCCCAATGCCGCCCCGCCGGTGTGCAAGATCATGGATTTCGGCAAGTTCAAGTATGAGCTTTCCAAGAAGGAGAAGGAGACGCGCAAGAAACAGCACGTCATCGTCACCAAAGAGATCCGCATGCGGCCCAAGATTGAAGAACATGACTTTGAATTCAAACTGAAGCACGCCCGCAAATTTCTCCTCGAGGGAGACCGCGTCCGCGCTTCGGTTCAGTTCAAGGGACGCGAAATGATTCATCAAGAGTTTGGCCGAAAGATCATGGAGCGATTTATCGAAAACCTCCAGGATGTCGCCAAAACCGAAAAAGACCCCGCAATGGAAGGCGGCCAGCTCGTGGTCTTTTTCGTCAAGAAGTAAACAGCCAACCCTTACATGAGGTGAGCACCCTATGCCCAAGATGAAAAGCAACCGCGCGGCGAAAAAGCGCTTTCGCCTCACGGGAACCGGCAAGGTACGGCGCAATCATGCCTATGCGCGCCACATCTTGACCAAGAAAACACCCAAACGCAAACGGGCCCTGCGCCAGACGTCCATCGTCAAGGCCGAGGATACCCCGCGCATCAAGCGCATGCTAAGCGCCTAATCGATTATTCCTAGTTCCTGTTGGAGGATGTATGCCAAGATCACATTCGCCGGTCGTCACGCGTCACCGTCGAAATAAATACTTGAAGGCCGCCAAAGGGTATTATGGCGGCAAGCACCGTCTCTACCGTTCCGCCCGCGAAACCGTGGAGAAAGGGCTTACCTATAATTATCGTGACCGTAGAGCCAGAAGACGCGAGTTTCGTAGTTTGTGGATTGTCCGTATCAATGCCGCCGCCCGCCTGTACGGGATGAATTATTCCTCCCTCATCAATGGGCTCAAACAAAAAGATATCGACATCAACCGCAAGATGCTCGCTGAACTGGCTGTTCATGATCTCCAGGCTTTCGAACAATTGGTCAACACGGCCAAGGCCTGAACCCATGAGTGAAATCCTGTCCCACCTGCAGCAGCAACTCGCCGCCCTTCAGGAGGAGTTTGCACAGCGTCTGCCGGCCGCCCTGACGGCGCCGGATCTTGATCAGCTGAAGAACGAATTCCTGGGCCGCAAGGGCAAACTGCAAACCTTCTTTGCCCAGCTCGGCAGGGTGGAGGCAGGAGAACGACCGCTGCTCGGGGCGGAGTTGAACCGCCTGAAAGAGAGCCTGCAGCAGCAATGTGACGCTGCAGCCCTCGCTTTCCAACACCGCCCCAAAGCGATCTCCTCCTTCGATCCAACAATGCCGCCCCGCTATCCACATGTCGGCAGTTTTCATCCCATCCTGCAGACGATGGATGAAATCAAGCAGATCTTCGCCGGCATGGGATTCCGCATCGAAGAGGGACCTGAAATCGAGAGTGAGTATTACAATTTCACCGCCCTCAACATCCCCGAGTACCACCCCTCGCGCGATATGCAGGATTCCTTTTTCCTGGAAAACCGCTATGTGCTGCGAACCCATACCTCGCCGGTGCAGATCCGCACCATGGAGTCGCAAAAGCCGCCGATCCGGATGATTGCGCCGGGACGCTGCTTCCGCAAGGATACGCCGGATGCCACCCACTCACCGACCTTTCACCAGGTCGAAGGCCTCTATGTCGATCGTGGAGTCTCCTTCGCGGACCTGAAAGGGACTGTGCAGTCCTTCGCCCAAAAGATCTTTGATGACCGGCAGGTGCGCGTCCGCTTTCGCCCCAGCTTCTTTCCCTTCACCGAGCCGAGCGCCGAATACGATTTTTCGTGTATCTTTTGCAAGGGAAAGGGCTGCCGCTTCTGCAAGAACAGCGGCTGGCTTGAGATCTCGGGCGCCGGTATGGTTGACCCGGCTGTCTTCGGTTTCGTCGATTACGATCCCGAGGTCTACTCGGGTTTTGCCTTTGGCATGGGCATCGAACGCATCGCCTTGCTTAAATACCAGATTCACGATATCCGCATCCTCTTCGAGAACGACGTGCGTTTTCTCGAGCAATTTTAATCTCCCGGACCGAACCCGTGAAAGTTACTCTCAGCTGGCTTAAGGAATTTGTCGATATACCGCTCTCCGCAGAGGAGTTGGCCCATACACTGACCATGACGGGCCTGGAGGTCGAATCCATTGAGGCGATCGAGCGCCCCTTCAGTGGCGTCGTCGTCGGCCGGATTGTCCGCTGTCAGCCCCATCCCCAGGCCGACAAACTGCAGGTTTGCCAGGTCGATGCCGGCAGGGGGGAGGAGTACACCGTGGTTTGCGGCGCGCCCAATGCGCGCGCCGGTCTGCTCGCGCCGCTGGCCTTGCCGGGTGCGACCCTGGGCTCCGCGTTGTCCGTGGCGGAGCGTGCAATCCGCGGCGTGGCCAGCAGTGGCATGCTCTGCTCGGAGGCCGAACTCGGCTTGACCGAGCGCGGAGAGGGCTTGATGCTGCTCGACGACTCCGCCCGGCCCGGGCAGGAGCTGGCGGACTGGCTGGGAGAGCCTGATTTTCTCCTGGATATCTTCATTACGCCCAACCGTCCGGACTGCCTCAGCGTCCTCGGCATCGCCCGCGAGATCGCAGCCGCCACCCGCCAGCCCTTGCGCCTGCCCTCTCTTCACGCGCCCACAACCGAAGCGGCAGCGTCCTCGCGTATCGCCGTCGCCATCGAAGCACCAGATCTCTGTCCGCGTTACTCGGGACTCTATTTTTCATCCATCCAGCCGCAGCCCTCGCCCTTCTGGATGGCCTACCGCCTCCATCACGCCGGCGTGCGCTCGATCAATAGCGTAGTGGATGTTACCAATTATGTCATGCTGGAGTATGGCCAGCCCTTGCATGCCTTTGACGCCGCCTTTCTTGCCGGCGAGTGCATCGTCGTGCGCGCCGCCGCTGCCGGCGAATCCTTCACCACCCTCGATGGCAAGAGCCATACCCTCGCGGAAGGGACCTGCCTGATCTGCGACGGCGAAAAGCCGGTTGCGCTGGCGGGCATCATGGGCGGACTCAACTCGGAGGTCCAGCCCTCCACCTCGACCCTCTTTCTCGAAAGCGCCCACTTCGCGGCACTGGGTATCCGCAAATCCAGCAAATTGCTGGGGATCTCGACCGAATCCTCCCGGCGCTTCGAACGCGGCGCCGACCCGGAGGGCACCCTGCCCGCTCTCGCGCGCGCCAGCAGCCTGTTGCAGACCCTGGCCGCGGCGACACCCGCCGGCGGGATGGTGGATTGCTATCCCGTCCCGCTCCCGCAAACGCAAATCGAATTGCGCCTCAGCGCGGTCAAGACCCTGATCGGCGTCGAATTGGCCGCCGCCGAGGTCAGTGAGATCCTCGCACGGCTCGAAATTGCCTGCAGCGCAAAGACCGAGGGGGTGCTGAGTTGCACCGTCCCCTCGAATCGCCCCGACCTCACCCGCCCGGTGGACCTGATCGAGGAGATCGCGCGGGTTTATGGCTATGACCAGATTCCCTTCGCGCAAACGGTCGCTCTGGATCAATCCCAGACGCCCAACCCGCGGGTCGCCTTTCAGGACCAGGTGCGCCAGCTGCTGGCCGGTTTCGGCCTGCGCGAAACCCTCTCGCTCAGCCTGGTCTCGCCCCAGTACGCTACTTCATTTCTGCCCGAAGGCGGCGCGCTCGTCGAGCTGCTGAATCCCCTGAGCGCGGAGTGGTCGGTTTTCCGGACCAACCTGCTGATCTCGCTGCTGCAGAATACCGCCTATAATCGCAATCGCCAGATGCCCAATCTCCGTTTTTTTGAGATCGGAAATGTCGCCAGCAAGAAGGGCACGGGCTTCGAGGAAAAGAAACAGGTGGCCGGCCTGATCGTCGGCGAGACCGGTGAAGCCGCCTGGTATAACAAGCCGCGTGCGGTCGACTTTTTCGACATCAAGGGGCTGCTTTACGCCCTGCTCGAACAGCTGGGGATCCGGGATTTCACGCTGGGTGCCGCTCAGGGCACCTACTGGGCCCAGGAGAGCGCCGGCATCTACCTCGCGGATCAAACCCTGCTGGGCAGCTTCGGCCGCCTCAGCGAAGGGGTGCTGCAGAGCTTCAAGATCAAGACCCTTGATCTCTTCGGCTTTGTCCTCGACTTCGATCTGCTCTACGCGCATCGGCTGGAACATCGCCGGTTTAAAACCATCGCCAAGTTTCCTTTCGTGCCCTACGACATTGCCCTGCTGATCGACGAGGAGATCGCCGTCGGAGCAGTGGAGCAGGCCATCCGGGAATCCGGCGGTGACTTTCTGATAAAGGTCCATCTCTTCGACTATTATCGCGGCGAACAGGTGCCCCGGGGTAAAAAAAGTGTCGCTTTTTCATTGAATTTTTGCTCAAAAGACCGTACATTGGGAGTAGAGGAGGTGGAACAGCAGGTGGAGACGATCCTCGCCCGCCTGTCCACCCAGTTTGCGGCTGAATTGAGACCACGCTAGGACGAGGTTTCTGTGGATAAAAGTATTTTGGATGTGTTGGAAGAGCGCATTCAATTTGCCCTGGGAATTATCGCGGAAATGCGCAAGAAGAACCTTTTATTGGAACAGGAAAACAGTGATTTGCGGGCGCGCATTACCGACCAAAGCCTGCAGCTCGACAAGATCCGCCAGCAGCTCAGCGAACAGGCGAGCCGCTCGGAACAGGCGATGCTGGACAAGTATCGCGAAACCGAGGAACGGCTGCGCGAGCGCGTGCAAAACATGCTGGCCAAACTCGATGAACTGAAAGCCTTCGAGAACCGATAGGTTCCGGCGGAAAGACCATCGTGACACTGCTCTTTTCACAAGCCTATGCATGCTTACTTTCATGAATGATGAAAAAAACATCCTCAAGGTGAATATTTTTGGAACGGATTATCCGCTCAAGGTCAATGCCAACGTGGAATATGTTCAGCGCATCGCTGAATATGTCGATCAGAAGATGCACGAGGTGCAGACAGCCAAACCCAATCGTCCTTTGCACCAAATCGCCATACTGGCTGCCCTGAACATTGCCGACGAACTGCTGCAGCAGCGGGAGTTGTCCAAGAAGAAACTCAATTCATTTGAGGATCGGGTCAAGACCATGACCCACCAGTTTGACATCGACATTCAGGAACTCATGGAGGAAGGCAAGAAAGGCATCTGAACCGTCCGCCGGCGTGCCGGCCGGACCATTCGTTTTTTTTCTTTGTGAAAACCCAGTTGTCAAGCGTCCGATGGGAAATTCCGCATGGCGACCTGACGCGGCGGCTCGCCGCTGAGTGTTCGCCAGAATTTCCGCTCTCTCCATTTATATAGGGATACTTGACAAGCCTGGGTTTTTTAGTTCCGGAGGACCTATGGATACATATTTGGTCATACTGATTGCTCTGGCCGCCGCTGCGGCAGCTTTTGTCGGCGGATGGCTGGTTTCCCGTCATATCGGCCGTGGCAAGGTTGCCGAGGCCGAGAAAATGGCGGATAAGCTTATCTCGGATGCGCGCAAAGAGGCGGAAAACCTGAAGAAGGAAAAGACCCTCGAAGCCAAGGACGAGATTTTCAAACATCGGCAGAACCTCGAAAATGAGATCAAGAACCGTCGTGCCGACCTGCAAAAGGTTGAAAACAAGCTGACGGGGCGCGAGATGAATCTGGACCGGCGGCACGACTTGCTGACCACCAGGGAAAAGGAACTCGACGAGACCGAAGCCCGGCTCAAGGATCGTGAAGAGCATGTACACCGTCGGGAGGACGATCTCGACGCGCTGATCGAGGAACAGAACCACCGCCTCGAAAAGATCAGTGGCATCTCCAATGAGGAGGCGCGCCGCATCCTTATGCAGAATCTGGTCGAAAAAGCCAAGCAGGAGGCCGCCCAGAGTATCAAGGAGATCAAGGATCGCGCCCGCCAGCAGGCCA
>CAYTCI010000123.1:0-8505 GCA_964436305.1 uncultured Cytophagia bacterium | reverse complement strand
CTCCTCCTGCAAATCGCCGCAGCAGATGTTCGGTGCCCTGGCTAAAACCTACTATGCGCAAAAGATCGGGGCCGATCCGAAAAACATCTATGTCGTCTCGGTTATGCCCTGCACGGCCAAGAAATACGAGAGCGACCGCGCCGAGATGAGCAGCAGCGGCTACAAGGATGTGGACGCCGTGCTGACCACGCGCGAAGCGGCAACGATGATGAAACAGATCGGTATCAATCTGCAGGATCTGCCGGAAGAGGAATACGACGCCCCGCTGGGGATCTCCACCGGCGCGGCCGTGATCTTCGGCGCTACCGGCGGAGTGATGGAAGCCGCCCTGCGTACGGTTTATGAAGTCCTGACCGGCAAGCCCCTCGAGGACATCGAGATCAAGGCGGTGCGCGGCCTGGATGGGGTCAAGGAGGCGGAGGTGGAAATCGCAGGTCTCAAGGTGCGGGCGGCCGTGGCCAATGGCCTGGCCAATGCGCGCCAGCTGATGAAAAAGATCGTCGCCGGCGAGGCGAACTATCACTTCATCGAGATCATGGCCTGCCCGAGCGGCTGCATCGGCGGTGGCGGGCAACCGGTTCCGACCTCACTGGAGATCCGCCAGAAACGTGCAGAGGCGATCTACCGCGCCGACCGGGGTCTCAAGATCCGCAAATCACACGAAAATCCGGCGGTGCAGCAGCTCTACAAGGAGTTCCTGGGCGAACCCAACAGCCACAAGGCCCATGAACTGCTGCATACCCACTATACCAAAAAGGCAGTCTATCAGGAATAATCCCGAAAGCCTTGCCCGGGAGGCTTTCCTTCCGGGCAAGGTCGACAGGAGGGAGGCCGCATGCCTTTAAGTCCGTCGCCCCTGATCCTGGTGATCAATCCGGGATCGACCTCGACCAAGGTGGCCCTTTTCGCCGGCCGGAAGAAGGTTTCCGAGGAGAACCTTGCCCACAGCAAGGAGGATCTCTCGCGGATGAAGGGTTTGTGGGAGCAGTTCGATTACCGGACCGATCTGGTCATCGAATTCCTCAACCGGCAGAACCTCAAGGCTTTTTCTCTGGCCGCGGTGGTCGGACGCGGCGGCATGCTCAAGCCGCTCAGCCGCGGCACCTACCTGGTCGATGAGACCCTGATCGCCGATGCGCGGCGCGGCGTCCAGGGGGAACACATTTCCAATCTCGGTTGTGCCATCGCCAGCAAGATCGCCCAGCTCTACGGCAGCGTCGCCTATGTTGTCGATCCGGTTTCGGTGGACGAATTCGAGGCCCTGGCGCGCTATTCGGGTCATCCCCGGATCCAGCGCCGGGCCCTGTCGCATGCCCTCAGCCTGCGCGCCGCGGCCTTTTGGGCGGCGGAGGCCCTCCAGATCGACGCCAATCGCCATAATTTTATCGTCGCTCACCTCGGCGGCGGCATCTCGATCGCGCCGGTCAAGGGCGGGCGGATTATCGATGTCAACGATGCCTCGAGCGATGGCCCTTTTTCTCCCGATCGCACTGGCAGTCTGCCGCTCCAACCCTTCATCGATCTCTGTTTCTCGGGAGAATTCACCCGGGCGGAGATGCGCCAGTTCGTCATGGGCAAAGGGGGACTGCTGGCCTATCTGGGCACCAATGATGCCCGGGAAGTCGAGCGACGGATCGAGGCCGGTGATGATGAGGCCGAAATGGTCCTTGCCGCCATGGGCTATCAGATCGCCAAGGAGATCGGTGCCATGGCCAGCGTGCTGCATGGTCAGGTTGCGGCGGTGGTACTCACTGGCGGCCTCGCCTTTTCACAACGGCTGGTCACGGATATCACCGCAAGAATCAGTTTTATCGCACCAGTCAAGCTCTTTCCGGGCGAACTGGAGCTGGAAGCGATGGCCGCGGGAGCCTTGCGCGTCCTGGCTGGCACCGAGAAGGTCAAACACTACCCCAAATGATGACACACGCGGTTGCGAGGAACCGGAATGATAAAAACGTTCGCTGAGCTGATCGACCACGCCCGCAAGGGCAAAAAAGTGACGGTGGCAATTGCCGCAGCCGCGGATGAAGCGGCGCTGGGCGGCATGGCGGAAGCGCATGCCCTCGGGCTGGCGGATGGCCTGCTCTATGGCGACGCGAAAAAGATCCGCCGACTCTATCAGGAGCTGACCGGCAGCGAAGAGGTGCCCTTTCCCGTCCATGATCTGCCCAATGACGGCGAGGCGGTCCGGGCAGCCGTCGGCGCTGTGCGCAGCGGCGAGGCCCGGATCCTGCTCAAGGGGAGCGTCAAGACCGCGGTGCTGCTCAAGGCGGTTCTCGACAGCGAAACCGGTTTGCGCAGTTCGCACCTCCTCAGCGATCTTTTCATCTTTGAGGACCCGGCGCTGCCGGATAACCAGCTGGTGATGATCACCGATGGCGGTGTCACCCTCAAACCCGACCTCAAGCAAAAGATCGGGATCATCGAAAATGCGGTGGCGGTAGCGCACGCCCTGGGCAATAAAACTCCGCGGATCGCGGTGCTCTCCGCAGTGGAGACCGTCAATCCCGCCCTGCCCACGACGGTCGATGCGGCGGCTCTGACCAAAATGAATCAGCGCGGCCAGATCAAGGGGTGCATTATCGATGGCCCCCTGGCCCTGGATAATGCCATTTCGGCGGAGGCGGCGCGGATCAAGGGCATCACCTCGCCGGTGGCCGGGCGAGCAGATATCCTCCTTTGCCCCGACATCGAATCGGCCAATATGCTCGCCAAATCGACCACCTATTTCGCACGGCTGCGCCTCGGCCATATTATCATGGGCTCGACAGCACCGGTTCTGATCCCCTCACGGGCGGACAGCGCCGACAGCAAACTGCTTTCGATCGCGATCGGCAAACTGGTCTGCGCTAAATAGGTTTTTTCCCCGCACCTTCAAGGAGTATTACATGCTTTTTCCCAACCACGACGATAACAAATCGCCCAACCGGCGCAAGCCCAAGATGGAAAGAAAGATCCATTTTTCGATCTGGTATATCCTGTTCGCCCTGATGACCCTCTTTCTCTTCAACGATCTCTTTTTTTCCTCGCATATCCGCGAACTGCCCTACAGCACTTTCAAATCCCTGCTGCGGCAGAATCGCATCTTCGAAGCCGGTGTGGCCACCGACAAGATCGATGGACTCTACTTCATCGGCGATTCCACCGCCATTGCCGGGCAGCGGGCCCTTTATGATTCACTTAAAGCAAAAACCGAAAAGCGTGATGATTTCAACTTTAAGGAGCTCTTTAATACCGCCAAGAACCAGGAGCTCTTTGTCCAGAAAAACCTGCAATCCTTCACCACCCTGCGCATTGAAGACGCCGATCTGGTGAAAGAGCTCGAAGCGCACAAGGTGGCCTATGCCGGCAAAGCCGGAGAAGGCTGGCTGCGCAGCTTGATACTGGGCTGGATTCTGCCCTTCGCGGTGCTCTTTGCGATCTGGGGATTCGTCTTCAAGCGGATGAATCCGAGCGGCGGCATGATGTCCATCGGCAAGAGCAAGGCGAAAATCTATGTCGAGGGCCAGACCAAGGTCACTTTCCAGGACGTCGCCGGGATCGATGAAGCCCTGGGCGAGGTGACGGAGATCGTCGATTTCCTCAAGAATCCGGAGAAATTTCAGCGGCTCGGCGGCCGTATCCCCAAGGGGGTGCTGCTGGTCGGCCCGCCGGGCACCGGCAAGACTCTGCTGGCCAAAGCCGTCGCCGGCGAGGCTAAAGTGCCCTTCTTCAGCATCTCCGGCTCGGATTTTGTCGAGATGTTCGTCGGAGTGGGTGCTGCACGCGTCCGAGATCTCTTCCAGCAGGCCTCGCAAAAGGCCCCCTGTATCATCTTCATCGACGAGCTCGATGCCCTGGGCAAGGCACGCGGTGTCAATATCTATGGCGGGCACGATGAACGGGAGCAGACGCTCAATCAGCTCCTCTCGGAGATGGATGGTTTCGAATCCAATGCCGGTGTGATCATCATGGCTGCGACCAACCGACCGGAGATTCTCGATATCGCCCTCTTGCGCCCCGGCCGTTTTGATCGGCAGATCGTCGTCGACCGGCCCGATATCAACGGGAGAGAGGCGATCCTCAAGGTGCATGCCCGTCAGGTCAAACTCGAGAAGGAGGTCGATCTCAAGGTGATCGCCGCCCGCACCCCGGGATTTGTCGGCGCCGATCTCGCCAATCTGCTCAACGAGGCGGCCCTGATCGCCGCGCGCCATAATAAAAAGACCGTGGACATGAGTGACCTTGAGGAGGCGATCGACCGCGTTATCGCCGGTCTGGAAAAGAAAAGCCGGGTGATGAACAAGCGGGAGAAGGAGACGGTCGCTTATCACGAGGCCGGCCATGCCATCACCGCCTCGAGCATTCCGGGCTGCGATCCGGTGCACCGGGTTTCGATCATCCCCCGCGGCGTGGCGGCTCTCGGCTATACCCTGCAGCTGCCCACCGAGGACCGCTATCTGATGACGCGCAGCGAACTGGTCGCCAAGATCACCGTCCTCCTCGGCGGCCGTGTCGCCGAGCAGATCCAATACGGCCAGGTCTCGACGGGCGGCCAGAACGATCTCGAGCGCGCCACCGATATTGCCCGCAGCATGGTGGTGGAGTACGGCATGAGCGATACGATCGGGCCGATCTCCTATGGCCGCGGCAGCCGCGGCATGTTCCTCGGCACGGAGATGCCGGAGAGCAAGGTCTATAGCGAAAACCTCGCTGCTAAAATCGATGCCGAGATCAAGGTATTGATCGAAGAGGCAGAGAAGAGCGTGCAGTCCATCCTCAACGAAAAACGTGAAAAACTTGAGATCCTCGCTCAGCGCCTGCTCGAGAAGGAACTGGTTGAGAAGGAGGAGTTGCTGGAAATCCTTAACGGACCGGATCATGGAGAAGCCTGAGACCGGCAGCACGGCGCTGCCCTCGCAGCGGCTGGACAAATGGCTCAAGATCGCCCGGCTCTTCAAGACCCGCTCGCTGGCGACCGCGGCCTGCGAAGAGCGCCGGGTCAAGGTCAATGGCACCGTGGCCAAGCCCGCCAAGGAGATTCGACCGGGGGATACCCTGACCATTCGCACCCACGGCGGCACCTACCTGGATCTGGAGGTGTTACAACTGTGCAACAAAAGCATCGCCGCGGCACAGGCTCGCTTGCTCTATGAATTACATGTGCAGGAGCGCACCCCCGAGGAAGAGGCACTGATGCGGCTCTTCGCCACCGCGGTGAAACGGATCAAGCCGGCCTACAAGGGCCGGCCGACCAAAAAGGAACGGCGCCGGCTGGAGCAGCACCGCAAGGATACCAATCCCTGGCGGTAGCCGGGCGGTATCAGCGTGGAGGGTCACCGGAGCGGCGCCAGTTTTTATAGGCACCCTGTTTTTTATCGCTTGACAATCATCGTTTAAATAGCTACATTAGCTCCGCCTTAAGGTCGAAAATGGCCAAGTATTTCATTAAAAATAACGGATTGCAGTTCATACACCCGCTTATGCTGTTACCCTGTATCATAGAGGATCGTTCGCCGCTCCTCACCCTTGGCAAGATGCCCATGTGGCGGATTTCCCAGCCGTGGTTTATTCTTACGATTGTGCCTTGAGTTTAAAGCCCTCTTCCTGTCCGGGAAAAGGGCTTTATTTTTTTGATTTTTTGCTTTTCGCTTCAACTAACCAACCACAGGTACCATGTTCTTAACTCACGGGAGAGTACTATGGAAAAAGGCGGTGTTTATGCCATGGCGCTGGAGCAGCTCGGCTCGGCGGCACGGCTGCTCAAACTCGATGCCAACACCCATCGTGTGCTCAGTCATCCGGAACGGTCGCTGACCGTTTCGCTGCCGGTCGTCATGGACGACGGACACATTGAGGTCTTCGAGGGGCATCGCGTGCAGCATTCGAGTGCCCGCGGTCCCTGCAAGGGCGGCATCCGGTTTCATCAGAATGTCACTCTGGACGAGGTTACGGCCCTCTCGATGTGGATGACCTGGAAATGCGCCACGGTCAATATCCCCTACGGCGGCGGCAAGGGCGGCATCACGGTCGATCCGACCAAGCTGAGCCAGAATGAGCTCCGTCACCTGACCCGTCGTTACACCGTCGCGATCATGCCGATCATCGGGCCGCACAGCGACATCCCGGCGCCCGATGTCAATACCAGTTCCGAGACCATGGGCTGGATCATGGATACCGTCAGCATGTTCCGCGGCAGCACCGTGCTCGATATCGTCACCGGCAAATCGATCGAACTCGGCGGCTCGCTCGGGCGGCGCGAGGCGACCGGACGCGGGGTGATGTTCAACACCCTCGAGCTGCTCAAGCGCCTCGGCAAGGATCCGGCCAAGACCTCGGTGGTCGTTCAGGGCTTTGGCAACGTCGGCAGCGTCAGTGCCGATCTGCTGAAAAAGGCCGGCTGCACGATTATCGCCGTCAGCGATGTCAGCGGCGCCTACTACAATCCGGCCGGTCTGCCGATCAGCGAGATGATCGCCTACTGCGCCACCTCGAAGAACAAACTCCTCGAGGGCTTCAACGCCCCCGGCATCAGCAAGATCTCGAACGCCGAACTCCTCGAACTCCAGACCGACGTCCTGGTTCCTGCTGCTCTCGAGAAACAGATCACGGCCGAAAACGCCGACAAGATCAAGGCTTACGCCATCGTGGAAGGCGCCAATGGCCCGACGACGCCGGATGCCGAGCGCATCCTGGTCTCCAAGGGCAAGTATGTCGTGCCCGACATTCTCGCCAACAGCGGCGGCGTGGTCGTCTCCTACTTCGAATGGGTTCAGGGCATCCAGTCCTTCTTCTGGACCGAGGACGAGGTCAACCGCAACCTGGAACGCGTGATCGAGAATGCTTTCGCCGCGGTCTGGGATCTCGCCCAGAAAGAGAAACAGGACCTGCGTAACGCAGCGATGATGATCGCCGTCGACCGGGTGGCCAAGGCCGTCCAGGCCCGCGGCATCTGGCCGTGATCGCACGCTTTCCTTGACCAAAAGCCCCCGCATGGGGGCTTTTTTTTCTTGATATTTTATAATAAACATAATATATTTAAGGGGATACTTAAAGCGAAAGACCGCGCGGGCGTCGCCAGCCCTGCGCGGTCATCCAGACCATCGGGGTAACAAGGAGGCCGAAATGAGCAAAACAACAGGTCCGCAGCGGATCCTCGCGCTCCTTTTGTTCGCCAGCCTCGCCGCCATCGCCCAGCCCGATTCCGCTCACCGTTTCGAAGCCCGAGTCTATCCGGATTCCTCCAAACCGGCGATTCAGGTCAAGAACTTGCAGCTGGAGTTCGTTTTCGCCGGCTATGGCGTCTATCTGCCATCCGATTATCCCACCCTGACGGCCTTTCCGCTGGAGTCGGGCGAACGGATCGCGATGGAGAACATCGCAGAGCTGGTTTGCCGGCCGGTCAGGGTACAATGGAAAAAATATCAGGAACCGGACCAGCGGCGCACGGATGCCAGGGTCGATGCCCAGGGGTACCGCCACTGGAGTGATGTTGAGGTGGAGGTGATGCTCAAGGACTGGAACGGCAACAGTGTGCAATCGCGCCTGTTCCGTCCGGAGATCTCCGACGTCTATCTCACCGGGATGACCGAGCGCGGGGATTTCCGTCTGCAGCTGGATCAGGAGAACGGCAAGATGGTGCGGCTCGAATTCGAGCCCCTCTTCATCATGCAATGCACCGGCGACCTTAACCACCTCTTTCCGAACATGAACTGGAAATATTGCCCACTCTGCGGCGCCTCGCTCAAAAAAGTGAGCAAACGGAAATGAGGCGCCATCGTCGGAATCCAGCGGCAAGCTGCCCGGAAGGGCACTGATGGGCCAGGTCCGCCTGGCAGCGCCGGTGCGGCTGATTTGCGCCCTGTGCTACCGTGAAGAGAGCGACCGCACCAGCGCGGCAGCCCGGCTGGAGCAGGCCTGGGGACCGATCTCGGCCTGGACGGCGCCTTTTCCTTTCTCCCACACTACCTATTACCAGGCGGAGATGGGGGAGGGGCTCTATAAAAGCTACAGCGCGTTCGAGCGGCTGATCGAACCGATGGAGATCGTCGCGATCAAGCTTGCGACCAACGAAATCGAAGCCGATCTGGCCAGCGACGGGCGCCGCCGCATCAATATCGATCCAGGCTATATCGAAGCGGCCAAGCTGGTGCTCGCAACAACCAAGAATTTCAGCCATCGCATCTACCTCGGCGAGGGGATTTACGGCGATGTCCAGCTCTTCTGGCGGGAAGGGCGGTTCCAGAGCAACCCCTGGACCTATGCAGACTATCAGGAGCCGTTGAGCCTTGAATTTTTCACCGCCATCCGTCAGGCGTACATGAAAGAAGGGAAGAACCTGTGAGCGTCACCTATCAAGCGGCGGGGGTCAATCTCGAGGCGGCGGAGGCCTCGACCAAAAAAATCGCTGCCCTGGCCAAATCGACCTTTAACAGTCAGGTACTCAAGGAAATCGGCCTTTTCGCCGGTTTTTTCGCTCTCGATCTCAAGCGCTATTCCGAGCCGGTGATCGTCTCCAGTATCGAT
>CAYTCI010000122.1:0-8761 GCA_964436305.1 uncultured Cytophagia bacterium | reverse complement strand
GATATCCGCCCTTTCGCGACCGACAAGCACCAGCAGATCGACGATTACGGATTCGGCGGCGGACCGGGCATGATCCTCAAGCCTGAACCCCTCTTCCGCTGCCTGGAACATCTGTACACGACCTATGCGCTGGAGGGAGTGCCGGTAACCCTGATGTCGGCCGCCGGCTCGCTCTTCACCCAGAAACAGGCGATGATCTTTTCCCTGCGGGAGAAGATGGTCCTGCTCTGCGGCCACTATAAAGGCATTGACGAGCGCGTCATCCAGACCTGGGTCACCGAGGAGATCTCGATCGGTGACTATATCCTCACCGGGGGCGAGATCGCGGCGATGGTGATCATCGATGCGGTGGTGCGGCTGCTGCCGGGAGCGATCAGCGATATCGACTCGGCCGAAACCGACTCATTTCAGTCGGGGCTGCTGGATCATCCGCACTATACGCGTCCGCAGAATTTTCGCGGCATGGAGGTACCGCCGGTGCTGCTCTCCGGCAACCATGCCGACATCGGCAAATGGCGTTTGCAGCAATCTCTGGAACGCACCAAACGGCTGCGACCGGATCTGTACGAACAGTATAATCAGCAGGATTGAAATATAACCCTCGTATTGAGGAGGATGTCATCATGAACAAATTGGATCTTGTAGCTGCTTCGCAAATGAAGACCGACATTCCCGCGTTTCACCCGGGTGATACGGTCAGTGTGCATGTCAAGGTCATCGAAGGCGACAAGGAGCGTATCCAGGTCTTCCAGGGCGTCGTGATCAACCGCAAGGGCGCCGGCATCAACGCCACTTTCACGGTGCGCAAGATCTCGGAAGGCATCGGCGTCGAGCGTATTTTCCCGCTGCATTCGCCTAATATCGCCAAGATCGAGAATGTGCGTGAGGGCAAGGTGCGCCGTGCCAAGCTCTATTATCTGCGCAATCTGCGTGGCAAGGCCGCCCGCATCGGCGAAAAGCGCAGCCAGTAAGCGGCTGCTGTTGTACCGGTTTCAGACCGTCCTCCCTCCCGGAGGGCGGTTTTTTTTTGCCTCCCCCATTCGATCCCCCCCTCGTGCCGGCATGGCTCCGGCCCGCCCTCTGGTGCCGGCCCGGCCCCGGCCCGCTCCCTCATGCCGGTCCGGCTCCGGTCCGCACCCCTCATGCCGGCCCGGCTCCGGCCAGCCCCCTCGTGCCGGCACGGCTCCGGCCCGCACCCCTCGTGCCGGCCCGGCCCCCGCTAAAAAGTCCTTGACCGGGCAGGCGAAAATTGCTAATTTAAATTTTCAGATCGCCCGATGAAAGCGAATCATCTGATAAGGAGACCCTGATGGCTGCATTGCACAAGCGGACGCTCGCTGAACTGCTTCGAACGGCGGTCGCCAATTACCCCGAGGATGTCGCCCTCGCTTTTGTCAATGAGGAACCCTTCCTCTTCACCCAGGTGGGCCACCATGTCACAAAGATCATGACGGCCTTGCGGCAGCGGGGGATCGAGCCAGGCGATCGGATCGCTCTTTTGGGCGAGAACTCGCCACGCTGGTGTATGGCCTACCTGGCGGTGACGGGCATGGGCGCCGTCATCGTGCCCATCCTCAACGATTTCCACAAGTCCGAGATCCATCACATCATTCGCAGCTCGGGCGCAAAGGGGCTCTTTCTTTCCAGCAGGCTGGTGCACAAAGTGGCCGAACTGAACCTGCGCTCCTTCGAGGTGGTGGTCTCGCTGGATGACCAGGAGCTGGAAATCGACAGCGAAGAGTGTGAAAAGCTCGGTGATCTGATCGCCGGCAAGGAACCGCGCAAACGGCGCAAAGCCGCCCGGCATCGCGTCGAGCCGGAAGAAGACGATCTGGCGGAGATCCTCTATACCTCCGGCACCATGGGCCACTCCAAGGGGGTGATGCTGAGCCACAAGAACATCCTCTCGAACGCCCTCTCCGCGACCGAGGCGATCCAGATCGATCATAACGACTGCCTGCTCTCGATTCTGCCGCTGTCGCATGCCTATCAATGCACCTGTGGATTCATCGCCCCCTTCGCCCTGGGCGCCAAGGTCTATTTTTTCAAGGGATTGCCGACGGCTGCGACGTTGCTGCCCGCCATTCAGGCGGTGCAGCCGACCATCATCCTTTCCGTGCCGCTGATCATGGACAAGATCTACAAGAAGAAGGTCCTCGGCGAGATCAATTCCCGGCTGCTCTCCAAGACCCTGTACAATCTGGCGCCGGCCAAGAAAGTGGTCCACCGCATCGCCGGCAAACGTCTACGGCAAGCCTTCGGCAGCCGCATGCGCTTGATGGTTTTCGGCGGTGCTGCCACCCCGCCGGATCTCGAGGCTTTCCTCTGCGACGGAAAATTCCCCTATACCACCGGCTATGGTCTGACCGAATGCTCCCCGCTGCTGACCGTCAATCCGGTCGGCAAGGTCAAGCTGCAATCCGCCGGCATAGTGGTGCCGGGTGTGACCGTCCGCATTCTCGATGCCGACCCCCAATCCGGGATCGGCGAGATCGTCGCGCGCGGCCCCAACATCATGAAGGGCTATTACCGCAATGAGGAGGCCACCCGCAGCGCCTTCACCGAGGAGGGTTGGCTGATCACCGGTGATCGCGGGATGATGGACGCCGAGGGATACCTCTTCATCAAGGGACGCTCCAAAAATATTATCGTCGGACCGAGCGGGGAAAATATCTATCCGGAGGAGATCGAATTTCATCTCTCTGAATTCCCCTTTGTCCTCGAGTCGCTGGTCTACGAACAGGCCGGCCGCATCGTGGCCCGCATCCATCTCGATATGGACGCGATGGAGGAGGCCTTTCATCTCTCCAAACTCGATGGTTCGGAGGCGGCCAGGGTGGTGGCGCAAAAGCTTGAGTCGATCCGCACTGAGGTCAACATGCAGCTGGCAGCCTACTCGCGGATCCACCGGATCATCGAACAGCCGGAGGAGTTTGAGAAAACGCCGACGAAAAAGATCAAGCGCTACCTCTATACCAATTAGGTAAAAAAAAAGGTGCGATGAAAATCGCACCTTTTTTGTATAGGAGAGAGCGGTGGCAGCATCGGCTATTTATGGTTCTGCACCATGTTCTTCAGCCCGTCTTCGAAAACCACCGAGATCTTGCTGGGGTCAAGAATTTTCACCACCACACCCAGACCGAACTTGGTGTGCTGGATGACGTCGTTTTCTGCATAGCCCTGGGACATTGAGTAAGCGATCGCCTTTTCGGGATCGGCGGCCGTGAGCAGTTTGTTCCATTTTCTGGTTTCTCTGGCTTCCAGCGTCAGCTTGGCTTTTTTCGCTTTAACCACCTTGCCCGCCTTTTTGAGCGACTTGGATTCGGGTGATTTGAAGCGATGCAGGCTCTGACAGGTCTTGCACATCACCCGGACCATGTCCTGACTCTTGATCGCGACAACGACATGCACGGTAGCGGCTTTACACTTGTTGCACAGCGCCTCGACCTCGATGCCGATCTCCATCTTTTTTTTGCTGAGCATGGTTTTTCCTTTTATGGAATGCACTCATTTCGGCCATAAAGTAGGAATAATTTATGAAATAATCAAGGAATTACTTGGGAGGAGAAGCGCTGCGGGCTTACGCTGCTCGCGAGCCTGGCGACAAGGGCAGGGGGGATTCAACCGGAGCTGGCGAAATGAAAAAAGCGGTGACGCGCAGGGTGCGCATCACCGCTTTTGCGCTATAGCGGAAATCGGATCAGGGTTGATAGGGCGGCTGATAGCCGGCGGGCGGGCTTTTACGCTTGTTCCCGCTGCTCAGCCGAACCAGTCCGATGATCAGCAGGAGCAGGAGCACGCCGCCGAGGATATAGAACATCGTCCAGTTCGTCCGCTTCGGCACCTCGATCGGGACCGCCTTGATCGCCGCTTCATAGCTGGCGAGCAGAGCGGCCTGGTCCGGCGCCACATTGTTCTTGGCGAAGATGCGATTGTAATTGCGGATGCGATCGTAATCCTTCAACAGCTCCTTGTAACCCGCCGAGTCGACGATCGCGATACCCTTGACACGGCGGATCTCCGACTCGATCACCCCGCGAAATACATCATCGACCTGGTTCTCGGAGAGCGCAACACGGATGGGTTCCATCTCGGGGCTGGCTTCGCCGGCCAGCATCTCCGAGATCGTATTGATGTAGGAGAGCCGCTCGGTGTTGAGCTTGGCCATGTCGGACTTTATCTTTTCGATCTCCTGCTTCGAGGCGGCCGCCGATTTCTGCATCTTGGCCAGACGCGCCTCCGCCATACGGAACCGGTTGTCCACGGCGGCGAGCGAATCGGTGAGCACACCCACCATCTGCGAGAACTTGCCGGTCAATTTTTCCATGATGCCGGTGGAGGCGAGCTTTTCAATCCGCGACAGCACCGGGGCCTTGAGCAGCGCGGTCTTGTACTCGGGGGCCAGCTCGCGCGAGGCGAGGATCTCGTCGCGCTTCCGCTGCAGCTCCTCACTGGCATCGCGGGCTTGCGAGTAATAAGTGGTCACTGCCTCCTGCGACAGCCCGAGGTCAGGGAAGGTGAGGCCGTTTTGCGAGGTCTCATAGAGCTCGTCGAGCGCCAGCATGATCGCCGCCATGTTCTGGCCGTTGAGCTCCACCTCGGGCAGCAACCGCTTCATGAAGACCCCGTTGGGATCCAGCCTGGGATCGCCGCTGATCTCCGCCTTGGCGGCTGCGACCTTGTCCAGACAGCTCTGATAATCGGCGGAGCGGAGCGCCTCTTTGGCCTGTTCATAAAGATCCTGGATATCCTGGGCATAAAGGACAGGTGCCAGCAGCACCAGCAGCAGCATCGCCCATCTATTTACACTCTTCATTCAAGCCACCTTTCTGATTGATGAAAATTTCCTTGCCATTGAAGCGAAAGCGGACACAGGTCTTCTCCTGATCGCCATAACGCGCCAGGCCGATATTCTTGAGGGTATCGCTCTTGTCCTCCGGCGTCACATCGATTGCCTTGTACTTGCCCGAGGTGCCATCGGCGGTGGGCTGGATCATCCAGAGATTCTGGAACTCCTCGGCGCAGAGATAGTAGCGCCCGTAATTCTGGATCACCTTGACCGCGGTGACCGGGGCTGTCTCCTTTTGCAGGATCGGGCCGAGGAAGAGAACGCCATTGAACTTGTCGCCGTCGCCGAGATAGACCGAACTATCCGCCTCGACCTTGAGGTTCATGGCCACCGAATATTGATCAAACCGGACAAGCTGTTTGCTGCAACCGGCCAGAAAGATCAGGACGATGAGCATCAGTGCTTTTTTCATTATGCCTCCATTGTTGGGTTAGGTTGCGGGAAATGTGCCGGACCAGGAGATGGGCGCAAGCAGAGGGGGGAGGACGTGGGGGCTGGTCGCGTTGCCTCCCCACGTGGGTTCCTGAAGTGTAATATAACACAAATCGGGAGATTCGCAAGAAATAGTTGCGCAACCGGCGGGGAAATGTCCAATAATTTGACAGGGGTCACGGCCGGACCGCGCCGGGGGAGGGAAAGGACTGCCGCCGCCGCGGAGTCGACGATGAATTACGAAAATGTAACCCAAGTGATCGGTGCGGCGCGAGGGTGGGTGGGCGCGAGATCGAACCGGGTCGGCGCGTGGGGGGGGGGGGGCGCGAAAGGGACCGGGCGGCGGCCCGCACCAGCGAGCCGCCGCCCAAACCTGTCCTAGATCGACGCCCGCGTGATGGTGATGTTGCCGCCCGAGGTGCGCAGATAGAGCTCCGGCCCGCCGCCGTTGATCTGTCCGCGCAGCGCCGTATGGCCCAACTCACCCTTGACCAGGACGTCCACCTCGCTGCGGACGCGTCCGCCGCTGGTGCTGGCATCGAGGTCCACCTTGATACCCGGGGCCAGGCTGACGTTGACGCTGCCACCCGAGGTCGCGAGACGGCAGGCGGCTGCGGGCTGGCGGGTGAGGTGCGCTGTGATGCTGCCGCCCGAGGTGGAAGCATCGATCTCGCCGGCAACCTCCTCAACCGTGATTCCGCCGCCGGAGGTCGAGGCCTGCACCCGTCCCTTGGCGGACTCGATGCGGATCGATCCGCCGGAGGTGGCGGCCTCCACCTCACCATCCACCTGTCCGATCGTGATGCTGCCGCCGGAGGTGGCAACATCCGCCTTGCCCTTGCTGCTCTCGAGCGTGATGCTGCCGCCCGAGGTGTTGCCCTTGACCGGGCCGATGATCTTGCCGAAATTCAGGCTGCCGCCCGAGGTCTTGCTGATCACCTCGCCCTCGAGATCCGCCACCGAGATGGAACCACCGGATGTTTTCAGGTTGACGTTGAAAACCCGCGGCAGGGTGACGGTGAAGCGCAGCTTGAGGCGGCGATTGCCCCAGTTGAAAAACTGGTTGCGGTCGTAGCGGGCGGTGACGCGCACCTCGTTGCCGCTGGTGGCAAAATCGAGGTGGAGGTCCTTGAGGATGGTATCGGCCGCCTTTTCGGTCGGGGCATCCATGGTTTGCAGAACGGTGATGGCCACCTTGTCGCTGGCGCCCCCGGTCACCTGGATGGTGCCGAGGTCGGCATCGATATAGAGCCAGCCGCCGGGGGAGGCCGCAAAGCTTTTTTCGACCGTGCGTTCGATCTCCGCCCGCGACGGGGCGGCTGCTGCCAGGCCGATACAGGCCCATACGATGATCAGAGTATGCAATCCCTTGTTGTTCATGACGCCTCCTCTATTGACCCTTGGTGATGGTGATATCCCCGCCGGTCGTCTTGAGATAGATGCGGTCTCCGCCGCCGTTGATCTCTCCTTTACTACGCAGAATCCGGTTGCCGGTTTCATCGGGCGGCAGCTTGGTGAGTGGGAAATCGCTATAGATATCGTTGCGCTCGTCCGGATCGGCGAAGCGTTGCAGCCGGATCTCGGCCTCGATGGTGGCCGGCAGTTTGGCGGGCAGGGTGACGCGGATCTCGCCGCCGGTGGTCTCGACCGTCAGGCTGTGGGGGAGGCGGAAATCCTGCAGGGTCATGAAGATGGAGATGTCGCCGCCCGAGCTGCGCAGTTCGGCAGCGGCGCGGAGGTCGCGGACCTCGATGTCACCACCGCTGGTCATGGCTTTCAGGGCTTTGTCGATCTCCTGGCAGTCGATATCGCCGCCCGAGGTGGCGAGGTCGAGCGCTCCGGCTGATTTATTCACCATCAGGTCGCCACCCGAGGTCTGCAGGGAGCCCTGTGCGCCGGTGAAATGGATCAGGCTGATATCCCCACCGGAGGTGGCGGCGGTGAAGGAGCCGGCGATATCCTTGAGGAGCATATCGCCGCCCGAGGTGGCCATGTCGAGACGCTGGGTTGTATTTTCCACGGAGACGTCCCCGCCGGAAGTCTGCAGGTTGCCCTCGGCGTAAATGGACTTGGCGACGATATCGCCACCCGAGGTCGCGGCATTGAGACGGCCGGAGATCGTTTCCAGGTCCAGATCCCCGCCGGAGGTTTTCGCTTCGATGGAGCCGGTCAGGCTGGCAAGGACGAGATCGCCACCGCTGGTGGCCAACTGCAGCCGCCCATCCACCTTGCTGACCGCGAGGTCGCCGCCCGCAGTCCGCAGATCGAGATTGAACTTTTGCGGCAGGGTGATCTCGTAAGCGTGCTCCCGCAGGTTGTGACCGGTCCCTTCGTTGCGGATGGTCAGGGTCGACCCCGCCTGGTTGTAGGAGGCCTCGAGCCTTTTCACGATCTCCTCGGCTTCGCTGCGGGTGAAGACCTTCATGGTGAGAGATTCATGCACCTGGATGCTGCCCTTGTCCCATGAGGTGATCTGGATATCGCCGCCCTCGACCTCCATGACGAGGTTGCCGCCGGGTGCGATGGTGAATTCCTTTTCGATGGTGCTGGTGTAGCGTCCCCTTGAACCCTCGATGGTCTGCGCATGCAGCGGCGCCATGGAGAGGATGAGGAGACCCGCAAGGACGAACCGTTTTTGTCGCATGTCAATTCTCCTGACTGAGTTCCGCCGACCGTACCGGCCGGGCGTCGATGGTTTGCTGCAGCGCTCTGGCTTTGACGCGCAGGGAGCTGCTGCTGTCTTTGGCAATGGTTTGCAGATAGGGTTCAATCTCCCGACCGTCGGCGTGGGCTGCGAGGCCGTCGAAGGCCTCCAGGCGCAGGGCCGGGTTTTCGTCGTGCAGGACGATCTGCAGCAGGGTCTTTTTGATGGTATCGGTGAGCGGCAGGGCGCGTAGCACGCGAATCGCCATCAGGCGCACCCCCTGATTCTGCTCCTTGCTGAGCAGGTAATCGATGGCCTGGAGCAGCTCTTCGTCGAGACTCTGCTGCTGCTTGGCGATCGCCCCGGCCGCCTTGACCGCGTGCAGCCGCAGCGCCGGATTATCGCTGCCGACCATCGCCCGGGCCAGCATCAGCTGGACCTGCGGCTGATTCCCCGTGCCCTGGAGACGCACGCCGTTGACGGTGTTGTAGGTGATCTCGAATTGCCCGCTGCGCGGGTCGTAGCGCACCCGCTGCACGTTCAGCAGTTCCGGCTGCACGGTATGGCCGGCCGTGACCACGGGTTGAAAACCGGTCAGCAGCGCCTGCAGGGTGGGGTCGGGAGCCGGCGTCCGGCCGCTGAAACGCCCCAGCAGAAAACCAAACGCCACCAGCAGCATCGCCGCCAGAGCGGCATAGAGCGGCTGGAAGGAGATCGGCCTGGCTGGCAGCGGCTGCAGGGGTCGGACCGCGGGCTGCGGCGCAAGGGCGGCCATCAGCCGGCTGCGACGGGCAGCGGCTGCCGCCGGCTCCTCCGCAAGACCGGGGGCCTCGGCC
>CAYTCI010000121.1:0-8780 GCA_964436305.1 uncultured Cytophagia bacterium | reverse complement strand
GGTGGATATAGGCGGTGTAGATCTGCCGGCGCAGGTCGCGGTTTTCTGCATACTGGAGAAAGGGGAAGATGCTGGGCGCCTGCAGGGTGAAGGCCCACTTGCCAGTCTGGCCGTGTTCGGCGGCGGCTTCGGCGGCGGCGGCGACCAGGGCCGGCGGCAGACCGGCGAGATCTCCGGGATCGGCGACGGTCAGGGCATAGTCGTTGGTCTCCTTGAGGACGTTGTCGCCGAACTGGAGCTCGAGCAGGGCCAGCTCCTGATTGATCGTGCGCAGCTCGGCTTTTTGCGCCGCGTCGAGATTGGCGCCGCCGCGGACGAAATCGCGGTAATAGAGGGTGAGCACCATGGTCTGCTCGGGGGTCAGGCCGAGGCGGTCGCGCGACTCGTAGAGGGTCTTGATGCGCAGGAAGAGCGGCACATTGAGGCGGATGTCGTCGGCATGCGCCGAGCGCAGCGGTGCCGCCTCGCGGGCGATCTGCTGCAGGGCGTCGCTGGTGAGGGCCGAGGTCATATTGTCAAAGACGTTGGTCACCCGCGTCAGCAGCTGACCGCTGAGCTCGAGGGCGTCGATGGTGTTGGCGAAGGTCGGGGTTTCGGGATTGCCGGCGATCGTCGCGATCTCGAGCTGGTGCTGGCGGAGGCCCTCCTGGATCGCCGGCAGATAATGCTCGTTTTTGATCTTGCTGAAAGGCGGTACCCCGAAGGGGGTCTTGAATTCCTTGAGCAGGGGATTATCTGCGGCATGGGCGATGCCGAGGGCGAAGACCAGGGCGACCAGGGTGATCATCGATGCTTTCATGGGGTTCCTCGTTGGGATGGATGGATTCAACGGTGTAAATTAGGCAAAAAAGACGAAAGATTCAAGGAGTAAAGCACCGGCGTGGCGCGCCGCCCCGCAGCCCGCGCGCCCGCTCTCGCGCCGCCAGCACCCGCCCGGCGCCGCCGCGCCCCCGCTCTCGCGCCGATCCGGCCGCGCGATACCTCTTGCCTTTCCCGCCGAATACTCTTACATTGCAGTGACACCTCAATGCGGAGCCGCCATGAAAATCCAATCCGTTCTGCTGGTCCTCTTGCTGCCGGCCTGGCCGTGCCTGGCAGAGTCTTCCGGCAGCGACACCCGGCCGCTGACCGACCGTGAGCGCGAATTCTATGCCGGTGTGCTCGCCACCATCAGCAAAGCCCTGCCTCCGGGCCCGCTTACCTGGCTGGTCGAAGAGGAGACCCCGCTGGCTCCTCCCGAGCGGATCGCGGTCAATGCCCTCTGGCATCCCTTGCGGGTGCATTACAACATCACCTGGGGTAACGCCCAGCGAAAAAAACTGGCCGAGATGGATGACAAGCGCACCCTGCGCAATCTCGGCAAGGCCGAGGAGGAGCGGGCCAGGGCGGAGGCGCAGAAGAAGCTCGACCAGCTCCTCAACGAGAAGGAGGAGGCCGACAAGGGCCAGGATATCACCGCAGCGCAGGTGCTGGACCGCGAGATCACCAATCTGATGGTGGAGATCCACCAAATCAAGGAATTTGCGGAAGATCCGCAGCATCAGGAGGCACCGGAAACCCTGCGCGACACCCGGCTGCGAATCTCGGTGGAGGTCAATCTCTTTTCGCTGCCCCTCGCCCCACTTGTCCGTCCGGACTCCCTCGCCGCTCTTGCAGTGCCTCTCCTGCGCGAACAGGAGGGATTTGACAGCGATGGACAATGGCGGGAAGGGGCTCTGCTCGCCTTCCTTGGACCGGGATGGCGGCGAATCGCAGGTACGCCTGAATCGATGCAGATGGCGGAACCGGTCGGACTGCCCGCACTCAATGCCTACGCGCTGATCGTGCGTGTGCAGGGTGACATTGGCCGGGCGCGCAGCTGCCTGCAGGCGATCGACTGGCTGGCGCTGCAGGGGCTGCTCTTCAGGTAGGGGAGAGAGGTGTTGAGACCGGAAAAAGTGCGCGGTTGCTGGCGCCGGGCCGGTGCCGGGGTGGCGGAACATCCAAAATTATTACTTTATGCGCCAAAATTAACGAGCCAGTGGATTATTTTATTGACTTTTATCGGCCAGTGTAGTATTATTAAATAGTGGCATGCACTCTATTCCGTTCTTCAAATCTTGCCGGACCAGTATGGCAACATGGCAGGTGCGCCTGCATGGGAATGGCACCCGGATCCGGAGGTGAATACCTCAGGGGGATGCTGAGGAAATCAGGAGATGGGACAACAACAGCTTTTACTCCTCGTCATTGCCTTTGCGGTCGTCGGTATCGCCATCGTGGCTGGCTTTAACATGTTTCACAATGCCGCGGATGCAGCCCAGGTCGACTCGGTCAGCCAGGAATGCACCGGCATGGCAGTCAAGGCACAGGCCTACTATCTGACCCCGGCCTACCGCGGCGGCGGCGGCAACACCTTTTCACGATTGACTCTGCAGCGCGTTGCACCCGCGACGCCGGTTTTTCCAGCCGGTGAGACAGAAGACGGCACCTACGAGATCGAGGTGCAACCGCAGACGGTGACGATCACCGGCACGCCGAAACGTTCAAGCGCGGCGGCGCGGGTGGTGACCGCCGTCGTCACTCCCTCGCTCATCACGCTGACCGTGGCCGACTAGACCGCCAAAAAGCGGCCTGATCGCACGATCCGGTCACGTTCCAATCAGGGACAGGCATCCATGGACAATGTACATCTGATTCAGCATCCGGTACTGGAACATTCGCTCACCCTCTTGCGCGACAGGCGGACCGGCACGGAAGAATTCCGTCGGCATGCCGCGATCGTCGCCCAGATCGTGCTCCTCGAGGCCACCCGGGCCCTGCCGCTTAAAAAGAGATCGGTACGGACTCCCCTGGCCGCTGCCCAGGGCGGCCAGCTCACCGGCGAGCTCGTCCTGGTGCCGGTGCTGCGCGCCGGACTCTCCATGCTGCCTCCCGCCCTCGACATTCTGCCGCGAACCCCGGTGGGCTTTATCGGCCTCGAACGCGACGAGCGCACCGCTCTGGCGCGTACCTACTACCAGAAATTTCCCGTGGAGCTGAAGCACAAGCAGATCATCGTCCTGGATCCCATGCTGGCCACCGGCGGCTCGCTGATCGATACGATCGCCCGGTTGCAGGACCGCGGGGTGGCGGAAATCTCCGCCGCTTGTGTGGTCGCCGCCCCGGAGGGAATCAGAGCACTGCATAAAACCTATCCCGAGGTCATCATTTATACCGCGGCCGTCGACCGTCACCTCGACGAGACCAAGTATATCGTGCCGGGGCTTGGCGATTTCGGTGACCGCTATTTTGGCACCTGATCCCGATACGGTCACAAAAAAAGCCCGGTCAAGCTGCTTGATCCGGGCTTTTGGCTTTATTGGCTTTTTTTGACCGTTGAAATCCCGAAAAGGGCGTAGAGCGGGCACCAGCCGAAGAGGCCGGTGAGAAAGGGGATCCAGCCGATGTTGGCCCAGACGCAGTAGGGATTATGGAAAACATAGTAATTGACGTAATTGCCGCCTGCGATCAGTACGCCCGCGACGATGCGGATCCAGCGATCGGTGTTGCCGACATTGCGTTTCATGGGGGTCCTTTCCCGGTTAGGGTTGCGCACTTTTACTTCTTGCGATCATTCAACACTATGCAACACAGCCTGCCGGAGGGTTATTTCTCTCCCAACCCGCTTTGCTGTCGGCAAAATAAATGTTGAAAAAAAAAGACAAATGCTTATCTTATACTACACGGGGATGGAGTAGTGCATCCTTGCGCATATCCCTGGCGGTTCCGATCCTCTTCAGCATTTTAGCTCGTCCATTCCTGCGTATGAGGGGGTTATGCGTGAGTTTGGTCTCAGGTTACTCCTCCTGTCCTCCCTTCTGGCGTCTTGTTCCTTCGCCCTCGATCCCGACAAACTGATCACCCAGTACGACATCCGTGTCTACACGGCTAAAGACGGCCTGCCGATGAATTCGGTCAAGAAGGTCTTTCAGGATTCGCGCGGCTACATCTGGATCGGCACCCAGGAGGGATTGGCGCGGTTTGATGGCGCCGAATTCCGGGTCTACGACAAGAGCCGTTATCCCGGACTGCGCTCCAATTTTATCTGGGACATCGCCGAGGATCGCTCAGGCAACCTTTGGCTCGCCACCCAGGGGGGCGGCATCAGCCGGTTTGACGGCACCCGCTTTACCTCCTACGATACCGCCGACGGCCTCGCCCATAACGTCGTCAACCAGATTCTGCTGGCTGCTGACGGTTCTCTGCTATTCGCTACCGAAAACGGCCTTTCGCGTTTCAGGGAGGGGCGCCTCTCCAGCTACCATTTCCCGAACGATACCGGCGCCAATGACGTCCGTGCCCTGCTGCAGGATCCGGATGGCACCCTCTTCGTGGGACGCTCTAACTACTGGCTCTCCATCTTCCCGGCGGCCAGTTTCAGCAGGACGCTTGCAGGGGAGGGACTCGCTTTGAGCGGTTTTAATGAAGCCCGCCCGCCATCCCTGGACCATGACAGCTGGAAATACTGGTACAATACCGCGCTCTGCAGACTCCGCTCGGGGGAAATCATCACCGGCACCCTGGCAGGACTTCTCTTGCGCTTTACCCGGCAGCCAAGTTGCCAGGTTGAACTGGTGTGGGCTCCGGAATCGGACTATGAACTTGCTCCCATTCGTTCGATTATCGAAGACCGCCATGGCGCCCTCTGGCTCTGCGCCGAAGGGAAAGGCATTGTCCGCTATTACCACGGCCGGGCAGCCCGATTGACCAAGGGAAAAGGATTGCCATTCGAGAACGATTCCTTCAATACCATTATGGAAGATCGCGAGGGCTCGATATGGATTGGCGGCGACCGGCTTATTCGCCTCTGTGACAAGGCCTTTACCTCCTGGGGCGCGCCGGAAGGATTACCCCCGGATTATGGCCACTCCGTTTGCGCCAATCAGGCGGGCGTGGTATGCGCCGGATTCAAGTGGGGCGGAGTCGCCCTGATCCGAGATACCACGATCCGCACCTGCGCGGCGGTCTCGGCATTCCCGAGCGATGGGATTACCACCGTCTACCCTGCTGCTCAAGGCGGTTTCTGGATCGGATTTGGCAGTCATGGCATCAGCTGGTTGTCGCCGGCGGGAGCAATTAAACATTGGGATCTCCAAAAAAGCAACGGACAGTCCAGTATAAGATCTCTCCTGGAAGATCAGACCCGCCACCTCTGGGCAGGCGGAGTGGGCTGCCTCAACCGCTTTGATGGAACCCGGTGGCAACCCTACTGGTTTGACGGGTTCCAGCCGGCTCGTGCGGGTGTTACTGCCATGCTCGAGATGGCGCCCGGTGATCTCTGGTTCGGAACCTTTGGCGCCGGACTGCATCGCCTCTCCCGCGAACGGTTCAACCAGGAGGCGATCCTGCCCGCGCTGCGCCACGAAGGCATCACCCTGCTGTTTCGGGATCGGGAAGGAGCGGTCTGGATCGGCACCGACAACCAGGGTCTTTTCCGGTATGCAGCGGGCCGGTACGACAGTTATACAGCGCGCGACGGCCTGTTTGATGAACGCATCTTCGCCATGCTCGAGGATGACAGCCTCAATTACTGGTTCAGCTGCAACAAGGGGATATTCAAGGCGGCGAAAAAGTCCTTCACCGAATTCACGGCCGGAAAGATCAGTCAAATCCCCTGTGCGGTCTACAATCAGCTCGACGGTATGCGCGAGCCGGAGTGCAATGGCCGCCGTCAACCCTCGGGATGGAAGAGCCCCGACGGCCGTCTCTGGTTCACCTCGATCGCCGGCTTTGTTTCGGTCGACCCCAACCATCTGCCGCATAACCCTGTCCCGCCCCCCGTTTACATCGAGAGCGTTCGGACCGACGACTCGCTTTATCTCTGCGTCGCTGGGCCTCTGCGGCTGGCCGCCCGTGAGCGCGATCTCCGTATTGATTACACCGGGCTGAGCTTTGCCATACCGGAGAGGGTGCGTTTCCGCATCAAGCTCGAGGGCTATGATGAGGAATGGCGGGATGTTGGCAGCCGTCGTGAGGCGGATTACACCAATCTGCCCAAAGGACGCTTTACTTTCCGCGTCACCGCCTGCAACAACGATGGCGTCTGGAACGAAACCGGCGCCGCCCAGGCTTTCCTCATTCTACCCTTCTGGTACGAAACCTGGTGGGCCTGGGGCGGCTATGCTCTTCTCGGCCTGGGACTGGCCGGCTGGACCACCCGGAAATGGTACCGCCGGCAGTTTCTCAAACAGCAGCTGGCGCTCAAGACCGAGCATACCGCCAGACTGGAGGAACTGAATCAGGCCAAATCGCGCTTTTTCGCCGGCATCTCGCATGAATTCCGCACCCCGCTGACCCTGATCGCCGCGCCTCTTGAAGAGCTGGTGGAGCATAAGGGCAACGGCAGGAACGGACTATATGCCATGATGCTGCGCAACACCCGGCGGCTGCAGGGGCTGGTTGATCAACTGCTTGATCTGGCGCAGGTCCAGTCCGGCAAAATAACGCTGCAAGCTCAGCCGGTGGAGATGCGGCCTTTTCTGGCGACCCTGGTGGCCTCTTTCGAATCCCTGGCCAGGCGGCGGCGTATCGCCCTCTCCCTTGCATCCCCTCCAGCAGATGCACCGGAGCAGAGCCCCCTGGTGGTCTGGATCGACCCGGAGAAACTGGAAAAGGTCCTCAGCAATCTGCTCGACAACGCCTTGAAGTACACGCCGCACGGCGGCTGGGTCCGGGTGACGCTGCAGGCGCCGTTCATGGTCAGGAACCGCTCCTTTGTCGAGATCGCGGTCGCCGACAACGGCCCGGGGATTCCCGAAGAAGTGCTGCCGCACCTTTTCGACTATTTTTACCGTTACCGGGATGAAAACCGGACATCGGTCGCCGGGGCGGGCATCGGTTTGGCGATCGGGCGCGAACTGGTGGAGGCGCATTACGGGGAGATCACCGTCCAGAGCACGCCGGGCCAGGGTAGCATCTTCGCCGTGCTCCTGCCGCTGGGGAACGCACACCTGCATCCTGAAGAGATCGTCAGTGAGAGGGTGGTGCGGGAGTTCGACCGACGGCCGCCGAGATCGGAAGGAAGCGAGGTCGAGGCGAACTCCCTTCCTTTTCTGGCGGGTGGATCTGACGATGGAAGTGACCGGCGGGCCTCGATCCTGATCGTCGAGGACAATCCGGACATGCGCGCCCTCCTGCGCCACCATCTGACGCCAGCCTACCGCCTGCTCGAGGCTCGGGATGGCAAGGAGGGACTGCACCAGGCGCAACTGGCGCAGCCGGACCTGATCCTCAGCGATGTCATGATGCCCGGAATGGATGGCTTTGAACTGGCGCGCGCCTTGCAGGAGGATATCCGCACCAGCCATATTCCGGTGCTGCTGCTGACAGCGCGTGGCGGCGGCGAGGAAAAGCTGAAGGGGTTGAATTCGGGCGCCTCCGATTATCTGACCAAGCCCTTCAATCGCCAGGAGCTGCTCTTGCGCGTGGCGAATCTGATCCGGCTGCAGGAGCAGCTCAGGCAGCGGGTGCGGCAGGACCTGGCCAACCTGGGCGGAGCGTCGACGGGGCATCCGATCACTCCGGCCGATGCCCGCTTTCTGCAAAACGCGGTGGCCGTGGTCGGGGAGCACTGTGCGGATGCCGGGTTTGCTGCGGCTGGCCTGGCGCAGCGGATGGGGATGAGCCGCGCCCATCTGAATCGCAAGCTGGTGGCGCTCGCCGGAATGAAGACCAACCAGTTCATCCGTACCCTGCGGCTGCAGCGCGCCGCCGAGCTCCTGCACGCGCAGGCCGGCTCGGTCGGGGAGGTTGCTTTCGCGGTCGGATTCAATCATCTCTCCTATTTCGCCGCCTGCTTCAGGGAACAGTATGGCTGTTCGCCATCGGATTACAGCGAGAAAAAGCCAGCATCACCGGATTAGCGGAGAAATATCACTTCTTTGTTATAAATCGTCCCTCCTGTGTTAGCATTTTTAGATCACATATGTTATCTTGAATAAGGTAGCGAGGGGACGTCTTGTCATTCCGCAGGTTGGGATGCTCGGGGGGGCATTCCAACTACTTACCATTTAGTCTACTTTACCCAAAAGAGAAAGAGGGGATATTATGAAGACTTGGCATGGTCTTCTCGGATGCTGCATCATTCTGATCCTGGGACTGGCTTGTGAGAAGGATACAAACGGTCCGGATGACGGAACAGCAGTCACAGCAGAAAGTGAGGCGGTCGCCCTGGATCTCATGAAGGCGACAGACTGGGAAGCGGATGCTTCTGCAATCGGGAAAAAATACACGCCCAAAACGCTGCCCTTTTTCAAGCGCGAGGTTTTAACCGGAGACATCGTCCACTACTCCTTTCAGGTAAAGGTTGGCACGGGCCTCTATGATAACATCGGCATCCATCGAGTCGTCAAGGAGACGAAGAACGGCCAACCACTCAAGACAAAAAAGAATCTCTTTTTGCAGCATGGCGATTCCAAGGATTTCACCGGCATGTTTCTGAACGGGGTGCGAACTCCGAATGTGGCGGACGATTTCGGCATCGCCATTTTTCTCGCCCGCAATGACATCGATGTCTGGGGTATCGATCAGAACTGGACCCTGGTGCCCGCTAGTGTGACCGATTTCACCTTCATGAAAGATTGGGGCATCGACAATCAAGTGAGTAATCTTGAAATGGCAATGGAGATCGCCCAATTTGCCCGCAAGTTCTCGGGCTGTGGCAGCAACGCTCTCAATCTGTCGGGTTACAGCAGTGGAGTTCTTACCGGCTATGCCCTGCTGAACAAGGAAGCCAAACTGGCCAAGAACAAACGGGTGGT
>CAYTCI010000120.1:0-9190 GCA_964436305.1 uncultured Cytophagia bacterium | reverse complement strand
GCATCGGTCACCTTCTCGCCAAGATAATCCTCGGCGGTTTGGCGCATCTTCTGCTGGATCATGGCCGAAATCTCCTGCGGCGAATACTCGTTGTCGTCGATCTTGACCTTGGCCACATCGTTGCTGCTCGAGATTACGGTGTAAGGGACCTCTTCCCGCTCGCGCGAGACCTCGCCGAAGCGGCGCCCCATGAAGCGCTTGATCGAATAGACGGTCTTGGTCGGGTTGGTGACCGCCTGGCGTTTGGCCACCTGGCCGACCAGACGTTCGCCGGTTTTGCTAAAGGCAACCACCGAAGGGGTGGTGCGCATGCCCTCGCTGTTGGGGATGACGACGGGTTCGCCCGCCTCCATCACCGCGACGCACGAGTTGGTGGTACCCAGATCGATGCCGATAATCTTTCCCATGCTTTGGCTCCTTTCGGGAAACTCTATGTTAAGGTTGGCAGAATAGCCGTAAAATCATCGTCGCCTTTGCAAAGCGCGTGCCAAAGGCCGGGCAAGCCGGCGGGCCGGCCCAGGTCCATAAAAAACAGGCGCACGACCCGTGGAGGCCGTGCGCCAGATACAAAAAAGGATGGACGCTATTTGTCAATATGGCCGCAATATCTGCCATTTTGTCAATATTGCGGTCAGGAACGTGGCATACGCAGGGCCACGGTATAGACCGTCTGCTCGCGCATGATGCGCATATAGACCACGCCGCCCGGTTTGACGTCGCGGAGGGCGGTGCGGAAAGCACGGACATTCGGGGTGGCGTCATCGTTGACCGAGAGGATCAGGTCGCCTTCGCGCAATCCCTTGCGGTCGGCCACCGAATTGGGATCGATGCTGGCAATGATCACGCCCTCTTCACCCTCATAGCCATACTGGCGGGCGAGCGGACGGGTCAGCTCCTGCACCTCAATGCCGAGCTTGTCGACCTGGCCGCTGCTGCCGCCCTCCTCGCTCGCCAGGGCTTCATCCGCGGGCCGTTCGGCCAGGGTCAGGGTGATGGTCTTGAGGGCCTTGTCGCGCCAGATGGTCATGGCGATCCGGGTGTCGGGCGCCTGGCTGCCGACCCAGGCAATGAGCTGGTCGCGCGAGATGACCTCGAGATCGTTCAGCTTGAGGATGATGTCATCCTGCTTCAGGCCGGCCTTTTGGGCGGGACTATCCTTGAGTACTTCGCCGACCTGCACGCCCTTGGGTTTGTCGAGGCCAAAATATTCCGCCTTCTCCTCGTCGACATCCTCCAGCTGGACGCCGATCCAGCCGCGGCGCACCTTGCCGCCCTTGATCAGCTGCTCCATGATCGACCGGGCCATGTTGATCGGGATGGCGAAGCCGACGCCGGCATTGGCCTGGCCGACAATGGCGGTGTTGATGCCCACCAGTTCGCCGCGCAGATTGACCAGCGCCCCGCCGCTGTTGCCGGGATTGATGGCCGCATCGGTCTGGATAAAATCCTGGTAGCGCAGGGTGCCGTCGCCCAGGCCGGCCCCGAGGGAGCGCCCCTTGGCGCTGACAATGCCGGCGGTGACGGTCTTGTCGAGGACATCGGAGAAAGGATTGCCGATGGCCATCACCCATTCGCCGACCTCGAGCTTGTCCGAGTCGCCGAGATTGATGGTCGGCAGCCCCTTCTTTTCAATCTTGATCACGGCGATGTCGCTGGCCGGATCCTTGCCGACCACCTTGGCCTCATGTTCCACCTTGTCGATGGTCACCGTGATCTCGTCGGCATCCTTGACCACATGGTTGTTGGTGAGGATATAGCCGTCTGGATTGACGATGACCCCGGAGCCCAGACCATGCATCACCTGCTTCTGGTCCGGCACATTAAAGAACTGGCGGAAAAAAGGATCATCCATAAAGGGATTGCGTCCACTGGATTTGACGACCGCACTGCTGTTGATGGTCACCACGGCCGGGCTGGCGATCTTGGCCACCTGAGTGAAAGCCTTGCTCAGATTCTGCAGGCCGAGCAGTTCCTGCGATACCGGTTCGTTGGCGCCGAGGGGCACCGCTTCGCCACGGTCGTTGGCGATGCTGTGCCGGACCCAGTCGAAGTTGCTCGAGATGACCAATCCAATGACGATACCGATCAGGATACCGGCGTAGAGCAGGGCGGAACGTTTCTTGGCGTACATGGTAAATCCTTTCCGATTATCAACGATCGTTGCGTAACATCAAGAGGCGGATCAGCTGCAGGACCGCCATCGCAGCCGCCGCGACATAGGTCAGGGCAGCGGCGTTCAGCACCTTGCGGGCGCCATTGATCTCCTCTCCCCGGATCATGCCACTGGCGGAGAGCTGGGCCAGGGCGCGTCGCGAGGCGTCGAACTCGACCGGCAGGGTGACCAGGGTGAAAAAGACCGAGGCTGCGAAAAAGAGGATGCCGATATCGATCAGCACCTTGATTGAGGCGATCAGGCCGATGACGAAGAGCGGCATGGCGAGCATCGAACCGAAGTTGCTGAGCGGATACATGGTCTGGCGCAGCTTGAGCGGTGCGTAGGCGACCTGGTGCTGTATGGCATGGCCGGTCTCATGAGCCGCAACCCCGATGGCCGCCAGGCTGTCCGAGGCGTACACCGGTTCGGAGAGGTTGAGGGTCTTGTGGATGGGATCGTAATGGTCGGTCAGTTCGCCCTCGACGGCGCCGACCTCGACATCCCGGATCCCGTTGCGCTGCAGCAGGGATTTGGCCACCTGCGCGCCGGTCATACCGGAGCCGGAACGGACCTGGCTCATGCGATTGAAGGTGCTTTTCACCTTCCACTGGGCGTAGAGGGTCAAAATAAGAGCCGGGGCCAAAAACAACATATCTCGCAGGCTGAAAAACATGGTCTATCCCTCCTCTTGGATTCGGTTATGAGTAAATCACCTATTAGACTCAGCATCCCGCAAAAAGTTTCAAATCATTTTTCCGGCACCTTGCCGCGCAGACGCTGCCAGCGCCTCTTGATCCAGTGCAGCAGGCGTTCCCCGTCGCGCGGGAAAAGCAGCATGAAGCCGAGGAGCAGCAGCGCCAACCCGGGGCCCGGGGTGACGAGCATGATGAAGCCCAAAGCGATCAGCGGCAGGGCAAACCATTTTTTGCGCCGCTGAAACCGGCGAATCTCCTTGCGCAATTCTTCAGCGCCCATGTAAAACCTTTCCGGATTACAACAATGTAAACACCACGGAGCCGAGCAAATTCCCGTCCTCCACGGTGATCTCCACACGGCCAGCGCCGGGCTCCTTGCTCATGACATGACGCCGGCTCCAGACCCGGCAATTGCGGCCTTGCACCCGCAGCCGCCGTTCGAAGACCGGCTGCCCCTTGACGATCCAGCGGTGGAGGATCGTAACCCCCTCCGGCGGAGCCGAAAGCACCGAATAGCAATAGAAATAATCGACGCGGCGGCTGAAAACGGATTTGAAAACCACGGGCTTGCGGTTGTGGACGTCGAGGCAAAAGAGGGCTTGTTTGAGATGGACGATACCCGCGGGGGTGGCGACAGCAGCAAGATCGGGCCCTTCCGCTTCAGGTCGTTCCACAGCGGCCGGGGCGGGCTGCCGATCGGCCCAGGCGACGAGGCGGACGCCCAGGGCATAGATCCCCCAGAACGCCGCGAGGAGCAGCATCAGATAGAGCAGCAGCCGCGCCAGTGCGCGGCCATCTAGTCGGATGATCCGGGCCACAGACTGCCGTTCTCCTCGACGGCGCTCATCCAGCTGGTGCCGGGGTCCGGCTCGCCAGCGCTGCCCGTCTCCGCCAACCCGCTGTGCGGCCGCTTTTTCTCCATCAACAGGCAGTTACCGTTCTTGGCATCGCGCAGATAGGTCACCTTGTCCATCGAACGGCGGATGATATGCAGCCCCATGCCGCCGGTACGGCGCGCCGCGGCCGCAGCCGTCGCGTCGAAATCCTCGTTGGTGGTGGCCTCGAAGCCGTCGCCGTGGTCGATGATGCCGATCAGCATCCGGTCCGGCAGTGTGGTCACGCGCACGCATACCTTGCGGGTGGCATCGGAATGGTAGGCGTGTTCGATGGCGTTGAGGCTGGCTTCATAGACCGAGATCTTGATGCGCGAGAGGTCGGATTCGCCAAAGCCGAGCCGGGCGGCGATGGCGAGGACGAAGTCGCAAGCGTGGTAGAGGGCGTCAACCCGGCTGGGGATCTCGATGATTGCGGAGGCTTCGCTGTTCTCCGCCGGCGCTGGCGGGTGCACCGCCGGAGCCTGGGTGTACGGGGTGGCAGCAGCGGGCGGATCGGCTGCCGGTACCGCCGTCGCGTCCTGCGGCAGGACGATATCCATCTCCTCAAGACAGAGATAGCCCTCCGGCTGAAAATTCAGCAGATCGCCCTGCGCCTTGCGCTGGAGATGGGCGACGCAGAGCTCGCCGCCACGGCGCCGGCAGCGCGCGGTCATCTCGAAGATCAGCGCCACCCAGCCCGCCGGCAGCGCGGTGAGCAGGCCGAGATCGAGAATGAAATGGCGATGCCGGTTGCGGAATTCGTGTTCAAAAAGGGCCACCACCGCCGGCAGCAATGAAATATCCTCGAGATTTCCCTGCGGCGTGATCCGGACTGCGCCGTCCGCCTGCAGTTCACAACGCACCAGATCGCTATCCATGGCATCCTTCGCCGCTTCGCACTACGCTGATCTCCTCAAGCCGTGCCAACTCCCGCTTGAGCACCTTGCCCAGCAGGTTTTTCGGCAGGGCATCGACCATCACATACTGCCGGGGAATTTTGTAGCGCGCCAGACGGGCGCGGCAGAAGGCGCGCAATTCGGCGGCGGCCGGTGCTTCCACCCCGGGCTGCAGCACCAGCCAGGCCTTGGCCACACTGCCATAATGGTCGTCGGAGGCCGCCGTGACTGCCGCTTCCGCGATCGCGGGATGCTCCAGGAGCACCCGCTCGATCTCGGCCGGATAGACGTTATAGCCGCCGCTGAAAAAGATCTCTTTCTTGCGGTCGACGATGAAAAAATAGCCATCCTCATCCTGATAGGCGATATCACCGGTGCTGAGCCAGCCCTCGGCATCGAGCACCGCCCGGGTCGCCTCCTCCTCGCCGAAATAACCGAGCATGACCTGTGGCCCGCGCACCTGCAGTTCGCCAATCTGGCCGGTCCCGAGCACGCGGCGATCCTCGAGAGCGACAATGCGGGCATTGGTGCCCGGCCAGGGCAGGCCGATGCTCCCCTCCTTGCACACCCCCTGCAGGGGGGTGCAATGGGTGACCGGACTCGCCTCGGTGAGCCCATAGCCCTCGAGCAGCCGCGCCCCGGTCATCGCCTCAAAGCGCTCCTTGATCGCCCGCGGCAGCGGCGCCCCGCCGCTGATACACGAACGGATCGACCGGAGATCGAGCGGCTTGCGCGCCAGCCGGTTGACCAGGCTGCCGAACATCGTCGGCACACCGGGAAAAAGAGAGACCTTGTAGCGCCGCAGATCGCGGCAGATCCGCTTGACCTCAAACCGCGGCTCCAGCACCATGATCCCCTTGGCGAGAATGGCAAGATGATGGCAGGTCGACATGGCATAGCTGTGGGTCAGCGGCAGGGCGGCCATCACCACCTCCTCCCCTTCGCGGATATCGCTGATCCAGGCGCGCGCCTGCAAGGCATTCATCACGACATTATTGTGACTCAGCACCGCGGCCTTGGGCTCGCCGGTCACCCCGCCGGTGAAAAGCATGACCGCGGCTGAAGCGGGATCCACCCGGACCGGCCGGGTCAAAGGGGGCTGTTTGAGCAGTTGCCGGAAAAAAAGGATCTCCTTGCTGCGGCGGATCTTCTCGCCCGTCCGGTGCAGCCGCCGCTGGAATTGGCAGGCGAGCTGCCGCATGGGCGGCATGTAGGTTTCGGCAAAGGCGATCACGATATGGCGCAACGCGCTCTGGCCGCGCAGCGGCTCCAACCGGGGCTGGAAGCGGTCGAGCACGACCAGCACCGTGGCCCGGGTTGAGGTGAGCTGCTGGCGCATCTCGCGCTCGCTGAGGAGGGGATTGACCAGGACGACCACCGCGCCGACATAAAGCGCGGCCCAGTAGGCGATCAAAAACTGCGGGATGTTGGGCAGACAGAGAGCGACCCGCTCACCCGGCTGGACGCCGAGGCGCTGCAGCCCGGCGGCGAATCGTGTCATCAGGGCGTAGAGGTGATTGTAACTGAATCGGCGGTCGCAGTAGAGCAGCGCCGTGCGGGGACCCGCCTCGGCGAAGGCCCGCTGCAACAGCTCGTAGGCCGGAATCCCCGGCGCCTCCAGCTCATAGGGGACGCCGTCGTCATAGTGGCGCATCCAGGGCCGCTCGCTCAAGGCGGATTTGGAGAGGCGCTGGCGGATGGCATTAAAGCCCTCCCACGCCCACTGCGGCAGGGTAAAGATCTCCTTTTTCAGCTTGCGCACATCACCCCTCCCGATCTCAGCCGCCGGAGGCGGCACCGCGCTTGGCGATCGGCGCGGCAAGGCGCATCTCTTTGGCCGCCGTGACAAAGATGCCCGGGGCGCCGACCACAGGACATTTGTTCTCACAGATGCCGCAGCCGATGCAGCGCTCCTCATGGACATAGGGGAACTTGACGGTGCGCAAGGTGCCATCGGGGCCACGGGCCTCATGGACATCAAAGAGGATCGCTTTCTCCGGCAGCGGGCAGTGTTCCTCGCAGACCAGGCAGTCCTCTTGCTTGTACCAGGGGATACACCGGCTCTTGTCGAAATAGGCCGTGCCGATCCGGGTCTTTTGCTTCTCGGCGAGAGCGAGCGGCTGAATGGCGCCGGTCGGGCAGACCTGGCCGCAGAGATTACAGCTGTATTCGCAATAGCCGGTGCGCGGGATCGACACCGGACTCCAGAGTCCTTCGGCGCCGCTTTCGGTCAGGGAGGGCTGCAGGCAGGCGCCGGTGGTGGAACAGATCTTGACGCACTCCTGGCAGCGGATGCAGCGATCGAGGAAGGCCTCTTCGGCGAGGGCGCCGGGGGGACGGATCGCCAGCCCTTTTTTGATCCGGCTGAGGGCCGCGGTCTTGAAGAGAGTGAGCGCGGCCAGACCGGTGGCGGAGGCTTGCAGCAAACGGCGGCGGGATAGATCGATCTCGTTCTTGCCGGGATTACGCCCGAAGCGGTAGGAGACGGCCCGCGGCTTGCACGCCGAAACGCACTCGGCACATTCGATACACTCGACGGTGTTGTTGACCGTATAGTCATCCTCGATCGCATTCATCTTGCAGGCCCGCTGGCAAAGGCTGCAGCTGGTACAGGCCTCACTGACATGGCGGCGCGTCAGACGGTATTTGGAAAAGAGGCCGAGCAGGGCGCCGAGCGGACAGAGATTGCGGCACCAGAACCGGCGGGAGACCATTCCCAGAGCAAGGATGAGAAAAAAGATCACGGCGATGAGCCCGGTCTCGAAGAAACGGGGCTGCTGGATGGGGAGCAGGGCGTGCGTCTGGGCCGCATCATAGAGGGAATAGACCGTATCCTCGAGAAAAGGAAGCTTGAAGCCGGCATTGAAGAGACCGCCCAGGGCGAAGGCGAAGACCGGATAGAGAACGGTCGTGCTGGTACGGGTCAACAGGGCGATGGGATCGAAGAACCAGATCAGCTGGGTGGAGAAGAGCGCGGAGGTCAGAACAGCGGCGAGGAGGAAGAATTTCCACGGCCGCCAGCGCAGGCTCTCGCGCTGCCGGGCGGGCTGGCGTTTGCGCTGGATGAGATGGTCGCTGCCGTCGATGATCGTGCCGAGCGGACAGATCCAGCCGCAAAAAAATCGCCCGAAGGGGATGGTCAACAGCAGGATCACCAGAGCCAGGATCATGGTCGCGATGAAGGCGCGGCCGGCCAGCATCACCGCGATCGCCACCAGGGGCGAAGCGCGCAGAAAGAGATCGGCCGGCAGGATGCTCTCGTAGGGGAATCCCGCGCGAAAGAAAAGAACGATAAAGAGGGTCAAAAAAAACAGCTGGGATATGCGGCGGAAAGTGATCATCATGGCCCAATCCAATTTTTAGCGGATCCTGTTTCTGTCAAACCCCCAGATTGATCTCCTCGATTTTTACCTTTTTGAGATCGAGTTGCCCGAGCCCGCGTTTGGCGGCCGTACGGAGATACTCGACCGTAGCGGGATCGATATTGAAGAGTCCCATGGCCCAGGCATCCGCGGCGACGCGGTCGGTCGAGGCCAGGATGATCCGCTTCTCCGCGACATCGGCCAGGCTGCCCCCTGTTGGGCCGTTACGCAGCATGATGCGCCAGGCATCGATGATGGTCAGGGAGGGTTTGATCGCCGTGTTGATATCGACGATCTTGGTCATGAAATGGTTATGCAGCGAGCCGCGATCGCCCCCGAGCAGGCCCATGAGATTCTTGAAACTGAGTGTGACCCCGGAGATACTATGGTGCTTGGCGATGGGCATGTTGATGATGACATCCGACTCGATGGCGTCCCGATAAACCGGCCAGGAGGTGAGCAGTTCGCCCCCGGGGATCTTGATCTCGTCAAAGCGGCTCTCGACGATATGGCGGACCTCGGCGCCGGCCGCCTTGGCCGCCTTTTCGATGCCGCTGCGCAGATAGCAGCGCCGGGGCTCATTGCAGGTGCGGTCGAGCACGCGCACCTGTGCGGCGCCGGCTTCAAAACACATCCTGACCACCTCGGCGACGGCCTCGGGATTGGTATTGGCCGCTTGTTCGGGGAGGCGGTCCCAGCCCATATTGGGCTTGAGCAGCACGCTCTGGCCCTTCTTGACGAACTGTCCCATGCCGCCAAGGGCCTCGACCGCCTTGCGGACCAGCGCTCCCGGGGCGCCATTGCGCGCGACCGCTACGAGCGGATTGGTCGTAGCGGCCTGCAGCCACTGCGGCGTGCCTGGCAGGGCGGTCAACGCCAATCCGGCGCCGGCGCCGATGCGAATGAAATCGCGTCGGGTGATCTTGTCCTGCATAGAGAACCTCCTGATAGGATATAGGCACCCCCCACATGCAAAAACAGCCCATCTTGGGAGATGGGCTGTTTGCGATCCGAGTCCCTGCACCGGCCTGGCAAAGGCTGGTGCCGAAGGCGGGATTTGAACCCGCACGCCTTGTGGGCACTACCCCCTCAAGATAGCGTGTCTGCCAATTCCACCACTTCGGCTTGAATGCTGCAAGGTCTCGTCAAGGAAAAGACTATTGATTTGGCGTCGTCGCCGGCCGTTGCTCCGGAACCTGGGGCAGGG
>CAYTCI010000119.1:0-9227 GCA_964436305.1 uncultured Cytophagia bacterium | reverse complement strand
GCTCTGGCGCTGCTGCCGCCCGCGTTGCGCACGGTCATCATTATGCGGGATTTGCAGGAGTTGAGCTATATCGAGATCGGCGACGCCCTCGGCTGGCGTCCCGGCACGGTCAAGTCGCGTCTGTTTCGGGCGCGAAAAGAATTGGCTGCCCGTCTGCAGCCTTTATGGGAGGAGCCATCATGATCCGGAGACATCCCCGCGCTCTTCTGACGCTTTATGTCGAAGGGAACCTGTCCAGCCAGGAGGAGAAAACGGTTGCGGCCCATCTGCAGCGCTGCTCCGCTTGCACAGAGGCCGTCGCCGTGATGCGTCCGCTGCGCCAGACCCTGCAGCGTCTCCCCAAGCCGTCACCTCCTGCCTGGCTGACCCAACGCATACTGGCCCGGTATGATGCCCTGCAGCGGCGGGCCAGCTTCTGGAACGGCTTCGAGGCCATTCCACGGCTGTTACAGCCGGCCCTGGTGGCGCTGCTCCTGCTCATCGCCTTCTTGCTGTTGTGGCCGGCGCGCCAGGAGAGCCTCTACGATCAGGCGGTGAAAACCTATGCCGCGACCTATGATAACGAGAGCAGCTGGACTGCCCTCGCCAACGATGAAGATGCCCTGCGATTCGTCCTGAATCAACCAGCGGAACCCCTTCAGGAGAGTGATCATGACCGGTAAAACCAAAGCCATCGTCAGCCTCGTTGCCACCTTCGTCCTGGGATTTCTCCTCTGCTTCGCGCTCTTCAAGATCCCGGATTTCAAACGAGCGCATCGCGATCGGCCTTCGCCGGACAAGTTCCAGGCGGCGATCATCGAGCGATTTACACGAGAGCTTTCACTCGATGCCGGCCAGATCGAAATCCTGAAGGAGCAGCTCAGGATCATCCGGACGCAGCACGATTCCCTGCGCCACTACAACGAAGCGGCCTTTGGCCGGATCCGCTATCAATTCCGATTGGAGTTCAGCAAGTCGCTCTCGCCGGAACAGCAGGAGAAATTCAGCGAATTCAACCGCAAAGAGGACGAAAAATTCCATCGTGGCCCGGCCACTAAGAATGAACCCCAAGACTAATTAACCCCAACCCCGTATGGTTTGTATGGAGCACAAGCACACATGAAAAAATGGATCATTGCACTGATTGTATTGTTGGCCCTTGTGGCCGCATGGTTCTTCACCCGCAGCAGCAAGGGTGCACCGGCGTCAGCCCAATCCACCCTGCTGCAGACCGACAAGGTCGCACGCGGAGATCTCCGTGTCGAGGTTTCGGCAAGTGGTGTTGTCGAGCCGATCAACAAGGTCGAGATCAAGAGCAAGGCGAGCGGCCAGATCGAAGAGATGAAGGTCGAGGAATCGGACCCGGTTCAGCGTGGCGACCTGATTGCCTTGCTCGACCAGAAGGATACCCGCAACTCGTACAACACAGCTACCGCAGATCTGCAGGTCGCCGAGGCGACCGTGGCGCAGAAGCAGAGTGACTTTGACCGCAAATCAGAGCTGTTTAAAAAGGGACTGCTCTCCGCAGCCGATTTTGACGCCGCCAAGCTCGCCCTGGTCGATGCCCAGGCGCAGGTGGTTCGCGCCCGGATCAACCTCGACAACGCGGATATCCGTTTGAAAGAGACCATCGTCCGCTCGCCCATCGATGGCGTCGTACTGACCAAGGATGTCGAGGTCGGCCAGATCATCGCTTCGGGGATCTCGTCGGTCTCGGGCGGCACCCTGATCGCCACGGTGGCCAACATGAACCGCGTCTACGTCAAGGCGGATGTTGACGAAGTCGATATCGGCGTCATCCAGCCCGGCATGACCGCGACGGTGGTGGCCGATGCCTATCCGGACAAGGTGTTCAATGGCAAGGTCATCCGCATCGCCGCGCAGGGCAAGGTGGTCTCGAATGTGACCACCTTTGAGGTCACTATCGAGGTCGAGAATCCCGGCGGCCGGCTCAAGGCCAGCATGAACACCTCGGTGGAGATTCTCGTGGCCGACAAGAAGAATGTCCTCCTGGTGGCCAATGAAGCGCTGATGACCCGCAAGGAGCTGCTGCAGGAGATGGGCAAGCTGCGGATGCTGGCTCACCCGGAAGAGGCCGGCCAGCGCGGTGCTATGGGTGGCGGCCCGATGGCAGGTGGCGGCCCGATGGCGGGTCGCGGCGAGCGCCCCGGCGCCGGCCGGCCTGCAGGCTCTGGCGGCTTTGCGGCTGCTGGCCGCCCCGGCGAGGGGCCTGAGATGGCAGCTGGAGGTGATCAGGAACAGGATCTCCGCCGCGGGGTGCTGGTCCGGCAGGGGCAGGAATACGCGATCAAAATGGTGCGGACCGGTGTCAGTAACCTCGATCAGACGGAGGTTCTCGCCGGACTGAATGAAAACGACGAGGTAGTCTACACTTTCTACTCCCGCGCCACCGAAGCGAGTGCGCAGATGCGCCAAAGGATGACCCAGATGGAAAGCCAGCGCAGCGGTTTCCGCAGCAATTAATCCCTCCGTATCCACAGGAGTATAGAGGCATGAACGTCAAAAAAAATATCTATATGGAATTCGGCGAGAGCCTGAAAATCGCCCTCTCTTCCCTGGCGGCGAACAAGATGCGCGCCGCCCTGACCATGCTCGGCATCATCATCGGTGTCGCGGCGGTCATCGCCATGGTTGGGCTCGGTTCGGGGGCGCAGAAAGCGATCGCCGACCGCGTCCAGGCCCTGGGATCCAATCTGCTCTTTGTCCGCCCCGGTTCCTCCCGCCAGGGCCATATCCATTTCGGCTCAGGCAGCATGATCACGCTGAAGCAGGAGGATGTTGAGGCGCTCAAAACCAGCGGCCGCTACTTGACGGCGGTACTGCCTGAGTTCAGCCGCAATGCCCAGGCCCAGTTCGGCAACAAGAACTGGAATACCTCCATTGTCGGCACCGTGCCCGAATATGGCACGGTCCGCAATGTCAAGGTCACCAGCGGCCGTTTCTTTACCCAGGACGAAATGGATAATACCGAGCGTGTGGCCGTGATCGGCACCGAGGTACAAAAAAATCTCTTCGGTACCGGCTCCCCGATCGGCCAGACCATCCGCATCGCCCAGGAGAACTTTGTCGTGCTCGGCCTGCTCGAAACCAAGGGTCAGCAGGGCTGGATGAACCAGGACGACCAGATCCTCATCCCGGTCACTACCGCGCAGCGCCGTGTTTTTGGCGCGGAGTACCTCACCGGACTCACCATCAAGGTGCTCGATGAGACCCACGCCGATGCCGCCCTGGTCGAGGTCGAAAAAATCCTGCGCCGCCAGCACCGCCTCAACCGCGACCAGGACAATGATTTTTCCATCCGCAACCAGTCCGATATCATCAGCACGATGCAGGAGACCAACAAGACCTTCGGCTTTCTCCTGGCGGCCATCGCCGGGGTATCGCTTGTGGTGGGCGGCATTGGCATCATGAATATCATGCTGGTTTCAGTCACCGAACGGACGCGCGAGATCGGCATCCGCAAGGCGATCGGCGCCCGCCGTCGCGATATCATGATGCAGTTTCTCGTGGAATCAATCACCCTGAGCCTGGCCGGTGGCACGATCGGCATCATTCTCGGCGTGTTGATCTCTTTCCTGCTCTCGGCGCTGGCGCACTGGAATACCCTGATCTCACCGGCCTCCATCCTGCTCAGTTTCTGCTTCGCCACAGCGGTCGGACTCTTCTTTGGACTTTATCCCGCGCGCAAGGCCTCCATGCTCGATCCGATCATCGCCCTGCGCTACGAATAACCCGCAAGGCCCGGGCTGCCCCCGGGCCTTTTTTTTAACATCCTCCGCCTGCTGCGCTTTGCTGACCCGCCTAATAATTTTGACGGCTTTGGGCCATACTGCTTGCTTTTTACATCGCCCCGACTTATATTTCAGAAACCACCAGCCGTTCTCGGTTGGTTTATCTCCCCCAACCTATAAGGAAAAGCGACATGAGGACCTCCCACCTCTCCGCTGTGACCGTTTCCCTGCGGCTCTCGCTCCTGCTCACCCTGACTCTCTTGACTGCCCTCCCCCTCTTTGCCCAGAAAGCCGAGCTCTACGATGTGCTCTTCGGGGAAAAGGACAAGCAGCTCAAGGCCTACAAGAACAGCCAGGCCGATCTCCTCAGCCCGAATCATTACGCCGAGGCGGTTGAGAACTATGCCCGCGCCAAGGAGGATTTTAAAAAGGGCAAGGAAACCGCTGAGGTGCGCAAGCGTCTGGCCGAGGTCGAGGCCGCCTTCAAGCAGATGGACAATACCCTGTGGACCGGCAAAACCCTCTTTGAGGATGTGCTCAAGGCGCGCGAAGATGCCCTGAATGCCCGTGCGCCCGAGTTCGCCCTTGAGGATTTCAATGCCGCCGAAGAGCTGCTGCGCGCCGGCGGCGCCGCCCAGGAGAGCGCCGATACCGAGCTCTGCCGCGAAAAGGCCAACCGGGCCAAGGCGAAATTCCGCGAAAGCGAACTCAATGCGATCAAGAAAAGCATCATGACCCCGGCGCATGCGGCCTACGCCGCCGCACTCAAAGCCAAAGCCGACAAGTTTGCGCCCAAAACCTGCGCCAAAGCCAAGGAACTGCTGACCCTGGCCGACGAGATCCTCAACAGCAACCGGTACGCTGTCTCCGAGGCCACCGGCAAGGCCGAAGAGGCGATCTACCAGGCGCAGCACGCCATGCGCATCACCGATCTGCTGCTGAGCCGTAATCTCGCCGGCGAGGATCTGATCCTGCTCTACGAAGAGGGATTGGCCAAGGTGAGCAGGGAGTTGGGCTACGATGCGGCCTTCGACCAGCCGGCGTCCGACATCCTCACCACCCTGGCCACCTCGGTCAAGAGCTTGCGGGAAGAGAAGCAGCAGCTGGGCCGTGACCTGCAGGAAAAACAGGAGCAGCTGGAGAAAGAACAGCAAGCTCATGCCGCGTCGCTGGCCCAGGCGAAAAAGCAGATCGAGGAGTTGACAGCGAGAAGCGAGAGCAACACCGCGCTGGCGCAGCAAAAGGAGAACGCCCTGCACGAAGAACTCGCTCGCAAGCAAAGCGAATTGCAGCTCAAGGAGGAGAAGGAGGCCCGCATCGCCAAGATCCGGCAGATGTTCCTGCCCGAGGAGGCCAAGGTCCTGCTGGAGAGCAACCAGCTGATCATCCGCCTGCAGAGCCTCTCCTTCCCGGTGGGCAAGGCAGTGATCCAGCCCGGTTATTTCGGGCTGCTCTCGCGGGTACAGCGCGCCATCCGCGAATATCCGGAGGCCAAAATCGTGATTGAGGGGCACACCGATTCCTCCGGTGACGAGCGCTACAACGAAAGCCTCTCGTCCAAACGGGCCGAGGCGGTACGGAGCTATATCCTCTCCAACATGGTTCTGGCGGCGGACCAGATCGATGCAGTTGGCTACGGCGAGAGCCGTCCGGTAGCCAGCAACGATACCGATGAGGGCCGGGCGCAGAACCGCCGGATCGATGTCATCCTGACCGTTGAATAGATTTGCAGCCATACGCAGCAGCAGACCCCCGGCCTCTCCGGCCGGAGGAACAACCGGCAATGCACCATCCAGCAAGGCAGGCGTTCCATTCACCTAATCTCAAGGAGGTTGTGATGAAGAAACTGGTATTGCTATCGCTCGCTCTCTCGTTGCTGCTGCTCCTGAGCCCGGTCTTCGGCGCGGACAAGCTGCAACCCAAAACCCAGGCTGGCGACAAGGCGCTGCTCTTCACCATCAATGGTCTGGGCGACTTTGGCGTCGGCGGCGCTCCGGCCGGGATGCTGGTCTGGGATTCGGAGGATGGCATTGAGGTAAACCACTACCAGGGGCTGGGATTCAAAACTTTCCTCTCCGATGGCATCGCCCTGCGCATCGGGCTTGCCTTCGCCTCCCAGGGGCTGACCACGGAAACCGATGACGGCGACGAGGAAAACAGCTACACCGTCCTCTCGATCCAGCCGGCGATCGAGTATCACCTCTACCAGGCCGAGGCGGTCTCCATTTACACCGGCGGCGGGATCTACTTTGCCAAAGCCACCCTGAGCAGCAAGGCGCCCGATACCGATGACCAGACCTATTCCATGAGCAGCCTCGGCTTCGCCGCACTGGTCGGCGCCGAGTTCTACCCCTGGAAGAGCGTCAGCCTGGCGGCGGAGTACCAGCTCGGGTATGCCTCCGGCAGCAGCAGCTATGATAACGGCACAGACAAGACCGATGGCCCCAAGGCCCACGTGATGGGGATCAACGCCCTCGGGGTGACGCTGGGGATCCATTTTTAGGCCAAATTTGTATCAGGCAGCGGCTGCTATGGCCGCCGCGGAATCAGGCAAAAAAAAGCCGTCTCTGAAAAGAGGCGGCTTTTTTTATTTTCGGCCTGTATCTGGATACCGATATCCGCGAATCAGTTCCACCATGAAATCTTGCGCAGGACAAAGAGCATGGGGAAATAGGGTGGTGCAATATTTTGCAGACGGGGGTCCCAGCGGTAATCCTTGAGGTAGCCCAGACGGGAAGTGGGGGAACCGAGTTGTCCGACAGCGCCACGTGCCTGCTGGACGAGTGCGCCGTAGAGATGGAGATAGCCGAAGCGGGTCACATTATAGTTTTCCGCATTAAAGTTGGTCGTGCTGGAGACCGTCGGATTCATCGTCATGATCGAGGCCTGGATGGTGCGGTCCACGTCCTTGGTGCTTTTGGTCACAACGACATTCTTGGCGGCGACAAGGCCGATGATATCCGTCGAGGTGGGATCGTCCATAGGGTCGTCACCGAGAAACAGATTGCCGGTCACCTTGATAGAACCGGAGGAGGCAACGGTTGTCTGGCCCGAAACCGTCCCTTGCACATAGACCGTCGGCCGCGTCGTGGTGGTGTTTTCGACGTAAATCACCCCGTTTGTGGAACCCAGATTGTAGGTTGTGTAACTCCCCGATGAAGGTTCGGTGGTGGAGTTGGTGCGCGCGATCTGCACCGTTCCGTTGCTGAGAAACTTGATGTAGACGTTGGTATATCCCTTGATAAAAAAGCCGGCGCTTTTGGAGGCATTGATCAGGTCATCGGGAATCTCTGTGGGGACGGTCAGGGTCGGCACCTTCCACTCGGTGCCATTCTGAAAGACGGGGCTGGTGGAATTGTCATATTTCTGGTAGGGATTGGTCGAAGAGTAAACCAGATGGCTGGTCACCTTGCCTTGAAATACCGGCTGTCCCTGCATGCGGAAGTATTCGTTGGTATGGGCCGGACCGCGAATGGTGTCTCCCGTCTGGAACCAGATGTTACCCTCGGCGTTGGTGAAATAGGCATAGCGCGAAAAGGAGGGGCGCGTCAGCAAGACCACGGCGGTATCCACCAGCGAGTTGAACCTGCCGATGCTGGTGACGCGGATCTGGGTGGGGCCGAGGGTAGTGTCTTCGGTGATGCGTTTGATGGTATAGGAATAGGCGCCGTTCATCAGCGCCACGTTGTTCACCGATTCCGTCTCGAAGACATTGGCGGTCAGCGCCTGCAGGGCGACCGCGGCCCCGCCATTGGCGATGTTCTTCACCATCAGATGGTCATGGCTGCTTGCGGTGGTTCCCCAGTTTTCTACAATCATCTGCTGGGTATGCAGGCGCAGGAGCAGGACCGCGGTGAGCAGGGTGACGACAAACATGGAGGCATATCTACCCATACCCGCCTACCTTCCGTACCGGATGAGCATGTTTTTCGGCGTAATCTTGGAATGGTATTTGGCCGTCTGGTACTCGCCCCTGAACGCCTCCTTGTTCTGAACTACCAGATCGAGCTGGATGACCTTGATCCGGGGCAGCGAATCGGCGGGGACCGGTCGCGCCAGCACAGTTCCCGCCTGGTTGTAATAGGAGAAGCACAGCCGCGTCACGCCGAGGTTCATTTCGGTCGTCTGATTGCTGTTGACTTTGCGCACCACCGTCAGGTCGCCAGGATTCGGCGAAGTGCTGTTACTTCTGGTGCTGTATTCAATGCGCACCGAGTCGAAGACGGCGCCGGGATTCTGATCGTAAGCAAAGATGATGCGGTTGCTGTCCGCCAGGGTGACGGCCCGCTGCGGAGCGATCAGCTGATGCCCCGCCTTGCGCAGGTCATATTCGATGATATTGCTGATGACCACCAGATTGGAATTGGCGGCGTTCATCTCGCGGACAGTGATGGTATGCGCCTTGACGTTGGCATCCAGCTGCATGCTGAGCAGCAAGACCATACCGACTATGACCAGGGCAAGAAGCATATCCAGCACAGCGTTCATAATATCCTACTCGGTGAAAAAATAATGATAAGCGTACAATTTATTGAGCATTGCCTTTTGTGTGGTATCGCTGGTCGAGACCACGGTCAGGGTCATCATTTTGAAATAGGTTCGTGATGAGGTGACCGCGAAATTGCTGTTCTTGTCGACGTACTTTACGGCGATCCTGACCCTGAACGGCGTCGTCCCGGTGGTGATGGTGGTTGAGTAGTTGTTAAAATCGTCAATGTCATCAAACCGGGCATAGGTTTCATTTTCTGGCCCCAGGGTTGTGGAAAAATAGTCTGGGGTGCTGTAGGTCGAGTTCTCATCGAAATAGAGCTGCTCGGCCTCCTCGATGTAGCGTTCGCCGATCGAGAGGGCCTCCTCCATCTCCTGGCTGGCGTACATCTGATAGGTTTCGCGGGCCTGGTTCGAATAGAGGGTCAGGGAAAAGATGCCCAGCAATACCAGCGCGCCGATAGTCAGTATGGTTTCAGCAGTTTGCATGAAGTTGCGATCCGGTTATGGTATCCCTGTGTTAAAATGGGACAGGCAGCCGGCCAGTACGCACCGCCCGGGCGTCCTTGCCGGCTGCCATGGGGTGCTACTCTAGTTATTGAGCAGATAAACCTGCACTGTCCGGACACCGGTGCCGTTCGGACTGTCGAGGCGCAGGGTCACTTCTGCCATCTTGCTCTTGTCTGTCGGTTCGAGGTTATTCATCACGGTCGTGGCGAAATAGGTGGTGCCATAGCTGTAGCGTTCAGCCGGAGCCATCAGTTCGGTGGTGGAGAGCTTGCCGGCATTGGCCGAGGCCGTGAGCGTCGAGCCCTTAGCGAGCGGATTACCGTTGAGGTCATAGACCCGGACCGCGATCGCGGCTGTTTCGCCGGGACGCAGCACGGTGGCGTTAATGGCAGCATCGAAAACCAGTACACCGCCGCTGAACACCGCAGAATTGAGTCCAAAGACGACGGCATCATTGCCGGCCTGGTCACGGCCACGGGTTGTGCACATGACCAGGCC
>CAYTCI010000118.1:0-9433 GCA_964436305.1 uncultured Cytophagia bacterium | reverse complement strand
CAACAACGTCCAGAATGGCCGCACCTACTATTATGCCCTCGTGGCCTACGATTTCGGCGCCAGGAATGTGGGCGGCGGTATTTCACCCACCGAAAACAACGTTGTCATCGAGCTGGATGAAGCGGAGGAGATCATCCGCATGGGCAACAACGTCGCCGTGGTCACACCGCGGCAGGCCGCGGCGGGATATGCCGAGCCCACGGTGAAGAGCGCCGAGGGGGAGACCTTCGGCTCAGGCCTGGTTGAACCGCATATCGTCGACCAAACGGCCGTCAAGCCGGGGCACACCTACAAGGTGACCTTCCAGGTCGATACGGTCGGCTATGCCCGCCGCAACACCGGCATGCGCAGTGCCCATGATCTGATCCGCTGCAACAATGGCCTCAGGGTATATGACGTCAGCGAATCGAACCGGCTGGTCTATCAGGAGAGCCCGGCGCGTTTCCCCGAGTCGAATATCCAGCCCGAGGGCAAGGTCCTGACGCTCGACGGGACGGTGGAGCAGACCTTTGCTTATTATGATCATTCCCGGGCGATCTATACGGACGTCTTTGACGGGATACAGCTCAAGCTCGCGAATCTGACCATGACCGGGGAGTACGACGCGGCCGCCTCGGACTGGGTGACCGGCAGTGCGCCGATCACCATCATGCCCAGCGCCTTTGAATCGGCCGGCTTTCCCTATACCTATGATATTGTTTTTACGGACGATGACTCCGCCTATGTCAACGATATTAACAAGTACAGCTATGTCTATAACCTCGACGGCAATACCGGCTCTCAGGGGGCGCCTTTCAAATATCTGACCCAATTCGCTCTGCCCTTCTACGTCATCAATCGCGATCTGCTCGATGAAACGGGGCAGCCGGAGCGGCTGGGGCTGCTGGTTGAGGATCTCAACCGCAACAACACCTTCGATATCTTTGAGGATCGGATCCTGGTCGGCCACAAGACGGTGCGGCCGACGTTGATCGGCACGAAGAATATCTATTGGGCGGGGACGGTCTTTGGTTTTGATTTCCATCGCGTCATGAGCGATGCGGAGCTGCCCCGGCCGGACGATATATACCGGGTCCGGTTTCGTCGGCCCTTCTCAGCCGCCGATTCGCTGCTGTTCACGGTGGCGGGGGAGACAGCGGTGACCACCGCGGCGCTCGATGAGACCATGGAGCGGATTCGCGTGGTGCCCAATCCCTACGTGGTCACCAATACCATGGAACCGGCGGTGGCCAACAAGTATCTCAACCAGCGGCGCCGGCTGATGTTCACTCACATCCCGGCGGCCTGTGCCATCCGCATCTTCACCTCCAGCGGCATCCTGGTCGACACCATCGAGGTCGACAACCCCCCGAGCGACGGTACCGTGCACTGGGACCTGCTCTCCCGCGAGGGGCTGGAGGTTGCCGCAGGGATGTATATCTATCATGTCAAGGCGCGGGTGACCGGCAAGGAAAAGATCGGCAAATTTGCGGTGATCAAATAGAGGATCCCATGAAAAAGAAAATTCTATATCTGATTCTCATGATGGTGCCGGCTTGCGCCTGGGCGCAGAACAAACCCTATCGGGTCGGGACCACCGCGGCCAACTTTCTCGAGATGGGCATCGGCAGCGCAGCCAACGGCATGGGCGAGGCCTTCGTCAGCCATGCCCGCGATCTCTCCTCCATTTACTGGAATCCGGCCGGCCTGGCCTATGTGGAGCGCAGCGAGGTGCTCTTCATGTACCATCCCTGGATCGCCGGCATTGACGTCAGCTTCGCCGGGACCGCCCTGGTGATCCCCCGCATCGGCACCATCGGGCTGGGCATCACCAGCATGAACTACGGCCGGACCGAAGTGACGACGATGCTCATGCAGGACGGCACCGGCGAAACCTACGGGGCCAATGAGTATGCCGTCTCGCTCTCCTACAGCCGCAAGCTGGCCGACTGGTTCGCCTTCGGCGCCACCGGGAAATATGTCGGTTCCTCCATCTGGCACCTCGGCGCCTCGGCCATGGCCATGGACCTGGGGGTCATGGTCAATACCCAGTTCTTTTCCTTCAGCGGCAGGAGGGAGGACGGCATGACCATCGGCATGAGCATCGCCAACTATGGCACCAAGATGGCCTATGACGGCATGGACCTCCTGCGGCCGATCGATATCGAGCCGAACGAAAACGGTAACTACAAGGATGTGGAGGGACAGTACCGGGTGCAGGGATGGGATCTGCCGCTGATCTTCCGCGTGGGGATCTCCATCGCCCCGATCGCCACCCGATCGCAGCGGTTGGTGCTGGCGGTCGATGCCCTTCATCCCAACAACAACAATGAATCCATCAATCTTGGGGCCGAGTACTCGTACAAGTTGCTCGGCGCCGGCCGCTTTTTCCTGCGGGGTGGCTATCGGGGACTCTATCTCGATGAGAGCGAATACGGCTTGACCTTCGGCGCCGGATTTCATCTGACCCTGTTGCACAATCGCGTCCTGCGTTTTGATTATGCCTTCAAGAACATCGGTATCCTCGGTAACACCTCCAACTATTCCCTCGCTTTCTCGTTTTAACTCATTCTCTGCCGGGTCGGCGCGAGATCTGGGGAGCTCCCCCGGCTCTGGCGCCGACCCGATCTCCTTCCGTACGCCCCCACTTCTGGTGCCGACCTGCCCGGGTTTTGGTACGCCCTCCCGGCGCTGCCAGGTCGGCGCGAGAAAGGGGGGCTCTGCGCCCTCTGCGCCTCAGTGTGAGCCGGTTTTCGGCCGGGCCGGCACGAGAATTGGGGTCGGCGCGAGAGGGGGGCTCTGCGCCCACGGCTCTGGCGCTATCCCGTCAAATCTGGCACAGGGTTTGCGTATCCGATGGTGTACCAGGGGAGCCTCTGATGACTGGTATTGTAAATAAAGGGATTAAGCACATAATACCCGCGCCGGAAACGCAACTCTCCGGCGCTATTGTCATCCCTCAGTGACAAGTGTCATCTTTTTAAGGGAGGAGCGTTGATGAAACAGCAGAGTGTGATCGCAACGGGCAGACTGATCCTCGGCCTGCTCCTCGTTCTCAGCAGCCTGGCCCTCGCCGCCGGCACCCCGGTCTGGTGGGATAACCCCAAGGGCCTGCCCAACTGGACCAGGACCATCGCCACCGGCACCGCCTCCAATACCGGCCCCCAGGCCCAATACATTATCGCCAAGATCGACGTGCCCAACACCTATCGTGAGGATTACTCCAAGTACGTCTGGGCCCAGGTGGAATGGAGCCTGGTCAGCGGCACCGGCAAGTTCATGACCGGTTTCACCGATCACCTGATCAAGTGGCTCAACAGCGCCGAGCAGTGCCCGCCCAGCCCGGAGGTCGAGTATCCTGATCCCGACGGCTATGGCTTTATGAAGTGCGAGGGCGATTTTGCCCCCGAGTTCGGTTTCGCCAACGGCTACGAACTCTCCTACACCAAGATCACGCCGCAGCCCGCCTGCGAGCGCCTCGAGATCCGTTTCGAGGTCGGGCCCAACAGCCGCATCGACTACCGGGTCGAGATCCAGACGGTTTGCATCAACTGGGATTTCGGCGATGCTCCGGATCCCGCCTACCCGACCCTGCAAAAGAACAACGGCGCGCGCCATATCGTCACCGCCGACTGTTACCTCGGCGCCGGGATCGACAAGGAGGAGAACGGCCAGCCGAATGCGGATGCCTCCGGCGATGATGCCAACGGCGATGATGAGGATGGCATCGTTTTCGCCACGCCCGATCATCTCCCCCAGGGCACCCCGGCTGCCCTCACCGTGACCGCCTCGAAGGCGGGCTATCTCAATGCCTGGGCTGACTTTAACGGCAACGGCAGCTGGGCCGATGCCGGCGAACAGATCTTTATCGGCGCGGCGCTGCAGGCCGGCGCCAATGCGCTGAATTTCCTGATCCCGGCCGAGGCCAAAACCGGCGTCACTTTCCTCCGCTTTCGCTTCGGCACGGATCAAACGCTCTCATTCACCGGCCCGGCAGGCGATGGTGAGGTGGAGGATTATGCGATCACCATCCTCCCGGCGGAATACGATTTTGGCGACGCCCCCGATCCCTCTTTTCCAACCCTGCTCGCCAGTGACGGCGCCCGCCACCGCCTCGGCAACCTGCGCCTCGGCAAGCTCATCGATGCCGATAAGGAGGGATTGCAGTCTGATGAAGCGACCGGGGATGATAACGACCAGGAGGATGATGAGGATGGTGTGGTCTTTGACGAGAAGAGCCTGATCACCGGCCACAAGGGATCGGTGGTCGTGACCGCCTCCTCCGCAGGCTTTCTCAATGCCTGGGTCGATTTCAACGATAATGGCCGCTGGAGCGAAGCCGGCGAGCAGATTTTCAAGGACAAGATCCTCACTCCCGGCGAGAACGCCCTGAGCTTCTATATCCCGGATACCGCGAAGGTCAAGGCGGTCTGTGCGCGTTTCCGCTTCAACTCGACCGGCAAGCTCGAGCCCGCCGGCGCGGCCGAGGATGGCGAGGTCGAGGACTATAAAATCCGCCTCGACGTCCCGGTCGAACTCTCCTCCTTCACCGCCAGAATCCAGGCGGGCGTGGTGGTGCTCGAATGGGTCACCCGCTCGGAGACCGAGAATCTCGGCTTTCATCTCTTCCGGGCCGAGGGTCCGGGTGAGTTCGCCCAGATCACCGCGCGTCTGATCGAGGGGGCCGGCACCAGCTCCGGCACCCACAGCTACCGGTACGAGGATGAGGCGGTCGAGCCCGGCAAGAGCTATCGCTACAAGCTGGCGGATCTGGACCGCAGCGGCCACCTCCAGTTCGGCGCGCCGGTCGAGATTACCGTCGCTGCGCCGGGCGACTTTGCCCTGGGCCAGAATTATCCCAATCCCTTCAATCCCACGACGATCATCCCCTTCAGGTTGAAATCCGCCGGTTTTGTCTCCCTGGATATTTTTAACCTCAAGGGTCAGCTGGTGCGCTCGCTCGTTCGACGGGCGATGCCGGCGGGATCGCACGCGGTGGTTTGGGACGGCTGCGATGACAAGGGCGGCGCACTGCCGAGCGGCTCGTACCTCTACAAACTCAAGACCGCCGGTTTCGAGAACGCCCGGCGGATGGAATACATCAAATAAGTCCCCATAGGCGCTGCTGCCGGTGTCCCCCACCACTGTGCAGCAGCGCCTCCCTCCTTGTTTTCCCCGCTGCCTTCGCTCGACTCCGGCTGTTGCCTGTTTTGCCGCGCGCTGCGCTATTTGCTTGCTTTTAACTCCCCGCCTGGTTAAATTGGACGCAATCACCGGCCCGGGGGAGAAGAGGAGAGGATATGAAGCAAATCCACCGCCGCGAGTTCATCCGGCAGACGGTTGTCCTGGGCGCCGGAGCGGCCGTCTCCAGTCTGGCGGCCTGCAAGGGAGAGAAAACGATGACAGCCAGTGGTATCACGGCCAAGATTCCCATGCCGATCCAGATCGTGATCGACGATGTCGGCTGGTGGTCGGGCGAGGATGGCAGCGCCCGGCAGGAGCCCTATCGCACCGGCATCGGCCGCCAGCACGTCCCGGCGGATTACCAGGCGATCGCCGATCTGGGCAAAAAGCTGGGCGTGCGGCCGCAAGCCGCGACGATCCTCTGCGAATGGGACCGGAGCAACCTGCTGCGCGCCGTGCCGACCGCCACCTGGATGGGCGAGCACTGGGACAACCGCCGCTGGGTCGGCCCCTGGCTGGAGGAGGCCGCCGATATCATCCGCAGCAATTCGCGCCATTACGAGCTGACCCTGCACGGCATCGGCCACGAGTACTGGGCCGACAGCCACTTCACCCGCGCCGAGTGGGCCGACCGCAGCGGCCGCATGCGCCCCCTCGATCAAGTCGAACGCCATCTCGAGTACTATGCCCGTTTGCTCGAGCAGAACCGGCTCGGCCCCTTTCCCCAATCCTTCGTCCCCACCGCTTTCCTCCACGGCTTTGGTCCGGCACCCGGCGAGACGGTGAGCATGGCGCAGGTGCTCCGGCAGCACGGTATCCGCTATATCAATACCCCCTTCAGCACGATGGCCAACGCCGCAGCAGCGCAATTTGGCTGCTTCGGTATCGATGACGGGGTGATAACCGTCGACCGCGGGGAGGATCTGTTTGACTGGGATATCACCGGCGGCACGCCGGCAGCCCGGATCAGCGGTCCGACCTGTGGCATGCACTGGCCGAACCTGCTGCACAAGGACCCGGCGCGCAACGGCGAGGTGGTGGAGGGGTGGGTGCGCTATCTGGCGGGCTATAATGCCGGAGTGGAGACCCTGCTGGCCCCCGACTCGCTCTTTTTTCAGCAGCAGCTGGCGCACCAGGTGACCACGACGGTCGCTCTCAAGGGAGCGGACATCGAGCTGGATTTCAGCAAGCTCCGGGCGGTGCCGGAGACGATCGCCGGCCGGCGGTTCATCCTCAGGATCAGCAGCCCGACCCGGCTGCGCTTTCATCCGGACCGGATCCGGCTGCGGACCGATTCGGTTCAAATCGAAGCGGGTCAAAACCTTTATACCCTCGACCTCGAACGCCTCGCCGGGATCGATGCCGCCCGGATCGGCATCGCAACGGCCTAGGGGCTGGTCGGATCACCCCCTATCAACAGGAGAAAAACCATGCAGCGTTTCCTCCCCCTCCTCCTTGTCCTCGCCCTGCTGCTGCCGCTGCGCGCCCAGGAGCGCCGCGACCGCGCGCTTTTTTCCGTGCGCCGGGATGCCAGGTACGACTCGATCGCGGCGGCCCTGCAAAAGGCCAGGCCGGTCCACGAACGCAAAAAGGTGATGCAGCTTGATTTTTCGACGATCGCCGCGCCGGCCGCTGTTGCGGAGTTCAGGAGCGTCTGGCATCAGCCGCCGATCCTGCAGGGGCTCTCGGGAATGTGCTGGTGCTTCTCGACGACCTCCATGCTCGAGTCGGAGGTCTATCGCCAGAGCGGCCGCAAACTCGATCTCTCCGAGCTCTATACGGTTTACTGGGAGCACGTCGAGAAAGCACGCGAATTCGTGCGCACCCGCGGCCAGAGCTTTTATGGCGAGGGCTCGGAGGGCAATGCCGTCCTCCGCATCTGGAAAAAGTATGGCTGCGTGCCCGCGGCCGCCTACACCGGACTCAAACCGGGCGCGCTCTATCACGATCACGAGAATACTCTCTTTCCGGAGATTCAGGGCTATTTAAGGAGCGTCAAGGAGGCCAATGGCTGGAATGAAGAGACGGTGACCGCCACGGTGCGCGCCATCCTCGACCATTACCTTGGCGCCCCGCCGGCGACGGTCACGGTCGATGGCACCACCTATACCCCGCAGGAGTATCTCGCCAGGGTGGTGCGGATCAATCCCGATGATTACGTCGATCTGCTTTCGCTGATGGAAAAACCGTGGTATAAGCGGGTGGAGTACGAGGTGCCGGACAACTGGTGGCATGACGCCAGCTATTACAATGTTCCACTCGATGACTTCATGGCCGTGATCAAGAGCGCCATCCGCAAGGGCTATTCGCTCGAGATCGGCGGGGACATGAGCGAGCCCGGCTACTCGCGCGGCGCCGAGGGGCTGGCGGTGGTGCCCTCCTGGGACATCCCCTCGGCCTGGATCGACGATGCGGCGCGCGAGTTCCGCTTCAGCAACAGCACCACCACCGACGACCACGGACTGCACCTGGTCGGCTATGTGGAGAAAGATGGGGCGGACTGGTTTCTGGTCAAGGATTCGTGGAGTTCGGCCTACAACAGCAGCCATCCCGGCTACTATTTCTTTCACGAGGATTATGTCAAGCTGAAGATGCTCGGCTGCACCCTGCACAAGGATGCCGCCAAAGAGGTGCTCGCCAAGTTCAAATAGGCGAGGGGGAAGACTTAAAAGCCCGGATCAGTGATGATCCGGGCTTTGTGCTACAGCGCGAAAGCGATCCCCCGCTGGGCGCCCTCCACCCTCGCGCCCACCCACCAGCCTTCGCTAGAGCGGGAAAGCGACCCCCCGCTGGGCGCTGATGCTCTTGAGGATCTCGTAGACCTTCTCCTCCAGCGGCACGCCCTCCTGTTTGTGTTTCTCGAAGAGCTCATACTCCTTCTCGCCGTGGATGAAGATGCGGCTGGCGCCGTCGGCCTTGGCCGAGGCCTTGAGCCGGTCGATGAAATCGTCCATCTTGTCCTCGAAAATCTCCCGCTCGACAAAATTCTCGATCCGCAGCGCCAGGAAAAAGTGGGCCACCTCGGCCGGCTGGTTCTCGCCATGCGGCCCCTTGCTGTCGACCATGTCGCCATAGGAGCCGCCCGAGAGGACGCCGCAGAGGATGTCGACCAGCACGGCCATGCCGTAGCCCTTGTAGCCGCTGAACTCTTCGCCCTCGCCGCCGAGGGGGAGGATGCCGCCGCCGGCGCGGCTGATCATGTTCTTCAGCACCTCGGCGGCGCTGGTGGTCACCCGGCCCTCGGCATCGACCGCCCAGCCCGGCGGTATCGGCTTGCCGAGGCGCTCATAGACCTCGAGTTTGCCGCGCGGGACCACCGCCGTGGCCATGTCGAGGAAGAAGGGGCGGTTGCGTTTGGTTGGCGCGGTCAGGGAGATCGGGTTGGTGCCGATGATCATCTCCTTGCCGAAGGTGGGCACCACCAGCGGGGCGGAGTTGGTCATCGAGATCCCGAGCAGCCCTGCCTCCAGCATCATCTGGCTGTAATAGCCGGCGATGCCGTAGTGGTTGGAGTTGCGCACCGTGACCACCCCGATGCCGTTCTGCTTCGCCTTGGCGATCGCCAGCCCGGTGGCAAAATGGGCCACCACCTGGCCGAGGCCGGCGCGGCCGTCGATTGTGGCTGTAGCGGGCGCTTCGCGGACGATCTCCGGCACCGCCAGGGGCAGGATGGTGCCGTTGATCATCCCGTCGACGTAGCGCTTGAGACGGGCGACGCCGTGCGAGGGGATGCCGCGCAGGTCCGCAAGGACCAGGTTTTCAGCACAGATGAAGGCCTTGTCGGGCGCGACGCCGAAGCTCTGGAACACTTGCTGGACGAACTGCTGCAGCTGCTGGTCGTTGACGATGATGGACATGGTGCCCTCCCTGGTTATTTCAGCATCTCCCGCAGCACTGCCGGCAGGATGCCGCCGTGGCGGTAATAGCTCACCTCGACCGGGGTGTCGATGCGGCAGCGGGTATTGAAGACGATCTCGCTGCCGTCGGCGGCACGGGCGATCACCTGCACCTCCTGGCGCGGCTGGAGGCCGTCGTCGAGGCGGATGGTGAAGGTTTCGTGGCCGGTCAGGCCGAGGCTTTTGGCCGAGTCGCCCGGCTTGAATTGCAGGGGCAGGACGCCCATACCGACCAGGTTGCTTCGGTGGATGCGCTCAAAGCTCTCGGCGATGACCGCGCGCACGCCCAGCAGCAGGGTCCCCTTGGCCGCCCAGTCACGCGAGGAGCCGGTGCCGTACTCCTTGCCGGCCAGCACCACCAGCGGCGTTCCCTC
>CAYTCI010000117.1:0-9439 GCA_964436305.1 uncultured Cytophagia bacterium | reverse complement strand
CAGAGAGCGACACAGATTCACTGAACCGGGGCCCCCGGAAGCGGGGACCAGGATGAGAGCCACCAGGAGCAGCAGAATCCATCTGTTTGCACGCTGCATAAGAGTCTCCTTTTATTTGGGCAAGTCCGCGGCCGTCGGTACCTTGACATCGGCCACTTCCGGATTGGTGCTGGTCATCGCCCGTTTCATAAAGGCGACCAGGGCTTCTTTTTCGCCTCGGGAGAGGCCCAGCGGCACCAGCAGAGGGTCGAGCGTGGCGGAGCGGACATCACCGCCGCGGTTGTAAAATTCGACCAGGCTCTCCAGGGATTTCTCCGAACCATCATGGAGATAGGGCGGCCGCTTGGCGGCATCGCGCACCGTCGGCGTCTTGAACGCCCCTTTGTCCTCCTCGTTTTTGGTGATCTCATAACGCCCCAAATCCGGCTTTCCGGTCGCCGGTGGTTTGACTCCGAGATTGTGGAAACGCCCATCGGTAAAATTGCCGCCCCAATGGCAGGCGGTGCAGTGCCCCTTGCCATTAAAGACCTCGAGCCCCTTCTTCTCGAGTGGGGTCAGGGTGCCGTCCTCGCCGCGGACATAGCGGTCGAAGGGCGAGTCGGTGGTCACGACCGTACGTTCATAGGCGGCGATGGCCTGGGCCACCTGATCCAGGGTGATGTAATCGGTGCCGAATACCGTTTTGAATTCCTGGACGTAGCCGGGGATGTGATCGACCGTGCGGAGCATCACGTCATGGGTGTTGCCCATCTCGACGGGATTCGCGATCGGACCCTTGGCCTGCTCTTCCAGGCTGGGGGCCCGCCCGTCCCAGAACTGCAGCGGCAGATAAGCGGCATTCGAGACCGGGGGCGAGCGCCGTCCGCCGCGCTGCCCGTTGATGCCGACGCTGGTCGGGCCTTGATCCGACCAGCCCATGGCCGGATTGTGGCAGCTCGCACAACTGATGGTGTTGTCATCCGAGAGCCGGGTGTCGAAGTAGAGCTGCTTGCCCAACTGGATTTTCAGAGCGGTCTGCGGATTGTCGGGCGGCACCAGCACCGGCGGCAAGGTGCCGATCTTTTGCGGGCCCAGGGTGTGGATGTTGATGGCGGTAAGCGGTGGAGCCGGTTTGTCTTCCGCAAGGAGCAGAAGGGGAAGAAGCAGGAAGATACAGACAATGAGCCATTTGCTTTTGGTCATGGTGTCCTCCTCGTATTGGTGGGTACTATCAATATACAGGACGCGGCAGGAAAAATCAAATCAAAAGTGAAATCATTACCGGAGCGGTCGTCAGCTGGTGCGGCTGTGATTACTTTTTTCCAGCACCCGCAGCAGAGTGGGCAGCACCATCAGCAGCAGCGGCATAGCCGCGGTCAGTCCGCCGATAATGGCGATGGCGAGCGGCTGGTGCATCTGCGCCCCGGTGCCCAGCCCGAGGGCCAGCGGCAGGAGGGCCGCGATGGCTCCCAGAGCGGTCATCAGCTTGGGCCGTAAGCGCGTCGAAATGGTGTAAACCAGCGAGCCATCCACACCCTGGCCGGCCTTGCGCGCCTCGCGGAACTGCAGATAGGTAAAGATGGCATTTTCACCGATGATGCCGACGATCATGATGATGCCGGTGTAGCTGCCGACGTTGAGCGGGGTGCCGGTTACATACAATGCGATCAGGCTGCCGGCCATACCCAGCACCGCAAGAAAGAGGATTGCCAGCGCAATCCGGATCGAGCGGAAAAGGAAGAGGATGACCGTGAACACCAGCAGCACCGCGCCGGCCAGGATCATCAGCAGCTCACGGAAGGCCTTCTGCTGCTGGGCATAGGCTCCGCCATAGACGATCTGGTATCCCGGCGGCAACTTGATCCCGGCCCGCACCCGCTGCTGCACCTCACGCAGGGTGCTGCCGAGATCGCGCGCATTGAGGCGTGCGGTGACCGCCGCCATCGTCTTGAGGTTCTCGCGCTCAACCTGGGCCACCCCCGGGGTGAAGATCCAGTCGGCGAATTCGCTCACCGGCTTGTGCCGGCCATCGCCCAGAAAAATATAACCCTGCCTGAGCTTGCCCGAGGATTGTTCCCGCGACCCCTCGAACAGACGGATATCGACCATGCGATTTTTTTCCAGGATGCTGCCGACAACCGAGCCCTCCAGTTTGGTCTGCATCTGGAAATGAAAATCCTGCGGCGTCACCTGGTACTGCGCCAGCACGGCGGTCTTCGGCTCGAGCCGGATCTCCGGACCGGCGACCAGGATGCCGTTGGTGACATCGGCGGTGCCCGGCGTGGCCTCCACCACAGCCGCCACCTCCGCAGCGAGGGCAGCGAGCTTTTTATGATCATCCCCGAAAATCTTGACCTCGATGGGTTGGACAGACTCCATCAGGTCGCCGAGCATATCACCGATCACCTGCCCGAAATCGATCTGCAGAGCGGGCAGAACCGCTTCGATCCGGCCGCGGATCTCGTCAGCGACCTCGTCGGTGGTGCAATTGCGTTCCTTGCGGAGCTGGATCAGAAAATCACCGTCGTTGGCCTCGGTCAGGAAAAAGCCCATCTCGGTGCCCGTACGGCGCGAAAAACTCACCACCTCGGGGATCTGCTGCAGGATCCGGTCAACGATCTGCAGCATGCGGTCCGTCTCTTCAAGCGAGGTCCCCGGCGGGCTTTTGTAATCAAGCACGATCGCGCCCTCATCCATTTCGGGGAGAAATCCCGAGGCCAGCCGCGGCAGGATAAAGACCGCCGCCGCCAGCAAAAAGAGCACCATCGCCGCGGAGAGCCAGGCCTTGTGAATAATATAATCGACCCACTTGCGCTGGCGGACCGCCCTGGATTCCTCCAGGACGGCATGCCCCTTGCCGCTCAGCAGGATAAAAATCACCGGCAGGCCCAGCCAGGTGACCAAGAAGGAACAGAGGAGCGTGATGATCATGGTGTCGGTCATCACCTTGAAGTAAGCCCCGGCAACGCCGCTCATCAGCACAAACGGCAAAAAGATGACGATGGTGCTCAGGGAGGAGCCCACCATCGCCGGGAAAAGATAGCGGATCGCCTCATGGACCAGCTGGACGCTCTCCTCTTCGGGATGCTCTTCGTGGGTGCGGTGGATCTGCTCGACCACGACGATGGCATCATCGATGATCAGGCCGATGGCGGCAGCGATGGCCCCGATGGTCATGATGTTAAAGGTGTAGCCGAGCACATGCAGCACTATCAGGGTGAGGCTGAGGGTGACCGGAATGGTGACAAGAATGACCGAGCTGGCCTTGAGCGAACGTAAAAAAAGCACACTGACGATGAGCGCCAGGATCAAGCCGATCCAGAGCACATCGCGCAGACTGCCCATGGCCCCGCTGACGAATTCGGCCTGGTTATAAAAGGGCCGCAGCGTCACCCCCGAAGGCAGGAGCTGCTGCACCTGGCTGCGTTCGGCTTCAATGTTCCGGCAGACATCGAGCAGATTGGCTTTGGGCTGCTTCATGATGGCCAGCAGCGGGACATCCTTGCCGTTGGCTTTGATCTTGATGTACTCCCGCCGCTCGGCGATCTCGACGCGGGCGACATCCCGGAGGCGCACCAGCGACCTGGGCGAATTGAGCAGGATCGTGTTCTCCAGTTCGCTTTTGTTGCTGATGGCGGCGTCGGTCAGGGTGAGATACATGCGATGGTAATCGATGGCATAGCCGTCCGACTCGATGAAGTTGGCTTGCGACAGCACGCCGGCGACGGCAGCGGGGGTCAGACCCAGATTGCTCAGCCTGACCGGATCGAGGAGGACCTGATACTCCTTGACCCGGCCGCCGGTGACCGCCACTTCCGCCACGCCCGCGATGCGGGAGAGGATCGGCTTGACCGTGAACTCGGCCAGCTGACGCAGTTCGATCGGGCTTTTGCCGTCGCCCTCCAGCGAAAAGCCCATCACCATCAGGATGGAGGGATTCATCTTTTCAATGGTGATGCTGACCCCCGGCGGCAAATCCTGCTTGATCGCATTGATCTGGGCCTCGATCCGCTGCTTGCCAAGGTCGACATCGGAATCCCAGTTCAGAAACGCGGAGATTTCGCAGGAGCCGCGGCTGGTGGTGTTGCGGATCAGCAGCAGATCCTCGACGCGCTTGATCGCATTCTCCAGGGGAATGGTAACCTCGACCATCATCTTGTCGACCGGCTGCTCGCCGTTTTCAGCGATGATCTTGACCTTGGGAAAGGTGATATCCGGAAAGAGCCCGGTCTTGATCGAGATCAGCGAATAGAGGCCGGCCAGGAGGAGGATCGCCAGGATGGCCGAAATCGGGCTCTTGTATTTCAGATAAAAGTCATTCACGGTCCGGATCCGCCAGCGATACCCGGGCCGTGTCGGGCAATCCATAGGCCCCATTGACGATCACGGCATCTTTGCTCCGGAGTTCGGGCACCACTACCTGCACCTGATCGCCCGATTCAAGGCCTTGCGTGATATCGACCCGCACCGCGGTGGTCTCGCTGATCATCTTCATAATCCAGAACCGGCTGAGGGTCTCATCGCTCAGGATCGCGCTGCGCGGAACCACGACGGCGTTTCTCACCGTTTTAAGCGGCACCCGCGCGCTCAGGTTAAGATTTTCCGGCAGGTTGGCCGGCTCGCGGAGTTGCAGCAGAAAGGTTTGTGTCTGGGCGACCGGATCCACGCTCGGGATGATCCTGCTGATGGAGGCTTTTAGCCGGCCGCCGTCCGGGAGGAGGATCTCGCACGGGGCATGACGGTCGATCGCCCTGGCATACTCGAAGGGGACATTGAGGGTGATGCGCAGGGAGGCGGGATTGGCGATGACGGCGATCTCCTCCCCTTCAGCGACATAGTCGCCGGTATTAAAATGGAGCGCGGTCAGGATGCCGTTCGCGCGGGCGAGAATGCGTACGGCGTGAGGAGAGGCCGGGAGTCCGGGGATGCGGGCGAGGCTGTCGCCGGCCGCCGCCTCACGGGTCTTGAGAAGCAGCAGCAGATCACCCTCATGGACCGGATCGCCCATGGTTTTGGCGATCGACTCAACCAGGCCGGAAAAGGTGGCCCGGACGGTCTGCTTTTTCAGAAATATCGTGTTGGCATTGAGGTCGATGGTTTCGACCAGATCCAGTCGGGCGGGGTGAGCCACCTGGACTGGTGTGCCCTCCGCTTTTCCGGCGCCGGCTTCATCCTGTTTCTTGTGACAAGCGCTGAGCAGGAGAATGCCGAGCGCTGCTGCCGCGATCCACGGCCTGGCAAGTCTGAAGGGGTCCATTTTACCAATTCCAGTAATTGCAGGTGTTTATCTCTCGTTGGCACTCGAGTTCAGCGCTGATTTTGTCTTTCCGGAGATCGATATATTGCCGCAGCAGGGTAAGATGCTCGAGCATCGTGACCTGGCCTTGCTCCAGCTGCCTAGAGGAAAGCTGCAGCAGCTGCCGGAAATCCTCCAGCTGCCGGGCATAGGTGAGCAGATTGCCTTGCAGGGTGCGAATCCTGGAGCGGCTTTCGTTCACCTGCATGGCCAGGGTGCGGTCGGAGAACCGGCGCCAGGCGCGGAGGCTGTTCTGCTGCAGGGTGGTCTGCTGCCGGGTCAGGCTCTTTTGCCGTCCGTCATAGATCGGCCAGTTGAGGGAGAGCCCTGCCGCGGTGCCGAATTTCCGGCTGATGTTCCGCAGGGTCACGGCGTTCAGTCCGGCGTTGAGAAAGACCGACAGGGCCGGCTGGTATCTGGTCTCGAACTCCTCCTGCTTGTTGCCCAGGATGAGGCTGTCCAGTACGAATTTTTCGCTGAAGCGGGAGGCGGATGGCGGCGGCATGAGCTCCAGTATGAGCGAATCGATTTCGACCACCACGGTATCCTGCAGGCCGGCCAGGGTGTTGAGGGCATAGAGGCTGGCCCGGTACTCCTGGCGGGCATCGGCGCGGGCGATAGCCTGAGTCTGGTATTCGACCTTGAGCAGCAGCTGGTCCTGGGTCCGGGCCAGCCCCTGCTGAACCAGTCCGCCGGTCAGGCGCAACTGCTGCTCCAGATTGACGGTGGTTTCATCGGCGAGCCGCGCCAGCAGCAAGGCCTGCCAGGCGGTCAGATAGCGATCGATCACCTCCTTGCGCAGGGCATGCTTCTCCAGTTCGAGGCCGTACCGGAGGTTGTCACCCTGGATGGCGATCTGCCGGTCGAGGACGCCGAGTTTTGCGCCGTTTAAGAGGCTGCGTTCGAGATTGAGCTGGGCCGAATACAAGCCGCCGTCAAAGAGTGCGACGTCGTAGCCCACAGCCTCCGGCGCCGGCTCGGTGGTCACCAGCCGGCCATGGTTGTTGAAGTAGGGGGTGAGGAGAAAATTGCCACTGAGGGAGAGCTGGCTGGCCGCGTTCTCGGCCCGGTTGATCTTTTGCTGGAGGCGGTTGCCGGCGGCGGCATTGGCGTACTCCTGGAGGGCGGGGGCATGGGCCATGGCCCGGGAGAGATAGTACTCCAGATCGTACTGCGCGGTGACCAGCGGGCAAAGAGCCAGGATGAAACAAAGGATGCTTCTGGTCATAAGGTTTATTTTCGCAAGGTGAGGAACCTCGATCAGCAGGCCGGGTCCCCGGCAATAGGCCTGTAGCAGAAAACTTAGCCAATCGCCGTTTCATTTGCAAGCGGAAACTGACCAAACCACTCGCTCCCAGACAACTTTCCACCCACCCCCTCGCGCCGACCTGGCAACGGATTCAGGTCGGCACCAGAGGGGGGAGGCTGCGCCGGCCTGGCAACGGATTCAGGTCGGCACCAGAGGGGGGAGGTCGCGCCGACCTGGCAACGGATTCGGGTCGGCACCAGAAGGGGGAGCTCGCGCCGATAGGGGGCCCACTTGGTGCACTTTTCGCTTGCATCTGATCGGTAAATAATGTAGCTTGCAGTAGTGTATATGTCTGAACATATGCAGTCGAGCGAAAGGCCTGATCATGGTGCAACGCATTGATCGCCAGGGCCCGGCGCCCTTGCACAGCCAGGTCGAACAGATCCTGCGCGAGATGATCGACCAGCCGGAGTACCAGCGCGGCAAGCTGCTGCCCGGCGAGGTCGAGCTGGCCAGGGATTTCGGCATCTCCCGCAATACGGTCCGCCAGGCCCTCAACAAACTGGTCCATGATGGACTGCTGGTGCGCAAAAAAGGCATCGGCACCCGCGTAGCCGGCCGCAAGTCCGTCACCACCCGCCTCGACAGCTGGCTCAGTTTCACCCAGGAGATGAACGATCTCGGCATTCCCTTCCGCAACCTCGATATATCGGTCCGCCGGGAACGCGCTCCGGCCGAGGTAGCCGCCTTTTTCGATTTGGTGGATGACCAGCCGGTGCTGCGTCTCGAGCGGTTGCGCGGGCTCGAAGAGGGCCCCATCGTCCATTTCATCTCCTGGTTCCATCCCCGCATCGGCCTCCTCGGCACGGAGGATTTCTCCCAGCCGCTCTACCAGATCCTTGAAGAAGAGTATCAAACGGTTGCTGTCCTTTCACGCGAGGAGATCCGCGCCATGGTCGCGGACAAGGCGCTGGCGCAAAAACTCGACATTCATACCGGCGATCCGGTTCTCCTGCGCACGCGCTTTGTCTATGATGCCGAGGACCACCCGATCGAATTCAACATCGGCTACTACAACGCCAACCGGTTTACCTACAGCATCGCGATCGAGCGCGCCCAAAATTGAGGACCTTGCCAGGATCCTGACCGACAATGAAGACCACTGTTCTCAAAACCGCCGCCCTGTTCGGCGCCATCGCCTGCGCCGTCGCGCTGCTGTGGCCCGCCCGCCACGACACCGGCGGCCGGCGGGAGGTCCGCTACTGGTTCGTCGCCGGGGTCAAGGAGGATATCCCGCCCTGTGTGGCGCTCTTCAATGCGGCGCAGGAGTCGATCCATGTCGAGGCGACACCGATCCCCTGGAACGAACATGAAAAAAAGGTGCTGACGGCCATCCTCAGCGGTAATCCTCCGGATGTGGTCAACCTGGTCACGCCGGTGCCCAAATGGGCGGCGCGCAAGGCCCTGGTCGCCCTCGATCCGGCCCTCACCGCCGACCGGTTCGACACCACCGAATTCTTCCCCTCGCTCTGGCAGGAGATGAAGTACCGCGGCCACACCTATGCGCTGCCGGCCTACACCGGCTCCTATGCCCTCTTTTACAACCGCCGCCTGCTGCGCGAGGCCGGCCTCGATCCCGACCGGCCGCCCCGCACCTGGAACGAGGTCCAGGGCTATGCCCGCAAGCTCCTCAAACGGGAAAAGGGCCGGATCGTGCAGATGGGGTTCATCCCCCAGTATGGCACCATCGAGACCCCGCTGATCATCGCCTTCGAGCAGGGGGCCCGTTTTGTCGATCCCTCCGGCAGCCGGGTGAGCCTGAGCGCCCCGGAAGTGGTCACGGCCTTTCAGTGGGAGCGCGATTTTTTCGATCTTTATACGGTCGAGGAGGTCTCCGCTTTCATGGGCGGCTTCGGCTACGGCGACCAGCAGGGATTCATCGCCGAAAAGACGGCCCTCTTCATCAACGACAACAGTTTTATCGACCAGATCGCCCGCTACAAGCCCGGCCTCGATTACGGGGTGGCGATGATCCCCGCCTGGGGCAGCGCGCCGCCGGTCTCATCGGCCGGCAGTTGGTGGCTGGCGATCCCGCGCGGGGCGAAAAACCAGCATGATGCCTGGCGCTTTATGAAATTCGTCGTCAGCCGCGAGACCCAGCTGCGCGAGGCGATGAACCGCACCGAGACCCTCTTCCCGGTCAACCGTCTGGCCGCCAACGATCCCGGCTTTCTGGCGATGAACCGCTACGTCCGCATTTTCACTGACCAGATGGAGCAGAGCCGCTCCAAGTCGATCACACCCCTGGTGCACGACATCTTTTGGCGCGAGTTCTCGCTGGCGCGCGAGCGCTCGCTGCGCGGGGTCCTGCCACCGCAGCAGGCGCTGGAGCAGGCTGAGCGCACCATCCAGGCGGCGCTGGATCGCGCCCTCGAGTATGATGCCTATGTCAACGCCCGCATGAAAATCGAGGTTTTCCAGCCGTGAAGCGCTTCGATAAAAAGGCCCTGCTGGGCTATCTCTTCGCCTCCCCCTGGATCGTCGGCTTTCTGCTCTTCGGCCTCTATCCCGTCCTCATGTCGCTCTGGTACAGCCTCTGCCAGTATGATGTGCTGCGCATCCCCCAGTTCATCGGCTTGCGCAACTACCGGGAGCTGCTCTTCGGCGATCCCTATTTTTACAGCGCGGTCTGGAATACCCTGTTTTACACCCTGGTGCGGACGCCGCTGGTCATTCTCGGCTCGCTGCTGCTGGCGATGATCGTCAGCAAGGCGGTGCGCGGGGTGCGGATTTTCCGCACGATCTATTTCATCCCCTCGATCATCTCGGGGGTCATTCTTTCGGTACTGTGGATGTGGCTGCTCAATCCCGAATACGGGCTCATCAACAGCACCCTGCAGGTCTTCGGGCTGCAG
>CAYTCI010000116.1:0-9496 GCA_964436305.1 uncultured Cytophagia bacterium | reverse complement strand
GCAGCGACGGTACGATCTGGGGCGGCGAGGTCCTGCTCGGCAACGCCGCCGATTTCACCCGCGAGGCCTGGCTGCAACCCGTGCCGATGCCGGGCGGCAGCGCCGCCGTGCGCGAACCCTGGCGCATGGCCCTCAGTCACCTCCATGCCGCTTTCGGCCGTAGCTGCCTCGACCTCGATCTCGAGGTGATGCACTGCCGCCCGCGCGCGGAGATGGAGCTGCTCCTCGACGCCATGGAACAGGGGGTGAACGCCCCCCTGACCTCGAGCTGCGGGCGCTTCTTCGACGCCGCCGCCGCGATCATGGGGCTCTGTTTCGAGAACACCTTCGAGGCGGAGGCGGCCATGACCCTCGAGATGACCGCCGAGGATGACGGCACCCCCCTGCCGCCGCTTGAGGAGATCCTCGGCGCCGAATTCGTCCCCCGCGGCCCCCTGCATCTGGCCGATTATATCCGCCGCGTGACCCGGCGAACCCTCGAGGGCTGCTCGGCCAGCAAGGTAGCCTGGCGGTTCCATCGCACCCTCGCCGAGGTCATGCGCCTGGCCGCCGAAGAGGTGCGACGGCGCAGCGGCGTCCAGCGCGTCGCCCTGAGCGGCGGGGTCATGCAGAATGGACTGCTATCGATGCTGCTGCGACAGACCCTCGAGACGGCAGGATTCGAGGTGTACAGCCACCGCGCAGTCCCCGCCAACGACGGCGGCCTGGCTCTGGGACAGATCGCGGTCGCCGCCGCCCGGCTCGGCCGCCCGGCTGGGCCTGCAAGGTAGCCCTATCCGATCATGAGATGAAACCGAGGGAGAGGTGACCATGTGCGTCGCCGCACCGGGAAGGGTTGTCAGGATCCATGAGGCAGAGGGGCTGCCGATGGGTGAGGTCGATTTCGGCGGCATCCGCAAGGAGGTCTGCCTCGCGCATGTGCCGGTAGTCAAGCCCGGCGACCATGTGATGGTGCATGCCGGCTTTGCCCTCGAGATCATCGACGCCGCCGAGGTCGAGCAGTTCTATGCCCTGTGGCGGGAGGTGCTCGACAGCCAGCCGGGGAGCCTCCCCGGCGCTGCTTCCCGGGACGAAACCCGATGAACCTCGCCCCCTTCGCCCACCCCGGGATCGCCGGCCGCCTCCTCGCCGGGATACGCGCTGTGCAAACACGCCCCTGGGTCATCATGGAGACCTGCGGCGGCCAGACCCACGCCATCCTCCGCCTCGGTCTCGATCAGCTGCTGCCCCGCCCGATCGAACTGGTGCACGGACCGGGCTGCCCGGTCTGCGTCACGCCGGGCGCTTTCATCGACGCCGCGATCACCCTCGCCGCCCGCCCCGGGGTGACCCTCGCCACCTTCGGGGACATGCTGCGCGTACCCGGTTCGGCCACCACCCTGCTCGACGCCCGCGCCGACGGCGCTGAGGTGGCCATGGTCTACTCCGCCCTCGACGCCCTCGCACTGGCGCGCCAGGCGCCCGACCGCGAGATCGTCTTCTTCGCCATCGGCTTCGAGACCACCGCCCCCGGCAGTGCCCTCGCCGTCGCCCGCGCCCGCAGCGAGGGGATCGCCAATTTCTCCCTGCTCTCCGCCCACGTGCTCGTTCCCCCCGCGGTGCGCGCCCTGCTGCAAAGCCCCGGCAACCGGGTGCAGGGCTACCTCGCCGCCGGGCACGCCTGCGCCATCCTCGGCTGGCAGCCCTATGAGGCCCTGGCCGCCGAATTCCATGTGCCAATCGCCGTCACCGGCTTCGAGGCCGCCGACCTCCTGCGCGGCATCCTGCGGGTGGTGCAGATGCTCGAGGCGGGCGAGGCCCACGTCGAAAACGTCTATGAACGCGTGGTCCGCCGCGAGGGCAACCTCCCGGCGCAAGCACAGATTGAAGAGATCTTTCAGGTGCGGGACTGCGAGTGGCGGGGCATCGGCCTCATCCCGGCCAGCGGCCTGCAACTGCGGCCGGAGTATGCGGCCTGGGATGCCGAGGTCAAATTCAGCGGAGTGACCGCGGCAACTACCGCCCCGGGCGAGTGCATCAGCGGCGCGATCCTCCAGGGGCAGAAAAAGCCGCCCGAGTGCCCGGCCTTCGGCAGCCGCTGCACGCCGCTCCATCCCCTCGGAGCCCCCATGGTCTCGGCCGAGGGGGCGTGCGCCGCCTATTTCAGCTATCACCGCAGTCCGGCCGGCGACTGCCCCACCCCGCCGGACTGCCTCTGACCATCCACCGATACCGGGAGGTGCAGTGTGAACGGTGAAACGATCCAGCTCGGCCATGGCAACGGCGGCCGCATGATGGCCGGCCTCATCAGCCAGCTCTTCCGGCGCCACTTCGCCAATCCCCTGCTCGATCCCCTCGACGACGGGGCGGTGCTGCCGCCTGCCGAACCGGGGCAGCGCCTCGCTTTCGCCACCGACAGCTTCGTCGTCGATCCCCTCTTTTTCCCTGGCGGTTCCATCGGTGAACTGGCGGTCAATGGCACAGTCAATGACCTCTGCATGTGCGGCAGCGAGCCCCGCTGGCTCAGCGCCGGATTCATCCTCGAGGAGGGGCTGCCCCTCGCCGATCTCGACCGCATCGCCGCGGCGATGGCGGCGGCCGCCGCCCGGGCGGGCGTGCAGATCGTCACCGGCGACACCAAGGTCGTCGAAAAGGGCAAGGCCGACCAGCTCTTCATCAACACCAGCGGCATCGGCGTGATCGCCCACACCCTGACCCTCGGCTCCCGCCACCTGCAGCCGGGCGACCGGCTGATCCTCAGCGGCACCCTCGGCGACCACGGCGTCGCCATCCTCTCCCGGCGCCGCAACCTCGGCTTCGCCACCGCCCTGCTCAGCGACACCGCCCCCCTGCATGAATTGACCGCCCTCCTCCTTGAGCACTGCGGCGAGGCCCTGCACGCCCTGCGCGACCCGACCCGCGGCGGCCTGGCGGCCACCTGTCACGAATTCGCCGGGGGCTCGAACCTGGAAATCCGCCTGGAGGAGCAAGCGCTGCCGGTGCGGCCGGAGGTGGCCGCCGCCTGCGGACTGCTGGGGCTCGATCCGCTCTATATCGCCAACGAGGGCAAGCTGGTGGCGGCGGTCTCCGCCGAGGCCGCCGGGGCCGCGGTGACGGCTTTGCGGAGCCATCCCCTCGGCCGGCATGCGGCGGTGATCGGTGAGGTCAGAAAGGGGGAAGCGGGTCTGGTGGCGCTGCACACGCTGCTGGGCGCCTGGCGCCTGGTGGATCTGCCGGCGGGGGAACTGCTGCCGCGCATCTGCTGAGAGGGGACGGGCTCAGAGCACGGCGGCCTTTTTCATGCGCCACTGGCTCCAGATCAGCAGGAGCTCGCGCCGGTAGACGAAAAAGACCAGGGCGAGGCTGACCACGCCCTCCAGCGCATGCACGAGCAGGGCCGTTGCGGGGGTGACATACCAATCGGCGAGCAGGAAGATCAGGGAATAGATCACCGGCAGCCAAAGCAATTTCAGTTTGTTGAACTTGAAGGCATAAATTTTCCGGCATTCGTTCCAGGCAAATCCCGCCACAACCCACTTCATGGCAAAATTGACCCAGACCGCACCTGCCACGCCCCACACTTTCACCAACCAGAATGAGAAAAGCAGCTGCAGCAGGGAGGAAAAAAAGAGCACCCGCGGCAGCAGCCTGGTCTTGCGATAATAGTAAAAGGGGGCGAGAAACATATAGAAGAGGCTGCGCGCGACGAATCCCAGACTGAGCACGGGCAGGAAGTGGAAGGCGGTGTAATAGGCCGCCCGCTTGACGACCAGAGGGACCAGCGCCGGGACGGCGATGAGAAACAGCGGCAGGATCAGCAGCGTGGCGGCGGAGAAACCGCTGAAATAACGGTTGACCTGGATCGAGCTGGCACCGTCGCCCTGCTCCTTCCAGATCCCGAAGACCTTGGGGTAGATGGCGCTGACCAGGCCGTTCTGGAAGAACTCGATCAGCAGGGTGCACTTGACGGCGAAATCATAGATCGCCACACTTTCGGCCTGGAGATAGTGGTTGATGATGAAGCGGTCGACGTAGGAGAGGACCCAGAAGAGGAGCGAATAGAGGACCAGCGGCCAGCAATAGCCGGCCATGCTCCGCAGAAAAGCCCGGTCCCGCGTCAGCCCGAACTCGCGCAGAAAGATGATAAAAGCGAGGGCAGCCAGGGCCAGGGCGGAGAGCAGCCGCCCCCACATCGGACCGATCAGCGTCCGGGGGAAAAGATAGAGGCCGCCCAGCGAGACCGCGATGACCAGGATGAAATTGAGGATATTGGCCCAGAAATAGCGCACCGGCCGCTGCTGATAGATCAGCAGATTGGTGTAGAGTTTAAAGATCCCGTGAAAGACCGCCGTGAGCACCGAGAGGAAGCCATAGGGATAAAAACCGAGTTCCACATCGTCGAAGATCAGGCGAAAGAGCCAGGGTCCGGCCAGCATCGAGAGCAGGACGACGCCACCGCTGATGCCGAGGAAGGCGCTGAGGATACCGCTCATGTTCTTCTTGAGCAGAACAGGATTGTTGCGGTACTCGATATACTGCACGGTAATGTAGGAATCAAGGCCGAAACTGACCAGGATCTGCATCAGAAAACTGAAGCTGATGTAGAGCGCCAGCCGGCCGAAATCGCCGGTGCTCAGCAGGTTGGTGTAAAAGGGCAGCAGCAGGACACTGGCCGCCAGCGGCAGGGCGCCGGTGACCGAGTAGATCAGCGAGGATTTGAAAAACTGGCGCGAGATCATCGCGGCGCAGTCAGACGCAGTTCGTAAAGGTGGGTCTTGCTGCGGCCGACGGTCAGGCGCAGAAAGGGCCGCAGACCGCTCAGATAAAAGAGGGGATGATACCAGGTCACGCGCGCTTCGTGCCGCACCACCTCATAACCGGCGGAGGTGAGCAGATGGCGAAAGCGCAGGGTGTCATACTCGTGAAAATGCTGGTTATTCCAGAAGGCGTGCGGCCGGCGCGGGGTCGTCAAAAAGATCCGGGTTTCGGGCTGCAGATAGTGCCGCAGACTCTCGAGAAAATGGAGGGGATTCATCAGATGCTCGATAACCTCGAAACAAAAGACGTAGCCATAGGCTTTGTCGGGGGCGTTCCACTCGCGGTCGAGATCGCCGGTGGTTGAGTTATACCCGAGCTGAAAGGCTTTGGCCATCGCCTGGTCGAAGGTGTTCTCCGGGCCGATGGAGAGCACCTCGCCCGGCTCGCCGATGGCCGGCGCCACGAAACGGCGGGTAAAATTGAATCGCAGTTTGCCCTGGAAATCGCTGACATCACAGGCGTCGACTTGCAGGTTCAGTTTTTGCGGCATGAACGGTCATCCATGGTAAAGGTGAGGGGGCGGCCTACGGCTACAGGGACTCGATCTGACTCAGGACATTCTCTGCGGCGTGGGTGGTTTGGGCATCGGAATTGTCGTTGATCACCTTCTTGAGCAGCGGCACCGCCTTCTGGAAATTGTTGGCCCGCATCAGCTCAAAGGCCTCGTTGTACCAGGCGGCCTGACGCGCGACACGGATCTTGCTGACGTTGTTGCGGGCCAGTCCGGCCAGCTCGCTCTTGCCCCCCTCCTTGATCACGCGCAGAAAGTACTTTTCGGCCTGGTCGTAGCGCTTGTCCGCGGCGCAGCGCACGCCCTGGTTATAGACATCAACGAGCTGTCCCTGGGAGGCCGCCTGGCGCGCCTCGTCGATCAGCTTTTTGATCTCGGGATCATCGGTCTGCTTGCGCAGCTTTTCCGCCAGAACGAGGGCTTTGGCATATTCCTTCTCGTTGATCAGCCGTGCCACCCGGTCGATCTGCGTCCGCAGGGTCGACTCGCGTGCGGCCTCAAGCGCCTTCTCCCCGCCGCGCTGACCGATCAGGGCCAATAGTTCTTCCTGTTTGGCGGTATTGTCGTCGAGCACATAATATTGCAGCAGGTTGCGCGCCACGTCGAGGCGCGAAGGCATCCCCGCCAGGGCCTTCTCGAGGGCGCTCTCTCCCTGCGGCTGCATGCCGAGATGCATATAGGCTTCCCCGAGCTGGGCCTGGGCATCGATGAAGCGGTCGTCGATGGCGAGGGTGCGCAGCAGCTCGTCGCGCGCGCGGGCGATGGTCTCCTCCTTCTGCGGCGTCTTTTGCTTGCGCCCGGCCGCGAGCAGACAACGGCCATACTGGTAATGGATCCAGGCGGCGCTGGAATCGATGGCCAGGGCCTGCAGGAAAAAGTGCCGAGCCCCGGAATCCTCCTCGCGCACCATCGCGGCATAGCCGAGACCGGCGGGAGCGAGGGCGAAGCGGGGATTGACGCGGAACGACTGCTGGAAATGGGCTTCGGCGGCAGCGAGCTGACTGGTGCCGTGATGCGCCAGCAGATCGCCAAGGCGGTAGAGGATCTCCTCGTAGGGCACCGGGCGAAAGGGATGGCTGGCATCCACGCGCAGCTCGCGCGGCGCCACCCGGGTCGAGCCGAGAGTCTCGCGGCCGGCATAGGCCTTGATCGCCTCATCCAGCGCCGTCAGGGAGATATGAAACGCCCCGCGGAAGGCATTCGCATTGGACTCCCCCGTCCCGAGCAGGGTGATATAACGGTCAATCGCCGCAGCGCCGCCGTCGCGCAGCCCGTGAAAGAGGAAATGGGTCAGGATCCAGGATTGGGCGTAAAAGATGGCGTTGCGTTCCGAATCGCGATAGAGAGAGGCATCGGCATCGAGCTGCATCAGCTCGCTGCAGGAAACCCACGGGGTGGTACGCAGGGTGCGGGCATGCTCCTTGAGGGGCTCACCAATGAGGATGACATCGGCATCGGTGCGGAAGGTGCTAAAGTACTCCGCCAGCCCCTCCTGGAGCCAGAGGGGCGCGCCCGGCCAGGCGGTGGCAAAAATGGCGTGGGCATATTCGTGGTAGATCGTCCGCGTCACCTCCTCGCGGGCGCTGACGGCGATATACTGGGCATCCTCCCGCTGGAGGAAATAGCCGTCGCTGCCGGTCGTCTGCTCGGCGGGGAAACTCTGGTAGGGCGCCAGTCCGCGCTCATCCCTGAAGACGAAGATGAAAGTCGGCACCGGGCTCGGCAGGGCCTTGCCGGCGCTGAAGGAGGTCAGCACGGCATGGTACTGCTCGAGGCCGAGGCTGATTTCGCTGGCCTGTCTGGCCGGGGCCGCGCTGTACAGGGTGAAAAGATTCCCCTCCTGACAAATCCATTTTTCCTTGGCTTTGGGCAGGGCAGGCGTAGCGGCATGGGCAGCGGCGAGCAGAGGCAGTATGCAAAAGAAGACCAGTTCGAGAAGAATGAATTGGAAAGGACGGGCGCAGCAAGCTTTCTTACCGCACCACGACTTTGAAATCATCGCGCTCCTCTTCTACTTCCTTGAACAGATCGAGAATCCGGCTGTAGGATTCGCCCAGCAGCCGCTCGGCGGTTTTGGGTTGTTTGATTCGGATGGTGATCGGCCCCGGGATATCGGTGGTCAGCAGGTCCCACAGCGCATCGAGGTTGCGGCCGAACCAGGGCGGAAACTCGAGCTGGCGCGCCAGTTCGTCGTAGAGCCGGTCCATCGAGCTGAGCTCGCGGCCCTGCAGCAGGCAGCGCTTCATCGGCACGGCGGCACCTCCACGAAGGTCCGGTAATGGTCGACGGTGACATAGCGCAAGCCGTCGTTGGCGAAGACCATGCGCCTGGCGCCGCGGTGGCCGCCGTGGTAGTCGAGATCGAGCTCGCGCCAGCTGCGGCCGCCGGCGGGCAAGCTCTTTTCCCGGTTGGAAAATCGGTCGCCGCCAATGCTCTTGCCCTTGAGGGCGGGATGGTCCCAGAGGTCGTCGCCCGGCCGCCAACCCGCCTGCCGCGCCTGCGCCTTGGTGACATAGCGCTCCGGCAGCGTCCGGTTATTGCTGCGGTTAAGGGCCTCGAGGACCGCCGCCAGCTCCACCTCATCGATCTTTTCCGGCAGCTTGCGGTTGAGCTCGGCCGCGACACTCAGGCACCCCGAATCCGCCGCTGTTGCAGTGGTTTGCGCAGCGGCCGGGGCGGCGGGACTGGTCCTGCCGTTGAAGTGGTTGATGGCCACTGCAAGGGCGAGCAACAGGGCCACCCCGAGCAGGATGGATCGTCTGGACATGCGCAGGGCTCGTTATTTCCGATACTTATCAATAAAATATCGCAAATTTCAGACCCATTTCAAAACATTTTCTTTGCCGGCGAACGGGAATCCGGTTATCGACCCAGGCCGATGGTTCGGCGCAGGGTGTCCCAAAGGCTTTTTCCCGGCAGCCGCGAGGCGCGTGTCAGGGATGGCCTGGCGACCGGCTTTTGACTCATGCTGTGGCGGCTCGGGGCCGCAAGACCGCGTTTGGAGCTGCCACGGCTCCCATCGCGACGCGGAGCCTCACGGCGGGGATCGCCGCGATAGATCCCATCGTTCCGCGTGGGCTGGGGGCGTCCCGATCGGGGATGGGAGGTTCGGGAAGCGTGCGAAAGGCCGCGCGGTGCGCCGGACGGCTGCGCCGGCCGCTGGGCTTGCGTGCGAGGCTGGCGCTGCGGCTGACCGCTCTGAGCGACCGGCTCGGGCGCTGCCTGCCGGTAGTCAAAATCCTGCAGGGTCTCCCGCGGGAGGGGCTTGCCCATGATCTTTTCGAGGGTCTTGACCATATCCATATCCTCGGGCGTGGTCATGGTGTAGGCGAGGCCGCTGCGCTCGGCACGGCCAGTGCGGCCGATGCGGTGGATGTAGGCATCCGCGGTATCCGGCATATCGAAATTGATGACGTGGCTGATCGTGTCGACGTCGATGCCGCGCGCGGCGATATCGGTGGCAACCATGATCTGGAATTCGCCGCGCCGGAAGCCCTTGAGCGCTGCCTGACGCTGGCTCTGGGTGCGGTCACTGTGCAGGCTGGTCACCTTGTAGCCGTGGCGGCCGACCTGCTGGGCGACGCGGTGGGCGCGGTGCCGCGTGCGCGCAAAGATCAGGACCGAGTCGGTCTCGGTGCGCTGCAGCAGCGCCAGCAGCAGAGGCAGCTTGAGATGCGGCTGCACCGGATAGAGCGCGTGGCGGACGGTATGGACCGGCTTCGCCAGTCCGAGGGTGATCCGCTGCGGCTTGCGCATGGACTGGGTAGCCAGACCCTCGATCTCCTCCGGAAAGGTGGCGGAGAAAAGCAGGGTTTGGCGCTGTGCCGGGATCCGCTGGAGGATCTTGCGTACCGAGGGCAAAAAGCCCATGTCGAGCATGCGGTCCGCCTCGTCGAGGACCAGGATCTCGATGCGCGAGAGGTCAGCCTGCTTCTGGTCCATCAGGTCCAGCAGCCGGCCGGGGCAGGCGACGAGGATCTCGACACCGCTGCGCAAGGCCCTGATCTGCGTGGTGCTGGGTACGCCGCCGTAGATGGTGGCGCTGCGCAGATCCGTGCCCTTGCCCAGGCTGCGGATGGTCTCGTGGATCTGTTCGGCCAGCTCGCGGGTGGGGGTGAGGATCAGGGCGCGGCTCTGCTTGCGCGGGCCGGCGAGCAGCTTGTGCAAAATGGGCAGCACAAAGGCGGC
>CAYTCI010000115.1:0-9769 GCA_964436305.1 uncultured Cytophagia bacterium | reverse complement strand
GGGTAAATCATTATCTTGCATCTGCACCCGGGTGAGCACCAGAGTTCGGGGGATAGCGGTAAAATCCTCGCGCAGCGCCGGCTAGCCGGAGCAGGAACGGATCACAAGGAGAGCACAATGTACGGGATCGACAGCGCCGTCCTGGCGTGGTTTTTCATCGGCTTTTTTCTCATCCTCACCGAGCTGGCCTTGCCCGGTTTCATCGTCATCTTTTTCGGCGCCGGCGCCTGGGTGACCTGCCTGATGCTCGAGGTCGGCTTGATCAAATCCTTCAACGCCCAGCTGATCGTCTTCCTCCTCGCCTCGGGGGCCTCGCTCCTCCTCTTCCGCAAGAAGGGCAAGGCGCTCTTTGAGGGCAAAAAGTCGGGCAAGCTCGGCCCCTTCGAGTCGCTCGATGATTTCGTCGGCCAGCATGCCGAGGTGGTGCAGGCGATCGAGCCAGGCCAGCCCGGCGGTAAGGTGGAGTTCCACGGTACCCTCTGGAGCGCCGAGTCCGACCAATCACTCGCCCCCGGAGCCAAGGTCACCATCATCAAGCGTGACAACCTGACCCTCGTGGTCAAATCCCAGGACAAATAAGGGCGGCCGAATGCCGGTCGCCATGCAGGTCATTCCATCCCCGCTGAAAGGAGCTGCCCCCATGCAAGCCGAAACCATGATCCTCATCGGCATCATCATCCTGGCGGTCATCATCCTCACCCGCTCCGCCAAGGTCGTCCCGCAAAAGACCGTCTTCATCGTCGAGCGGCTGGGAAAATACAGCGGCACCCTCGAGGCGGGATTCCACATCCTCATCCCTTTCATCGACCGCATCCGCTACGTCCACTCCCTCAAGGAGAACGCCATCGATGTGCCGGAGCAGTCCTGCATCACCAAGGACAACATCCAGGTTGACGTCGACGGCATCCTCTACTTTCTGATCATCGATCCGGTCAAGGCCTCCTACGGGGTCAACGACTACGCCTTCGCCTCGATCCAGCTGGCGCAGACGACGATGCGCTCCGAGATCGGCAAGATCGACCTTGACAAGACTTTCGAGGAACGCGACAAGATCAACGCTGAAATTGTCTCCGCGGTCGACAAGGCCTCGCTGCCCTGGGGCCTCAAGGTGACCCGTTACGAGATCAAAAACATCGTGCCGCCGCCGAGCATCAAGGACGCGATGGAGAAGCAGATGCGCGCCGAGCGCGAGAAGCGCGCCCTCATCGCCGAGTCGGAAGGCGACAAGCAGGCCAAGATCAACCGCGCGGAGGGAGACAAGCAGGAGGCGATCGCCCGCTCCGAGGGTGAAAAGATGAAGCGCATCAATGAGGCCGAGGGCCGCGCGGCTGAGATCGAGCGCGTCGCCCTGGCCACCGCCCGCGGTATTCGCGAGATCGCCGCCGCCATCGCCGCACCCGGCGGCAGCGACGCCGTTAACCTGCGCATCGCCGAACAGTACCTCAACGAATTTGGCAAGCTGGCGGTCAGCAGCAATACCATGATCCTCCCGGCCAACCTCACCGACGTCGCCGGCACCGTTGCGACCGTGGCGCGGATCTTCAGCGAGACCAGTAAGGCGATGCCCAAGCCGCCGCTGGTCTGAGCAGCCGGCCGGTGGAATCCGGCATGACGAGGAGGAAGGGAGGAGGCCATGCGCGCCCGCGCCAAGAAGAACGGATTGATCCTGCAGGCCTATGCCGGCACCACCGGGGTCCTGCTGGCGATGAATACCTCGAGCGCCCGTCGCAAGGGATTGCTCGGCTACGCCATCGAGCGCGAGGGACCGGCGATCGGCCGCATGCGCTGGCTGCAGGGCGCGCTGCGCTTCCCCGGCGAGGCCGCCGACATCAACACCCCGGTCGACAGCAACCTCGGACCCATCCAGAAATATCGCTGGTCCGATTACTCGGTCTATCCGGCCACGCCCTACCGCTACAAGCTCCACGGCGTCTACGGCCGGCCGGGCAAGCTGCGCTACCTCGAGGGCCCCGAGGTGCAAGTGGCGACCCAGTCGCTGCAGCAGGGAAGGCACCAGATCATCTTCAACCGCGCCGCTGCCGCCAGCCAGGCCTATGCCCGCCGCTTCGGCAATGCCAATCCGGATGATCCCGGCCAGGAGGAGGCGCGCAAATGGCTCTCCCGCGGCCTCCACGAGCGGCTGCTCGCCTTTTTCGACCAGGCGCTCGACGCCACCTGGGCCCTCGATGTCGCCGTCTATGAGGTCGAGCTGCCGGAGGTGACCGCCGCCCTGGCGCAGGCGCTGGCACGCGGCGCCCGGGTCCGCATCGTCTATCATGCCCGCAGCGCCGATCCCCAGACCACCCTCAACGAGCAGACCCTCGAACCCCTGCCCGGCTATGTCAAGGCCAGCCGCCTCACCTCGGCCATCTTCCATCACAAGTTTTGTGTCCTCAGCCGCCTCCAGGGCGATGGCAGCCGCAGCCCGCAGGCCGTCCTGACCGGTTCGACCAATTTCACCGCCAACGCGGTCTACCGCCAGGCCAACGTCCTCCACATCATGGAGGACGGCGACATCGCCGGCCGTTATCTCGAGCTCTTCGACAAGCTCTTCGCCGGCACGCCCCCGGGCGATACCCGCAAATACATCAACCTGGTCAATCCGGCGGTCGGCGGACTCGCTCCCCAGGTGCTCTTCAGCCCGCGCTCCAACCTGACCGACCTCGCCGAGGTGATCGGGATCATCCGGCGGGCGCAGCGCGACCTGGTCTTTTGCACCGCCTTCAACCTGCTGGATGGCATCGAGGAGGCCCTGCTGGGCGAGGAGGAGAGCCACGTCATCCGCTACGGCCTGCAGAACAGCACCTCGCGAATCACCGGCATGCACCGTCACGCCCGCTTTGTCACGCCAGCCTTCCTCAACAAGGGGCTGGAGGGATTCCTCCGGGAGTCGATCGCCGGTCAGGAGGGGAACATCCTCATCCACCTCAAAACCATCATCACCGATTTCAGCTCGGAGCGGCCGACGATCATCACCGGCTCCAACAATTTCTCGCGCAGCGCCTCGGCGAGCAACGATGAGAATCTGCTGATCGTCAGCCGCGACACGGAGGTGGCCGACATTTATTTGACCGAGATGATGCGGTTGTACGACCATTACCGCTTCCGCTACAATACCAGGGCGCGGGGAGGCCGCGGACCCGCCGGCCGGCTGGTACTCGCGCCGGACGATTCATGGACCGCCCGCTACTATGCGCCTCAGAGTCTCGAGTATTTCGAGCGGATGCGCTTCAGCATGACGGCGGAGGGCTAAGCCCCCGGCCGATATCGCCACCGCGTGCTTTTCGCTTGCGCAGCGCCCGCCCCCTCTCGCGCCGACCCAAAAGGCTCTGGTGCCGACCCCTTCTTGCTTCCGGCCCTGCCTGCAAACCGGCCGATATCGCCACCGCTTGCTTTTCGCTTGCGCGGCGCTGATGAATTCCGTATCATCAGATAGAGACTTGACCGCACATGGGGGTGAAGATGTCCGATTATCCCAATCGCATCACCGACTGGCCGGAGGAGGAGCGGCCGCGCGAACGGCTGCTGCGCTGTGGCGCCGATGCCCTCTCCGAGGCGGAGCTGCTGGCGATTCTCCTCCGTGTCGGCGCCGGAAAAACCACCGCCGTTGACCTGGCGCGCCAGCTGATCAGCCGCTTCAACGGCCTCCGCGGCCTCGACGCAGCCCCGGCCGCCGCTCTGCAGGAGGTCAAGGGGATGGGTCACGCCAAGGCCTGCCAGATCAAGGCCGCACTCGAGCTGGCCAAGCGCTTCAGCCAGCAGCGCTGGAACCGGCAGGAGGTGCGGATTCAGAGCTCCGAGGACGTCTACCGCTATCTCCATCTGCGCCTGCGCGACCTCTCGCGCGAGGTCTTTCAGGTGCTCTTCCTCACCACCCGCCATGACATCATCGCCGACAAAATCCTTTTTGAGGGCTCGCTCACCGAGAGTGTGGTCTCGCCGCGTGAGATCATCTCCACTGCCCTGCAGCATGCCGCGGCGGCGGTCATCCTTGCGCACAATCATCCAAGCGGCGATCCCCATCCATCTGCAGAGGACAAAAAGGTAACGGAGAAGATCGTCCTGGCCTGCCGGCCATTCGATCTGAGCGTACTCGACCATCTGATCATCGGGAGGGACGCCTACTTCAGCTTCGCCGACGAGGGGTTGATTGGGGGGTAGCGCGGCGGGATTTCGGGTTGGCGCGAGAAAGTTGGGGTCGGCGCCAGAGCGTGGGCGGGCCGGCGTCGGAGTTCCGGCGGGCGATTTTTTCATTGCATCCCAGCCCGCGGCGTCTTACTTTATGCCATGAAAAAGATCATCCTCCTCCTGCTGCTCCTCAACCTTGCCGCCGCCGGCAGCGAGCGCCGCCTGGTGCGGATCCGTATCGACCGCCCGGAGCAGCTCCAGACCCTGCTGCGCCTGGATCTCGATCTCGCCTCGCGCCGGATCGGCGACCACGCCGATGCGGTCCTCTCACCGGCGGAGGAGCGCGCCCTGCAAGCCCAGGGCTTTACCCTCACCCCACTGATCCCGGCCGCCAGCCTCGCCCGCACCACCGCAGCCCTCAGCGGCGACATGGGCGCCTACCATACCTACCAGGAGCTCAGCTCGGAGCTGGCCGCCCTCGCGGAAAACTATCCCGACCTGCTGCTCCTCACCTCCATCGGCCGGTCGGTCGAGGGACGTGACGTGTGGGCGGTCAAGATCTCCGATCATCCCGAGCTCGAGGAGGCGGACGAAGCCGAGGTGCTGCTGACGGCGGCCATCCATGCCCGCGAGATCATCACCCCCGAGATCATCCTCGACCTGATCCATCACCTCACCACGCTCTACGGCCACGACTCCCTGCTCACCCGCCTGGTCAATGAGCGACAGATCTGGCTGGTGCCGATGATCAATCCCGACGGTCATATCCACGTCGAAAACGGCGATATCTGGTGGCGCAAGAACTGCCGCATTAACGCCGACGGCACCATCGGCGTGGATCTCAACCGCAATTTCGGTTACGCCTGGGGCTGGGACAATTACGGCTCCAGTCCCGCGCCCTACTCGGAGACCTATCGCGGTACCGGTCCCTTCTCCGAGCCCGAAACCGCCGCCCTGCGCGATCTCGCCGCCGCCCATCATTTCGCCGCGGTTATCAATTACCACAGCTACAGCCGCGCCGCCCTCTTTCCCTGGAGCTACACGGCCAAGCATACCCTCCATCACCCCATCTTTCTCGAGCTCGGACGCAACCTGACCCTCGCCAGCGGCTATGAGTACGGTGATCTGGCGATGGGGATCCTCTACAGCACCAACGGCGATGCGGACGATTATTTTTACGGTCACAGTCTGAGCCAGGCGAATCCCACCTTCAGCCTGACCATCGAGGTGGGCACCGAATTCCATCCGCCCGAGAGCGAGATGAGCCAACTCATCGCCGAGAACCGTCCCGCCAGCCTCTACATCTGCTATATCGCCGATCCGTTGCGCCGCGATCCCTGGCGGATCCTCCCCGACAGCGCCCGGACCCTGGTCGAGCCCAGGCAGCCGCCGCTGGCTGGAGCCCCGGCCGCCGGCCAGCCGGCGGGATTCAGCCTGGCGCAGAACTGGCCCAATCCCTTCAACAACGCCACAACCCTCCGCTACACTCTCGCGCAGAGGGCGCAGGTGCGCCTCACCCTGTACGACACCTCCGGCCGCCTGGTCCGCTTGCTCGCAGCTGGCACCCAGCCGGCCGGCGAGCACCAGCTGCGCATCGAGGCGGCAGGCCTGCCGTCGGGTCTCTATTTCTGCCGGATGGAGGCTGGATCGGATACCGGTACCGCGGATGCAGCCGCCGGAAATGACGAACTCGCCAGCAATGCCGAATCGGGGAGGGTCGCAGCCGGTGCGGCGAGAAGCGCCGTCATCCGACTCCTGCTCCTGCGCTAAATTCCAGGATACCCCTCGAAATCTGGGACCTGCCGGGTCGGCGCGAGGTCATGTGGGCTGCCGGGTCGGCACCAGAGGTTTAGGCCAAGCCGGCGCCAGAGTTTCAGGCCGGGTCGGCGCGAGCGTGCTGGGGCTCCTGCGCTAAATTCTCCTTGAAAAAGTGGGCGGAAATCGTTACACTGTATTTCATCCAGCGCACAGGCGAGCATGCAGAAAAAAACACACACCATCAACGTCCTTCCCGAGAACCTGATCAACAAGATCGCGGCGGGCGAGGTCATCGACCGGCCCGCCTCGGTGGTCAAGGAGCTGATCGAGAACAGCCTCGATGCGGGCGCGACCCGGATCGAGGTCATCCTCAAGAGCGGCGGCAGCCAGCTGATCCAGATCATCGATAACGGCATCGGCATGAGCGAGGAGGATGCCATCCTCTCGCTGCAGCGGCATGCCACCTCCAAGATCCGCACCTACGCCGACATCGAAAAGATCCTCACCCTCGGGTTCCGCGGCGAGGCCCTGGCGAGTATCGCGGCGGTCTCGCGCCTCGAGCTGCGGACCGTCCCGCGGGGGGCGATTGCCGGCACGGCCATCCATGTCGAGGGCGGCATGGTCACGAAAGTGGAGGAGGCCGGCGGCAATCCCGGCACCTCGATCGCCGTCAAGACTCTCTTTTTCAACACCCCGGCCCGGCGCAAATTTCTTCGCGCCGAGACGACCGAGTACCGTTCGATCCTGGCCATGCTCAACCATTTCACCCTCGCCTTTCCCGAAACCGCTTTCACCCTCGTCCATGACGATACCGAGGTCTTCCGCTATGCACCGGCCGAGCTCTCCGAGCGCATCGTCGAGGTACTCGGTTCGCGCGTTCGCCATAACCTGGTCCAGGTCGAGGACAAGAATTCGCTGATGACCCTCACGGGCTTTGTCGGCAACTATGATGTCATGCGCAAGACGCGCAACGACCAGTATCTCTTTCTCAACCGCCGTTTCATCAACGACCGCACCCTCAGCTATGCGGTCACCCAGGCCTTCGGCGAGAGCATTCCCAAGGGGCACTATCCCCTCTTCATCCTCTTCATCGAGATCGATCCCGAGCGGGTCGACGTCAACGTCCATCCGACCAAGAACGAGGTGAAATTCGCCGACGCTCGCATGGTTTTCGATCTGCTGCGCAGCGCCGTCAAGCGCGCCCTGCGCACCGACCATATAATCCCCGAGATCCAGCAGTTCTACCCGCCGCGCTGGGGCGCCGGCGGCATGCCCGGGAGCACCCCGGGCGGCCCGTCCGTCAATCGTGGCGAGATCGTCAGCAGTGACGAGCAAACCCGGCTCGACTGGGAGGCCGGCGAGACCGTCTTCCCGCCGCCGGGCCTCTTTCCGCCGCACCGCTCCTTCATTCCGACCTGGCAGGAGGAGGCGCCCGGTACCGGCACGCCGTCACCGGAGGGCGATTCCACAGGCGCAGGGAGCCTCCCCGGCGGCGGCCCTGATCAGCCCGGCAGCACCACGGCAGCCGGACCCGGCTCCTTCACCCCGAGCGGCACCCCTGCGCCGCGTCCGCGCGAAATCCCGAACGTCTGGCAGGTGCAGAACAAGTATATCCTCTCGCAGATCAAGAGCGGCCTGGTCGTGATCGACCAGCATGTCGCCCATGAGCGCATCCTCTATGAACGCGCCAAAAAGAATATCAGCCAGAACGAGGGGGTCTCGCAGCAACTCCTCTTCCCGCAGACCCTCGAGCTTTCGCCGCAGGATTATCAGGTGATGGTGGAGATCAGCCCCTGGCTGGAAAAGCTCGGCTTTCAGATCAAGCTCTTCGGCGGCCGCACCGTCGTCGTCGAGGGCGTGCCCTCGGGCATGCGCGTCGGCGCGGAGAACCGCCTGCTGCTCAATATCATTGATCAGTACAAGGAGTACGCGGCCACCGAGACCGACATGCGCGAGCGGGTGGCCAAGAGTTTCGCCTGCCGCTCGGCGATCATGGCCGGAGAAAAGCTCTCGATCGAGGCGATGAACGCCCTGATCGACCAGCTCTTTGCGACGGAAAATCCCTATTTCTGCCCCCATGGCCGCCCGGTGATGATCACGATAACCGTCGATGAACTGGACCGCCGATTTGACCGCAAATGATCCCATCCGCGTGAATACAGGAGACGCCCCGCCGGTGCCGCGCGTCCCAATCCTGGTCGGCCCGACCGCCGTCGGCAAGAGCAGCCTGGCGCTGGCGCTGGCCGAGGCGCTCGGCGGTGAGATCGTCTCGGCCGACTCGCGCCAGATCTACCGTTACATGGACATCGGCACGGCCAAGCCCACGCCGGTGGAGCAGCAGCGCGTCCGCCACCACTTCATCGACCTCTGCGATCCCGATGCGGAGTACAGTGCCGGCTCCTATGGCCGCGACGCGCGCCGCTGTATCGAGGGGCTCTTTGCGCGCGGCGTCCAGCCGGTCGTGGCCGGCGGCTCGGGCTTTTACCTGCGCGCCCTGGTCGATGGCCTCTTCGCCCCGCAGGCCGCGGACCCGGCGATCAAGCAAAAATGGCGCGTGCGCATCGCCGCCGAGGGGGCGGCCGCGGTTCATGCCGAGCTGGCCAGAGTCGATCCCGAGAGCGCGGCGCGGCTCCATCCCAACGACACCCAGCGCATCGCCCGCGCCCTCGAGGTCTGGGAGATCACCGGTCAGCCCATCTCCGCCTTTCACAGCGGCGCCGAGGAGCCGGCCGGCTTCCGTCCCCTCTTCTTCGGGCTGACCCGCCCGCGCGAGGCCCTCTATGAGCGCATCGACCACCGGGTCGAGCAGATGTTCCGCGATGGCCTGCTGGAGGAGATCCGCCGGCTGACGGCGATGGGCTACGGCCTGCACAACAACGCCCTGCTGACCGTGGGCTATCAGGAGATCCTCGAGTGCCCGGAGCTGCTCGCGCCGGGGGCCGACCTCGCGGCGGCCGTGATGCTGATCCAGCAGCACTCGCGCCAGTATGCCAAGCGGCAGATGACCTGGTTCCGCCGCGATGCGCGCATCGACTGGATCGATCTCGAGGGACGCAGTGAACAAGCGAGCTGTGAAGAACTGCTGGCACGATGGCAAAAGGATAAAGATGAAAATCAGCGCTGAAGGCAAGGTCATCACCGAGGAGCCGCTCAAGGAGCGGTTGCAGCAGGAACGGGCGCAAGGGCGCACCATCGTCTGGACCAACGGCGTCTTCGACATTCTCCATGCCGGTCACGTCACCTATCTCGAGCGCGCCGCCGCCCTCGGCGACGTGCTGGTGGTCGGTCTCAACACCGACGCCTCGGTGCAGCTCAACAAGGGACCGCTGCGGCCGATCGTGCCGGAGCGCGAGCGTGCCCGCCTGCTGGCGGCCCTCGCCTGCGTCGATTATGTGATCCTTTATGGCGACCAGTCGCCGGTCGAGCTGATCGGGCGGCTCAGGCCCGACATCTACGCCAAGGGCGGGGATTACAATATCGATACCATCAACCAGCCGGAGCGGCGGCTGATGGAACGGCTGGGGGGGCGGATCGAGCTGCTGCCGGGGGTGCCGGGGCTCTCGACCTCGGCGATCATCGAGCGGATTCTGGCGGCCTATCGCCCCGGGGAATAGGCCCTGCCCCACCCGCCCCTGGCTACACCGCCAGCTATGGCGCGCCATTTCGTCAGCCTGCTGTATCAATCCGTCATAACTTGCTTCGCATTGGCGAAAATATCGGAAAAAATCGCTACACCGCCGATTTTTCTTGACCTGAGATACTTTTTTTAGTATCATTCAATGAGAACCCGGGGGGCGATCATACTCGCCGGCCGGTCCGACAGGGGCACATTGCCGGCGATGATCCCCGCTTCGCCAGCCTCCAGGCCCGGAGGCCAGGCGCC
>CAYTCI010000114.1:0-9788 GCA_964436305.1 uncultured Cytophagia bacterium | reverse complement strand
AGCAATCTGCCGCCCAATGTCAACTTCCGGCTGCGGGCGCTGCTCTGGAAGGACCAGCCCTACGCCATCGCCCAGTATACCGTCATCAACGATTCATCGGAGGTCGTCACCCTCTATCTGGGCGCTGTCGCCGTGCCGCGCATCAACGGCAGCTACGGCGGGGAGACTGACAAATGGGACCCGGACCATCATATCGCTTACTGCTTTCGCGGTGCGGAAGCGGGCTATGCCGGCCTCAAGCTGCTCTCCCAGACCCCCTATTCCTATCAAGCCCTGGACTGGAATATCTATTCCCCGGCGGATCCCAGCAGCGATGCCGCCACCGACTCGACCCGCTATCATCAGACCGCCGATCCCGTTTTTGGCCCTGAAATCACCGCCGGCGGCGACGGCTCGATCTTTAGCCTCAATGCCGGGCCGGTCACGATCGCTCCCCACGATTCGGTTTCGATCACCTATGGCCTCCTTTTCGGTGGCAGCTACGCCGAAATGGTGGAAGCAGCCAATGCGGCCCAGGCCTGCTACTCCATCAAACTCGCCGCCAATGCCGCGGCCACCAATTTTGAGACGGGCAAGATCGGCTTCCGCCTGAGCAACGCCGGCAGCATCCGGCTGGTTGTCCCCAATATCTCCGGGACCCGCCAGATAGAGCGGATCAACATCACCGCCGCCCTTTCGGAGACAGCGGTTTGCGATTACAACGAGAATCACAATCCCCTGACCGGCACCGTCCAGCTGACCGTTCCGACCAAATCGGACCTGGAGGGATTTGTCCATTTTGACAGCCGCTACATCGATGAATCCGACCCCGCCGCCGTGCCGCTGCCGCCGAATATGTCCTTTGATGTCCACTCCTATGTCTGGATGGATCAGCCCTGGATGATCGCCGAGTATACGGTCACCAACGACTCCTCGGAGGCCGGCACCTTTTATCTGGGTGCGGTAGCGGTGCCGCGCATCAACGGCAATTATGGCAGTGAAAGCACCAAGTATGATGCGGCGAGCCAGACGGCCTATTGCTACCGCGAGGGCGAGGCGGGCTATGCGGGCATCCGCCTGCTCTCCGGCGCGCCCTGGTCCTTCAAAACCCTCGACTGGAATGTCTATTCACCCGACGATCCCAACGCCGACGCCTCCACCGATGCGATCCGCTACCATCAGACCGCTGATCCCGGCTTCGACGCCGACCTGATGGCCGGGGGCGACGGCTCCATCTACAGTCTCAATGCCGGCGCCTTTACAATCCCGGCGCACGGTTCCGTCAAGGTCGTCTATGGGGTGATGTATGGCGATTCCTTCGCGGAAATGGTGGCGGCCTCCAATGCGATGCAGGCCAAATACCAGTCGGCCTTCACTACTGCGGTACAGCTCAGGCCCGGTGTCCAGACTCCCGAAGGATTTGCCCTGAGCCAGAACTGGCCGAATCCCTTCAATCCGGAGACCGCGATCCGCTTCGACCTGCTCGAACGCTCCGAGGTCCGCCTGGCGGTCTACAACCTCAAAGGCCAGCTGGTCCAGACCGTTGCCGACGGATTCTATCCCGCCGGCGCGCATCAGGTGATCTGGGATGGACGGGATGCCGCCGGGCAAAATGCTGCCGCCGGTGTCTATCTCTATCGGCTGACGGCCGGCCAGCAGACCTGGACCAAAAAGATGACCCTGGTTCGGTAATCGCCGGCCGGGGATGGAATCACAGAAAAGGCCGGGACTCTGCAGTGGGGGAGTCCCGGCGCCCTTTTCCTCAGTCGAACCGATGAGGTTGTCCCAATGAACAAAATCTGGATCGTCCTTCTGCTCCTCCCTGCCCTGCTCTTCGCCGGTGTCACCGGCAAGGTGGCCGGGATCATCACCGACGCGCAAACCGGCGAACCCCTCCCCGGTGCCAACATCCAGGTCGCCGGCACCAGCCTGGGAGCGGTCTCGGACGTGCAGGGCCGCTATATCATCCTCAACGTTCCCCCGGGCGTGGTCTCGGTCAAGATCAGTTTCGTCGGCTATGAGACCCAGCTCGTCACCAATGTGCGCGTCATGATCGACCTGACCACCGCCGTCTCGGTCAAGCTCAAACCCTCGCTCGTCCAGCTGAAGGAGGTGGTTATCGTCGCCGACAAGCCGATGATCCAGAAAGATCTCACCAGCTCCGGCGCGACGATGCGCCGCGAGGAGATCGAAAGCCTGCCGGTCAACCAGTTCTCCGACGTCCTCTCCCTGCAGGCCGGCGTCACCTCCCTGGATGGCTCGCTCCACTTGCGCGGCGGACGCTCCAACGAGGTGGGCTTTATGATCGACGGCATGTATGTGCAGGATCCCTTGCTCGGCAACATGATCACCCAGATCAACAACGACGCCATCCAGGAACTGAACCTGCTCAGCGGCACCTATAACGCCGAATACGGCAATGCCCTCAGCGGCATCGTCAATATCGTCACCCGCGACGGCGGTGACAGCCAGTCGGGCAACATCGAATACCGCTCGAGCCAGTTCGGCATCAACCGTTTTAACACCCTTGAGGAAAGCCGGCTCAATGGCAGCCTGGGCGGCCCGCTTTTTTTCAAAAAGCTCAAATACTTCGTCACCGGCGAACAGAGCCACAAAGGGAGCTACCTCCCCTTCGGCTACACCCTCAACAAAACCCTCTTCGGCAAACTCGCCTACCAGATGACGCCGAAGATGAAATTCACCCTCAGCAACCGCGCGACCACCTCGCGCTATCAGCGCTACAGCCATGCCTACAAATACATCCCGGACCAGTATCTGCGTCACCGCACCCGCACCAACCAGACCCTGCTGATGGTCAACCACAGCCTGAAAGCCAACCTCTTTTACGACATGCGCCTCTCCTTTCTTGATGAAAAATACTATTCAGGCATCGACAAGGATACCGCCAACTATCTCAGCGCCACGGAAGCCGAATACCTTCCCTGGGCGGGAGATGGTTACGAGTTCTACGCCAGGTCCGATTATCCTGAAATGTTCGACAACCATAACAAGACGGCCGATTTCAAAACCGATATGGTCTGGCAGGCCAACAAGATCAATGAGGTCAAGTTCGGCGTGCAGTACCGCAAGCACTGGCTCAAACTCTTTTACGTCTACGATCCAAAACGCAATTTTCCTTACCTCAACGACTATGATATCCAGCCCTTCGAGGCGGCCAGCTATATCCAGGACAAGATCGAGTTCCCCTACCTGATTATCAATCTCGGACTGCGCTACGACTATTTCAACGCCAACGCCACTTTCCGCCAGGATCCGCTCTCCCAGGACAAGCTGGTCACGGTCAAGGCGCGCAACCAGATCAGTCCCCGTTTGGGCATCGCTCATCCGGTCTCCGATCGCACCAAGATCCATTTTGCCTACGGTCACTTTTTCCAGAATCCGGAGTACCAGTTCCTCTTCGAGAACCGCCAGTATGACCTGAACGTGCGCGAACCCCTCTTCGGCCAGGCCAATCTCGATGCGCAAAAGACAGTCGCCTATGAGGTCGGCGTTTCGCACCAGTTTTCCGATCGCCTGGCGGCGCATCTTACCGCCCATTACAAGGACATCACCAATTACATCGGCACCAAGTATTACGAGGCCTTTTCCGGCAATACCGGCCGATTTGTTGGCTATACCGTTTACGTCAATGAGGATTACGCCAACGACAAGGGTTTCGAGATCAACGTCGAGATGCGCCAGGGCCGTTATTTTGGCGGCGGCCTGAGCTACACCTATTCGATCGCCAAAGGCAGCGCCTCCTCAGAGGCCGAGCAATACCCCGGCACCGACGAGAGCACCAAGCTCTATTATCTCGATTGGGACCAGCGCCATAATCTCAGCATGCAAGCCTACTTCCGGATTCCGAAAGAAGAGGGACCGGTGCTCTTCGGCCGCCACTGGCTCGGCCAGACTGATTACAGCCTGATCCTGCGCGCGGCCTCCGGCTTTCCCTATACCCCGAGCGGCCGCGATATCGGTTTCGTCGACAAGAACTCGCTGCGGCGGCCCGGCACCTATACGATGGATCTCGAGGTGGGCAAGGAGTTTGCCGTCAGCCGCGGGTTCGCCTTGCGCGCTTTCGTCGAATGCCTGAACCTCACCAACCATCGCAACATTCTCTACGTCTATGGCGATACCGGCAGCCCCGATTTCACCCAGGTGGGCGGCTACTCGACCGAGTACATGCGCGATCCCTCCAACTATGGTCCGCCGCGCAGCATCCGGCTGGGATTGGCCCTGAAGCGCTAACCAAATCGGCTATTGAAACAGCCTGGCAAAAATGGACGGAGTATGATGAAAAGAATCGCGTTTATTATCCTGGCACTGGGATTGTTCTCCAGCCTGGCGCTGGGCCAGCATTCCGCTAAAGAGAGAGAACGGGAAGAGCTATCCCGGCTGGAGAAATCGGCGGGTGTTGTCGACCGCGCCGGGGGCACCCATAATGCCAGCAACATCGGCCTCTTCTTCGAGAACCGCGGCAAGCTCTATCCGCGGCGCCTCACCCAGGGCCCCTCGGGCGAGTTCCCGATCGGCTCGGGCCGGAACTACGTCTACCGGATCAATCCGATGATCGGCATCCCCGGCAACGTCGTCCAGGGACGCTATACGACCAATGAGGAGTGGGAGGCGGTCGGCGGCTACCACAATCCGGCCTTCACCAAGATCGCCTTCAGCGACAACCCCCTCTCCTGGCCTCCCGATCTCGGCTGGCCGGTCAGGGACGCCGCCGGCAATCCCGTGATCAAATCAGACCAGGACAGCTACTGCGTCTATGACGACAAGAATAATACCATTGCCCCGCTCGGACTCGAGGTCCATCAGACCGGTTACACCTTCGGGGTCAAGTTCGCGCAAAACCTCATATTCTACAAGTTCGAGCTGCTGAACAAGGGAGCCAAAGACCTCGACAGCCTCTATTTCGATATGTACTGCGATATCGATATCGGGGATGTCAGCGGCGGCTTGCCGGAATATGAGGATGACAAACTCGATTTCGACAAGGCCAACAATTTCGTCTATTTCTATGACGACGGCTTTTCGGGCGAATGGACCGGCGGCGTCACCGGCTATTTTGGCGTGGCCTTTTTGCGCACCCCCAGGGTGAACGGCATCGAGCTGGGCGTCACCGACATGCACTACAATCTTTATGACGATGACCGCGATGACGACAGCCTGCAGTATGCCATCTTTTCGAGCAACCCGGGCCTCATCCGGCCTCAGTCCCTGGTGCCCTTTTATTTTCATCAGGGCAACAGCCCGACCCGCCACTTTGACGATCCGGCCACCATCCCGGCCTCGGGCCTCGATCTGACCGGCAACATGGCCTCCGGCCCCTATCACCTCGGCCGCGGCGATACCCTCACCTTCTATACCGCGATGGTCGCCGGCAGCAACAAGGAGGAACTCTACACCTACCTCAAATCGGCGCAAAAGATCCTCGCCTATAATTTCGATATCGCCAAACCGCCGGCGACACCCACCCTGAGCGCCCACGCCGGCGACGGCTATGTCACCCTCTACTGGGATGACGCCGCCGAGCACTCGCTCGACAATTACTCCGGCGAATACGATTTTGAGGGCTATCGCATCTACCGCAGCGTCGACAAGGGCCTCCATTGGGATCAGCTCGACCGCAACGTCGATCCCAGCGTCGGCATCAACCCGGTGCCCATCGCCAGCTATGACCGGATCAACAATATCGGCCTGGACCTTGGCCTGCAGCACAGCTTCACCGACACCACCGTGACCAACGGTTACACCTACTGGTATACCATCACCGCCTACGATCGCGGCGATGCCTCGGTGGAGAGCCTCGAAAGCCCCAAGGGCAATTCACCGGATGCCCTCAATACCGAAGAGGTCACTCCCGCCTCCGCGGCCTCCAACCGCACCCCGGTCTCCGCTTACCCGATCGAGCATCCCGCTGGCAAGTCCAATTACCAGCTCGCGATCAAGCCGGTGGATGCCGATTCCCTCGGAGAACGCTCCTACAAGCTCCAGTTCCGCTACCTGCAGCAGACCACCTTCGGGACCCTCAAGACCAAAATCACCCCGGTGATCCTCGACTCGTCGCTGGCCATGGGCACCCACATCGGCGTCGAGTTTGCCGCGCCCAACTCGCTGCATTTGATCGACCTCGCGACCGGAGACTATATCGGATCCGATCCGCGCAGCTACCGCTCCGGCACCACCTACTCGATCAACAAGGGTCTGAGGATCAAGATCGAGGATCCGGATCCCGCCGCCCCGGCGCAGTATCTCCCCAAGGCGGGCGATTATCTCACCCTCTTCTTCTGCGTCCAGGCCGTGCGCAGCGACGGCAAGGTGGTCACCTCGCTGCAGCCGCTCTACTATGATAAAGCATTTGCCACCAGCGATGGCGTCATCTACAGCCTCGCTCCCCCGGCCTACATCCAGAGCGTCTCCCGCATCGGCGGCACCGACCCGCTCGATATCACCTTTGCGGTGAACGACGCCGCTGCGGTCGTGGCCGCCAGCTACCAGATCGCCACCACCCGCGGAGGACTGGACGCCAGCGGCCAGGGATTCGTCTCCCTGCTGATCACCCGCAGCGGCAGCGAGGTCGCCGCCGATTCGCTGCGGGACGGTGACACCTTCGATTTTGACGGCCTCACCGGCAAGGTCGCCTTCCCGGCGAAGAATCCGCCGGGTGCCGGCAATCTCTTCGCCCTCGAGACCGTTATTCCGGTGCTGCCCTCCCTCAAGGACACCTATGCCTTCAGGATCAAGGGGGCGACGCTCACCGCGGCGCCGGTCCGCAGCGAGCTGGAACGGATCCGCGTCGTGCCCAATCCCTATCTGGTCGCCTCGCTGTACGAGCCCGAGTATGGCGAGCTGCGCAAGGAACCGCTGCGCCAGATCCAGTTCATCAACCTGCCCGGGCAATGCACCATCCATATCTACAGTGTGGCGGGCGACCGCGTCAAGACCATCGAACATCAGTCGCCGAACGGCACTGAGGTCTGGGATCTGCGCGCGGAAGGCGGACGCGAGATCGCTCCCGGCATCTACCTCTATATTGTCAAGAGCGCCGGGGCGCAATACAAGAACACCTTTGCCGTGATCAAGTAGGGAGGGCAGAATGAAGATGATCAAACGATGGATCCCTGTGGCCCTCCTGGCTGTGCAAACGGCGGCTTGGGGGCAGAACCCCAACCTCGGCACCAGCGGGGCCCAGTTTCTCAAAATTCCGGTCAGCGCCCGCGCTGCGGGCATGGGCAGTGCCTACGTCGCCATCTGCGGCGATGCCACCTCGCCTTTCTGGAATCCGGCGGGCATCACCCGGGTGAAAACACACGCCGCCCATTTTTCCCACACCCGCTGGCTCGATACCTTCGACTTTAACGCCGCCTCCTATGTCTATAACGGCGGCACCTTCGGCTCCCTGGCGGCCAGCGTCAGCATGCTCGGCGTCGACCAGATGGAGATCACCAGCGAGGCCGAACCCAACGGCACCGGCGAATTCTTCGACGCCCAGGATATCGCCGTGGCCCTGAGCTACGGCCGTGAACTGACCGATCGCTTCCGCATCGGCCTGACCGGACGGTTCGTGCAGCAGCGCATCTGGAACGAAAGCGCCAAGGGCCTGGCCTTCGACGTCGGCACCCAGTACCAGTTGCCCTTCCATAACCTCACTCTCGCCATGTGTATGAGCAATTTCGGCGGGGATATGAAATACAACGGGGCCGATCTCGGCGTCAAATGGGACGGCGATAATTATCTGCCCAACCGGCTGGTGCCCACCCAGCTGGAGACCGAGACCTTCGCCCTGCCGCTCAGCTTCACCTTTGGCATCGCCATGGATCTCTTCCACAACCGCTACTCCCGGGGCAGCATCGCCGTCGATGCCATCCACCCCAATGACAACAAGGAACGCATCCACCTGGGGACTGAAATCACTTTCTTCGATCGCCTCGCCCTGCGCGGCGGTTACAAGATCAATATGGACGAGGAGCTCTGGGACATCGGCTTCGGCGTGAACGCCTTCTCTCTCGGCATTCCGCTCAGCCTCGACTACAGCTACTCCGCCTATGACCTCCTCCCCGATGTTCACCGCTTCTCTTTCGGACTCTCCTTCTGACCACAAAAAAAGGGTGGGCTTGTCAGCCCACCCTTTCCTTTTTCAGTATGACCCGGCCGGTCAGCGCGGCCAGTTGCACCAGGGCACCAGCGGCAGCCGCTGTTCGGCCACGACCCGATAGATCGGGTAGAGGCTGCCGGCCGCGGGCGTCAGGTGATACGTCCAGTAGCGGATCAGACCGTAATCGGACTGTGCCTCGAGTAGGCACGGCAGCAGCTGCGCCGCCGGCTGGCGGCAGGAGATGTAATAATCCCCTTTCCTGCAAAGGAGGGTGAGGGGCTCCGCAGCGACCTCGAGGGTATCGGGCGCCACATAATCAAACCGCGACGGCACCACTTTTTGCGCCCGGTCGCCTTCCACCTTGATTTCAACGTCATCCAGGAAAGTCTGAATCGCGATATCATGCAGCCGCAGGTTGGCGATCACCTCAGTGAGCTGCGCCGGGACCACATAGCCGAGGGGGCGAGCGACGCTCAGGGTGGGCTCCACCCGGGGATACCACTCCTTTTCGATCCGCTCCACGACCCGCGGCCCGCCCGGGATCTCGCCGGGCTCCAGATCGCTCTCCGTCAGCCGCTCTCCCGCCTTCTTGTCCACCCGCAGCACCCGCGCCGGCGCTTTCGCCTCCGCAAACTCGCGCAGCCGCAGTTCCGGCTGCGCCGGATCCCGGCGATAGGCCATCTTCAGATGGACCCGGCTGAAGGCTCCCTCTCCTGCCAGCAGCTGCTGGCGCAGGGCGCGCACCCGGGCGGCCATCTCGGGGCCGTGGTTCGCGACGATCCTGACAAAGGCCTCGACAGCCCGGCCCTGATAGCGGGTGCGCGCCGCCAGGGTCGCCAGATCGTGCCGGGAGGCCCCCTCCTGAATGAAGGAAAAGGTCTGATAGATCCCCAGGCTGTTGCGGCCGTCGTTGAGATCCGAGGTGCTGCGGCGGGTGATCTGCGGCCAGCGCGCCAGCTCTTCACGGGTGAAATCGGCGCCCGAGGCATCGCTGGGCATGTTCTCCGAGGTGACCAGATACTCGTGAAAGGGGATCTTGTCGCGGGCTAGTGCTGCTTGCACGCCGGCCAGAATGACCTGGCGCGAAAAGGACTCGATGGCAGGGTCAATATTGACATTGGAGACGCAGCCCATGGTGACCTGGTAGTAATCGTCGCCGCGTTCATGGAGATCGAGAGTCACCTCGGGCATCCAGGCGCGGAAGACCCGATGGATGGCCTGCACCTCCTCACTCTCCATCTTGAGGTGGTCGCGGTTCAGGTCGAGTCCGAGTTCGTTGATGCGGCGATCCTGGCGGTTGCCCCAGGGATTGGCTTGCGGGATGATGAGGAAATTGGCCTGCTGCAGCAGAGGCTGCAGCCCTCCCAGCGTCAAGTCGCGCAGGAGGGCCAGCGCCGCCTCCTTGCCCGACTGCTCGCTGCCATGCTGCGAGGCGGTGATCAGGATCGTGATCCGGGAGCGGTCCAGCTGCTCCGGCCGGCTGATTCCCTCGGCGGTGACGATGCAGAGCAGCAGGCTCTCCGCCGGATATTCTTCAACCGGCCGGGTCCGGCCGATCTCCTGCACCTGCACGCTCCTGGCCCGGGCGGTCAGCGCGCTGAGAAATTGCAGGATGTCGCCATGCTGGGTGTACCGCGAGTAACCGTTGACCTCCCCCGGGGTGAGCAGCTTTTGCGAAAATCCCGCCGCGCTCCAGGTCAGCAGG
>CAYTCI010000113.1:0-9793 GCA_964436305.1 uncultured Cytophagia bacterium | reverse complement strand
GGCGCGCAAGTCGAGCAAGGGGGTGAGCGTGGCCGGCATGGACAACATCATGCTCAGCTTCGGCAAATGCTGCAATCCCGTGCCCGGCGATCCGATCACCGGCATTGTCACCCGCGGCCGCGGCATTGTCGTCCATGCCAATACCTGCAACAATCTGCTGCGCCTGATGCAGGAGACCGAGCGCATCATCGACGTCGCCTGGGATGTTGACAAGGGCAACCGCTTTCTCGCAGGGCTCTATATCCTCTGCGAGCGGCGGAGCAAGTTTCTCGCCGATCTTTCCGATGCAGTCTCCAATACCGATGGTATCATCACCAGCGCCAACATGAATTCGGACGCCTCGCTGGTCAATTGCATGATCAGCGTCGAAGTCTATGATCTTGAACATCTTAACCGGATCATGGCGAAGATCCGGAAAGTCGCCGGCGTCATCTCCGTCAGCCGCTGGTCCGAGCCTAAGTGAATGAAATAACGCGATTTTTTTCAAAAAATATGACCCGCCGTGCATTTTTTTGTTGTCTTTTATAAAAAAAATAGTTATTTATGGTTATTAATTATAGTGTTATACTGTCAAAGGATCCCTCTTAATCATAATCGAACCCAATTGTAGGAGCTGGCCATGTCTGATGACGCTTTGAAATCCACGATTACGAAAAAGGATGTCGCCAAGCGAACAGCGAAGATCGTGGGCGAGAAGATATATCTGACGGAAAAAGTGGTCGATGGCGTATTTCAGGCGCTGCGCGAATTCATGTCGGAAGCGAATCCCGAGGTGCGTATCGAAATCCGTGATTTCGGCGTCTTCGAAGTGAAAAAGACCAAACCCAAACCCAAAGCCCGCAACCCCAAGACCGGGGAGATCATCTACGTCCCCGCGCGTCGTAAAACCCACTTTAAGGCCGGCAAGCTCCTTAAAGAGGTGCTGAAACAACCCTTGCCACGGGAAACCAAATAGCACCCCGCGCGGGACGGCCTTCCGGTATGGCGGCGATTGATGCGACACCCCTCCACCAGTTGCCGCTGGGACGTCTTCTGGGGATTGATTATGGCGAGAAGCGCATCGGTGTGGCGGTCAGCGACCCCCTGCAGACCATCGCTTCTCCCCTGGTCACCCTCTTCCGCCACGGGCCGGAACTTCCCCTTGCAGAAATAGTCCAGTTGGTCCAGGAGCAAGCCGCCGTCGCTTTAGTCGTCGGTTTGCCCCTGCACATGAACGGCCGCCGCGGCGACAAAGCCGAGGCGGCCTTGGCGTATGCCGGGCTTTTGGCCGGGGCGGTTGCCATTCCCGTCTTCACCCTGGATGAGCGCTGGACCACCATCAGCGCTCACAAAAGCCTGATCGAACGCGGCCGGCACCCCAGCCGGGAGCGCGACAAAGTGGATCAGATCGCCGCCGCTTTTCTGGTCCAGGCCTTTGTCGACCGCCTCCAGTATTGCCGCAGGCACCCCCCGGAGAGTTGAACGCATTCTATGAAACGTAATATCATCCTCAGTTTGCTCACCGCCTTTCTGATGGCTTGCGCCTTTCCACCCTTCCGCACCGGATTCATCGGCTGGTTCGCCCTGCTGCCCTACTTTTTGCTGCTCGAGGATAAGACCGTGCGCGAAGGCCTGCGCTGGAGTTATCTCACCGGACTGTTCATCTGTATCACAACCCTCTACTGGATCGGTCACGTCACTCAGGCGGGTTTCATCGGCGCCATCCTGATCATCCCGCTCTACCTGACCCTCTACGGCCTGATCCACATCGGGCTGCGCCGGCAGTCAGGCGACAAGGCCTGGTTCCTCCTGCCCTTCGTCTGGCTGGCGATCGAGTACCTGCAATCGCGTTCCGAGCTGGCCTTTCCCTGGAATTACCTGGGCTACACCCAGTCCTACTATACGCCGCTCATCCAGTATGCCGAGTATACCGGTGTCTGGGGCGTCAGTTTTTGGGTGATGACCCTCAATGTCCTTTTCTGGCTGCTCTATCGTAGCGGCAAAAATCGCCGTCAGCGGCGGCTGCTCATCGGCGCCCTGGCCGTGCTGCTGCTGGTGCCGCTGGTACAGGGCAGCCTGCATCTGCGGCAATCGCCGGCGGAAGGGCGGCCGGTGACCGTCGCGGTGCTGCAGGGTAATGTCGATCCCTTTGAAAAATGGGCCGCGGACAGCGACGAGAAAAATCTGGCGCTTTTTGAATCGATGAGCCGCGAAGCGGCGGCCGGCAAGCCGGATCTCATCCTCTGGCCTGAAACCGCCCTGCCTTTTTATCTGCGCAGCGAGACCCGCTTCCTCAGGCGATTCGAGCACCTCGCCGATTCGCTCGCCATCCCGCTGCTCACCGGCTCGCTGGATTACGAGTTCGCCGACGAGAAGGAGTATACCTACTACAACGTCGCCTTTTTGGCGGAGCCGCATGCCGGATTTCTCCAGGCCTATCGCAAGATGCGCCTGGTGCCGGGCTCCGAACGCATCCCCTACCGCGATTATTTTCCCTTCAACCGGCTCAAGGATTGGCTCAGCGATCTCTCGCTTGGCGTCGGCGACTATGGGCGGGGCGTGGAGTATACGGTTTTCACCGCGCGCCATGCCGGCCGGCCGCTGCGTTTCGCTGTGCCGATCTGCTACGAATCGGCCTTTCCCGATCTGGTACGCCGCTTCGTCGCCGGCGGCGCGGAGTTCCTCTGCATCATCACCAACGATGCCTGGTTCGGCCGGACCTCCGCACCCGCCCAGCACGCCCAGTTCGCCGTATTCCGGGCGATCGAAAACCGAACCCCCATCGCCCGCTGCGCCAATACCGGCATCTCCTGTTACGTCGATGCCAGCGGACGGGTCCCGCAGCGGACGGCGCTCTTTCGCAAGGCAATCCTCAACGGAACCCTGCAGGTGCACCGGCGCACTACCCTCTATACCCGCTACGGCGACTGGTTTCCGCTCGGCTGCGCCGTGGTGACGCTCGCCGGCATGGCAGCTGCACTCGTCGCCAGCCTCTGGCGGCGGAGAACGCATCCAGCCCGATCCTGAACCGGTCCAGCGCGAAAGTGCTTGATTCTTACTGCTGTGGTGCGTAATGTATTAGCTGAGGTCTGCCTCGAGCTCCGGCTATTTTAATCGGGAACTCATTACGAATAAAAAAGTTATACATGGTGTGCCGCTCGTCTTCCTGCTGTTGCAGACGGGCCTGGCGGGCGCGCAAACCCCGCCCGCCAATCTCGAACGAATGAGCCAGAGCCTCCGGACTGTGGCGGCTGAGGCCGCAGCGCACATCACACTGGCCGATTCAGCGGTGCTGCACTATGCGGCCCCAAGGGAGTCGGCAGCATGGGAGTGGCTTTTCGAGAAAGCCTTGTACGAGGAACTGGGCGTCCAGCGGGGCATGCGCCTGCGCCGTGTCGAGGCCGCAGCGCCGGAGTGGCCGCTGATCTTTTACGCGCCGCTGGCGTTGTCCGTCCGCTACAGCCAGCAGGGTGCCGGCAAGGGCCACACCCTGCGCCGGACGACCGGGCGGCTCTATGTGAAATATCAGAACAGCGCGGGCGAACTCCTTTTCGCCGGCGAGCTGGAGCACACCCTGATCGATACCATCCGCAGCGACCGGATCGCTGCGCTCGAGAACCAGGCATACCCCTTTACGGCCGGGGAACGCAAGCCGCCCTCCCGCCTGAAAGGGCTGCTGGAACCGTTCGTGATCACCGCCGTAACGGGCGGGATCATCTATCTATTTTACTCTTTCCGCAGTAATTGAACAGGACGCTTATGAACATCGTCTCAAGTCGGGCCCTCATCGCCCTCCTCGCCCTCGGCGCTTATGCTTTCTCCGGATGCAGTAACGCCAAGCTTCGCGCCAACATGACGCTCGAGGAGCGAATGGCCGCTGCCATGCAGCTCTATCAGAAAAGGGATTATTTTGAGGCCAAGAACCAGTTCCGCATCATCACGCTGAGCTACAGCAACAGCAATCAGGCGGACAAAGCCCAGTTTTATCTGGCCGAGTGCCATTACGGGATGAAGGAATATATCCTGGCAGGGAGCGAATACGAAAGGCTGCTCAAGGTCTATCCCAACTCGGAATGGGTGGATGACGCCAAATTCAAGCTCGGCATGAGCTATTTCAAACTCTCGCCCAAGTACTCGCTCGATCAGGAATACACCAACAAGGCCATCCGCGAATTCCAGGAATTCCTTGAGGAATATCACCGCAGCGACCTGATCAGGCAGGTGCAGGAGAAGCTCGACGAATGCCGTAACAAGCTGGCACAAAAGGTTTATGCCGCGGCCGAGCAGTATTACAAACTGAGCTATTACGACGCGGCCATCGTCTACTACAATATCATTCTCGACCAGCACTACGATTCCCGGTTCAGCCCGATGGCCCAGTTCTATCTGGGTGAATGTTATCGCCATATGGGTAAAACCGGCGAGGCGCTGGATGCCTATCAGCGGGTGGTTGACAAGTATCCGGATAATCCCCTGACCGAAAAGGCCAAACAGCGGATCCCTGAAGTTCAGGCCATGGCCAAAGCCACGGCCGGTGCTGCAGCCAAACCCTGAGGTCCACTCCTTGAAACTGGCGCTCTTCGGCGGATCGTTCAATCCGATCCACATCGCCCATCTGATTATCGCCGAGCGGGTGGCGGACAGCTTGCAGGTGGACCGGCTGCTTTTCATGCCCTGTTCGATCCCGGCACTGAAATCGGCCAGCCCGATGGCCGATGCAGCGCACCGCCTGGCCATGGTGCGCCTGGCGATTGCCGGCAACCCGCGTTTCCGGGTCAGTGATCTGGAACTTCGCCGCGGCGGCAAATCCTACACGGTCGAAACCCTGCGCGCTCTGCACCAGCGCCACCGGCTGACACGTGAGGAGCTTTTTCTGGTGATTGGCGGCGACAATCTGGCCGATTTTGAGCGCTGGCGCGATCCCGAGGAGATCAGTCGGCTCTGCCGGGTAGCGGTCGCCGACCGGCCGGACAACGATTACAACGGCCGGATCCCCGCCTATCTCCCGGATGTGGTCCGGATCGACACGCCGCTGATGACGATTTCCTCCACAGATATCCGCCAGCGGCTGATGGCGGGCCGCTCCGTCCGTTACCTCGTGCCCAAAGCGGTCGAGCGCTACATTCGCCTGAACCAGCTTTATCAGGCCTGAGGACGCGGGACGGTGGTGGATCGAAAGCTTCATATCGCCCAGGTCTGCTCCTCCCGCTCCTGGGGCGGGCTTGAGATGCATGTCGCGCTGCTCGCCGGTTGGCTGGCGGAGGCGGGACACCTGGTGGAGATCTGGTGCGCCCCCGGTTCGCCGCTGGAGGCCGAGGCGCACCGACTGGGAGTGACCACGCTCCCCTTTGCACCGCTCGGCTATTTTGACCTGTTCTCGGTGGTACGCCTCTACCGGCAGCTGCAGCGCCGGGGCGTCGATCTGATCCATGCCCATTATGCACGCGATCTGTGGATCATTGCCCCGGCCGTCCGCTGCGCCCGGCGGTGGCCGCTGGTCTTCATCAAACATATTGGCACCGCCCGACCCAAGCGCGATCCCCTGCATCGCTGGATTTATGGTGGCGTGGACGAGATCATCGCCATCTCGCGGGTGATCGCGGATAATGTGGTCGCCACCCATCCGGTCGAGCCGGAGCGCGTCAGCGTGCTCTATCATGGCCTGGACACCCGCCTCTTCCGCTTCGATCATGCGGCGCGCAAGCGCGTGCGGGCGGAGTGGGGGGTGGGGGATGAGGAGTTGCTGATCGGCACCATCGGCCGGCTCCAGCCCGGCAAGGGCCATCTCGAATTCCTCGAGATGGCCGCCCGCCTGCGGGTTCGCCATCCCCGGGCGCGATTTGTCATTGTCGGTGAGCCGACCCGCGGCGAGGAGTCACGCGCTGAGGAGATTCTGGCCCGGCGCCGCGATCTCGGTCTGACCGAGGCGGTGCTGATGCCCGGATTTCGCAGCGACATTCCGGCCGTCCTTGCCGCCCTGGATATCTTTGCCTTTCCCTCGCGCGCTGAGGCCTTCGGCCTGGTGCTGATCGAGGCGATGGCCGTCGCGCGGCCGGTCGTCTCAACCCGGTGCGATGGCGTGCTCGATATCATCGAGGACGAGGAGAACGGCCTCTTTTTCGCACCGATGGACGTCGCCGGCTTGACCCTCCAGGTCGAGCGGCTGGCGGCGGATCCCGCCCTGCGCGCCCGGCTGGGTCGCCGGGCCCTGGCGACGGTAGAGAAAAAATTTACCCGCGCCGCCATGCTGCGCCAGCTCGATGCGGTCTATGCGCGCGCAGCAGAGCGCCATCGCGGCACATCCGGGCGCCCACTCCGCTAGCCCGCCGGAGAGCGCCTGCTCGCGGATCCCGCATCCGCCCAAAAAGGCTCGCCGGCCCATGCCGGTGCGGTTGCTGACAAGAGGAGAGGAGTCCCCCATGGCAGAAGAAAGAGTCATCCGGCTGCTCAAGCGGGTGCCACTGTTCGCCAGGATGAGCGACGTGGATGTGGAACAGGTGGCGGACCGCTGTCTGCACAAGGACTGCCACAAGGAGCAGGTGATCCTGGTGGAGGAGGAGGTCGGCCAAACCCTCTTCATCATCCTGCGGGGCACCGTCAAGATCACCCGCCAGAGCGATGAAGGGCGGGAGGTCATCATCACCATGCTCAAGGCGGGGGATTTCTTCGGCGAGCTCTCCATTCTTGATGGCAAGGGCCGTTCCGCCTCGGTGATCGCCATGGAAGAATCCGAGTTGCTCACCCTGCGCCGCACCGATTTTCTCCATCTGCTCGAACGTTTTCCCTCGATCGGCCTGGAGATGCTGCGTGTGCTGGCGGACCGTATCCGCAAGGCGGACATGATGATCGAAAATCTCACCCTGCAGGATGCGGTGGGGCGTGTGGGATCGACCCTGATCCATGTCGCCGAACAGACCGGCTATATGCGCGGCGCCAGCATGATCATCGCCAAGCTGCCGGTGCAGCAGGATCTGGCCAATATGGCCGGCACCGCCCGGGAGACGATTTCGCGGGTAATGGCGGTCTTTGAGAGCAAGAAACTGATCGAACGGGATGGCCATCGCGTCATCATCAGCGATTTTGAACGCTTTAAACGGGAATACTGGTCCTGAGCGGACCTGCTCACCTTATCAGGAGGTTTTCATGTCGATCCTCGAACAGCTGGCTGAAAATGTGATCGCCGGCAATGCCGCGAAAGTGGAAGAGTTCACCCAGAGCGCTCTGGCTGAGGCCATCGCCCCGGAAGAGATCCTCAACAAGGGCCTGATCGCTGCCATGGATGTGGTTGGAGTCAAATTCCGTAACAACGAGTTTTACGTGCCGGAAATGCTTATCGCCGCACGCGCCATGAAGGCCGGCATCAAGCTGCTGCGGCCCCGGCTGGTGGAGACCGGCATCAAGCCGATCGGCCGGTTTGTGATCGGTACCGTCAAGGGCGATCTCCATGATATCGGCAAGAACCTGGTTTCGATGATGATGGAAGGGGCGGGTTTTGAGGTCATCGATCTCGGCGTCGACGTTGCGGCGGACAAGTTCATCGCCGCTGTCAAGGAGTACCAGCCCGATATCGTCGGGCTCTCCGCGCTGCTGACCACCACCATGCTCAACATGAAGGAGACGATCGCCGCAATGCAATCGGCTGGCGTCCGTGACCAGGTCAAGGTGGTCATCGGCGGCGCCCCGGTAACCCGGCAGTATGCCGAGGAGATCCAGGCTGACGGTTTCGCGACCGATGCCGCCACCGCCGTCGATCTGGCCAAAGCCCTGCTGCCCGCATGATCAACCCGACCTCTCAGGAGGCCCGGTGAGTCCCGCCGCCCTGATCCGGGTCGTCTTTTTCGACCTCGGCGGGGTCCTGGTCCATGTCCACTACAGCCGCCTGATGGCAACCCTGGCGCAGGAGATGGAGATTACCCCTTCGGACTTGCAGCCCTGGCTCGATGCCCTGCAGCCGGAGGTGCGCCTTTTCGACACCGGGGCGATCGACGGACCCGAATTCCACCGTCGTTTCGTCAACCGCCTGCACATCGACCTGGCCTGGCCGCGCTTTTATGCGCTCTATACCGGCATCTTTACACTCTACGAGGAGGTGGTTGCGATCGCCGAAGCGCTGCGCGGTGCCGCACGTCTCTCGATCATCAGCAATACCGATCCCCTGCATTACGGCCGGATCATCGCCGATTATCCGGTCCTCGCTACCTTTGAGCGGCCGGTGCTTTCGTTCCGCACCCATGCTGTCAAACCCGATCCCGCCATATTCCGGCATGCCCTGGCCGAGCTGGCGGTCCAGCCGGAAGAGGCCCTCTTCATTGACGACCTGCCTGCCAACACAGCGGCCGCGCAGGCGCTGGGGATGCAGGCCATACCGTTTAAGGATGCTAACCAGCTGCGGGAGCAGTTGGCGCTCGTTTTTCCGCGGCTTTTCAGCTGACGCCGCGGCAGTGAACCGCTCCCCCCATGGGGGCATTACTACAGGAGGCAAGTTATGGCTTTGGCAATCAATGGCGGGACGCCGGTCCGTACGGCGCCCTTTCCGGTGTGGCCCGTCTGGGGCGATGAAGAGATTGATGGACTGACGCGGGTGATCAAAAGCGGCAAGTGGGGCCGTCTGGCCGGCAAGGAGAGCGAGACCTTTGAAAAGCTCTTCGCCGAGGCCCATGCCGCCAAACACGGCATCGCCCTCAACAGCGGCACGACCGCCTTGCGGGTAGCGATGATGGCCGCCGATATTGATGCCGGCGACGAGATCATCGTTCCGGCTTACACCTTTATCGCCACGGCCAGCGCCGCGGTGGAGGCCGGCGCCATCCCGATCTTCGTCGACATCGACCGCGACACCTATAACCTCGACCCGGCGCTGATCGAGGCTGCCATCACGCCGCGCACCAGGGCCATCATGCCGGTGCACTTCGCCGGACGCCCGGCGAACATGGATGCGATCATGCAGATCGCCGCCAAACACAACCTGGTGGTCATCGAAGACGCCGCCCAGGCCTGGGGTTCCGCCTGGAACGGCCGCCCGGTCGGGGCCATTGGCGCCGCCGGCTGTTTCTCCTTCCAGTCCTCCAAAAATATAAACTGTGGTGAGGGAGGCATCATCCTCACCAACGACGACGTGGTCGCTAAATTCGCCCGTTCGCATCATAACTGCGGCCGCAGCGATGACGGCCTCTGGTATGAGCACTTTTATTTCGGCGGCAACTACCGGATCACCGAATTCCAGTCCGCCGTCCTGCTCGCACAGATGGGCCGCTATGAGGAGCTCAAGGCTATCCGCCGCGCCAATCTGGATCTTCTCAACGATCTTCTCGCCGGCATCCCGGGCGTCTCGCCCCTGCCCATGCAAAAAGAGGTCACCAGTCACTCCTGTCATCTTTATATTTTCCGTTATGACAAATCGGCTTTCGCTGGCAAGTCCAAGAACACCTTCATCAACGCCATGCGCAAGGAGGGCATTCCGACCAGCCCCGGCTATTCGCTGCCGCTCTACAAACAACCGGTCTTTATGAACAAAAGCTTCGGCCCGCGCGGCAAAAAGGTCGATCTGCCGGTCGATTACACCAACAACTATTGCCCGGAGAGCGAAAAGGCCTGCTATGAGGAAGGCATCTGGTTCACCCAGAGCATTCTCCTCGGCACCGAAGAGGACATGCACGATATCGCCACCGCCATCACCAGGGTGCAGCAGCATGCCGCGGAGATGCCCGATTAGGTCAAAGCGGGAGAATAATTGATCGCCCGCTGTCGTTACAGGATGTACATCAGCCGGCCGGTCTGGCCGGCGCATCCTTTACTGTGAGGAACACCCCCATGT
>CAYTCI010000112.1:0-9888 GCA_964436305.1 uncultured Cytophagia bacterium | reverse complement strand
CCGGCTATGCCCTGCTGAACAAGGAAGCCAAACTGGCCAAGAACAAACGGGTGGTGGCGGGATTTATCCCGGTTGATTGTATTTTCAAGACCAATGATCAGGTTACCCGCGATACCTGGGCTGCAGTTTACCAGTCCTATAAAAAGATGGTTGATGAGGGCACTTACTATGAAGGGCAGCTCATGATACCCATTGGCCAGGCGGCCCGAGAAAATCCCACAGGTGCATCAGAGATCTTTACGGGTCTCAACAATCTTCAGGCTGCCTTATACTTGACTGCTATGCCCATGCTCCCGCCGCTCACCTTCCACTATTTTGCCGGCATCATAGAATCTGATCTTCCGGTCGATGTGCAGTATGTCACAAAAGATGAAATGCTTGATTTTTTAATCGACGCGGTACCGTTCGAAGCAGATCATTTTGAATTGGATTACACTGCCATAATAAGCGATGCGGTGCCGGTGCCCTGGGATGACAATCTCAGCCTGATCACAGTGCCCGTCTTCAACGTCGCCGCCGCTGGGGGAATGGGCGACCTCACGCCCTATACCACAACCCTCCTCGGCAGCACGGATGTGCAAAATCTGGTTGTGCGGCTCCACCCGGCTGGAGAAGAGGCAACCGATTTCGGCCACATCGATCTCTTCATGGCCCACAACGCAGAGGCCTTGGTCTGGACGCCGATCCTGAACTGGGTGACTTCTCATTAGCATACTTGCCCAAAACGGCTGCCTTTGAAAAACACCCGGTCGGGCATACCCGAACGACAAGGGTAAAGGGATAAGCGTGCTCAAAAGCAATATGGGACTCGTTTCGAAAAATTGAGCATGATTATCGATGCAGGCTGATAAAAGGTTAACTATCCCTAAGCTGTTTTTCATCGGCAGCCAGCGATTTATCTGGCATTTTGGAGCCACTATGCAAAGCGTCATGATCGTATCCGGATAACCATAGCTGCCCATCCGTTCATGGATTCCTATCGTGTGTCATACGGTCAATTTTTAGTCAAGGCTTAGTTTGTCCTGAAAGTTCCATTCGGCCGATGCCGGGGCAATCCTTTCTTCAGCCGATCCTGAACGTCTGCCTTCGAAACCATATCAGCAAATCCTCCTCGGAAGGGTGTGATGATTTCGGAATACCCGACCACAAAAGATCCGGATCCTCCTACCATCGAAGAGATAGCCCTATCTTACACTGCCTCGATTGTGCTTCGCCGATGGCTCGGCTGCGTGATTGATTACATTATCCTGTTGCTGGTATTTCTCTTGCCGGTGTTGATGTCCAAAGATGAAACCAGCAGTGGGACAATATATCTTCTTTTTGCCTTGGCCATCTTATACTTCCCCCTGATGGAGCACTTGACCGGCAGATCTGTTGGCAAGCTGCTCGCCGGGATCATTGTAGTGGGCAAGAATGGCCAACTGCCCGGTCTTATCCCCGTTATTCTTCGTACCCTGGCGCGCCTCATTGAGGTGAATCCGGTCTTGCTTGGTCGAATTCCGGCAGGGCTAATTGTACTGGCTTCGGATAAACGGCAAAGACTTGGGGACATGTTAGCGGGAACCTATGTTATTAAATTTGAGGATTATGTCGCATATCTTAAGCAGAAACAATGAACTATTGCTGGCAGGTGTTCATTTACAGGAATTACATGATGTGGATATCTTTAAATACCCATCCGCCTTGTGCTTGGAAAAATAGAATTTCCGAACAACGATATGTCTGTGGAAAGCATCTTTTCTACTTTCCACGAGGAGTCCTGAAATGGCGCAACGCATTCTGCTGTATGCTCTCCTGCTATCTTTCACTGCCCACGCCCAACCCCTCTGGTTGAAAGAGGTCGCGGCCGCTGCAAAAGGAAAAAGTTTCGACTCAAAGGCCGCCTTCGCCGTGCTCCACTACTCCGCTGAGGTGCGCATCAGCGAAAAGCTGAAAAGCACAACCCATGTCCGGCTGGCCTGCAAAGTACTGCTGAAAAAGGGCGAGTCCGACGTCCTTCTCACCGAACCCGGCTCAAAAAACCTGACCATCAACAATCTGCAAGGCTGGAGCCTGATGCCGGATGGGCGGATTCTCGAGCTCAAGAAAACCGATATCGTCAAGTTGAGTCCCTTCGAGGAGGTTGCCTATTACGGCGACTCCTATATCCTTGGCGCGGTGCCGCCCAATCGTGAACCCGGTACCATTGTCGCTTATGAGTATGACCAGGAGGAGAGCGGGCTCGGGGCGCTCTTCCAGCAGTGCACGCTGCAGACCCAGCAACCCGTGCTTTTTGCCCGCCTTACCGTCACCGCGCCCAATGGCTGGCAGCTGAACTATGCGGGCGATAATCTGCAGCCGGTCAAGATCGAAGAAGGCATGGCGACCCTCACCGCCACGGCCACTGGCCTGCCCTATCAGCCCGAGGAGCCCTACATGCCGCCCTGGTCCTATCTGGCGCGGCGAATTTTCGTGGTCGCCGCCAATCCGGACCCGGCCGACAAGAACACCATTCGTAGTTGGCAGGGTGTCGCGGACTGGTATCGTGCCATTCTGGCGCAATTTGAACAAAACGATCCGGAGATGATCAAATCGGCCCGGGAGGTGGTCGCAGGCTGTATCACCCCGGCAGACAAGATCGAGGCGATCAGCCGGTTCGTCCAGGAGAAGATCCGCTACGTTGCTGTGGAGTTCGGCAAAGGGGCCTATAGCCCGCGTCCGGCATCGGAAACCTTGACCAAGATGTATGGCGACTGCAAGGACAAAGCAGTTTTAATGTGCACCATGCTCAAAATCGCCGGCGTGGAGGCCCTGCCGGCGCTCACGAACAGTTCCTACCGTATCCGGCAGGAGCTGCCCAATCCTTTTCAGTTCGACCATGTGATTGTTGCAGTACCCCTCACCGCTCTCGCCGGCGCCTTCGCCTCTGACCGGGCCCTGGTCGGGAATTGGCTCTTCATCGATCCGACGGATCCAACCACGCAAGTTGGCGACCTGCCGTCCAGCCTCCAGGGCAGCTACGCCCTGCCCGCGGATGTCGCCAGCACGGAGTTAATCCGCCTTCCCTATAGTTTAGCGGAGCATAATGCACGAGAGTATGCAGCAGATGCAACCCTGCATCCGGATGGTTCAGTTACCGCGCTGGTCACGGTCAAATATCTCGGCAATATTGCCAGGGAGCAGCACTATACTAATCAGTTTCTGACCGCTGAGGAGCAGACCGAGAAGTGGCGAAACTATCTCGACTCCACCATCCCCAATGTACAGATCAGCGAGGTCAGCACGTCAGACCAGGGGGATACAACCTGGATGCGATTCAATCTCAAGGGTTCCGGTTATCTCCCTCATAATGGCGATCAATGGCTGCTCAAGGCCGATTTCTTCCTCGACCCTGGACAATACAGGCTTACTGCAGCGCAAAGATTTCACCCGATCTGGTTCGGACCGGCCAGGAAGTACCAATCCAGGATCACCTGGCACCTGCCTCCGGGGTGGCATATTGATCCCGCGACGCATCAAATCAACCTCGAGGATAGCAATCTGCGGTTGGGTTGCTCGGCGGTCTGGCAGGACTCGCTCCTCCGCTATGAATACTCGTATGAACGAAGTGGCCGTCTCCTGGCCCCGGAGGAATACCCGCGGGCTCAAAGCATTCATAGAACAGATGTCCAGTGCGACGGTCTGATGCTGTTGGTCAAACCGGCAACCCCCAGCGACAAAATCGGGAAGTAGCTGGATTGCTCATCGGAGGTCACGTGCTGAGGAAAAAGATCATTTTGACTGTTTTGCTCACCCCTTTTGGGCTCCTGGCCGGCACAGACTGGGCACCGGTCACCAGCGCCGATTGGGAGGCCGGCAAGGCCGAGAAATGGAAGGATGCCAATGCCATTATCCTCTTCGAAAAAGTCATCGTTGACGAGCGCCAGGCCACTGAAGGGATCTATACGACGACACTTTACCGCCGGATTAAAATCAAGAATCCGCGAGGGTATAACCAGGCGGATGTCTCGTTGCCCTATATACATAAAAAACAAAAAGTAAAATCAATGAAGGGACGTACTCTCTGGCCGGATGGCCGCATTTTCAATCTCGACAAAGGTCAGATCTTCGCTACCGATATACTTTCCATGAAAAAGCTCGCCATCAAAAAAAAGGCGTTTTCTCTGCCGGGCGTTCAGGATGGCTGCATCATCGAGTATATGCTTACCTATGAATCCCCCTCGCGGGTTTCCCACCTGAATGTCCAGAAGGAAATCCCCCTCCTTCAGTATGAGCTCCTGTGGTATTATTATAACATTGAGATACCGTACGGCCTTGTCGTGAGCAAGGATGAAAGAAAGAAACTGGAATCCTATTTGACGACGCCGTACGTCCGCTGTTACAACCTCCCCATTTATGAATTTCTTCAGCCGGGATCAGAGGGGAACCCTGAAGCCGACTGTATGCGGTTCAAGACGAGCGACCTGCCTGCCTTCGAGGGTGAACCCCTGGCCACGCAAGAGGTACTCAACCGCGGGGCTGTACGATTGTATTACCGCAAGCGAACCGGGGACTATTGGTCGGAATCTGCGGACAATCTACGGGAGGACCTGAAGAAATTTGCCAAGAGCCACTCGCGATTTGATGTGCAGTATCAGCTCCTGGCGGATGGCGTCGACTCCTCTTCGTATGTGCAAAGGGTCTATGACTGGATTGGGCGGCAAATCCGCAATACCGATTACAAGGATGATAACGAGGACGATAAGGCGAAAAAGATCGAGACCCTCGATGATGTGCTGGCCAATCGCTGTGGCAGCAGTTATGATATCAACCGGCTGTTTTACTTTTTCATCAAGCAGCACGGTCTCAAGCCTGAACTCGCTTTCGTCGCTGACCGTCGGGAGAGAATCGTTGACAAGGAGGTCCAGGATTGGCAGTTCGATGACAGTATGCTCCTGGTACCCTTGCGGCCGAATGTCTATGAAACCTATATGCCCGGAACCCGCTACCTTCAGGCGGGAAGGATCCCCTATTATTATGAAGGTACTACCGCCTTCGTTGTGGATACCGTCTCCTTTGCATGGAGCATCATCCCGTTTTCCAGCGCCGCAGAGAATGCCGTCAAACGCATTCTCGAACTCGATCTGGATGATACCGGTGTGATGACAGGACGATTTTTCGAACAATCCGAGGGGCAGGTGGCCTGGTTCCGGAGGATGGCTATCGGTGGGGAGGATTCCACGGCGGTTGTGGAAGCGCTCGGCGAATCCCTTCGCGATGTTATGCCCCTGGCGGAGGTAGATTCCATCCGCTGGCAAAGCGCCGATTCCCTCAATACAAAAATGACGCTTTCCTGCAAGGTGGCCTTTCCACCTGCAGGACGCTGCACGGGCAACCGGTATTTCCTGCAAGCCTCCGACTTTGTCGGCCGGGATGAAAATCCGCTGGTTGCCCCCAGCCGGACAGCGCACATTCTGATGAACTATGCCTCCGATATTATCGAGAATATCCGTATGGCCCCTGGAGCCAGATGGCAGGTGCATTCGCTTCCCGAGCCAACGCGCTATCCCCATGTGGCGGGCAAGATCGAGGGGGCTTACTCAGAGGTGGGCGGATTTGTTTCCATGCAGCGGCACATCACCATCAGCAAGCCGTTCTGGAAGAAGGAGGAATATGCGCAGGTGCGCAGATTCCTCCAACAGCGCGCCTTGCTGAATAACGAGCTGATCGTCCTGGAAAAAAAGCCATTATAGGTAGAGTTAATAACCGACTTTGCTGGCGCCCCGGGCTGAACAAGGGCGGGTGCATTGGCATTGCATCCTTAATGGGATTGGGGGTAGAGAATAAAAAGCTTGAATCTGTCCGGCAAAATGGCTAATTATGTAGAAAAATTAGCCATCCGGAGAATTCAGGCTGTGAAGAAGCTGATACTGGTTATCCTGGGCTGCGCCTCCCTCACCCGCGCCGCCATTTATGTCGCCCCCGGCGGCAGCGATCTCAATCAGGGCACTATGGACAAGCCCCTCAAGACCATCCCCAAGGCGGTCATCAAGGCCGCGGGGGGCGACACCATCTTCATCCGCGGCGGCATCCATGAGCTGACCGCCAATGTCACCATCGGTGCCGACAAGAGCGGCACGGAGAGCCGCCGCTCCTGCCTGCGGGGCTATCCAGGCGAACGCCCGCTGATCGACTGCTCAAAGGAGGCCCTCGGCAGCCGGGGCCTCACCCTCAAGGCGAGCTGGTGGCATTTCCGCGATTTCGACCTCAAGGGCGCCGGCGATAACGGCCTGCAGATCACCGGCAGCAGCGGCGCCTTTAACCTGATTGAGAATTGCACGTTTTATGAGTGCCGCGACTCCGGCGTCCAGCTCTCCTCCGGCGCCCACGACAACCGCTTCGTCAACTGCGACTCGTATTATAACGCCGATCCGCCCGACTATGGCGACGCTGACGGTTTTGCCCCCAAACTCGACATCGGCAGCGGTAACTCGTTTTACGGCTGCCGCGCCTGGGGCAACTGCGACGACGGCTGGGACGGCTATATGCGCGGCGCCACCAATGTCACCACCACCCTCGAGAATTGCTGGACCTGGAGCAACGGCTACCTCAAGGACGGCAGCGATCCCGGCTCCCAGGCCAACGGCAACGGTTTCAAGATGGGTGGGGGCGATAACAGCAACCGCGACATGCTGATGCACCATTTCGTCCTCACCAATTGCCTCGCCTTTAACTGCAAGGCCAAGGGCTTCGACCAGAACAACAATGTGGGCTCGATGACCCTCTACAACTGCACCGGCTTCGGTAACCGGACTGCCAACTACCGAATTACCAAAACCCTGGCCGCCGGGCAAACCCTGACGGTCAAGAACTGCCTCTCTTTTAACGGCGGCGCCGAGTTGGGCGGCTTCGCCCTCCAGGAGGCGAACAGCTGGCTCGCGCCTTTTACCATCACTGCCGGCGATTTTGTCAGCCTCGATCCCGCCCTGGCCGCTGCGCCGCGCAAGGCCGACGGCTCACTGCCGGATCTCCCCTTCATGCATCTCGCTCTCGGCAGCGACCTCATCGACGCGGGCGTCGATCTCGGACTGCCCTTTCTCGGTGCCGCGCCCGATCTCGGAGCCTTTGAGTCCGATTTTCGCTCGGTGGTGGCCCGACTCGAAACGGCGCCCGCAGGATTCCGGCTGGAGCAGAATTATCCCAATCCCTTCAATCCGGCGACGACAATCGCTTACGTCTTGCCGCAGCCGGAGTGGGTCAGCCTGTGCATCTATAACCTGCGGGGAGAGGCGGTCGCCAGCCTCGTCGAGGGACGGCAGACGGCGGGTGAACACAGGGTCGTCTGGCGTCCGCAGGGTCTGGCGGCGGGACTTTACATCGCCCGGCTGCAGGCGGGCGCCTTTAACGCAACCAAGCGGCTGGTGCTGGTCCAATAGGAGATGGCCCTCTTCGGCTGTGACCAGAGCCACTCTGAAAGAATCCGTGTAACCAGTTGCAGGAATCACTTCAAGGGAGGAGTAGCTGTTATGACCATGCTCTATTTGAATTCCGACCAGATGGGCAGCGGCGACCCGGAGTTGGGCAAAAAGCTGCTCAGGATTTTCCTGGAAAAGCTGGCCGCCTCCGAGGTCCAGGTCGATCTGGTGGGGTGTGTAAATTCGGGTATCTACCTGACCTCGGAGGGCAGCGAGGTGCTCGGAAGTCTGCAGAAGCTGGCGGAGAGAGGGGCGCGCATCGCCACCTGCGGCACCTGCCTCGATCACCTGCAGCTGAGGGAAAAACTGCAGATCGGCGAGGTCGGCACCATGGACCAGACGGTGCAGATCATGGCGACGGTCGACCGGATCATCCGGCCTTGAGCTGAGGGGCTTTGGTTTACCGGCCCGAAAAATGAAAAAGCCCGGAATACCACTGGTATCCCGGGCTTTTTTTCGGTTGGTGGCAGTTGAGCGCTGTCAGCCAATTCGGTGTTGCCTGGGGGCTACTCTCCAGACAGGCGAATCAGCGATCAGGCGAGATCGAAGCGATCCAGGTTCATCACCTTGTTCCAGGCGGCGACGAAATCGCGGACGAACTTTTCCTTGCTGTCGGACTGGGCATAGACCTCGGCGATGGCGCGCAGCTGCGAATTGGCGCCGAAGACCAGGTCCACCCGGGTGCCGGTCCACTTTTGCTGGCCGCTCTTGCGATCGGTGCCCACAAAGTGATCGCCCACCCCGGAGAGGGCTTTCCACTCCGTGCCCATACCGAGCAGATTGACGAAAAAGTCGTTGCTGAGAACGCCCGTCCGATCGGTGAACACGCCCTCTTTGGCACCGCCGGCATTGGCGCCGAGCACACGCAGGCCGCCGACGAGCACGGTCATCTCCGGCGCACTGAGGGTCAGCAGCTGCGCCTTGTCGACCAGCAGATGCTCGGCCAGGGCGGCAAGGCCCTTTTTCTGGTAGTTGCGGAAGCCGTCGGCCAGGGGCTCCAGCACAGCGAAGGAGGCGGCGTCGGTCTTCTCCGGCGAGGCGTCCATACGGCCGGGGGTGAACCGCACGGTTACGGCGTGGCCACCGGCTTTGGCCGCGGCTTCGACCGCGGCGCAACCGCCGAGGACAATCAGGTCGGCGAGGGAGATCTTTTTGCCACCTTTCTGCGCGGCGTTGAAGCCTTGCTGGATTTCGGTGAGTTTGGCGAGCACCTTGGCCAGCTGGGCCGGCTGGTTGACCTCCCAATCTTTTTGCGGCGCCAGGCGGATGCGTGCGCCATTGGCGCCGCCGCGCTTGTCGGAGCCGCGGAAGGTAGAGGCCGAGGCCCAGGCAGTCGAGACCAGCTCCGCCACGGAGAGGCCCGAGGCGAGCAGCTTCGCCTTGAGGCTGGCGATGTCGGCCGCATCGATGAGGGGATGGTCGACGGCGGGGATCGGGTCCTGCCAGATCAGATCCTCCTGGGGCACCTCGGGGCCGAGGTAGCGGGCCTTCGGGCCCATGTCGCGATGGGTCAGCTTGAACCAGGCACGAGCGAAGGCATCGGCGAAGGCCTGCGGATCCTTGTGGAAGCGCCGTGAGATCGGCTCATAGATCGGGTCGAAGCGCAACGAGAGATCGGCGGTGGTCATCATCGGGCGATGCTTGATGTTCGGATCATGGGCGTCGGGGATCATGTGTTCCGGCTTGACGTCCTTGGCCAGCCACTGCCAGGCGCCGGCCGGGCTCTTGACCAGCTCCCATTCATAACCGAAGAGCATGTCGAAATAACCGTTGTCCCACTGGGTCGGTTTGGGTTTCCAGGCTCCCTCGATGCCGCTGGTGGTGGTGTGAATCCCTTTGCCGCTGCCGAACTTGTTGATCCAGCCCAGCCCCTGCGTCTCCAGGGGGGCGGCCTCCGGCTCGGGTCCGACCAGTTTGGGATCACCGGCGCCATGGGCCTTGCCGAAGGTATGGCCGCCGGCGACCAGGGCGACGGTCTCCTCGTCGTTCATCGCCATGCGGCCGAAGGTGGCGCGCACATCGCGACCGGAAGCGACCGGATCGGGGTTGCCATCCGGCCCCTCGGGATTGACGTAGATCAGTCCCATTTGCACCGCGGCGAGGGGATTCTCCAGTTCGCGATCGCCGCTGTAACGGCTGTCGGGTTTGTCGCTGGTCGCCAGCCACTCTTTTTCGGCGCCCCAGTAGACATCCTCCTCGGGCTGCCAGATGTCCTCACGGCCGCCGCCGAAACCGAAGATCTTGAAGCCCATCGATTCGAGGGCGCAGTTGCCGGCGAGGATGAAAAGATCGGCCCAGGAGATCTGGTTGCCGTATTTCTGCTTGATCGGCCAGAGCAGGCGGCGGGCCTTGTCGAGGTTGGCGTTGTCGGGCCAGCTGTTGAGCGGGGCGAAGCGCTGGTTGCCGGTGCCGCCGCCGCCGCGGCCGTCGGAGGTGCGGTAGGTGCCGGCGCTGT
>CAYTCI010000111.1:0-10065 GCA_964436305.1 uncultured Cytophagia bacterium | reverse complement strand
CCGTCGCAGCGCCGTTCGGCCAGAACACGGTCGAGGGTGCTGTCACGGCGGTTCATGCGGTCGACGCTGTAGAGGATCAGATCAAAATGGGAGCGGGAGATGGCGTGCTGTACGCTTTTAAGGAGTTCAACGAAAAAATAGTTGGTGAAGAAGGGGACGACAGAGGCGATGGTATTGGTTTTTTTGCGGGCCAGGCTTTGGGCGAGGGCGTGGGGCTGGTAGTGGAGTTCCTCGGCGATGCGGAGGATGCGCGCCCGGGTGTGGGAGTTGATATGCGGGCTGTTATTGATGGCGCGTGAGACCGTGCCTATACCCACCCCTGCCTTTTTCGCCACATCGTAGATGGTCGCTGCCAATCCGCTCTCCGATCGGTTGCCTGTTGAGCTGCAGTGAAAGTCCCTCCCCGGCCCGCTGCCTCCGGAACAGAATAGGAAGCGCTTCCAAGCTTGCGCCCTCATTTTACTAAATATCAGCCTGATTGTCAAGGATTTTTTACGCCCGACATTGTGCTTGATTAAGGGTGCAAAAAAAGGTATATTGCCCATTATGTCCAGTCTGCGATTTAAAATCGGCGCCGGTTACTACACCCTGGTGGCCATCATTCTGGTGCTCAGCCTGATCGCCGTCATCAGCTTTTTCCGCATCAGCCGCTCGATAACCCCCCTGCTCGAGGAGAACATCCCGACCGCGGTCGCCAGCCAGAACATGCTCAAGGCCCTCGACGAACAGATCCAGGACCAGACCCTGATGCTGCGCGGCGATGTCAACCTCGCCTATGCCAGCTACCAGGGCAGCCGCGACCGCTTCCTCAACTGGTACCAGCGTGCCCTCGATGCCAGCCTCCCGGTACCGGATGCCGCCATCCTCGACAGCATCATGTACGTCTATCGCGTCTACCTCACCAACTCGGAGGCCTTTTACCGCCTCTGCCGCGATAACAGCCCGCTCGCCCGCCCCTTTCACATGGACAGCGTCGTGCCGATCGAACAGCGGCTGCGCAGCCAGTGCCTGCGCGTCATCGAACTCAACCAGTCCCTCTCCACCCGGACCGTCGAGATGACCCGTGAAGCCATGAACCACAGCATCCTCCTGGTCTGCACCTCCGCCGCGCTGGCCCTCTTTTTCGCCTTCTGGTCCAATGCCCAGGTCTCGCGCAACGTCATCAAACCCGCCGCCGCGCTGGCCCGCACCATCCGCCTGATCAGCCGCGGCCAGCTCAACCAAAAGATCGATATCACCAGCAACGACGAATTCGCCGAGCTCTCGAGCGAATTCAACAAGATGACCGAACGCCTGCGCATCTACGAAGAGATGAATATCCATCAGCTCATCGCTGAAAAGGTCAAGTCCGAAACCATCGTCGCCAGCATCGCCGAACCCCTCATCGTCACCGACGCCGATCACACCCTCGTGCTGATCAACCTGGCTGCCGCCGCCATGCTCGGCATCCCCCCCGGCGACCTCGCCGGCCGACCGGTCGCCGAGGTCGTCAAGAACAGAAAACTCCGCCGTCTGCTGCAGAGCAACGAGCTCCAGCTGCGCGAAACCGCCCACAGCGACTTTCTTCTCAAGATGGAGAATGGCAACGGCGCCACCTACTACCGCCCGCGCCAGACCATCATCGTCGACGAACTCGGGCGCAACCAGGGCATCGTAACCCTCTTTGAGGACGTCACCCGCTTCAAGGACCTCGAACGCCTCAAGACCGAGTTCATCGCCACCGTCTCGCACGAATTCCGCACCCCCCTGACCTCGATCAACATGACCATCGACATCCTCAACCAGGAGCTGCTCGGCCCGGTCAGCCAGCGCCAACGCGAACTGCTGACCAACGCCAAACTCGACTGCAGCCGCTTGACCAAACTGATACGCGAACTGCTCGACCTCTCCCGCCTCGAGACCGGCCATTACCAGATGCAGATGGTGCCGATGGATTTCGCCAAAATGGTCAACGAAACCCTCGGGCCGCTGCAGCTGCCCTTCGAGGAGAAGGGCATCACCCTGATCTGCAGCCTCGAGGAATTGCCGCCTTTGTTCGGCGATCCGCAGCAGCTCAGCTATGTGATCACCAACCTGCTCAATAACGCACTGCGCCACACCCCGCAGGGCGGCCGGGTCGAGATCCGCGCCACCGCCGGCGCCGAGGAATTGCTGATCTCGGTGACCGATACCGGCTCCGGCATCCCCGTCGAGGCCCAGACGACCATCTTCGACAAGTTCGTCCAGGTCAAAAAGGAGAGCGAAACCACGCCCGGCAGCGTCGGCCTCGGCCTGGCGATCGCCCGGCAGGTCGTCGATGCCCACGGCGGGCGCATCTGGGTGGAGAGCGCTCCGGGGCAGGGCAGCGCCTTTTACTTCACCCTTCCGCTGCGGAGGAATCCATGAACAGCCACCCCGCTGCGCGCGTGCTGGTCATCGATGATGAGCTGCATATCCTCAAGACCATCGGCATCAGCCTCGAGTCGATCGGCTTTACCGTCACCCTTACCTCCCGGCCGCAGGACGCCCTCGAGATCGCCGCCCGGGAGCAGTTCGATCTGGCCTTCGTCGATTTGCGGATGCAGCCCATCGACGGAATGGAGATGCTCGAGCGCCTCCGCCGCCTCAGCCCGAATCTGACGGTGGTGATCATCACCGCGCACGGCACCATCGACAGTGCGGTCGAGGCCGTCAAGAAAGGGGCCTATCACTACCTGCAAAAACCTTTCGACCTCAAGGAACTGCAGATCTTCGCCCAGAAGGCGTGGGAACACCACCAGCTGGCCAGCGAGGTGCGCACCCTGCGCGAGCAGATGGTCCAGGTGCCGGCGACCGGCGAGTTCATCACCCGCAATGCCGAGATGCTCGCCCTGCTCGAGCTGGCCGGCCGCCTTGCCGACAGCACCATGAGCGTCCTGATCGAGGGCGAAAGCGGCACCGGCAAGGAACTGATCGCTCATTTCATCCACAACCGCAGCGCTCGCGCCGACAAGCCCTTTGTCAAGATCAATTGTGCCGCCCTGCCCGAGGAACTGCTCGAGAGCGAACTCTTTGGCCATATCAAGGGCGCCTTCACCGGCGCCACCCGCGACCGCCAGGGCCGCTTCGAGCTCGCCGACGGCGGCACCATCTTCCTCGACGAGGTGGCCGAGATCTCGCCGGCGATCCAGGCCAAACTGCTGCGCGTCATCCAGAGCAAGGAGTTTGAACGGGTCGGCGAGAGTGTGACCCGCAAGGTCGATGTCCGCATCATCGCCGCCACCAACCGCGACCTCGACGAGGCCCTGCGCGAGGGCAGCTTCCGCGACGATCTCTTTTACCGTCTCAATGCCGTGCGCCTCAAGGCGACTGCCTTGCGCCAGCGGCCCGAGGACATCCCCCTGCTGGTCCACCACTTCATCCGCAAATTCGGCAAGGAACCCGCGGCCGAGATCACGATCGAGGCGATGAAGGCGCTGCGCCTCTACCGCTGGTTCGGCAATGTCCGCGAGCTGGAAAACGTCATGGAACGGGCGGTGCTGCTGGCCGGCGGCGGCACGATCGAGCTCTCCCACCTGCCGGAGGAGGTGCAGCACGCGGACCACACACCGGTCTATGCCCTCTCGCTCGAGGAGGTGGAGAAACGCCACATCATCCAGGTCCTGGAGCATGCCCAGGATTACGATGAAGCGGCGCGCATCCTTGGCATCGATCCGGCTACGCTCTGGCGCAAACGCAAGAAGTACCGGCTCTAGGCGGTCTTGCAGAATTCAAGGGCGCCCTAATCTCTTTGATAATAATGTCTTTTCCCGCCATTCCGGCCCGTTCTGCGGCAGGTTGGTTGCAATTTGCAATGGGTCATGCCGGCGCTGCCGGCCGGCCCAGGGAGAGAGCCTTGTTTTTTAACAAGAAACAATCTTTTGCATTTTGGCATAAAAGTTGATATAATAGCGGCGGCAGGAAGTGCAACGGGTGAACGTCCGTGTGAGGAGGGATCCGCTTTGGCCGTCAAAGTCATGACCATGAATAACCTGGATATCGCCATTGTCAGCCCGCGAGGCGCTCTGGTGGGGGGCGAGGAGAGCGACGAACTGAAATCCGGTGTCGCCGACCTCTTCGAGCAGGGCAATCGCAAGCTGATCATCGACTTGAGCGGTGTCACCTATTGCAACAGCCTTGGTATCGGCACCCTGGTGGGACTGCATACCATGTACACCCGCGGCGGCGGCCAGATCAAGCTCTGCGAGATGGGCAAGGGGATCCAGAATCTCTTTGTGATCACCAAACTCATCAGCGTCTTCGAGGTCGAAGAGAGCCGGGACGAAGCCATTGCCAGTTTCCAAACCATGGAATCCATCAACCACTAATCCACTATCCCCTTCACATCAAAGGAGAAAGCACCATGAAACAAGGTCTCTTCATCACCATCGTCATGGTCGTGGCGTTCATCGTCGGCCTCATCGTCTTCCAGTTTTTGCCGGACTACATCAAACAAGGTGGTATTCTCGTCCCCATCCTGATCATGATGATCCTGATGCTGCTCACCTTCATCGTCGAACGTCTGCTGGCCCTGGGTAAAGCCAAAGGCAAGGGTTCTCTTCCCGCCTTCTACCGCAAGCTGCAGCAGGAGATCAAGGCCGGCAACATCGATGCCGCCATCGCCGCTTGTGACAAACAGCGTGGCACCCCGGCCAGCGTCCTCCGTGCCGGTCTGGAAAAGTACAAACTGCTGAAGGCCTCCGGCGCCCACCTCTCCGCCAAGGAGACCATGGAAGAGATGCAGCATGCCGTCGAGGAATCGATGATGCTGGAAGTTCCGCTGCTGGAGAGAAACCTGGTGGGTATTTCGACCCTGGCCTCGATCGGTGTGCTCGTCGGTCTGCTCGGCACCACCCTTGGTATGATCAAGTCCTTCAAGGCCCTGGCCAAGTCGGGTGCCCCCGATGCCATCGCCCTGTCGCTGGGTATCTCCGAAGCCCTTATCAACACCGCTGGTGGTCTGATCACGGCCATCCTGGGTATCGTGTCGTTCAACTACTTCAGCACCCGCATCGACAACTTTACCTACATGATCGATGAATCCACCTACTCGATGGTCACCACCCTGGCCGAAAAAGAAAGCAACAAATAACTGACGAGGTAAACAGCCATGCAGCATAAGAAAGGGCGTAGCAATATCCGGATCGACATGACGCCCATGGTGGACATTATGATGCTGTTGTTGACTTTCTTCATGTTGACGACACGCTTCAAACCACCTGCAGAGGCCGATGTCATCCTCCCCTCGTCGCATTCGCAGTTCAAGTTGCCCGAGTCGGATGTGATGACCATCACGGTGACCAAAGACGACCGCTTTTTTCTCGGGCTGGATTCCCAGCGACTTCGCGGCCGGCTCTTCGGTGAAGAGAATGCCCTGCGCTCGGGTATTCAGCTTCAGGACAAGCAGCAGCTGGCCGATTTGCTGATCCAGGCCCGCATTGCCAATCCCAAATTGCGCACCGTGATCAAGGCTGACAAGGAGACGCCATTTGGTCCGATCGAGGATGTGATGAACATCCTGCAGAAGGTCAAAATCACCCGGTTCAACCTTGTAACGGAACTCGAAAAAATCTGATGGAGTTAAAGTATGGCAGGAGCTGATGTTGTTGCCCCCAAGGAACCGAAAGGCAAGGGTGGCAAAAAACATAAAAAACGCGTAGGGGTGGGTATTGATATGACCCCGATGGTGGACATCATGATGCTTCTGATCACCTTCTTCATGCTCACCACGGTCTTCAATACGCCGCAGACGATGGAGATCAACCTGCCGCCTGACTCCGATGTCAAGGTGGAGGTTGCCGAAACCAGTCTGCTGACCATTCGCGCGACCGCCGATGGCTCCATTTACGTCAATATGGGAATGGAGACACCGCAACGGATTGAATTCAAAGAATTACGTCCCCTGATGGTCGACCGCAGCAAGAGCAATCCCAAGCTGGTCGTCCTCATCAAGGTGGAACGCCAAGGGACCTACGAATTGATGGTCAATATCATGGACGAGCTGAACCTGGCCAACATCACCCGGTTCTCGATTGCGCCGTTCAAGGAGATTGACAGCCAACTCATCGCCAAGGCGATCTAACTTCCTGGAGGAGGAGAGTATCATGACAGAACTTGCGGAAAAAGCAAGACTCCCCTATGGAGCCACCGAGCTCAAGGAAGTCAAGCAAAAGTACATGGTCTACGGCCTGATCATCGCTTCCGTGATCGAGTTTTTCGGTCTGGGCATCTATTGGGCCGCGACCCTGCTGGGCAAGGAGGAGGCCCCGGTCCGCACCGTGCGCATCCTCAAATACAGCGAGCTCGGTCCGCCGCCCTCGATCCAGGGCGCCAGTGCCGCTGTCGCCCCCTCGGTCTCCGCAGCGGCGCCGATGGCCAAACCCAGTGTCGGTATCCCCGTGCCGGTTCCGGACGCGGAAGTGAGCCCTGAGCAGTCCTTCGCTTCCCAGACGGAAATGAGCTCGGTGACCGGCCCCGTGGGTGAAGGCGCCGGCACCGGCGGCGGTCAGGTGATCGAGCAGGACGTCAACGTCGAAAACATCGATGAAGAGGAGGCGCCGCCTCCCGACTTCGTCCCCTTTGAAAAGGAACCCCAGGTCATCAAACGCATCGAACCGGTCTATCCGGAGCTGGCGCGCAAGGCCGGCCTCGAAGGCACGGTCTGGGTGAAGCTGTGGGTCGACAAAGAGGGCAAGGTCAAGGATGTGGTCATCCTCAAGAGCGCTTCGGAGATCTTTAACCAGCCGGCCATCGACGCCGCCAAGCAGTGGATCTTTACCCCGGCGATGATGAAAACCGGCCCGGTTTCGGTCTGGATCTCCCTGTCGTTCAACTTCAAGCTCAATTAATCCCCGTGTGACGATGTCTCTCGAACCCGGAAAAGTGTTCGCATTCGCCATCGCCGGCATTACGTTCTGTGCCGGCGTGGCGATCGTCACCGGACTGCTACACTTCCAGGTCCTGCCGCAGGTACGCTATACCTTCGGTGTGGTGCTGATCCTGATGAGCATCTATCGTTTCCTGGTCACCTTCTGGAAACCCAAACCCTCAAAGTACAGGAGGCACACCCATGTCGATGAAGAGTAACCTGTTGCTCGTCAGCCTGCTGGGCGCGCTGGCCTGGAGTTCATGCAAGGTGGACACCCGGCCCAAGGAGAGCCCGACCAGCGGCCGTCTCGGTGTCTACGTCTCGGATTCCCACGCAGCACTGGCGGCCAAAGAGGCGGATCTCTTTTGCAGCCTCTACAACAAGGCGTACATTGCGCTCTACAGCGCCTCCACCCGCGAATGTCTGGTCCATCTGATCAATGACAGCGTCCGGCTGGTCCTCACCGACCGGGCCCTGAATGCGGAAGAACTCCGCATCATCAACAAGGATGAACTCGAGATCGATTCGATCCAGGTGGCCCTCGATGCCCTGGCCCTGCTGGTCAACCGCGTTAATGACCTGCAAGCCCTCTCCATGGCCGACCTGCACGCCATCATCGATCAACGTCTGACCTCCTGGCAACAACTGCCGGGAAGCGGCTTGACGGGCCCGATTCAGCTGGTCACCCCCGGCAAAAATTCCGGTGCCTATGAGCTGCTCAAGTACCATTTCCTGCGGCGCAGCGAGGACTTTGTTCCGGCCGTCATGACCGCCGCCCAATCCGAGGTTGTCGAGTATGTGGCCAGGCATTCCCAGGCGCTGGGGATCGCCTCACTCGCCTGTGTCAAGGAGGATTCCCTGAAGGCTCTCACGGAAGAGCCCGACGGCATGGTGCGCGCCCTGGCTTTCACCGGGACCGACTCGACCGGCGCCCCGGTGCACCTCAAGATGCACCAGGCCAACGTCTATCTGAAAAAGTACCCGCTCTATTATCCGCTCTATGTCTATTTCAATCGCAAATCGCAGCTCGCGGCCGGATTTTGCTCCTTTATCGCCAGCGCCCCGGGACAAAAGATTATCCTGAATTCCGGTCTGGTCCCAACCACTATGCCCATCCGTCTCGTTCAGATTAGATAGGAGTATTGAACTCATGAAACGATTTTCTGCATTGCTCTGCCTGGTGCTGGTGCTCCTGGTCCTCCCTGCAGCCGGCCAGGATAAGGTTGCCGAAGGCCTTGCGCTCCTCAACCAGGGCAAATTCGATGAGGCCGCCGCCCTCTTCCAGAAAGCCATCGATCTGAATCCACGCAACACTGCGGCCCTGAACGCTCTGGCCAAGGCCCAGATGCAGGGCGGCAAGGCCGTTCTTGCCGAAGCGACTGCTAAAAACGCCCTGATGGTGGATGACAAGAATCCGGCTACCTGGCAGATCCTGGTTCAGGCACAGATGGCGCAAAACCACAATGCAGATGCCTATGCCTCCCTGCGCAAGGCGATGAAGCCGACCAAAAACAATGCGGAACTTCTCATTCAGCTCGGCTGGCTCCACCTGGCGGCGGATTCGACCAACCAGGCCGAAGTGGCCTTCTCACAGGCCAAACAGCAGCTGCCCAACAATGCGCAGGTCTACCGCGGGCTGGGAGAAGCCTATCTCAAGCTCGGCGCCGAACCGGTGGCCCTGATGCAGTTCGAGGAGTCGATCAAACATGATTCTGTCCAGGTCGAATTGCGCGCCAAGATGGCCGATCTCTACCTCAAGGACCGCCGCTACAATGAAGCCGCCCAAATGTACCGCAGCGTCCTGGTCCATCAGCCGGAGAATGACAAGGCCGCCCTCGAGGTGAGCCGCATCTACATGCTCTCCAAACAATATAAAAATGCCACAACCTACCTGGAAAAATACGTGGTGCGCCACCCCGAGGACCAGGCCACCTGGACGATGTACAGCGAGGCTCTGGATAAAAGCCGGCAGTTTGAATCGGCCTTGAGCGCCGCCGAGCATCTGCTCAAAAGCAATCCCAATGATCCCCTCGCCCTGCGCCTCGCCGCCAAGGCTAATTACATGCTCAAGCAATACCAGCCGGCCGTCGATTCCTACACCAGGCTGGCCGCCGTCGATACCCTCAGCTTCGAGGACGCCAAACGCTTTGGCAAAAGCTATTATGCCCTGAAAAACGACAGCCTGGCGCTGGTCTACATGGAAAAATCGCTGGCCAAAAATCCCGAACAGGACGACCTCTTCAATGATATGGGCGCCTCCTACATGCGCACCAAGCAGTGGGAAAAGGCCGCGACGATGTTCCAGAACCGGATCAAGGCGGATTCGACCTATCCCAATGGCTATATCAATTTCGCCCTCTGCAAGATGGCGCTGGAAGATTACCAGCCGGCGACCAAGGCCTTGCGCACCGCCATCGCCCTGCGTCCGAGCTATATCTCCGGCTATCTCTACCTTGGCCGCGCGCTCCGCGGCGCCGACTCCCTCAAGGCGGCGCGTCAAGCCTATGAGACCATGGCCCAGCTTGCCGACACCCTGAAAAATAATTACAAGAACGAACTGGGCGAAGCCTACAGCTTTATCACCTTTTCCTACCTGGTCGAAAAAAACAACGCCCAGGCGATCAACGCGGTCACCAAAGCCATCGAATTCAAGCCCAACGATATCGAGCTGAACCTCTGGCGCGCCCAGGTCTTGCACGCCCTTGACCGCCGTGACGAGGCCAAGGCCCAGTACGAAAAGGTGCTGCGCCTCGATCCCAAAAATGCGGATGCCAAGAAAGGTCTGGATATTCTCCAACTTTATAACTGACGAAATCACTTGTTCAGCCCCTTAACCCAATCAGAAAGGGACTCTCATGAAGAAAAGTATGGCGCTGGTTCTCGGCCTTCTGCTGCTCATCGGCTGCGGCAAAAAACAGGAAGTGACGACCGTTTCCGCATTTGAAAAGTTCCAGGAACCCTTCCTGCGCATTTCGTTCAGCCATCCCCAGGGCTGGCAACTGCAGCAGGACGGGCCGAAGGTCGGATTTTACTCCTCCGCCGACGGGCTCTACAAGTTCAATCCCTATTCCATCGAAGGCAAGGATGCAGCACGGGTGATCGTCAACCTCGACAAAATGGACACCCTTAAAACCCTGGATGCGGTCATCCGCAGCGTCAACAGCGATCTGACCTCCTCCGGTTTCGACGTCACGGCCCCG
>CAYTCI010000110.1:0-10211 GCA_964436305.1 uncultured Cytophagia bacterium | reverse complement strand
GAGAGGAATATAGCAAATTCAGTTCAACTTACCCACACAATGTTGGATAGAACCATTTTTTAAAAGCGAGGGGAGATCTACATCCTGTTTGTAAAAAATACCAAAAAAAGCTTGCTTTATTACATAACGGTCGGCACGAGAGGGGGCGAGCCGGACCAGGAGTTTTGTGCAGAATCGAAGCCTTCTTTTACCTCATAAGCGGGGCAAGAGCTGGGGTCGGCGCGAGAGGGTGCTTGCGAGGCCGGGGCGGAATCAGGCGGCAGAAGGGGCCGGCCGGGCGCGGACACGACGGCACTCGACGGCGATGTAGAGCCCGGTCGCCAGCCAGACCAGCCCGAAGCCGGTCAGCCGCACCGCCGAGAGCGGTTCATGATACAAAAAAGCCCCCAGGAGAAACTGCAGCGTCGGCGAGAGATACTGAATGAAAGCCATCTGACTGTAGGGGATGCGCCGCGCCCCCGCGGCGAAGAAGAGCAGCGGCAGCGCCGTGACCGGTCCGGCCAGGATCAGCAAGAGGGTTGTCCAAAAGCCGCCGTGGATAAATGAACCCGCACCAGTGTTCTGCAGAAAAAGGATATACCCGAGGGCGAAGGGCAGCAGCAGTGCGGTCTCGACCGCCAGCCCTTCCAGACTGTTCAACGGCGCGATCTTGCGCAGCAGGCCATAGGTGGCGAAGGTCAGGGCGAGCACCAGGGCGATCCAGGGGAGTCCGCCGTTCAGCAGCGCCAGCCAGGCTACGCCGGCGGCAGCCAATCCAACGGGCATCCAGTGCGCCGGGCGCAGCCGCTCGCCGAGAAAAAAGACCCCAAGGACAACACTGACCAGGGGATTGATGAAGTAGCCGAGACTGGCATCGACAACCCGGTTGGTCTGCACCGCCCAGATGTAGAGCCCCCAGTTGACCGAGAGGATCGCGGCCGTGGCCAAAAAGATGGCGGCGGAACGGGGGTTGCGGCGCAGCGTGGTGAGCAGCCGGCTCTTCTTCCAGAACAGCAGCAAAACGACAAAAACCAGCGACCAGGCCATGCGGTGGCTGAGGATCTCGAGGGCGGGCACCCGGCCCAGTACCTTCCAGTAGACGGGGAAGAGTCCCCACATCACATAGGCGATAAGAGCGTAGAGCACGCCCTTGTTCATTCGTCCTCTTCCGGCTCTTCGCCGGCGCGCACCCACTCGAATTTGCGCTGCAGATTCTTCGAATAGTACTTTTTCAGCACATCATACTCCACCTCAAGCCCCCAGTTGTGAAAGGTGCGGGGATCGATGTAGGACTTTTGGCTGGTGCCGAGGTTCCAGGTGCGGCCTTTGGCAGCGATGGCGATCTGGGTCTTGAGCTTGCCCAGGGCGACGCGCTTTTTCTCCTCGCGCTCCTTCAGCTGGCCGATCTTGCGCTGCTGGGCGTCGATCTTGCGCTGAAAGGCCGCGGTGACGCGCGCGCGCTGCTCGGCCTTTTCGGTCGCGGCCTTGCGCGTCTTGAGCTGCTGGCGGAGCTGCGCCACCTCGCCGGCCTCTTTTTTGATCACCTCCACGAGGGCGGTCAGCTCGCGCTGCAAGGCCGCCTCGCGCTGCTTGAAGGTCTCCTTGCGCTGCGCCCAGTTGGCCGGGGCCTTCTTGATGTGGTTGCAGAGCATCGCCGCCTCGAGGTTGGCGTTGACCACCGCCTCCCATTTGAGGTGCTCGGGATCCTCACTGACCACCCCGGACTGGGCCAGGCTCTCGCGTACCACCGCAGAGGCATGATGGGTACGGAAGACCTTGGCGGTCAGGCCCGGCAGGACCTCGGAGAGGAAGGCGTTGACGTTGCGGCTGGAGATGTCCGGGAAGAGCTGGGGTTTGCTGTAGGCGGCGTTCTTGATCTTGCCGCTGCCGGCGGTCGGGCGCGCTTCGCGCTCGAGCTCCTCGAGGTTGCGGCGGACGTTCTCCGGCAGGACGATCTTTTTATTCCACAGCACCGAGTCCTTGCCAAGAAAGCGAAACTCGGCCACGCCATCGGGCAGCAGTTTGACATGCTCGGGGCGCAGGGTGGTAGCGCCGACGGTATCGGCCTCATCCGGGTCCTTTTCGTCGCCGACGCGGAGGCAGAGGGCGTCGATCAGGAAGCAGGCGGTGGCGATCCGGCGGCGGCGTGGGCTCTCCGAATCGAGCCCCCACTGGATGTGGTCGCGTACGGTTGCGATCTGCTCCTCGAGCTCGATCGCCTTGCTGAACTTTTGCTCCTCGCGCGCCTGTTTGATCGGCGCGCTGTCATGCAGCCAGATATACTTGATCTTGCCGGTGAGCTTGTCCGGCCAGCGCGCCACCCACAGGCTCTCGGGCTGCCAGACGATCTCGGCCCAGTCGCCCTCCGGCACCGGCGCATCGGGACTGAGGTTGAGGGTGATGTCCCCTTTGCCGGCTCCCTCCTTCCAGCGGCCGCGCAGGGGGTGCTTGCCGCGTCCCATAAAGATACCGCTCGGCTCGACGAGGTAGCCGGCGAGTTCGATGCGCTCGCCGTCGGCCTGGGCATGGCCATAGATCTCCTTGAGCTCCTCGCGGACGGCCTTGCGCCGGGCGGCCAGTTCCTTGCGCTCCTCCTTGGTCATCGATTCCCGCGCCATGCGCTCGCGCGCGACGACGGTGATGACCTCCTGGAAATCAACTTCACCGGACTTTAAGGGCGGTTCGATCCCCAACGCCTTGCTGAAATCGCCGAAGAAATTGCGAGCGAAGACCGCATCCTCGACGTATTCGGTGCCGATCTTTTTGACCCAGGCCAGGGCCATCTCTTCCTGTTTGGGCGTCAACCGGTGGTCGATGCCGCGAAAATGGATGGTCAAGTGCTGACAGGCCGGGGGATCGGGGACGATCACCCCTTTATGAATGAGCTGGTGCAGCAAATCGCAGATTCCTTTGATTGGGAGACAGGCTGAGGGGGCCGCAAAAGCGGATCCCCGGGCACCAATTTTTATAGCATATAAATTAATGCTTTCTTTTTTGTATCGCAAGTTAAAAAACCGCGGGATCCTCCGTTTTTTTCCTTGAATGCAGCATCGGGTCGGCGCCAGCGGGGGTCGGGTCGGCGCCAGCGGGGGTCGGGTCGGCACCAGAGGGGGGCAGGTCGGCGCCAGTGGGGATTGGGTCGCCGCGAGAGTTGTTGGCACGAGAGCGGGAGCTGCCGGGTCGGCGCCAGCGGGAGTTGGGTCGGCGCCAGAGGGGGGCAGGTCGGCGCCAGTGGGGGTTGGGTCGGCGCCAGCGGGGGTTGGGTCGGCGCCAGAGGGGGGCATGCGGCACCAGTTGAGAGCGCCAGAGGGCGGCAGGCGGCAGCGGCAGGATCGCAAAAGAGAAAAGGATTGACACTCTGCTATAAATTGATTACTTTTCTTGTTATGAATAAGGTGAAGGAGGCATTGTGACCGATGACAAGGGACTGATCCTGTGGGTCGACGACGAGATCGACCTGCTCCGCCCGCATGTACTCTTCATGCAGGAAAAGGGCTATGCCGTCACCACGGTCACCAATGCCGAGGACGCTATCGAACTCGTGCGCCAGACCAGCTTCGACCTGGTCCTGCTCGACGAAATGCTCAACGGCATGGACGGCCTCTCCGCCCTGACCGAATTCAAGAACATCCGCCCCGGCCTGCCGGTCATCATGGTGACCAAGAACGAAGAGGAGTCGCTGATGGAACAGGCCATCGGCGGCAAGATCGACGACTATCTCACCAAACCGGTCAATCCCAGCCAGATCCTGCTGGTCTGCAAAAAGATCCTCGAGCGGCGCAAGATCGCCGGCGAGCGCATCTCGCGCGATTATACCTCCGAGTTCAACCAGATCGCCCTCCGCCTGATGGGCGGCATGACCTGGCGGGACTGGATCGACGTCCACCTCCGCCTGTGCGAATACGACATCGAGCTCGACCAGCACCCCGATCTCGGCCTCAAGCAGATCCTCTATGACCAGAAACGCGAGTGCAACTCCGAGTTCGGCCGCTTCATTGAGAAGAACTATCTCTCCTGGATCACGGCCAGGGAAGCGCCCCCCCTCTCGGTCAACATCGTCCCGGATTTCGTCCTGCCGCATGTGCGCGCCGGCCGCCACACCCTGCTGCTGGTCATCGACAACCTGCGCCTGGACCAGTGGCTGGTGGTGGAGCCCCTGCTGCGGGAATTTTTCAATGTGCAGCGCGATTTTTATTTCTCCATCCTCCCCACCGCGACGCCTTATTCGCGCAACGCCATCTTCAGCGGCCTCTTCCCGAGCGAGATCGAGCGGCTGATGCCCGAACTGTGGACGCAGGGGGACGAGAACGACGACGTCAGCTGCAATCGCTTCGAGAGCCAGCTGCTCGAGCAGCAGCTGCGCCGCGCCGGCCTCGACCTCAAGCCGAGCCCCAAGTACGCCAAGGTCCTCGACATGCAGGAGCACCGCCTGATCGCCCGCAAGATCCAGGAGTTCGGCGACCTGCCGCTTTCGTCGATCGTGCTCAATTTCGTCGACATCCTCGCCCATTCGCGCAGCTCTTCCGAGCTGATCAAGGAGATGATCCCCAACGAGGCCGCCTTCCGCTCGCTGACCAAGAGCTGGTTCGAGCACTCGCATATGTTCCTCGCCCTGCAGCAGCTCGCCCAGTCGGGCAGTACGATCGTCATCACCTCCGATCACGGCAGCATCCGCGGCCTTCGCGGCGCCAAGGTGATCGGCGACCGCGAGACCTCGACCAGCCTGCGCTACAAGTACGGACGCAACATCAAGGCCGACAGCAAGAACGCCATGGTCATCCGCGATCCGCGCGCCTACAAGCTGCCGGTGCGCGGGGTGAATACCAATTACCTGATCGCCAAGGAAGACTTTTATTTCGTCTATCCGACCAACTATCACTATTATCTCAACTATTACGCCGACAGTTTCCAGCACGGCGGCATCTCGCTGGAGGAGATGGTCCTGCCGGTGATCACCCTGGAACCCAGATAGGAAGCGGGCTGCGTGCAGGAGGAGAGCTATCGGCTCGTGGAGAGCCTGGTCAGCCGGAATGCGGCGGAGACGCGCGCCTTCGGCCACCGCCTGGCCGCGGCGCTGCAGCCCGGCGCGGTGCTGATCTTCACCGGCAACCTCGGCGCAGGCAAGACCACCCTGATCCAGGGGATCTGCGCAGGGTTCGGAGTGGCCGCGACGGTCACCAGCCCTACCTTCACCCTGATCAACGAATATCCGGGGCGGCTGCCGGTCTATCATTTCGACTTTTACCGCCTGCATGCCGAGGTCGAGCTGCACGATCTCGGTCTGGAGGAGTACCTGGATGGCGAGGGGGTCTGCCTCATCGAGTGGCCGGAGTTGATCGAGTCCTGGCTGCCGGCGGGCCACAGCCGCCTCCATCTCTCGCACGGTATCGAGGCCGCCGGACGAATCCAGGCGGCCGCCGCGCAGGCCATCCCCATCACCGCCGAGGTCCGGCTGATCGAGGTCTATCATCATGAACCTGCTGGCCATTGAAACCGCCACCCTCGTCTGCGGCGCCGCGCTGAGCAAGGGGGAGACACTGGTCATCGAGTATCGCTCGGTGCTGAAGAACGCCCACGGCCGGCTGCTGACCCGGGCGGTCGAGGGACTGCTGGCGGATGCGGGCTGGCGGCTGGCTGACCTCGATGCGATCGCCGTCTCGATCGGACCGGGCTCCTTCACCGGGCTGCGCATCGGTCTCGCCTTTGCCAAGGGAGTCGCCATGGCGCAGGAGATCCCGCTGGTGGCGGTGCCGACTCTGGCCGCCCTGGCGGCCCAGGCGCCGCTCAATCGCGGCCTGATCGCACCGCTGCTGCGCTCGCGCGCCGACGAATATTATCTCGGCCTTTATGAACGCACGGCGGAGGGCGATGTGGAACGGGCGCCGGTGCGCATCGTGCGCTGGCCGGAGATCGCCGCGGCGGTGCCGCCCGAGGCCCTGCTGATCGGGCAGGGACTGCAGCATCCGCTGCCCGCTGGCTATCATGCCGCGCCGGCCTGGCAGGCGCTGCTGGGCGCGCATACCATCGCCCGGCTGGGATATCAGCGACTGCAGCAGGGAGCGGGCGACCCGCCCGATCTGCTCGAGCCGCTCTATCTGCAAGAGTTCGTCACCGGCAAACCGAAAGCGCCGGTGCTGACCCCGGACGGCCATGTTCGCTGAAGCCGTGGCGCCCGCGCGGCTGGAGATTCCCGGCTCCGGGCTCGTCCTGCAGCTGCAGATCATGCGCCCGCAGGATCTGCCGGAGGTGGTGCCGGTCGAGCAGCAGCTCTTCCGCTCGGCCTGGTCCGGGGAGATGTTCCGCGAGGACCTCGATCAGGAGTATGCCTGCTCGCTGGTGGCCCGTGAAGGCGGGCGTCTGGCCGCCTATCTGGTCGCCTATGTGGTGGCGGATGAGATCCATATCGCCAATGTCGGCGTCACGCCGGAATATCAGCGGCGCGGGATCGGTTATGCATTGCTGTTACACCTGCTGCGCGCCAGCCGGGAGATGGGCTATGCCCTGGCCCATCTTGAGGTCCGGGTCAGCAATGCCTCGGCCATCCGCCTGTATGAGAAGCTGGGATTCACCAAAGTGGGGCTGCGCAAGAATTATTATGAGATCGAGCACGAAGACGCGGTGCTGATGAGCTGCCTGATCCAGGTCACCCCCCTGTTCGCGACGCCGGATCCGCCGCTGGAATATTGATTACAAGGAGTTGATATGGAGTGGTTCAAACGCGTCACCCCGGGACTGGAAGCCCAGACCAAGCGCGAGCTGCCCGATGGTCTGTGGATCAAGTGCGACCGGTGCGGCGAAATCCTCTACAAGAAGGACCTGGATCGCAATTTCATGGTCTGCACCAAGTGCGATTTTCATTTTCGCATGGACAGCGAGCAGTACGCCGCCTTGCTGGCCGATGAGGGCAGCTTTGTCGAGTTCAACACCGAGCTCGCCCCGGCCGATCCGCTGCATTTCAAGGACTCGAAGAAATACGCCGACCGGCTGCGCGATGCCCAGGCCAAAACCGGTTTGAAGGATGCCGTCCGCACCGGCGAGGCGACCCTGGGGGGCATGCCGGTGATCCTGGCGCTGATGGATTTCCGATTCATCGGCGGCAGCATGGGCTCGGTGGTGGGCGAAAAGATCAGCCGCGCCATCGACCGGGCCATCGCCACCCGGCGGCCGATGATCATCCTCAGCGCCTCCGGCGGCGCGCGCATGCAGGAGGGCATCCTCTCGCTGATGCAGATGGCCAAGACCTCTGCCAAGCTGGCCCTGCTCTCCGATGCGGGTCTCCCCTACATCTCGATCCTGACCGATCCCACCGCCGGCGGCACCACCGCCAGTTTCTCGATGCTCGGAGATGTCATCATCGCCGAACCCGGCGCCTTCATCGGTTTTGCCGGCCCGCGTGTCATCAAGCAGACGATCGGCCAGGACCTGCCGGAGGGCTTTCAGCGCGCCGAATTTGTCCAGGAGCATGGTTTTGTCGATCTCATCCTCCACCGCCGCGATCTCAAGGAGCATCTGGAGCGGCTGCTGCGCTTCTTCGGCGCCAAACGCGCCCGGGGCAGCCGCCGTCCGAAACAACCCCAAATCAGCGAGTAATCTGTGCGAATTCTCCTCAGCAATGACGATGGCATCAATGCCCCGGGCCTTGCGGCCCTGGCGGCCGAAATGGCCAAGCACGGCGAGATCATCATCTACGCCCCGCTCTCCGAGATGAGTGCGGTCGGACACGCCATCACCCTCAGCGATCCCCTGCGCGTCAGCGAGCTGCGCAAAAACGGCAGCTTTTTCGGCTATGCCGTGCGCGGCACGCCGGCCGACTGCGTCAAGGTGGCGATCTGGGAACTCGGCCGCCAGAATCGTCTGCCCGACATCGTCATCTCGGGGATCAACCAGGGTTCCAATACCGGCATCAACACCATCTACTCCGGGACGGTCTCAGCGGCCACCGAGGGCGCCATCTCGGGGATTCCGGCGATCGCCATCAGCCTGGCCTCCTACTCCAGCCCCGATTTTGCAGCCGCCGCCGAGTTCGCGGGGGTGATCGCACATCAACTGCTCGCCCATCCCCTGCCGCCGGGGGTCTTTCTCAATGTCAACGTCCCGGCCGTACCGCGCGCCGGAATCCGCGGCGTGCGCATCACCCGCCAGGGTACCGCCAACTGGATCGAGGAGTACGAGATCCGCAAGGATCCGCATAACCGCAACTATTACTGGCTGACCGGCGAGAAGCGCGAAGAGGAGCCCGATCCCGAGCTGGACGATCAGGCCATCAACGACAACATGATTTCGATCACCCCGATTCATTGTGACATGACCTGTTACCCTGCCCTCGCGACCCTGCGGGAGTGGACCATCCCTTTCTGATCAGCGACAAGGACTTGCCCCATGGAGCATCTTGAACGGATCCTGATCCTCGATTTTGGTTCGCAGTACACCCAGCTGATCGCGCGCCGCATCCGCGAGCTGGGGGTCTATTCCGAGATCAGGCCCTATTCCATCGCTCTGGACGAGGTGCGCCGGCTGCAGCCGCGGGGCATCATCCTCTCGGGCGGCCCCTCCTCGGTCTATGACACGGAGGCGCCCCTGCCGGACCCGGGCCTGTTCGAGCTCGATCTGCCCATCCTCGGGATCTGTTACGGCCTGCAGGTCATCGGCCGCCAGTTCGGCGGCGAGGTCATGCGCGCGCCCCAGCGCGAATATGGCCGCGCCGAGCTGCAGATCGATGCCCCCGAGAATCTCTTCGCCGGGCTGGGTGAAGCGATGACAGTCTGGATGAGTCATGGCGACCATCTCACCCGCATCCCGCCCGAGTTCACCGTCATCGCCCATACCGCCAATGCGCCGATCGCTGCGATCCGCCACCAGCACCGCGCCCTTTACGGCATCCAGTTCCATCCGGAGGTGGTACACACTCCGCGCGGCTCGGAGCTGCTCGGCAATTTCGTCACCAGGATCTGCGGCTGTCTCGGGGACTGGAGCGCCAGCTCCTTTGTCGAGAGCACCGTGGCGGAGATCCGTGCGCGCGTCGGCCAGCAGCGCGTCCTTTGCGCCCTGTCCGGAGGCGTCGACTCGACCGTCGCAGCGGCCCTGGTCGGGCGCGCCATCGGCCGCCAGCTCACCTGCCTCTTCGTCGACACCGGTCTGCTGCGCGAGAACGAGGGTGAGGAGGTCTGCCGCTTTTATCGCCACGCCGATTTTGACTTTCGGCTGGCCGACGCCAGCGAGCAGTTCCTCGACCGGCTGGCCGGGGTGACCGATCCCGAGCAAAAACGCAAGATCATCGGCCGCGAGTTCATCGCCGTTTTTGAGGAGGAGGCCCGCCGGATCGGCCAGGTGAGCTATCTGGTGCAGGGGACCCTCTATCCCGACGTCATCGAGAGCGTCTCGACCAAGGGGCCCTCGGCCACCATCAAGAGTCATCACAACGTCGGCGGCCTGCCCGACAAGATGCAGCTCAAGCTGATCGAGCCGCTGCGCGAGCTCTTCAAGGACGAGGTGCGCAAGGTCGGACGGGAGCTGGGCGTACCGGAGTACATCCTCGGCCGTCACCCCTTCCCCGGTCCTGGCCTCGCGGTGCGCATCCTTGGCGAGATCACGCCGGAGCGGCTGGCGATCCTGCGGCCGGCCGATCGCATCTTCATGGAGGAGCTGCGCCGCGGCGGTGAATACGACCGCATCTGGCAGGCCTTCGCGGTGCTGCTGCCGGTGCAGACGGTCGGGGTGATGGGTGATGAGCGTACCTATGAAAATGTCGTCGCCCTGCGCGCGGTCACCAGCATGGACGGGATGACCGCCGACTGGGCCGAGATCCCGCGGCCGCTGCTGGCACGGATATCCAGCCGGATCATCAATGAGGTCAAGGGGGTCAACCGGGTGGTATACGACATCAGCTCCAAGCCCCCCAGCACCATCGAATGGGAATAATCGCTTAAATCATAACAGCGGAGGGCGGCGGGTGCTGCTTCACCGCTGATCCAGGGATGTAGGGAAGAGGAGGCCGCTAATGTGTGGGATAGTGGGCTATATCGGGCAGCAGAATGCGCTGCCGCTGCTTCTCAACGGCTTGCACCGGCTGGAATACCGCGGCTACGACAGTGCCGGCATTGCGCTCTGGCGTGAGGGCGAAATCTGGATGGAAAAGGCCGCCGGCAAGATCGCCGAGCTCGAGCGCATCCTGCCGGAGGAGCCGCCGCAGAGCACCCTCGGCATCGGGCATACCCGCTGGGCGACCCATGGCG
>CAYTCI010000109.1:0-11018 GCA_964436305.1 uncultured Cytophagia bacterium | reverse complement strand
AGAACTGGGGCGAATGGGCCCAGCTCGACTCGGTCACCAAACGCTTCGTCGGCTACGGTGAAATCTTCATGACCACCTCCGCCGACGGTGGCAAGCACTGGAGTGCACCGAAGAACCTGAGCAACACCCCCAAGTTCGACGAGCGCCATATCGTCGTCAACAAGGAGGTCGTGCAGGGTAAACTCCACATGGTCTACTTTGGTGACAACAGCGCCGGCAGCGAGTACTACAACTTCCTCAACGGCCTCAAGGACCCCGTCGTCTCCGGTGTCTACTACTATGCCGCGAATGCGACCGTGACCGGCGTCGCCGGCCGTCCTGAAGCCCTGGTCCAGAGCTACGAGCTGGGCCAGAACTACCCGAATCCGTTCAATCCGACCACCACGATCGATTTCAGCGTGCCCAAGGCCTCGCAGGTCAAACTGTCGGTCTACAACATGCTGGGTCAGAAAGTGAAGACGCTGGTCGACCGCACCATGGTCGCCGGCCAGCACACCATCAAGTGGGACGGTATGGATGACAACGGCAGCCCGGTCTCCAGCGGCATGTACATCTACCGCCTCGAAGGCCAGTTCGGTGTCAAGAGCCACAAGATGATGTTCCTCAAGTAATTGCTTTCCAGTAACAAAAAAGGGATGGACCTTGTGGTCCATCCCTTTTTTTATTGCCCTGCATGGATGAAATTGCTATACTAAGGCGTCCCCATCGATGAGGAGTCCATGAAACTACACCCCGCATGGTTCATTCTTGCCGCCCTGCTGGCCGGCTGTGCGCCGAAGATGCCGCCGGACCAGGTCGCGATGTGGCAGCCGGAACGGCCGCTCGCCGGCGCCGAACTCACACTCTGGTACAATCCCGGCGCCGCCGCTGCGGTGCTGAAAAACCCCATCGCTGTCACCGCCGAGCTGCTCCAGCTGCGCGGCGGTCAGGCCCCCCTGCCCACGCCGCTGGCGATGACCCGCAAGGGCAAGCTGTGGCAGGCCCGTACGCTCCTGCAGCCCGACGCCCGGCTGCTGCTGCTGCGCTTCGCCGCAGGAATGATCGATGACCATCAGGGGGCCCATTGGGAGAGCCTGGTCTACAGCGCCGACGGGCGCCCCGTGCCCGGCGCCCATCTGGAGAAGGCCCTGCTCTTGCAGCGCGGCGAGGTGGCGGGCTATCGCCTCCACAAGAACCTGCGCGAGGCGGAGACCGAGCTGGAAGCGGAGCTGACCGTCTGGCCGCAAAACATCGCTGCCCGGACGGCGCTCTGGGATCTGCTGCTGCACCAATACCCCGTGCCATCGACCACGACGCGGGTGCGCAATGAACTCCGCCAGGCCTTCGAGAATGCCGCCGGCGACGAGGAGATCCTGGCGGCCCTTCTGCCCTTTTTCTTTCGCACCGGACAGGCCTATGCCGCCCGCGAGATCATCGCCGAGTCGGTCGCCCTGCTGCCGCGCGGCCCGGTGGCTGTAGCGGCGCGCCGCTGGGAGATCAGCCAGCAGGCCGATCCCATAAAAAAGGCCGCGATGATCGCGGCCTTTGAGCACGATTTTCCCGGTCAAGCACCGCCACAGCCGTGACGGCATTGGCCGGACCTCCTACAGCCCGGCAGCGAGGACCGGCACCCGGCCGCCGCTCACCGCCGGGTCCTCCCCGGCAGCCAGCGGATGCATCACGAAGCGATGGCTGTATTCCTTCTCCTGCAACAGATACTGCTTGTGCGGCCAGGCCCCCCACGAATCGTCGCCCCCCACCCCCATCTGCGCCAGATCAATATTCAGCCACACCTCCGGCCGCCGTACCAGATCGGTCGGATGGATGCTGCCGCGGCTCTTCTGCGTCAAATCCTCACTGGTATAATGCAGCGCCGAGAAGCACAGCGGTCCGGTGAAGAGCAGCCCCGCGCCTGTGCTGTCGGTCACCGCCACCCAGCGGGTATCGGTGCGATAGCCCATCTCCTGGGGCGAGACATAGGGCGAGTCGAACGCCTCCACCTGCTGCTGATAGAGTCCGATAAAGGCTGCGCTCTTGCGGTCGCTGTAATTCTCCTGCGGTCCGCGGCCGAACCAGCGTACTTGCTCATGGCCTTCCGGCATGGCCAGGGCCATGCCATAGCGCGGCATCTCGGGGAGGTTTGCCGCGGTTGCGGTGAAGTGGCTCTCCACCTGGATATCGCCGCAGCCGAAGACAGTATAGGTGACGCTCTCCTGCCCGGCGGCCGGCAGCTCGAAGAGCACCGCCACTTTCACCGCCGCCCTGCGGACCTTGCCCTGTTTGATGGCGGTCGTGGTGAACGAGAGGAGTTTGCGCTCCTGGCTGGCCGTGCGCCAGAGCAGGCAGCGCTTGTCCATGCCGTTGCCAAAGTCGTTGTCGGTGGGTCCCCGCCAAAAATTGGGGCGCAGCGGCGTCTGGATGAGTTCCCGGCCGGTATGCTGCCAGGAGGCGAGCTCGCCGGTATTCTTGTCGAAGTGGATACGGAAGCCGACGCCCTGGAGATCCAGTGCGCTGCGGCTCTCTTGCAGCTGCAATCCTGCGCCCGCGGCCGGTGCCGGTTCCGCAGCAACCTGGGGATAGGGCAGTGCGAACTGTTCGGCCGCCTGGAGGAATTCCTGCGGGATAAGGGGGGCCTCCTGACGGGTGCGCGCCTCGAGGCGCAGATAATAGCCGGCGCGGGGGAGCGTGGTGAGGATGGGCAGCGGGATTTTAACCGTCTGCGCCTGCCCGGGCGCCAGATCGAGGCCGCTGAGAGAACCGTGATCGAGCAGGCGGCCGTCGAGTTCCAGGCGCCAGAGCAGCTCAAAACCGGCGAGGGAGATGAAATTGTAGCCGTTGCGGATCTCCACCTCGCCGTCGGCCAGGTTCACCGCCCTGAACTTGATGTACTGATAGACCTTCTTCACCTCCTCCAGGGCCGGATGGGGGGTGCGGTCCGGACAGACCAGGCCGTTGCAGCAGAAATTGGCATCCGAGGGGGGCCCCCATTCGCCGCCGAAGGCCCAGTATTTGCGGCCGTCGGCGGTGGTGCGGGCAAAGCCCTGGTCGACCCAGTCCCAGATGCAACCGCCCTGCAGCTGCGGATGGGCCTCGATGACGTCCCAGTAGTCCTGGAGATTGCCGGTGCTGTTGCCCATGGAGTGGGCGTATTCGCAGAGGATCAGCGGCCGGCTCTGCGGCTGGGCAGCATACTCGGCCAGGTTCTCGATCCGGCTGTACATCGGACAAACGACGTCGGTGTTGCTGCCTTGCTCCGCACGCTCGTAATGCACCGGCCGGGAAAGATCGCGTGACTTGACCCACTGATAAGCGGCGGTGAAACAAACTCCGTTGCCGGCCTCGTTGCCGAGCGACCAAAAGATCACCGAGGGATGGTTCTTGTCGCGTTCAACCATGCGGTTGACGCGATCGACGTGCATGGCGATCCAGTCGGGATTGTTGCCAAGGGTGCGTTCCGGATTGTAGCCCATGCCGTGCGACTCGATGTTGGCCTCATCGATGACGTAGAGGCCGTACTGATCGCAGAGCTCATACCAGCGCGGATCGTTGGGATAGTGGCAGGTGCGCACGGTATTGATGTTGTTCTGCTTCATCAGCTGGATGTCGCGCACCATTCCGGCCTCGGAGATGACGTGGGCGGTATATTCGTCGTGCTCATGCCGGTTGACTCCCTTGAGGCGCACGGCCACCCCGTTGACCAGCAGCAGCCCCCCCTTGATCTCGACGGTACGAAAACCGATGCGGCAGCCGGCGGTCTCGGTCACGGCGCCTTTGCCATCCTTAAGGCTCAGCACCAGGCCGTAGAGGTTGGGCGTCTCGGCCGTCCATTTGCGCACCCCCGGGAGGAGGTGGGAAAGCACCAGCTGGGTCGAGCCCTTGCCCTTCATCTCCACCGTTTGCGCCCCGGACCAGACCTCCACCCCCTCGCTGTCCACCAGCCGGGCCTCAAGGGTACAAGGGTCGCTGCGTTTCTTGACGTCCAGATTGAGGAGATCAGCCTCGATGCGGAGCACGCCGTCGGTATAGGAGGCGTCGAGGCCGGCCCTGGCCCAGAAATCGCGCAGGCGCAGTTTGGAGGCGGCGAAGAGAAAGACGTCGCGTTCGATGCCGCTGATCCGCCAGAAATCCTGGCATTCGAGATAAGAGCCGTCGGTCCAGCGATAGACCTCGAGGGCGACGAGGTTTTCGCCCGGCTTGAGGTAGCGGGTGATGTTCCATTCCGCCGGGGTTTTGGCGTCCTCGCTGTAGCCGGCGAGCTGGCCGTTGATCCAGATATAAAAGCCGCTTTTGACCGCGCCGAGATGGATAAAGACCTCGCGGCCCGCCCAGTTCTCCGGCAGGGTGAAGGTGCGGCGGTAGCAGCCGACCGGATTGTTGTCGTGCGGGATGTGCGGCGGATCGGGGTTGCGCGTCCATTCATAGGGGATGTTGACGTAGATCGGCTGGCCGTAGCCCTGCAGTTCCCAGTTGGAGGGCACCTGAATATCGTTCCAGGCGCCGGCATCGAAGGCGGGCATGAAAAAGCCGGCCGGGCGGTCATCGGGTTTGGCCACCCAGCGGAATTTCCAGGGGCCATTGAGCAGCTGCACCCAGGGCGAATGGCGCCAGTCGTTCTGCAGGGCCGCGCCGGCATCGCTGAAGGGCACATAGGTGACGTGGGGGGCTTCCTTGTTGATGCCGAATACCGCGGGATTCTCCCAGTCGAATTGCTGGCCGGCAGCGATCCCGCAAAGGGCCAGGAGGCAGCAGAGCAGCAGGGGCAGGACGTCGTGTTGCATGGTTACCTCGCAGAATGAAGGGATGGATGGTTATGGTGGGTTTCATCCCAGCGCTGCCACTCTTCAAAGACGGCAAGAGCGATTGCAGGTTGGGTGCCCAGGCCGAATTCGAACTGGGCGATGAGGCCGCCGGCCGGATCATAGAGCGTTTCGGCAACGCGGCGCACGGCCGCCCGGCCGCACTCCGGATCTTCAGCGGTCAGCACATGCTGGCGGTCGATCTCGCCCCAGAAGGTGATCCGCCCCCTGGCGGTTTGCGCGAGCCGTTCGAGGTCCATGACAAAGAGCTGGGAATTGAGGGCATCCACGCCGATCTCAATCAGATCGGGGAGGATCTCCTCGATGAACCCGTCCGAGTGCATAAAGACCTTTTTGCCGCCCGCATGGATGATCTCGCAATAGTCGCGATAGAGAGGTTTGAAGAGCTCGCGCCAGAGGGCGGGACGGATCAGCAGGCGCTCCTGGCTGCCCCAGTCGTCCATGAACCGGATGCCGTCGACCTCACTGGCCGCCCAGAACTCGAGCTCGGCCAGATTGAATTCGTGGATAACGCCGAGGAGATCGCGCAGGCCGCCATCGGGATCGGCCAGGTCGTAGTAGGCGTTCTCGCTGCCGCGGATGAACTGGTAGCGCTCCCAGGGCCGTGGACAGATATTGGCAAGCACATAGAGATCGGTGCTCTCATAATAGCGGCGGATGACCGCGCGCGCCGCCGCCTGGGCCTGCCGGCTGGCGGGCAGCTGCTCCCAGGGCGGCTGCACCGTGCGCCAATCGGTGAGGTTGGCTATCAGGGGGGTGCGCGCCTCGCCGATCTGACCGTCCTGGACGCTGGTGAAGATGCAGCCCCATTCATCGATACAGGTGCCGGCGCGGTAGGGGTCGCCGTGAGCGCGGCTGGAGGGGGGATAAAAATATCGGGTTGTGGCAAAATCGGACGGAAAGCGCCGGTTGATCTCGGCCACAGCCGCCGGATAGCGCTGCTCCGCCCAGGGCAGCAGCCAAAGATCGCGCGGCAGGCGCGCGGGGTACTGGAAATTCAGGCAGGCGGAAACGATGTCACGAGGGGTGGCTGTCATGTTCCTCAAGGTAAGAAATTCCATCCTGAAATGAAATCTTTTTATCGGGTGCCGCCCGGATCTACTCGAGCGAAGTCCCGCCGCGCAAACGGATGTCCCGGCTGGAACTGCCGACCAGCACCAGCAAGCGGCTGCCTCTGACCGACTGCAGTCCGGCGTCAAGGAGGGTCAGCTGTTCCGGGGTCAGCCGCCACTCGATCCGTTGCGCCTCACCGGCCGCCAGCAGAACCCGCCTGAAGGCCTTGAGGGCCAGCACCGGCTGCACCACCGGACTCTCTTGCCATTCGAGATAGAGCTGCGCGACCTCCTCGCCGGCGCGCCCGCCTGCATTGCGGAGGGTAAAGGCGACCGCGAGGGAATCGCCGCGAGGACGGATGGTCAGGTCACTGTAAACGAAAGTGGTGTAGCTCAGACCATAGCCGAAGGGGAAGAGGGGCTCGCCAGGGAGGTCATGATACGAGTCGAGCCGTCCGGTGGGCTTGTGGTTGTAGACCAGTGGCAGCTGGCCCTCGGCGAGCGGGAAGGTGATGGGCAGGCGGCCGGCCGGATTGTAATCCCCAAAGAGCACCTCAGCGACGGCTTCACCACCCGCTTCGCCGGGATACCAGAGGGCGAGCACGGCCGCCGCGCCCTCCAGCCAGCGCTGCATGGTCACGGCGCTGCCGCCGGTCAGCAGCACCACGGTGGGCACGCCGGTGGCAGTGACCGCCTCGATCAACGCCTCCTGCCGGCCGGGTAAGGCCAGTGAGGCGCGATCGTGCCCCTCGCCCTCGACAATGCCGGCGCAAACCAGGGCCACATCGCTCGCCCGCGCGGCTGCGACCGCCTCGGCGATCCCCTCCTCCTTCTCCACCGCATAATCCCAGCACAGCCGGATCCGCGCACCACCGCTGCGCTCGCAGAACTCGACCCGCAGGGGAAGGGGCAGGTTCTTGCGCATCTTCACCGGCACCATCAGTCGGTGCCAGGAGCCCTTGCCCGGCTGGTCGATGACCAGCGAATCGTTGAGATAGAGCCGGAAGCCGTCATTGCCCTCGAGGCCGAGGTGGAGGGTCCCGCTGACCGGGGCGATCAACTCGCCCTGCCAGCTGACGCTGAACCACTCGCGGCTGAGGGCGGCATGCGGTGAAAAGAGGGTCCAGTTGAAATCGATCTGCGGGTCAAAGCGTTCAAAGCGCGGTGCGCCGGCGAAGTCGGGATTATCCCAATAACGGCCGACCAGCCGCAGATTCTGCTCCGGCACGGCGACCACCTCGTTCTCTTCGCGGCTGCACCCCCGGGCATGGTTCAGCGTGAGCAGGCCGCCAGCGCGGGCGCGCAGCGCCGCCAGCAGCGAGACCGGCCGGTTGCCGGGACCGCTGTAGCCGCCGAGACGCGCCTCTGCCGCATCCGGGCCGATGACGGCGATGCGCCCGATGGCCCGCGAGAGGGGCAGCAGCGCGCCGCGGTTCTTCAGGAGCACGATGCTCTCGCGCGCCGCCTGGCGCGCCAGATCGCGATGGGCGGCCAAACCGTTGAGGCGCCCGGCCTCCGCCGGATCGACGAACGGCGATTCGAACAGTCCCAGCTCGAATTTGGCGCGCAGCACCCGGGCGACAGCGCGGTCGATGACCAGGCTGTCGATGTAGCTGCCGCGGAGCGCGCGGGTGAAGAAGAGCGGAAAATGGCCGGCCGTCGACTGGAAGAGGACGTCGAGGCCGTTCTCGAAGGCCAGCTTGACCGCCGCCTCATAATCGGCGGCGACGCCATGAAGATCGACCAGGCCGCCGACCGCGCCGGCGTCGGAGATGACAAAGCCGCGGAACCCCCAGCGCTCCTTGAGTGTCCGGTTGAGCAGCTGATCATGGGCGGTGCACGGCCGGCCGTCGAGGCTGTTGTAGGCGATCATCAGCGAGCGGGCGCCGCCCTGTTCGATGCAGCTGCGGAAAGGCGGGAAATAGAGCTCCTCGAGGAGGCGCTCGTTGTCATGAACAGGATAGCTGTCGCGCCCGCCGGCGCCATGATTGACCACGAAATGTTTGGGGGTGGTGATGACGCCAGCCTCCTCAAAGGGCCGCACAAAGGCGGCGCCCATGACCGCGGTGAGCAGGGGATCTTCGCCATAGCTCTCCTCCACCCGCCCCCAACGCACATCGGTCGCGACATTGACCACGGGCGAGAGCACCTGCCGGATGCCGCGCGAGCGGGTCTCGCGGGCGATGGCGCCTGCGACACGGCCCATCAGCTCCGGATCCCAGGTGGCCGCCAGTCCGATGGCCTGGGGGAAGGCGGTGGCGCCGGTGCGAACCAGGCCGTGCAGGGCTTCATCGAAGGGGATGATCGGGATCCCCAGACGGGTCTCGGTGACAAAAAAGCGCTGGGCCGCGTTGATCTGCGCCGCCATCGCCGCAGCCGAGGCGGTCTGGCCGTATTCCAGCAGCTGCTGGGCCGCCCCCTCACCCGGCGCGCGGGTGGCGAATTGCAGTCCAAAGACCCCGTGGTGGAAGGTCTCCTTGCCCTCGGCCGGATCACCCGGGGACATGAAGAGCTGCCAGAGCTTTTCCTCGCGGGTCATGCGCTTGAGCAGGTCCTGCACGCGCGCCTCCACCGGCACGCCGGGATCCTGGTAGGGAAAGCGGCGATCGGCTTTTTTCTCAACGGCGCCGCCCGGTGCGGCCAGCAAAAGCGTGAGAAATAGCAGGACAGGGCGGAATCCGGTCATGGCAGCTCCTCGGCAAAATGGGGTTTTCCTGGCAGCAATTTGCACCATTTTTCGCCGAATTGCAAATGGTTTTCGCGCCGGGGTGCCCCGGCCCGACCGCCGTACGGATTAAATCCCGCTTGCTTTCCTTGGATTCTCTTTGTATTTTTCAACAGGCGCTGCGAGGTGCTGGAGATGCAGGAAGGGTTGCGCCCCTTCAGACGACGGAGCCCCCATGAGCGAGATCATCCCGATTGGCGAGCAAGTGCTTTCCGAAAACGACCGGCTGGCCGCAGCGATCCGCGCCCGGCGTGCCGAGCTGCAACTGCCCGCCATCAATCTGGTCAGTTCGCCAGGCTCGGGCAAGACCACCCTGCTTGAAAAAACCCTCGCCCACATGGCGGGGCGGCGGCGGATCGCCCTCATCGCCGGCGATGTCCAGACCGACAACGACGCCCGGCGCCTGACCGCCGCAGGCGGGCCGCTGGTGCAGCCCATCGTCACCGGCGGCTCGTGTCATCTCGACGCCCGCATGGTCACCCGGGCCCTCGAGGGGATGGATCTGACGGGCTGTGACCTGCTCATCATCGAGAATGTCGGCAATCTGGTCTGCCCCTCCAGCTACGACCTCGGTGAAGACCTGAAAGTGGTGCTGCTGAGCACCGCCGAGGGCGACGACAAACCTCTCAAATATCCGGCGATGTTCCGCCGCGCCGGCCTGCTGGTGATCACCAAGACCGATCTCCTCGGCACCTCCGATTTCGATCCCGAACGGGCCGAAGCGCATGCCCGCCTGATCCACCCCGACATCAACATCCTCCGCCTCTCCTGCCGCAACGGCGCCGGGATGGCGCAATGGTTCGCCTGGCTGGAGCAGTTGATGACGGCTGCCAAGGAAAGCACAGGGCAGGCGCATGGCTGAGGGAGGCGAAAGCGTGTGCGAACGCCGCTGCATCCGCCTTGAGGGCATCGTCCAGGGGGTGGGCTTCAGGCCCTTCACCCTGCGGCTCGCCCGGGAATGCGGCGTGGCCGGATTCGTCCGCAATGAAAGCGGCGGGGTGCTGATCGAGGCCGAGGGTACAGCGGCGGTGCTTGACGGCTTTATCAGCCGTCTCCTGAGCGAGCATCCCCCTTACGCCCGGGTGGTGCGCCACCAGGCGGATCCGATCCCGGCCTGCGGCGAGACCGATTTTGTCATCCAGTTCAGCGCCCCGGGCCGCGCCGCCGCGACCTTTATCTCCCCCGATCTGGCGGTCTGTCCTGACTGCCTGGCGGAGATGAAAGATCCCGCCGGCCGCCGCCATCACTATCCCTTTCTCAACTGCACACGCTGCGGGCCGCGCTACACCATCGTCCGCAGCCTCCCCTACGACCGCAGCCGCACCTCGATGGCGCCCTTCGCGATGTGTCCGGAGTGCCGTGCGGAATACGAGGATCCCGGCGACCGCCGCTTCCACGCCCAGCCCACCGCCTGTCCCACCTGCGGCCCGCGCCTGTGGCTGACCGACGCCGGCGGGGCCGAGATCAACGATCGGGATCCAATCGCCGCGGCCTGGGCGATGTTGCAGCAGGGGCGGATCCTGGCCGTGCGCGGCATCGGCGGCTTTCATCTCTGCGTCGATGCGCAGAACGCGGCGGCGATCGAGACCCTGCGGCAGCGCAAGGGGCGGGGACGCAAGCCCTTCGCCCTGATGGCCCGCGACCTCGCTACCATCCACATGTGGTGTTCTGTCAGCCCCGAAGAGCAGGCGCTGCTGGAGAGTCCCGCCCGGCCGGTCGTGCTCCTGCGGGCTCGAAGCCTCGCCGAACTCCGCGAGCAGAATCCCGGCGCCCCCCTCAGCCCCCTCCCCTGGGCCGTCGCGCCCGGCCAGCGCTATCAGGGCTTCATGCTGCCCTACGCGCCGCTGCACCATCGGCTGCTCGCCGGCCCCCTGCCGGTGCTGATCATGACCAGCGGGAATCTCGCCGAAGAGCCGATCGCCATCGGCAACACGGAAGCGCTGATGCGCCTGGGCCCCATCGCCGATGCCTTTCTGCTGCATGACCGCGAGATCCTCCAGCGCTGCGACGACTCGGTTGCGCGCGTCGTCGCCGGCCGGCCGGTGATCGTCCGCCGCAGCCGCGGCTATGTGCCCGAGCCCCTCCTCCTCGGCCACCCGCTGCCAGAGCCCATACTCGCCGTCGGCGGCGAACTCAAGAACACCATTGCCCTCGGCCGCGGCAGCGAGGTCTTTCTCAGCCAGCATATCGGCGACCTCGACACCCCCGCAGCCCTGGATTTTTTTCGCGATACGATCGGCCACCTGCAGAGCCTGCTGCGGATCGAACCGCGCATCCTTGTCCATGACCTGCACCCCGACTATCTCTCGACCCAGTGGGCGCTCGCACAGCCGGGGATGCAGCACCTCGCCGTGCAACACCACCACGCCCACCTCGCCGCCCTCCTCGCCGAACACCGTATCGCGGAGCCCTGCATCGGCATCATCCTCGACGGCACCGGCTACG
>CAYTCI010000108.1:0-11246 GCA_964436305.1 uncultured Cytophagia bacterium | reverse complement strand
AGGCCGGTCTCCTTGATGGCGTCGATGAAGCGCAGGGTGCCCATGGCGTCTGTCTCGGCGGTGTACTCGGGCAGCTCGAAGGAGACCTTGACATGGCTCTGGGCGGCGAGGTTGTAGATCTCGTCGGGATGGATCTTTTCGAGCAGGCGGTTGAGGTTGCTCGAGTCGGTCAGGTCGCCGTGGTAGAGGAAAAAGCGCCGGTCGTGGAGGTCGCGGTCGTTGAAGAGGTGGTCAATGCGGCCGGTATTGAAGGAGCTGGAGCGGCGGATGATGCCGTGGACCTCGTAGCCTTTTTCGAGCAGCAGTTCGGCGAGGTAGGAGCCATCCTGTCCGGTGATGCCGGTGATGAGGGCTTTTTTCATGATCGAACTCTTCCGGATTCAGCGTTTAATCAGGGGAATCGTCAAGGGTGGGATATTCATCCGCGATGTCGTCGCATGGATCAATTCACGGAAGAATGGCCAGGTATTCATTGGCAAGCTGGCCTCTTTATAAAGGGCAAAGATTTCGGGTGTTATCTCATGATGGCTGGTAAAATCAAGCAGATAGGTCGCAGAGATTTTTATCGCCGTTTTGCGATCCGGATTTCTGCCAACCAGTTCCAGCGAGTGCCAGATATGGAAACCATTTTCATCCGGCTGATAACCGGACTCAGATTGAATCGTAATCTTCAAACCGTCCTTGTATTCAGCACGATTGAGTTTGGCCGACAGCTCCGTGAGCTGGATGCCGCGCAGATCGATGCCCTTGATGAAGCGGCGATATGATTCCGGACTCACTTCCTTGACCGCGGTTTCAGCCGCATTGGATGTCATAGGCATTTTCCCGTTCAGCTACCCGGTTCCAGCTCGTACCTTCGATTTCAAAGCGCGCGGATTGCATGGACTGGGTCATCTCCCGCATGCGCTGGCACAGTGTATCCACCTCACTCTGCAAGGAATTCCGTGTCAAGCGTTGGGAAAGCAGCATCAGGCAGTATTGGTTCAGCGTCGTCTGGTTGCGTTCGGCCGCCTCGGCCAATTCCTGATGTAGCCTGGCCGGAATTCGCAGCACAAATCGGCCGCTGTAGGCTCTGTCATCCTCCACCGGCTCCGGGATTTCGATACCCTTTTCGAGATACTCTTCGAATAAAAACTCCTTGACAACCTGCAGATCCGCCATCGCTTCCTCAACCGTCTCGCCATCACCGAGGAATGCCGCCTTGCCCAATTGCCGGATATAAGCGCAGTATCCTCCCCCCAGTTCAGCGGGGATACGCATAACCTCGACAGGATAGTTCAAATTGAGGTAATACTCCAGTTTCTTGCTCACTCTTTTACCTCGATCACCATTTTAATGGCGGTCAATACGTACTTTTTGATATACAGACCTTTTATTCGCTGACCGCCTGAAACGGGCAAGGTGAACTCCCCGAAAGTGCCGAAAGGCTGTTTACCCATGAGAGATTCATGGTGCACGACAATGTGCGAACCCGGTTTGTACTCATATTCAAAACCGAACCGATCCAGTACCGACAGAACTTCGTTTTTGTCTGCGTCGACCGGGCCGCGCTGCCAGCGCTCAAGGATCCTCTCGATTTTGGACATGATCGGTCCAGTAAATATACTATATACAGTATAATTTTGCAAGAGAATAATGGCTCTGCTCCATCCGGCAACCAGGGGCCCCAGCAAAAAAAGAAAAGGGAGTTCCGTTGCTGGAACTCCCTGCAAGAGCAAAGGCGCTTACGCCTTGACGATATTACCGTCGCCGAGCTTGCCGTAGAGCTTGTAGACATTGCGGGTGTCGATGATCAGGCTGGCGTGCTGGCGCACCAGCTCGTAATCGACATCGGTATGGTCGGTGATGACGATGACGACATCGTACTTTTTAATATTTTCGGCGGTCAGAGGCACGCTGCTCATCTCGTACTGGTACTTGCGCGTGGCCGGCAGCTTGGGCACGAAGGGATCGTGGTAATCGACCGAGCAGCCGCGCTCGTGGAGGATCTCGATCACCTTGAAGGCCGGGGTCTCGCGCATGTCATCGATGTCCTTCTTGTAGGCGGCGCCGAGGATCAGCACTTTAGCATTTTTGAGACTCTTGCCCTGCTCATTGATCGCCTCGAGGGTCTTTTCAAAGACGTAGTAGGGCATGTTGGTGTTGATCTCGCCGGCGAGTTCGATGAAGCGGGTGGGCATGTCGAATTCACGCGCTTTCCAGGTCAGATAGAAGGGATCGATCGGGATGCAGTGGCCGCCGAGGCCCGGGCCGGGATAGAAGGGCATGAAGCCGAAGGGCTTGGTCGAGGCCGCCTTGATCACCTCCCAGACGTCGATGCCCATGCGTTCGAGGATCTGCTTCATCTCGTTGACCAGGGCGATGTTGACACTGCGGAAGATGTTCTCGAGCAGCTTGGCCGACTCGGCGGCACGGGTGCTGCTGACCGGCACCGGGGTGGTGACATGGCCGTAGAGCTTGATCGCACACTCGCGGGCATAGGGATCGTCGGCGCCGACGATCTTGGGGGTGGTGCGCATGGTGAAGTGCTGGTTGTTGGGATCCTCACGCTCGGGCGAAAAGGCGACCCAGAAATCGACGTTGCACTTTTTGCCGGACTCTTCGAGGATCGGCCGCATCACCTCATCGGTGGTGCCGGGCCAGGTGCTCGACTCGAGGATGAACATCTGGCCGGGACGCAGATACTTCTTCAGCTCATGCGAGGTGACCTCGATGTAGGAGAGATCCGGCTCGCGGTGCTCATCGAGCGGCGTCGGCAGAGCGATGAGGATGACATCCGCCTCGGGGGACTTGGCGAAATCGGCGGTGTATTTGACCTTGCCCAGCGCATTGATCTCCTCGATATCTTTCGCGGGGATATGCTTGATGTAGCTCTTGCCGGCGGTGAGCTTGTCGATCTTGCTCTGGTCAATGTCCAGGCCGATCATGGAGAAACCTTTGCGCGCAAACTCTATGAGCAGAGGCAATCCCACGTAGCCCAACCCGACGATGCCCAGAACGGCTTGCCTGGATTCAATCTTCTCTTTGAGGTCCATGTTCTATCTCCGTGCTTGTTGAAATAAGGATGTGATATGAAACCGTTGCGATGGATGGTGGCTCATTCCCCTTTCATCCATTGTACCACTTTTTCGAGGCCTTTGCGGAATTCTATCTGCGGCTCGTAGCCGAGGAACTGGCGCGCCTTGCCGATATTGGCCAGGGAGTGTTTGACGTCGCCGGCGCGCGGATCGGCGTACTGCGCCTCGATCGAGGTGCCGAGGAGCTCATTGATATAGCGGATGAGGGTGTTGATGGTGATGCGCTTGCCGCAGGCGATATTAAAGACCTCGCCGGGCAGCTCCTCCAGCCCCTTCTCGCAGGCGAGGAGGTTGGCATGGACGACGTTGGCGACGTAGGTGAAGTCGCGGGACTGCTCGCCGTCACCGTGCACCAGCGGCTGCTGGCCGTTGCGGATCAGATCGACGAACTTGGGGATCACTGCCGAGTACTGCGAAAAGGGATCCTGGCGCGGACCGAAGACATTGAAATAGCGCAGGGAGACGGTCTCAAGGCCGTAGATCTTGGTGAAGACCTGGCAGTACTTCTCGCCCGCCAGCTTGGCCACGGCATAGGGCGAGAGCGGCTTGGGCAGCATGTCCTCGGTCTTGGGCAGGGTCTCGAGATCGCCATAGATGGAGGAGGAGGAGGCGTAGATCAGACGTTTGACCCTGGCGTCGCGGGCGGCATCGAGGATATTAAGGGTGCCGACGACGTTGACCTCGTTGCTGGTGATGGGATCCTTGACCGAACGCGGCACCGAGGGCAGGGCCGCCTGATGGAGGACAAAATCGGAGCCGTCCACCGCCTCACGGACGATGTGGTAGCTGCGGACATCGCCTTCGAAAAACTCGATCCGGTCGAGGAAAGGCTTGATGTTCTCGCGTTTGCCGGTGGAAAAGTTGTCGAGAACCCGCACCTTTTCACCGCGCTGCAACAGCGTTTCGACAATGTGGGAGCCAATGAAACCGGCTCCTCCGGTCACCAGGTAGGTCGCCATGGAGTCTCCGCCGCTATGGAACGATTCATTCGTCAGAGTTGACGATAGGTTACAAACAGTGAGGAAATCACACCCCTATCGGTCAGTATACAAATTTTTTGTATGGAAAACAAGCAGATAGTATTCGGGCGGCGTTTTTTTTCGGCGCGGGGGGCGGGTGCGGGGGTGGGGTGGCGGATGGGGGCTGGGGCGGGCGGGGGCTGGGGGCGAGGTCGGCGCAAGGGGCGGGAGGCTCAGGGAGCGGGTGCGGGGGTGCACGCGGACCGGCTATTTTATGGCATCGACCAGGTTCTCCTCGATGCTCACCAGCACCGACTTGCCGATGGCCGGCACATGCACCACAAACCACTTTTGCCCGCGCTGGCCGGTCAACACCCCCTCCAGCCCGGCCAGCGGCCCGGAAGCGATGCGCACCGCCGTCCCCGGCAGCAGCCCGGGCTGCACCTCCACCTCCACCTCGGTGGTGAGGATGCGCCGGATCGCCGCGATCTCGTCATCGCGCACCGGCGCCGGCACGCTGAGAAAATTGACGATCCGCACCACACTCGGCGAGGTCTGCACCTCCCAGCGGCGGTTGTAGGGAATCCGCGCAAAGATATAACAGGAGAAGAGCGGTTCCTCCACCCAGCGGCGGCGGTCCTTCCACTGCTTGAGCGATTTTTTCAGCGGCAGAAAGTTCTCGATGCCCGCGCCCTCAAGGCTGAGCATGGCCTTCTTTTCGTGCCGCGGCCGGGTGACAAAGGCATACCAGTGCGGTTCCGCTTCATTGACCTTGCCCACCCTCAAACCCCGCTGCTCTTGTCGTTGGCTGCGGTGCTGCCGACGGGTTTGTTCTTTTCCCGATAATAGTCGCTGTAATAATAGTGCTGGTAATAGGTGCCATAGACCTGCTCGGCGGTGATGCCATTGAGGATGGCCCCAAGCACCGGCGCGCCGACGCGTTTGAGCTGTTCATGCGCCCGCACCGCGGCCTCGCGGGCGGTATCGCCGGACCGGACGACCAGCAGCACCCCGTCGACCATAGGCGCCAGGATCGCCGCATCGGTCACCGCCAGGGCCGGCGGCGAGTCGATCAGCACAATGCTGTATTGGTCGCGCACCGCGGCGAGCAGCCGCTGCATCGCCTCCGAGCCGAGCAGCTCCGCCGGATTGGGCGGGATGACGCCGCAGCTGAGCACATGCAGCTCGGGCAGCACCTCGACCTCGCGCACCGACTCCGCCAGCTCCGCGCGGCCGACCAGGATATTGGTCAGGCCGCTGCTTTTCTCGAGGCCGAAGAGGCGGTGCTGGATCGGTTTGCGCAGATCGGCATCGATCAGCAGCGTCCGGTTGCCCATCTGGGCAAAGGTGATGGCCAGGTTGGCGACGGTCGTCGATTTGCCCTCCTGCGGACCGCTGCTGGTGACGAGGAAGAGCTTTTTCGGCTGGCCGGGGCTGGAAAAGAGGATGTTGGTGCGCAGGGTGCGGTAGGCCTCCGAGATCGGCGAACGCGGCTTGAGCTGGGTCACCAGTCGTTCATTGATCGAGCGCACCTCCGGGTCCTTCTTGCTGTCGAGGCCCCGGGCAAAGACGCCGTTGGTCGGCTCGGCCTTGATGAAGGGGATGGAGGCCATCACTGTCATGCCGAGGTGCTCGATGTCCTCCATCGTGCGCACCGAATTATCGAGGTACTCGAGGGTGAAGGCGATGGCGAGGCCGAGACCGAGGCCGGCGATGACGCCCAGGAGCAGGTTCAGTCCCTTGCGCGGCGAGACCGGCTTTTTCGGTTCCTTGGCGGCATCGATAATGCGGACGTTGCCGATCTGGCCCACCTCGGTGATACGGGATTCCTGGTATTTCTCCTGGAGCATGAGATAGATCTTTTCGTCGACCTGGGCGGTGCGCATCAGCCGGGCCAGGGTGAGGCTTTTCTGCGGCAGGGATTCGAGCTCGCGGTTATAGCCGGCGAGGATCCCCTTGAGCGCCTCCACCCGCGGGATGAGGGACTGGATTTCGGTCTCGACCTCGATCTTGTTGGAGAAGAGGGTGCCGGCCAGCTGGGCGGGATCGACGAACTCGGCGGCGGCGATCTTGGCGATCTCGTCGCGGAATTTCTGTTTGAGTGCCTCCACCTGGCGCTCGCGCAGCTGGACCTCGCCCTTGTTGCGCTCATAGGCGCCGATCTCGATCATCGAGGCCATGTAGGAGGCGAGCGCCGCCTCCTTCTCGGCGATCTGCTTCTTCATTTCCGCCAGATAGGGCTGGGTCGAGATGGTCTCGACATCAAAATTGACGTTGCGCTGCGCCAGCTGCTGGTTGATGTAGGCGAGGCGCTGCTTGCGGGCCTCGAGGTCGGTGGCGGCCTCGTTGTAGATGGTCTCGAACTCGGCGGTCTTGCGCACCAGCTCCTCGGTCTCGCGATCGAGGGCGACCACCTTGGCCTGCTGCTGATAGCTCTTGAGCTCCTCCTCGGAACGCGCCAGCTCCTCGTGGATCTTGCTCATCTGCTCTTCGATGAAATTCTTGACCTGGCGCACCTCGGACTGGCTCTGGGCGCGGTTCATCTCCTTGTAGGCCTGCGCGACCGCGTTGGTGACAAAGGCCGCCTCGAAGGGCGAGGGCGCGGTGACGCGGATCTCGATCATGTCGGTGTTGCGGATCGGAGCGACACTGAGCTGCTTGCGCAGGTTTTCGGCCACCAGGTCGAAGAACCGGGGATCGTCCAGGGAGGGCGTGCCGCCCTTGCCAAACCACTCCTTGAAGAGGCCGCGGCCGCTCTCGTCGCCGGCGCCGAGCAGGTGCAATCGCGCTGCCGGCTCGGATGTGCGCAGCGCCTGCAGCACGTTCTCCGCCAGCGTCCGGCTCTTGAGGATCTCCACCTGGTTGTTGATCATGGTCTCTTTTTTCATCATCGTGGAGAAGTCGAAAAGCGACTGTCCTACTCCCCCCTGCTGCTCGACCATGATCTTGGCGGAGGCTTCATATTTCGGTGCGGCGGTGAAGGTGTAATAGAGGGTGGCGGCCAGGACGGTCAGGAAGGAGACCAGAATGACCCAGCGCCCGCGATAGAGGATGCGGAGATAATCGTGAATCGTCAGCTGGCGCTCCTGCCGCGGCGGTGGAAAGAGCCGCAGGGGTGTGCCGCCGGCAAGGGAGTTGGGGGCGGATGGCGGATTCATGATCGTTTCAGTTGTTCCGGTAGAAATCGACGAGCGCCCAGACCTGAACCAGGGCGGCGATGCGAACGGCAAAATCAAAAAACTGGCTGATGAAATGCAGGGAGGTTCCGGAGACCACCACGGTGTCGCCCGGGCGCAGGACCGGTATCTGTGTGACGCTCCCCTTTTCGAGGTACTCCTTGACGTCGATCTCGATCACCTGGGCCTTGCCCTCGCCGCTGCCGGGGCGCACGAGCTTGATGCTCTTGATGCGCGCCTCCTCGCGCGGCCCGCCGGCAAAGGAGAGCAGCGAGATGAGGTCGGTCTCATAGGGGACCATGTACTGGCCGGGCTTGTAGACGAACCCCCAGACGTTGACCGCCATCAGCACCTGGTCCTGGCTGCCGAGAAAATACTGTGCGGCGCGGGGCTGCTCCGCGGTGACGGGCTGCTGGCCCAGGAGGGCCGGCGCCAGCACCGTCAGCAGCAGAAGCGTCAGGGCGAGAGGGTGGCGCATCAGCGCATGTCCACGATTTCGTAGCCTTCGGGTATCGCGGGTTTGAAGGTGGCGTCGCCGAGATTGGCGTTGAGGTCGACGTTCTTGATCTCATAGAGCGAGCTGTTGCCGTCCTGGTCGGTCTGCTTGATCCGGTTCATCAGCAGACTCTTCTGCTCGGCCCAGATTTCGACCTCCTTGTTGAACTCGTCCTCGCTGCGGGCGGTCAAGCGGATGTGGAAATGCGCCGCCCCGGCGATGGTCTCGGGTTCGAGCAGCTCGCTGCGATAGTTGTCGACATAGTTCTGCAAGAAAGATTTGAGAAAGGGATTATCCCCGGCGTTTTCGGAGGCATTGTCAATGATCACCTGGTTGTTGCCGTGCGGCATCGTCCAGATGGTCTTGCCGTCGGTGATGATGGTCTGATCGTTGTTCTCGATCCTGAACTGTACGCCGTTGCGCGTGCACAGGCGTCCGGTGAAGACCTGGGTCTCGTTCGCCAGATCCCAGTGGAAGGTCTGGGTATAATCGGCGCAGACGTTCTTCATCGACTCATATTTTTTCTGGATCTTGCCGAGCAGGTCGGAGGCCGACTGCGCCGAGGCGATGACGGCCAGGGCCAGAACCAGAACCACTGCCAGTTTGCTTTTCATGCTCCACCCTTTATCATGTGAAAGGATCGTTCCAGTCGTTATACGTCATCCAGCCGGCAACGTTCCCGGCAGCCGGCTAAAATTCATCTTCCGTATCCTGCTCGCTGTCGCCGGGCAGATTCTCGAGATCCTCGGGCCGCATCAGCACGTCGCGCGCCTTGCTGCCCTCGAAGGGACCGACCACGCCGGCCATCTCGAGCTCGTCGATGAGCCGGGCCGCTCGCGAATAACCGACCTTGAGGCGGCGCTGCAGGATTGAAACCGATCCCTGGCCGGTGCGCACAACGATGCGCATTGCCTCGTTGAAGAAGGGATCGCGGCGTCCGTTGCTCGCGCCGCGCTCGCCGTCGCTCCCCCCTGCCTCCTCGTCGATGAAGGCGGGCAGCGGGGTCTTGACTACCGGCGGCTGGGTGTGAATGTGAGCGAGAACCCGCTCGATCTCCTCGAGGCCGATGTAGGCATTATGGATGCGGATCGGCTCGGCGCTGCCTGGCGGCAGAAAGAGCATGTCCCCCTTGCCCAGCAGCTTCTCGGCCCCGTTCATGTCGAGGATGGTGCGCGAGTCGACCTTGGTCGCCACCTGGAAGGCCATACGCGCCGGGAAATTGGCCTTGATGACGCCGGTGATGACATCGACCGAGGGGCGCTGCGTCGCAACGATGAGATGGATGCCGACCGCGCGCGACATCTGCGTCAGGCGGGCGATCGGCTCCTCGACATCCTTGGAGGCGCTCGAGGTCAGCATCAGGTCGGCGAGCTCGTCGACGATGATCACCAGATAGTGCAGCGGCGGCGCCACCGCCCCGCTCTCGGTATGGACGCGCCCTTCGCCGACACGCTGGTTGTACTCCTCAATATTGCGCACGCCGGCGGTAGCGAGCATGTCGTAGCGCCGCTCCATCTCCTGCTCGGCCGAGCGCAGCACGGCGATGGCGCTCTTGGCTGTGGTCGCCACCTTTTCGCGCACCCCCTCGACGTAGGAGAGGTGGTAGGGATGGAGGCGGCTGTAGGTGGAGAGCTCGAGGCGCTTGGGATCGATCAGGACCAGCTGGACCTGGGCGGGATGCGCCTTGTAGAGAAAGCTGGTGATGATCGTGTTGAGGCAGACGCTCTTGCCGGAGCCGGTCGAGCCGGCGACCAGCAGATGCGGCATCGAGGCCAGGTCGGTGACGTAGGGGGCGCCGGAGATGGTCTTGCCCAGGCCGATGCTGAGGGAAGAGCGCGCCGACTGGAACTCGGTCGAGGCGAGGATCTCGCGCAGATAGACCATCTGCGGCTTGTCGTTGGGGATCTCGACGCCGATGGCGTTTTTGCCGGGGATCGGGGCGACGATGCGGATGCGCTTGGCGCGCATGGCCATGGCCAGGTCGTCCGCCAGTCCGGTGATCCGGCTCACCTTGATGCCCGGCGCCAGTTCCATCTCGTAGCGGGTGATGACCGGGCCGGGGTGGATCTCGGTCACCCGCGCCTGGATATCAAAATCGGCGAGCTTGGCCTCGAGCAGCCGGGCTTTTTCGCGCAGCTCCTCCTCGGAGATCGGCTCGACGGTCTCCTCGGGCTGCTGCAGCAGACTCAGGGGGGGAAATGTATAGGGGCCGCCGGGCTTGATGGCCGCGGCCAGCTCATCGTCGACGATCTCCGCCCCGTTCTCCTCCTCCTGCCAGGGCGTCTCGTGCAGCTTGACGGCGGCGGGCGCAGGCGGAGTCGCCACCCGGATCGGCGGCCGTTCCTCCTCCTCATCGTCGGCCAGGTCGATCGGCAGCGGCCGGGTGACGACCGGTCCCTGCGGTTCGGCGGCGCGGAAACGCTTGACCGCCACCTCCGGTTTGCTCTTGACCCCGCGCATGGCACGGACATTCTGGCTGATGCGCACCCCCAGCCGCGCAAAGCCGGCGGAGAGATTGGCATAGAGTTCCCGCAGGGAGAGCGAAGTGAAGACGATGATGTTGATCACCGTCAGTCCGATGAGCAGGATGATCGCGCCGGTGACGCCGAGCAGCTTGCGCAGCAGGGTTGCCAGCAGGACGCCGATAAAGCCTGAATACTCATAAAGCTGGGCTGATTCTGTACGCTGGATGTAATTCCAGGTGGCAAAACCCATCGAGATGTAGAGCGCCAGCAGAAAGGTGAACCAGGCCCAGTGGGGCAGCGGCACGGTCTGGCGGCCAAGGAGCTTGAAAATCCCGATGGCGATGAGGATGAAGGGGAGAACCACCACCGGATAGCCGATCGTGCCGTGGATCAGCGCCCAGGAGAGGTAGACGCCGGCGATGCCCAGCTGGTTGCGCACCAGGCTGGGATTGACATCCTGCGGGTTCTCGTTCTGGTAGGTGAGCAGGCCGACCGCCAGCAGCAGCCCGAAGAGGATCAGCAGGATGCCGAGCATCTCCTCGCTCTTGCGGGTGTCGAGCAGCGGCTCGGCCTTGACCGGCTGTTTTTTCCTGATGCGTTTGGCCATGGGGAGAGGCGTCCCTTACTGTACTTTGTAAAAGGGCGTCTCGCAGACCGTGGCCGGCATGCGGGTGTTGCGGATCTCGATCTCGATCGGCGTGCCGACCGCCGCGAGGGCAGCCGGAACGTAGCCGGTGCCGATCCCCTTTTCGAGGCTGGGTGCGAAGGTGCCGCTGGTGACCGTGCCGATCCGCTCGCCCTCCTTGCAGATGGCATAGCCGTGGCGCGGGAAAGCCTTGCCGGGCATATCGAAGCCGATCAGCTTGCGTTTGAGGCCGGCGGCCTTGACGGCGAGCAGGGCCTCGCGGCCGATGAATTCGCCCTTGTTGAGTTTGGTGATCCAGCCGAGGCCGGCCTCAAGGGGATTGGTGGTCTGGTCGATATCGTTGCCATAAAGGCAGTATTTCATCTCGAGGCGCAGGGTGTCGCGCGCGCCGAGGCCGATCGGTTCGATGCCGAACCCGGCGCCCGCC
>CAYTCI010000107.1:0-11742 GCA_964436305.1 uncultured Cytophagia bacterium | reverse complement strand
CTTGCATGTGTTAGGCACGCCGCCAGCGTTCGTCCTGAGCCAGGATCAAACTCTTCATTGTAATATATTTCATTTTCAATTAACGAGATTAATCTGGCCTTGAATTGACGATAGAGCCTTGCACGCTATTTTCAAAGAACACTTGCCGATTTTTGGCCGAAACTTTCGTGTTTCGTTTTCAGCCATATAAAGTACGAAACTTTTCAATTCGAGTCAAGTACTTTTTTACTTTTTTGAGAACTTTTTTTGCGCTTGATCCGCCGCAGCACATCGCCGCGCAAAATGGGACATAATATAAGGCTTTTTGCTGAAAAAGCAAGGGATTTCTTTGCTCCACCCCGCTTTTTTCCCCTCTTTTTTTATCCCTGGCTCCGGCTCAGCCGCTGGATCGCCCGCCGCTGCGGCGCCGAGGGCTGCGCCCCCAGCCGGGTCACCGATAGCGCCGCCGCCGCATTGGCAAACCGCACCGCCTCGGCCAGCGGCCGCTTCTCCGCCAGGGCCACCGCCAGGGCACCATTGAAGACATCCCCAGCAGCCGTTGTATCCACGGCATCAACCTTGAAACCGGGGACCATCCCGCTGAACTCCGCCGACTTTACATAGGCCCCGCGCGCACCGAGGGTGATGATGACGATCGCCACCCCCCTCGCCTGCAGCGCCGCTGCCGCCACCGCCGCCTCCTGCGGATGCCGTACCGCCACCCCGGTCAACAGCTCCGCCTCGTGTTCGTTCGGCGTCAGCAGGGTCAGCTTGGCCAGCAGCTCGTCCGGCAAGGGCCGGGCCGGGGCGGGATTGAGGATGGTCATCACCTGGTGACGCGCCGCAATCTCGGCCGCCGCCTGGATGGTCGCGAGCGGCGTCTCCAGCTGCATCAACAGCACATCGGCTGCAGCGATCTCGGCTTTGGCCCGACGGACATCCGCCGGCGCCAGCTGGGCGTTCGCCCCCGAGGCCACCGCGATGCTGTTTTCGCCCTTCCGGTCGACAAAAATCAGCGCCACCCCCGAGGGCGAACGCTTGTCCTGCAGGACATGGTTGACATCGATGTGGTCGGCGACGAAGCCCTTGATCGCCTGCTCGCCGAAAAGATCGGCACCGACCCGGGCGATAAAGGTGACCTGACCGCCGGCGCGTGCCGCGGCCACGGCCTGATTGGCCCCCTTGCCGCCGGCCGCCATCGAAAAGGCCCCACCGATGATGGTCTCCCCGGGTTTGGGGATCCGTTCGGTCTTGACGATCATGTCGGTATTGGAACTACCTACTACAATGATTTTCATAGACTTGCCTCCTGATTGCCCTGTGGAGGAGCTGACCTGTTCCAGACCCTGCAAGGAGAGGGTCCCCCCCCTTTTTTTCTCCCCCGTCCGGCCCCTAGGCGCTGATCATCAGCTGGTGATACCGTTTCTTGCCCAAACGCAGCACGATGCGGCCTTCCACCGCCAGGGCGGGCGTCAGGGAGAAGAGCATATCCTCGACCCGCTGCTCGTTGACCGTCACCCCGCCGCCCTGGATCAGCCGCTTGGCCTCCCCTTTCGAGGCCACCAGGCCAAGTTCCACCAGCAGGTCGGCCAGCCGCGGCTCTGCCGCCAGCCGGGCTGCCGCCAGGAGACTCCCTGGCATGGCGCCCTGAGTGGTCGCAGCCGCTCCGCGCGGCACGCTGCTGGAGGGCAGCAGTCCGGCCGGGATCTCCCGCCCGCCAAAGGCCGCCGCAGCGGCGTGCAAGGCCTCCTGCGCCGCCGCCTCGCCATGGGTGATGCGGGTGGTTTCGTAGGCCAGGACCGTTTTGGCCATATTGAGCTCTGCTCCCGTCATCGCGCGCACCGGTTCAATCTCCGCCATCGGCAGATAGGTGAAAAAAGCGAGAAACCGGGCGACATCCCGGTCGTCACTGTTGTACCAGTATTGGTAATATTCGTAGGGGGTGGTCTTGTCCGGATCGAGCCAGACCGCACCCGACTCGGTTTTGCCCATTTTCTTGCCCGCTGCCGTGGTCAGCAGCGGGAAGGTGAGGCCGTAGGCCTCGCTCTCCTCCACGCGCCGGATCAGGTCGGCGCCGGCCAGGATATTGGCCCACTGGTCATCGCCGCCCAGCTGCAGCCGGCAGCCGTGGGTCTTGTAGAGCATGAGAAAGTCGTAGGCCTGCAGCAGCTGGTAATTGAACTCGAGAAAGGAGAGCCCCTTCTCCATGCGGATCTTGTAGGTTTCGTAGGTCAGCATGCGGTTGACGCTGAAGTGGCGGCCGATGTCGCGCAGGAATTCGATATATTTGAGCTCGCCGAGCCAGTCGTAATTATCGACCATCAGCGCCTGGCCGGGGGCAAAATCGAGGTAGCGGCCAAGCTGGGTCTTGAACCGTTCGCCGTTGGCGACGATCTGTGCGCGTGTCAGCATCTTGCGCATCTCGGTCTTGCCGCTCGGATCGCCGACCATGGCGGTACCGCCGCCGATAATGGCCACCGGGCGGTGACCGAAGCGCTGCAGCTGCGACATGCCCATGATGGCCATGAGATGGCCCACATGCAGGCTGTCGGCGGTGGGGTCAAAGCCGACGTAAAAGGTCACGGGCTCCTGCTCGAGCAAGGCTTGCAGGGGTTCGGGCTCGGTCACCTGCTGGATGAACCCGCGCCGGGTCAATTCCTCATAGACACCTTTTTTCATGCCCACTTTTCCTCTGGTTCAGTTCCGCTGCCGTTCTTTCAGTTCCCGTTCGATGTCGCGGTTGACGTCGCGCTTGGCGATCTCCGCCCGTTTGTCATAGCTCTTGCGCCCGCGTCCCAGACCCAGTTCGACCTTGACCTTGCCGTTCTTGAAATAGAGGCTGAGGGGGACCAGGGTCATCCCCTGCTCCTCGGTCTTGCCGGTCAGCCGCTTGATCTCGCGGCGGTGGAGCAACAGCTTGCGGTTGCGCGCGGGATCGTGGTTCCAAACCGTGCCGTGGTCATACTCGTTGATGTGGAGGTTGACCACCCAGAGTTCGCCGTTGATGACCCGGGCATAGCTGTCCTTGAAGCTCACCTTGCCGGCGCGCACCGATTTGACTTCGGTCCCCTGCAGAGCGATCCCGGCCTCGAATTTCTCGACGATCTCGTAATCGTGGTATGCCTTGCGGTTGAGCAGCTGAAGAGCACTTTTTTCTTTTTTGGCCATAGACATTAAGATAGAGATTTTTGGCCTTAAAAACAAGCAACAAAAAGCCCGTTACCTAATGCGGGGTCAGGTCGGCGCGAGAGCGCGCAGCGCGCCAGCCGGGATCGGCAAGAACTCTCGCGCCGCCCCGATTCCGCGCGACGCTGGTACCCACCCGATGCCTCGCAGCGTCTATCTCTCTCCCGCCCCGGAACCCCCAAAATCTCGCTCCCACTCGAGGCGACCGTTATTTTCTTCTGATTGCATCCAGCAGGACTCAGAGTATGGGGGGTATCAAGAGAATAAGCCCCGGGATAAACTCCTGGATTTATTCGACTTCTATACAAGACTGGATGGGAGTATGCTCTGGATCGCCTGTTTTCAGACCATTCAATGGATTAAAATGCCCCCGCCGTTCCGGGCCGACAATTGACCTGATATACGCATCCCGCGAACCTTGTATCTCGATTCCGGTGTACCCGGCCTGCCAATCAAACAGACCTTTTCCCCATGAGCCGGATCGATTCGCAGTTGGCTGGAGGTTTTACTGGTGCGCAATGTTGTTCCTGGATCGAAGAGAATCGAAGCCGAAGCATCTACAGTTAAAGTCCGGTCGCCAGGAATGGTCACATCGCTGGAAATCCGGTAACGCTCATATCCCGTAAAGGGGCCGCCGCTGCCATCATAGACTGACGTTGCCACGACGTGATTAAAGGCCCCGCCTACACGCAAGGAAGGATCGCCAAAAAGCACAAATTTTTGCGGCTCATCGAACTTGTGGCCTTCATCCCATTTCTCTGGACCATAATTCCACGTTGAACTGTAGTTCAATTGATGGGCCGAGTAGTAATCCTTGATCATTCCCTGCCACATACTACCAAGAGTCGTGCCAGCAAGATAGTTTTTAAAAAAATACTCCGTCAACTGATTGCCCCAATCCCGCCCTGCGGATCTCTCCCCCAGGTAGGCGATGGCGCCGTTGCTGCCGGAGGCACCGGACAGAAACATAAAATCCTCCCCGATGCAACCTGGGCTCCCGGAAGCCTGCAACGCTCGTGGATACGCAAAATCCGGAAACTCCGGCGGGCCGGGGAAACGCTGACAATCTGAATTAACACCAGGATGAAAGGTATCATTAACATCGGTATAGGCTTCACCTGGCGGAATGGGTGCAAACTGGCTGGTGAAGCAGGCGCCTGCGACGATGATGGGCAGCATCCTGGAATTGTTCAATCTGGTCTTGACCTCATCATGCGTAAAGTTGATGCAAGCCCAGGAGCCGGTGTTGCCATGTCCGAGATAATTTATAAAACCGGCACCCTGGTTAATATCGTTGACCACCAGCGTCTTCCTCTGAGTATCGTTCAGATTTTTAAAAGTCCCGTTCCAGGTACGATTATGTACAGTGAACTGGTTGGGCAATCCCTTGAATATACTCTCGATATGAGTCTGATATCCCGCGCCTCCAGTCGTGCCCTCATAGAGATCGACGGTTCTAAACCAGCTGTCCGTCTGTTGAGTGGCGGTCTCGTACCAAATGACTTTTTTCACGTAAGCTTCAACCTGACGTACATCGCAGGCGGGAAGGCGACCAACCGCAATATCGGGTAAAAAATCAATGTGATCATTGTTGAGGACTGCACCAGGATATTGCGCCAGTTTAAACTCGATTTCACCAAAGAGATTTTTATACAAACCCGCCTTGTTCCAATTCCAATCATCAAAGGCACCACTGCTGGAATAGAGATCGGCATAGTAGAGATCACTTACCGACCAGTTGCGTTCGTTCATGGTCGGTGCATCCATGAAGCCGTTAGCGACGCCATCATTGAAATTTTCATCCCAAAGTGTATGGTTATCATAGGTCACCTTTAAATTATCGAAGGAACAGTGACAGCAATACGATCCGAAGCCGATTTTTCCCCGCCCACCCTGGTTCAGTTTATCCAACGCCGCTCTGATCAGCGGGCTATTCTCAATGGAAACCACGATACTGTCTTCTTTCACCTCCGCTTTGAGGTGATAACTCTGACCCAAAGAAAAATTGTAATTAACTGATTTGCCACTGCAGGAGGTTAGCCGAAGCGTATGGCGCATCATATCGATGCGGTGTGAATTATCCGCTCTATCAGCATCGGCATAGAGGATACGTACCTCCCAGTCAGCGGAATCGCTGCTGACTGGTGTACAATCCACTTCCAGCGTATACGCCTGTTGCACACCCATATCCAGCCAGGCGGCGTAAGGCAGTTCTTTATTGGCTTCAGTCTGGTGAAAACCGCCGTTAATCACCGACCAGTTGCCGCGGAAATAGGGGTCGCCAGGCATCCAGCGCCCCCACCAACGCCAGCGCACAGGAAACTTGTTTACATCGCCGACAAGAAGGACTGAGGTGACCCCCTTGGTTTTCTGGTAGTGCTCGATACAGCGCTTAATTTGTTCTGGATTATCTACGCCATTGAATGTAGAATAGATCTCAGTCAAACCAACCAGATAGGTTGGCCGATTGCTGCACTCTTTAAAACGTGCAAGCGGATAGAGCGCGGCCAGGTAATCATCTGGCGCCAGAATCAGGCACGCATCCTGTGCAGTGGCTGCATCAAAAGTGATCTGGCTTATGAGCAGCGGAATTAACAGTAAAAGAGATCTCATGAGCGGCCTCCTTTCTCACTGCAAGGTGACCAGAACAAGGATTTGCCCCTTCTGTCCGGCAGCCAGATTCTCCATCGCCTTTCCGAGAATGGTGCCGTGTACTTTATCATACTCTTTCACCGCCATGGCGAAGCCGGGCGTCGGCGAGGTTGTGAGGAGATCGCCGGGCGCCACGGCGCCAAAAGTCGCATCCACGTTGCAGTAGACCCTGCCAGCCAATGCTACATCCCTTCCGTGATGCCCTTTGCCGAGACGAACGCCAGAACCCAGTCCATTGGCCCCGGGCACGATACCGGCCACTTTGTTGTCGTAAGCCTTGTTGCTGATTCGAAGATTGCCGGGGTGCTCCGGGTCGATCACGAGAACCGTGCCAGGCAGAGCAGCCTCCTCCCCGGTGACCTCGAATCCTTCCGCATAGTCCAATCCTTCCCCCAATTCAAGTACAGTTTCATCACTATCACGGCTCTTAATTTGTACGTTGCCCTTGAAGAGGGCGGCAGCGCCGACCTTATCCGAGGTCGGCCCTTCGGCATACAATCCGTAGGAGTAATTCCCCGAGGCGACAAAACTTCCGGCGAACGAGAAATCCCCGGTTGATGTGGCATACACCCCATAATTTAGTCCGCCTGTCGCCTCGAAATGGCCTGCATGGAAAACCGCTTTGCTCCAGCCGAACACACCGTGCATCCCCCCTAGATAACCATAGCTGGTCGTACTCTTGTTGCGGCCAAAAACGCCAAATGCCTCGCTGTTATCGGTTTGGCCGTAGATCCCGCTCCTGTTCGCCGCACTGGTCAAGCCGCTGATACCATCATGATTGGTGCTGATACTGGTAATACCCCGGCCATCCGCAGCCAAACAGTACAGTGCATTTCCATCCCCCTTGTTTTCAAGGACCAATACAGGATCGCTGCTTTGAATCCTGGAAGTATCCGCTCCATCCCTTTTCAGATAGCTTCCTGAACCGATCCCGCCGGTCAATACGCTCAATGGGAACTTGCCATATCGGTCCAATGGCAGCAATTTCCCCGCAGCCGGCCTTGTACTCACCTCGATACCCGACAACCGGTCGGCATCATCCGCTCTCAAACTGTAGGCCGAACTCTGCAACGGTATGCGCGGGCTCAGTTCGGTATCATTTCCGACTTTGATGCCAAGAAAATACGGTTTGTCAAACAACAGATTTAAAGGGACGATGGTACCCAATGCGACCTGCAAGAGCCCGCCGCTGATAAGGACTTGAGGTTGCACCTCGGTCCAGAGTGAGGTGCCGTTTATGTCATAAAGGGTGAAACTCAGACTATAGGTACCTTCCGGAACAGGCTTTCCATCACTCGCTGCCAAAAGACCTTGATAATTCAAAATCTTCGGTACCTGGGCATCGCCCGGGAGTGCCAGAAAAATCACAACCAACACCATCCAGTTCATCAGCACGTTTTTCATGATAGCCTCCAGGAATTCCAAATGCCAGACGCGTCCAGGACACTCAACTTAAAAGAGTGTCCTCTATTTGATAAGGAGGATCTTGATACTCTTTTCGAATACCTTTGCCGGCACGTTGTCAGCACTTCTGGTCTCTTCTGCCCGAAGAAAAAACAGATAAACGCCCGAGCCCATAGTGTGCCCGGCATCGTCCTTGGCATCCCAGACTATTTGATAATGCCCGGCTTGTCTCATTTCAGTATTAAAATGACGAATCGTTTGCCCGACGGAATTAATGATTACAGCGCAAATCAAGCTCTCATTCCCAAGATCGTACATAAATGTTGTCTGGGGGTTGAAGGGATTGGGATAATTCTGATAAAGGTGGAAGACCCGGGGATTTTCCTCGACCTCATGTATCGGCACCGAGACCGGTACACCCGTCAAGAGAGAATTCCAGTAACCTGCCTGCATGCGGTGGTTAAGACCTGACGCGGTGGTAATCCATCCTTCCCCCAATGTCGAATGGAGGAGGTAGGTATCATTGCGTGAGGTCAGGCCGCCACTCCCCATCACAAAGCGGCGTAGTTGGAAAGTGGCTCGAGCAGATGGTGTGTCCGTGAAGGAAGATGCCTTATCTGTACTGCTTGAGGCCAAAGAACCCATCAGATAGAGGGCCGATGCTGACAACACAGCGATCTGAATGAGAGAGCCAATTTTTTCACGCATAGAACTTTCCCCTCCCAAAAAATCATTTTGCGTGCGACCGGATTTAGAATTAAGGAGACAATTGAAATTTGCTGGTCCGATGAGATCCGATGGGTTTATCCCCTTTCCTTTTGCAGCAGTTCCCGTCATGATACGGGTTCTGCCTGGCTCGCTGCAATGCCCGGAAAGCCCATCAAGAGGGGTATTGGAGGATGGGAAGAGGAGAGGAGTGAGGAATGAATCAAAGGATTCGGGGCATCTCAACTTATAAGGATCTATTTCAAGTATACAAAATTGAAATCAGTGTGTCAAGCGAATAGTCGAAACCGAGACCTATTTATCATCTGGGAGAGTATGCCTATTATAACTGCAGGCTTGATTAGCCGAGAATGCATTTGTCGCCAACAAAACCCTGGAATGGGCGCATGTAAAGGCCGGAGTCTATCATCCCAATTCAGGGCTGGACGGCTGCCGCAGACATTGCCGGGGCCGGATACGAACCAGATCGTCGGGTGGCAGCCCTGGCGGCGGCGCAGTCGGGGCGTGCCCGGGATGTCGGGTGCGCTCGGGTGAGGACCGGATTTCGTGGCGGAGTCCGACAAAAGGCCTTGACAATCAGCCGAAAAATATGTATATTTTACTCCGGTTACAGACGCCGAAGTGGTGAAACTGGCAGACGCGCACGGTTCAGGGCCGTGTGGGCATACGCCCGTGTGGGTTCAACTCCCACCTTCGGCACCAGCAAGGCCGCGAGATTTCGCGGCCTTTTTTTATCCCCCCGCCATTCATTGGCCTTGACCTTTACCCCCCGGCTGCGTATATTATCCAATCCCATTAAAAACCTCCCTATCTGCAAGGACGGATCCCATGGAACTTGTTGACGGCAAACCCCTCCACAGCCGCGCCTTCCGCTGGCGCCGTTTTCTGAACTGGTTTCCCCTCGGCCTCACCTACGCCTTTCTCTATATGGGGCGCTACAACCTCACCGTCTCCAAGAACGCCCTCGGCGAGCTGATGACCAAAGCCGATTTTGGCGCCATCTTCGGCGCCGGCACCCTGACCTACGCCTTTTCCTTCCTCCTCAACGGCCCGCTCACCGACCGCATCGGCGGCAAGCGCGCCATGCTCGTCGGCTCGGCCGGGGCGGCATTGATGAATGTCGCCATGGGCGTGCTCACCTGGCTGCTCCTCACCGGCGGCCTGCAGTTCAACATGGTTCTCTGGTTCTCCCTCCTCTATGCCGGTAACATGTATTTTCAGAGCTTCGGCGCGGTGGCCATCGTCAAAACCAACTCCAACTGGTTCCACATCCGCGAACGCGGCACCTTCGGCGGCATCTTCGGTATTCTCATCTCCCTCGGCCTTTATTTCGCCTTCGACTGGGGCCAGTTCATCGTCGACGCCACCGCCGCCAATCCGCAAAAGCTCAACCTGCTGCAGCGCGGCCTGCGCAGCCTCCTGGCCGTCGACGGCTCGAACGGCATCGACCAGACCTGGTGGCTCTTTTTCGTTCCGGCCATCGTCCTCGGCCTCTTTTTCCTCCTTGACCTCATCGTCCTCAGGGAGAAGCCCTCGGGTGCCGGTTTTGGCGATTTCAACACCGGCGACGCCACCAGCGGCGAGGGCGACCGCCATTACTCCACCTGGCAGATCATCACCCGGGTCCTGACCAACCCGATCCTGATCACCATCGCCTTGATCGAATTCTGCTCCGGGGTGATGCGCAACGGCATCATGCACTGGTATCTGATCTTCACCGCCGACATGGGGTACGCCAGGGATTTCGCCATCACCGCCAACTGGGGTCTCTTGTTGATGATCGCCGGCGTCCTCGGCGGCATTTTCGCCGGGTTTATCTCCGACAAGGTCTTCGGCTCGCGCCGCGGCCCGGTTGCCGCCCTGCTTTATATGGTGCTGCTGCTCAGCACCCTGGCGATGTGGCCCTTCGTCACCCGCACCAGCAACGGCGTGGCCGATTCGCTGCAGCTGACCCTCCAGCCGAAGCAGATCGCCAAATACGCCGCCGTCCAGCCCCTTTCTCTCACGCAGATCGAGGAGAAGGTGGCGGCGCGCTACTCCCTTGAAAAGATCGACAGCCTCACCTGGAAGATTCATGCGGCCGACAAGAGCAGCCTGACCGCCTCCAGGATCGCCGATATCCCACTGGCGCAATACGAGCGTTTCAACAAGTACAAGAACCGCAGCGAGACCATGCACATCCAGGTCAAGGATGTCAGCTCCATCCAGGGGGCGCCGGTCGACTCGCGCGCCTACATCCTCGGCCTGATCGTGGTACTGATGTCGCTGGCGGTCATTGGCGTCCATGGCATGCTCTCGGGCACCTCGACCATGGATTTCGGCGGTACCCGGGGGGCGGCGACCGCCACCGGCCTGATCGATGGTTTTGTCTATCTCGGCACCGGCGTCCAGTCGCTGGCCCTCGGCTTTCTCACCAGCCGGAGCTGGAATTTCTGGCCTCCCTTCCTGGTGCCCTTTGCCGTGATCGGCCTGGTCCTGGCGATCCGCATCTGGCACGCCTTCCCCGATGCCAAACGTAAAGCTCATTAGTTGACAGGAGTTACCATGCCTCGCAGCCACTTCGATATCCTCATCCTGCTTGGACGACCCGCCTCGGGCAAGTCCGAGATCATGGATTTTCTCAAAAAGAGCGGCCCGATCGAACGGGCCGAGCGCTTCCACGTCGGTCTGATCGACATGATCGACGATTTCCCGATGCTCTGGACCTGGTTCGAGGAGGATGCCATCCTCGAAAAGATCATGAACCAGCCGCGCGTGCAGAGCGACAAGGAGGGCTACTTTCTCCACCAGTACCAGTGGGACCTGTTGATCGAGCGGATCTGCATGGAGTACAAAAAGCACCAGCGCGATTACGCCGATTATCATGCCGAACACACGACCCTGATCGAGTTCTCGCGCGGCAGTGAGCATGGCGGCTATGCCTCCGCCTTCCAGCATCTCTCCGCCGAGGTGCTCGCGCGCGCCGCCATCCTCTATGTCAACGTCAGCTATGAGGAGTCGCTGCGCAAGAACCGCCGCCGCTTCAATCCCGAGCGCCCCGACAGCATCCTCGAGCACGGTTTGCCGGATCACAAGCTCGAAAGACTTTATAAGCAAGTGGACTGGGACGAGGTGACCGCCGGCCACAGCGATTACCTGCCGATCAAGGGACACAACGTCCCGATGATGGTACTGGAGAATGAACCGGAGCTGACCAACGACTTTACCCGGCTCGCGCCGGCGCTGGATCAGGCTCTCGACCAACTCTGGAGGCTCTACTCCGCCCGATAATGGAGCTGCAGGATTATATCGCCACCCTGCCCGCCGGGCCGGGGCAGCCGGCACCCTTCGCCGGTTTCGGCCTCGAGCGCGACGATTTCCGCCGCCTCTGCGCCGCCCTTGAGGAGCGCGCCCTTCCCTTTGCGGCCGTGCACGCCAGCCAGGCCGCGGAGGTCCGGGATATCGGGGGTAAGCCGCTGGTGGTGTGGCAGGATCTGCCGGTGGCCGGACTGGCCCGCCGGCTCGATTCCCTGCTGAATCGTCTTCTCCTGCCGGCACGGCTGAAGGGGGCGCCGCTGCTCTGGCTCTCCGGACCTGGCCGCGAGGCTTATGAGGTGCCAGTGCGCAGCGCGGAGTTGCACACCGATCCCGGACGGCTCTGGCAGGCCCTCTATATCGAGCAGCTGCGCACGTTCTGGGAGGCCCCGCCGCCGGCGCCCGATCCCCTCCCGCTCTACGCCCTGGACCGTCACCTCGACCGCAGCCAGCGCGCCGCGATCGATCATCTCTTCGGCCCGATCCGGGTGCTGGCGCCGG
>CAYTCI010000106.1:0-11967 GCA_964436305.1 uncultured Cytophagia bacterium | reverse complement strand
CGGCAGGGCCTGGATGCGCTCGTAACACTGGCGGGCGCTGGAATAGGCATTGAGGTCCCGCTGCGGCGCCAGCCCAAGGGCGGCGCGGCCATAGAGCTCGCCGGCCTCATCGAGACGGCCCAGGGCTTCCAGCTGCTGCGCCCGCATCTGCATCCGGCGGTACTCGGGGATGTTCTGCGCCACGGCCGGCAGGAGCGCCAGCAGCAGCACCAGAAGCAGGGCATATCTACTTCTTCTCATCATTCGCGCGGATCGCTTCAAAGTATTTTCGGATCAGCTCCAGATAATCCCGGGAATAGCCCTCCTCCTTGGCCCGCAGCAGGTCCTGCTGCAGCTGATCCCGCCCCTGACCGAGAGGCAGGGTGAGCGCAGGCGGACTGGTGCGGCTGTAATTTTTGCCGCTCTCGGACTTGCGTTCCCGGCTATGATCGCGTTCGCGCATCGATTTCGCATAATCGAGCATACGCGAGAGGATGCGGTTCTGGCGAGCGACGGTCTCGCGGTCGATGCGCCGGTCGGAGAAGGCCTTTTCCACGGCCTTCATCTCCTCGCCGAGATGCTCGAGGTCACCCGGCCGATCAGGGAGGCCGGCTGCCTCAGCGGCCAGCTCCGCCAGCGACTTGCGCAGCTGGCCCTGCTGCTGCGCCAGGCGATTCATCGCCGCCTGCTGCGCGAGGGAGAGGGCTTCACCCATCCCGCTCAGTCCGAGGGTTTCGGCGTTGATGCCCTGCTGGCCATCCGCCAGGCTCTGCATCTGCTGCATGAACTGGTTCATGCTCATCCCCGAGCCGCTGCCCTGCATCATCGACTGCAGCGCCGCACCCAGCTGCAACACCGCATCGTTGAGCCCCGCCATCGCCTCTCCCTGCTTGCCGCCCGCCTGACCGAGATCGCGGTTCTCGAGCCCCTGCAGGGCCTGCTGCATCGACTGCCTCGCCTGCCCCAGAGCGCTGCCGATTTGCGGGGTGATCTCCATACTTTGCTTCGAGGCGGCATAGAGATCGTCGATCAGACGATCGAGGCTCGAGGAGAGTTGCTGCTGACGTTCGGCCGCCTCGGGAATCCGGGCACTGGTCTGGGGCAGGCTGTTGGAGGCGCGCATCAGTTCCTCCTGCATCTGCGAGAGGCTCAGCAGGCTGCGCATGCCCTTCTGCATCGCCTGCATTGCGCGGCGGCTCGCGGCGCCGGTCAGGGCCTCCTTGGCCTGCTGCAGCTGCGCCTGCGCCTGCTGCAGTCCGTTCTCGATGGCGCCGGCGCTGGCCTGCATCCGGGGCGAATCTCCCTCGCGCAGCGCCTGCTGCATCGTCTGCATCTGACCTTTCACCCCGGCCTGGTCGAGCGCGGTGCGCGCCGCCGCCACCTGCTCCTGCGGCATGCCCGGCTGTTCGGCCATCTCGCGCTGCATCGCCGCGAGCTGTTCCTCAAGACGACCGAGGTCACCCTGCAGCGCCTTTTGCCCCTCCTCGGCGGCGCGCTTTTGCTCCGGCGAGGGCTGCTGCCCCTGGCGTGGGATCTCCTGCTGCCGCTCGCGCAGATCCTCCGTCATGCGGATGGACTGATCCAGCTGCTGCTCCATCTTGAGGCGTTTCAACAGCGCGAGGGTGCGGTCGAGATTCTGGTTGAGCGCCTCCTCGGAGAGCTTGTGCGCCTCGAGCGCTTTGCGCAGCTCTTCGGGATCGATCTTTTGCATCGCCTGGGCCATCCGCTCCATGCTCTGCTGCAGCTCGGGCGTCATGATGTCGCGGTACAGCTCCTGCAGCTGCTGATATTTTTCCAGGGTTTCGCTGGAGAGCAGCCGGTTCTCGTCCATGGTTCGGACCATCTCCTCCAGCTGGTCGGCCACCTTTTGCAGCTCCTCCTGCAATTGCTGCTGCTCTTTGAGGGCCTCGCCCACCTCCTGTTTCTTCTGCCAGGAGAGCTCTTCGCTACGCTGCAGCTGTTGCGCCATGGCCTCGAGGCGCGATTTCAGTTCCTGGCTTCTCTGGTAGTTCTCCTCCATCGCGGCGATCGCCTCATCCTGACTCCGGTTGACCTCCTCATAGAGCTCATAGATCGAGGGGAACCGCGCCCGGCAGAGGGCGGTGCGCGCCGATTTCGGTCCGCTGATGGTGTCGTTGTCGCGGACCTCGAGATAATAGAGCAGCACCTCGTTGGGGAGCAGGGGGGAGGCGGAGAGATCCCAGGTATAGGCCACGGTATAACTGGTGCGCAGCGGCAAGGGCAGAGGCAGGGGAAGGCGGCGGAAACGGCTGGAATCCACCGCGGCATCAGCCTCGCCGGTCACCTGGAACGCGATCGTCATGGCCGAGAGACCATAATCATCCTGCGCCTGGATCAGCAGGGGCAGCTGCATATCCTCATGCAGATCGACCTCGCCCGGCGGCGAGACCAGCCGCACGAAGGGAAACTGGTCGGCCAGGGGCCGCAAATGGTAGAGGATCGGATTGTCGCTCTGGCGTGCATCGATGCCGGTGAGTTCGGCAAAATAACTCTCCTCGGCTTGCAGCGGGAAGGCGGCGGAGAGGCGGCGACCCGTGATGGCAAGGGGGAGGTCGCCGCGGGCGGAAAAACGCAGCCGGGCCTGGCGCACCGCGATATTGCTCTCCGCGCGCCACTCGACTCGCGAGCCGCGCAGGGCGGTGACGTCGCCGATGTTTTCGTCGAGATCAAAGGCCGCGGTGCCGCTGTAGGCCGGGGGGGTGATGCGCAGCTGCAGCGAACGGATCATCGGCAGATCAGCGATTCGCAGATGGTAGCTGCGGCTGGCGGACCTTTGATAGCGAATCCGGTACTGCAGCGAGTCGCGCAGGGCGGGAATAGCGTAGTGGAAGGTATCGCCGGTACCGCGCACCATGGCCAGTCGTTCGCGCCGGCCGTAGCGATCGATCTCGAGCTCCAGATTGCCCGCCAGCAGGCCGCCCGTCCAGGCGCGGAAGGACACCGGCGCGCCGCGCAGGATCGTGGCATCTCCCGGATAGACCGCAATTTCCAGCGCCGGCTGACCGGTGCGTTCGCGGAACGGATAGAAAATGCGCTCAAGTCCGGTGGCGAGCCCGCGCGGAAAGAGGAGCCAGGCGACCGCCACCAGCACGGCCACGGCAGCCAGCCGCCGGCCATTCCGGCGTGCGGGGGCCCGTTCGAAATGGCGCGAAAGGTCGATTTCGGCAAAGAGCGGTGCAATGCTCTCGTCCACCGCCCGCAGCAGATCGGGGGAATAGGCGGCTTGCTTTGCTGCGGGCCAGGCTGCGATCTGCAGGGCGTTGGCCAACCGGTCCTGCAGCTGAGGGTAATGACGGCCGAGACGGAGCGCGATGCTGTTGAGCGTCGGTTCCTCCGGGCGTAACAAACGCGCCGTCAGCGGCGGACGCACCGTGCGCCACCACAACCAGCCCAGCCACAACAGCAGGGCGCCCGAGAGCAGCAAGCGCGTCCATACCGGCAGGAAGAGAAGGGCATTGCCGAGGATCAGGGCCATTGCCGCCAGCAAGAGCTGAACGCCCCAACGCGCCAGCGCCGCCCGCAAGGCGAGGTTCTTCTCGACAATCCTGAAGTGGGCAAGGTTTTTCAGCCCATCCTGCTGCATGGCTTCTCCACAACCGGCGATTTAATGGGTTAATGCATAGACGATGATATTCATCCCCATTTCCAGTGCCTTCTCGCGCACCTCGGGGGGATCATGGTGGACGTTCTCGTCGGCCCAGCCGTCTGAAATATTGCTGTTAAAGCAATAAAAAAGTACCATCCGCCCCTCATGGAACAGGGCAAAGGCCTGGGGCGGTCCGCCATCGTGCTCATGGGTTTTGGGCATACCCTGGGGAAAGAGAAAGGGGGCCTGAAAAACGGGATGGGAAAAGGGCAGTTCGACCAGCTCGTGGTCCGGAAAAACCTTGCGGATTTCGCGGCGGAAATGTTCGTCCATCCCGTAATCGTCATCGGCGAGGAGAAAGCCCCCTCCGGTCAGATAGGCCCGCAGGCGGGCGGCTTCGGCGGGGGTGAAGGCGATGCGGCCATGGCCAGTCATGAAGAGAAAGGGATGGGCAAAAAGTTCCTCATCCATCAGCGAGAGGCGTACTTCATCGTCGGCAACGCTCAGGCTGGAATGTGCGCCGACGAATTTGAGCAGATTGGGAAGGATCGAGGGATCATTGTACCAATCTCCACCGCCGCTGTATTTGAGCCGGACGATCGTCAGCTCCGACGCACCGGCCTGCAACCGCAGCGCGGAACCCAGCAGCACTCCGCCCAGCAGAAGGATCGTTGCTGTATATTTGCTGAACCTCATCCCGTCCCTCCGGCAAGAAAAAAAATCGGCCCAATTCGAGCCGATCGTTGACATCAGAACGCTACAGGGCGCCGGTCACTGGTCGAGATTATCCTTGATCTCGACGTGCACATCCTCTTTGAGCTGAGCGATCCAGGCATTGAAGGTCTGCTGCATTTTGTGATCAAGGGCGAGCTGATGGATGCGATCGTAATCCTTGTTAAAATCCAGTTCGCGCGCCGCCTCGCGTTGATTCACGCGCAGGATGTGAAAGCCATATTGGGTGCGCACGGGATCGGAATAGTCGCCCTCCTGCAAGCCCTTCACGGCGTAGACGAACTCCTTGGCGCGTTCCCGCAGCTGGTCGATCTCAAAAGAACCCAAATGACCCTTATCCGCTTTCGAGGACTCATCCTGGGAGTAACGCTGGACCAGCTCCTCGAAAGGTAGACCCTCCTTGAGCCTTTGGGCAATCGTCTTGATCGTGTCGGCCGCGGCGACCTCATCCTCGCGCGAGGGTTTGGGCACAATCAGAATATGACGGGTGTCAATTTTTTCACCCCGGCGCTCGATCATCTGGATGATGTGGTAGCCGAACTGCGACTCGATCACTGGGCTGATCTCGCCCGGGGCGAGTTTGAAGGCCGCCTCCTCGAATTCCCGGACGAATTCCCCGCGCGACATGAAGCCCAGATCGCCGCCGCGGCTGGCGCTGCCCGGATCCTCCGAGTTCTCCCGCGCCAGGGTGGCAAAGTCCTCACCCCCCACGATACGGAGGCGCAAGGCCTCGGCCTTGTCGAGGGCCGCCTTGCGCGCGGCTGCGCCCGGCGTCGCCTTGATCAGGATATGACTGAGATCGATACTCTCCTTGATCGGGCCGATCGAATCGCGATTGGCCTTGAAGTACTGCTCCACCTCCCGCCGGCTGATCTTGATCCCCTGCATCTTGCCCGACTGTACGGTGCGGATGCGCAGGTTGCGCTCGATTTCCTCGCGGTAATTGCGGCGGACTTTGGCGAGGGGCGCACCGAAATACTCCTCCACCTTGTCTTCGCCGCCGAGCTGCTGGATGACGTTGGCCATCTGCTGCTGCAGATACCGTTCCACCTGCTGGTCATCCGCCTTGATGGTATCCTTGTCAGCCTGCACCAGCAGGATTTTTTGGTTGATCAGGTTGTTCAGCGTCTCCTGTTTGAGACGGGCGTACTCGCGCGGCGATTTGGCCGGATCGATCCGCAGCTGCATCGCGGTCAGATAGGCCCCTTGCGCTACTTCCGATTCCAGAATGACATCGTCGTCCACCACCGCCAGGATGCGGTCCAACACCTGCTGCGCCTGCAACGGCGAGAGGGCGAGACCCAGCATGACCAGGGCCAGGCCGGTGCGTCGCGCCAGATTATGCAAAACAGCGGGAATACAATTCATTTCATTCTTTCTCTTTGAGCCTCTCCAGCAGGGTCAAGTCGGTGTAGAGATTATTTTCCCCACTCAACCGGGAGATCAGCTGTTGATACATCTCTTCTTTTTTACGCGCCAAAATCCGCTGCATCAGCTCGGACCGGACCTCGGCGAGGGGGCGGACGCTCCCCTTTTTCTGGATGGCTTCCAGGCGGATCAGGTTGTAGCCCACCTCGGACTTGAGCGGCGCCGAGAGTTCGCCTGGCCGCATCGTCGCCATGGCGCGTCCCAGCAGCGGCGAAAGCTCGCGCAGCGGGAGGTATCCCAGGTCGCCGCCATGAAAGCGGCTGCCGTCGATCGAATAACGCTTGGCCACCTCCGCGAAAGAGTCGCCCGCGGCCAGCTCCCGTCGTGCCGTCAGCGCCTCCTCCTGCGTGCGCACCAAAATCAGCAGGGGGTGGTAGAGATCCTCATCGGCCTGAAACTCCTCCGGCTGCTCCTGATAGTAGCGTTCACCCTCTGCATCACTGACCGTCAGGGAGCCAGCGAGATGATCCACCAACGCGGTGGTGAGATAGTCGCGGGTCATCTCCCTGATCGTTTGCCGCACGGCGGGCTCTTTGTCCACACCGCGGCGGAGAGCCTCCTGATAGAGAAGCTCCGACTCGATCCAGTGCTGGATGTAGTATTCGGCCTGACTCCTGGCCGCGGGAGATCCCGCACCCGGGGTGCGTTCGCGCACCTCCTGAAGGGTCAAGACCGCCTTGCCGACACGCGCAACAATGTGCTGCTCCTGGTTGCCGCGGCAGGCCAGCCAGACCAGGCCCGTCAGGAGGAGCGCCGCGGCAGCACGGGCGCCAACTTTCATGGGAAATTCCGTAATTTAAAGGCTAAATTTAAATAAATATAGCGATTAAATAATACTTTCCAAGAACTTTTTCATCTGCTCAATGGCGGTCACCTTGTGATCCGCGGCGATTTCGAAGAAAAGGGTGTTCTGGCTCTGACGCAGTTCAAAGGGGTAGCTGGCTTTTTCGACCATTTTACCCAGCCAGGGACGGAATAGTTCCCCCTTGGGCAGGGCCGTCGCGAAGAATTTACCGCTGATCTTGCCGTTCTTGAAGCCGATCTCCTCGACACGGGCCTGATGAGCCAGCATCTTGACCAGCACATAGTCGAGCAGATTGCGCGCCGCCTTGGGCAGGGCACCAAAGCGGTCCCGCAGCTCGTTTTCGAGCTCCTGGATCGTCTCGACCTTTTTCGCCTCGATCAGGCGCTTGTAAATATCGACCCGATCGGCAGCCGCCTCAACGTAGGTATTCGGCAAAAAGGCATCGCCCTCCATTTCAATCCGCGATTCAATGGGCAATTGCGGTTCAGACGCGGGCCTGGGCTGCTGCGGCAGATTGAGCTCATCGCGCAACTCCTGAATCGCTTCCTCGATGATCCTGGCATAGAGCTCGTAGCCGAGGGCGTCGACGAAGCCGCTCTGCTCCGCCCCGAAAATATTGCCGGTGCCGCGGATCTCCAGGTCGCGCATCGCGATCTTGTAGCCCGACCCCAGGTGGGAACACTCCTGGATGGTCTGCAGGCGTTTGATGGCGGTGCGGTTCAGTTTGCGCAAAGGGGGGATGAGAAAATAGGCATAGGCCTGATGGTCCGAACGGCCAACCCGCCCGCGCAATTGATAGAGCTGCGCCAGGCCGAAGCGGTCCGCGCGATTGACGATCAGGGTATTGGCGTTGGGCACATCGATGCCCGACTCGATGATCATCGAGCAGATCAGGCAGTGGACCTGGCCCTCGGCAAAGGCGCTCATCACCTTCTCGAGCTCGCGCGCCTCCATCTGCCCGTGGGCCACGGCGAAATTGATCTCCGGCACCAGTTCGGCGAGGAGATGGTGAATCCCCGAGATCGTCGCCACCCGGTTGTGGATGAAAAAGATCTGACCCTTGCGCTCCACCTCGCGAAGCATCACCTCGCGGATGTGCTCCCGCTCGAAGCGGCAGACCTCGGTGACGATCGGCAGCCGGTTGCCGGGCGGGGTATTGATCAGCGAGAGGTCTCGCGCCCCCATCAGCGCCATGTGCAGGGTGCGCGGGATGGGCGTGGCGGAGAGGGTGAGGGTGTCGACGTTGGCCTTGAGCAGTTTGAGCCGCTCCTTGTGCAGCACGCCGAATTTTTGCTCCTCGTCGATGATCAGCAGGCCGAGATCCCTGAACTGCACATCCTTGGAGAGGAGGCGATGGGTGCCGATGATCAGATCCACCTCGCCGCGGCCGACCTGCTGAATGATCTCGGACAGCTGACGGGCATTCTTGAAACGCGACAATACCGCGATGCGCACCGGAAATCGGGCCAGGCGCTCGCTGAAAGTGGCAAAATGCTGCTGGGCCAGCACCGTCGTCGGCACCAGCACCGCCACCTGCTTTCCGTCCATCAGCGCCTTGAAAGCGGCGCGTACCGCCACCTCGGTCTTGCCAAAGCCGACATCGCCGCAGACCAGCCGGTCCATGGGCGTGCCCTTCTCCATGTCCGCCTTGATCTCGTTGACGGCATTAAGCTGATCGAGGGTCTCGTCGTATTTGAAGGAGGCTTCCAGCTCCTTCTGCCAGATCGTATCGACGGGGAAGGCATGGCCCGGCCGCAGCTTGCGCACCGCATAGAGCTTGATCAGCTGCCCGGCCACCTCCTTGACCCGCGACTTGGTGCGGGATTTGAGCTTCTCCCATTCGCGTCCGCCGAGTTTGTTGAGCACCGGCACGTAGCCGTCGCGAGAGGAGTACTTTTGCACCTGATCCATCTTCTCCAGCGGCACATAGAGCATGTCGCCACCGGCGTACTCGATCTGCATGCACTCCCGCACCCGGCCGTAGGCATCGATCGGCTTGAGGCCGCGGAAGATCCCCACGCCGTATTCAACATGGACGACGTAATCCCCCTCCTGCAACTTGAGCATCTCGGCGAAGGAGACCGCCCGGCGTGAGGCCTTTTCCGACCGGCCGAGGCGCACACGGCCGTAGAGTTCCCGATCGGTGTAGAGATAGAGGTGCTGCTCCGGCCACTGAAAGCCCTCGGAGAGGTTGAGGGTCTCGATGTGGATATCCTGCATCCCCTCGCGGGCGAGCAGGTCGCGCAGACGCGCCGTCTGGGTCTCCGAATCACACACGACGGCAACTGTCGAGTCGACGCCTACTTGAGCAGCCGCACGCCGGCGGGATTCGACCTCCTGATAAAAGAGCTTGAGATTGCCGGCGAAATGGGCATTGCGCTCTGTGGAAAAGTCGATCTCTTCCAGACCAGAATTCGACTTAAATGTATTTATTTCAATTATTTGAAAATTGTTAACAACCTCAAGAATCTCATCCCGACTGCTGAAATAGTCCGCATAGGTCATAGCCTCCGCCTGGTGCTCCTGCAGCTGACTCTCAAAGCGGACCGAATACTCCTTCTCATAATCCTCTAACTCATTTGATATTAATATATTATCAAACAGAATCACTGTCCCCTCCCTGGGCAGATAGTGCGTCAGCAGGGCGTGGAGGGGCAGTTGATCGAAGGGGGGATCAAAGAAGGGACCATAGAGGCCGGCGGCGCTGAGCGGGAGGAGGGAGAGGCCCGGAACCGGTTCGAGGGAGCGCTGGGTTTGCAGGTCGAAGAGGCGGATCGATTCGATGCGATCGCCCCAGAATTCAATGCGCAGCGGATTGTTCTCCTCGAAGAGGAAGAGATCGATGAGACCGCCGCGCACCGACATCTCGCCCGGGCGCTCGACCTGCTGCTCGCGGACATAGCCGGCATGAACCAGGGCCTCGATCAGGTCGGCGAAGGGGCACTCCTCACCGGTACGCAGAGAGAGGGTTGCCCGGGCGACGCGGGCGGGGTCGGCGACCTTTTCGAGCAGGGCCGGGGCGGAGGTGACGACGATGGCCGGGCCGCCGCGGAGCAGGGTGCCGAGGGCATTGAGCCGCTGGCCGACGACCGAACCAAGCGGGCCCACCTCGTTCCAGAGCTGACGCTCATGGGCGGCAAACAGCCCGAGGCTCGCAGGTGGCAGCAGTTCAGCGAGGTCGTCGTAAAACTGGCGCGCCTCCTCCGGGCGCGGGAAGAGGCAGAGCAGCGGCTGTTGCCGGTGCTGCTGCAGGAGCTGGACGGCCAGGGCACGGGCGGCGCCCTGACAGCCGTTGAGGGCGATCGAACGGCCGCCTGCGCTCGCGGCGAGCAGGCGGGCGCCCGGGTCGCTGCGGCGCAGGCGCTCTGACAGGCGGGTGATGAAGGATGAACTCATGGTCTCTCTGTTGACGGCATGGTTCCGCCGCCCGGGCCGAGAGGGTGCGGGCGGGGAGCCGGTTCAGGGATGCAGGGTGATGGCGCGATGGACAAAGCCCTCGCCGCGTGTGAGCAGGGTGCGCGCCTCGGCGGCGGAGACCTTGGCGGCGATCATCACCAGGGCGGTCTTGACATGGCCGCCGGCCTCTTTCAGGGCGGCCTCGGCGGTCTCATAATCCACGCCGGCGGCCTGCATGACGATCTTTTTGGAGCGCTCCTCGAGCTTTTTGGAGGTCATTTGCAGATCGACCATCATGTTCTCCCAGACCTTGCCGAGCTGGATCATCGCGGTGGTGGTGATCATGTTGAGAATCAGTTTGGTCGCGGTGCCGGCCTTCATGCGGGTGGAGCCCATCACCACCTCGGGGCCGACGACCGGGCAAATGGCCACATCGACCTGGATGTTCATCTCCTGGCGGGGATTGCAGGTGATATAGAGGGTCTTGCAGCCGAGTTCGCGCGCCTTGTCGACCGCGCCGATGACGTAAGGGGTGCGCCGGCTGGCGGCGATGCCGCAGACGACGTCGCGCGGCGTCACCTTGTGGGTGAGGAGATCTTCGGCGCCCATCTCGTACCGGTCCTCGGCCCCCTCCTGGGCGCTCACCAGGGCCTTGTAGCCGCCGGCGATGACGCCCTGCACCATATCGGGACTGACACCGAAGGTCGGTGGGCATTCGGAGGCGTCGAGAACGCCGAGGCGGCCGCTGGTGCCGGCGCCGAAGTAGAGCAGGCGCCCGCCCTGCTTGAAAGCCTGGACGACCAGTTCAACGGCCTTTTCGATATAGGGTATTTCGGTGCGCACGACCGCGGCGATCTTGAGGTCCTCGTCGTTGATCAGGTGAAGAATTTCGCCAATGGACTGCTGGTCGATGTGGCGCGTGGCGGGATTGCGCGCTTCGGTGGTGAGATTCTTGATCTCTTCAAAGACCGTTTTGGACACGATGGCCTCCCGTGCTAGCTTGAACGTTTGCGAATCAGGATCATTTGCCGGCCTGCGGCCGGATCATCGGGCAGCTCCGGCATGGCGCACACCTCCACAGCCAGGCCCGGGTGCTTGCTCTTGAGCTGGTGAAGCTCGGGCGCCAGATCGCCGCCCTTGAGGGCCGCCAGACGCCCGGCGGGCGCCAGCAGCGGTTCCGTCCAGCGCCAGAGTTCGGCCAGGCGGGCCACAGCGCGGCAGACGACCAGATCGTAGCGCAGCGCCGGTGCACGGCGGGGCAGCTCCTCGGCGCGCTCGCAGCGGACCTCGACATCGGGCCAGCCCAGACTGCGCACGACCTCGTTGAGAAAAAGGGCCTTGCGCTGACGCGATTCGAGCAGGGTGATCTGCAGCCCGGGGCGGAGGATCTTCATCGGCACCCCGGGAAAGCCGGCACCGCTGCCGAGATCGAGCACCCGGGCGGCCTCGCCGAGGACCTCGGGCCGGCAAAACCAGAAGGATTCGCGCAGATGGCGCGAGACCAGGCGGCCGATATCCTGGCGCGAGACCAGATTGGTCTGCTGATTCCAGCGCTCGATCAGCTCGATATAGCACTCCGCCTCGGCCAACTGCGCGGCCTGCAAATGTACATCATTTGCGAGCGGCAACAAAGCATTTTTATTCTCGGGATGCATCGTCCTCTCCACTGGCGCGGGTTCCACGTGGAACCTCGCCGGTATGTGCGCGGCGGGCGAGATAGAGCAGCAGCGTAGCGAGATCCTCCGGCCCGACCCCGAGGATCCGCGAGGCCTGCCCGAGGGTACGCGGGCGGATGCGCTGCAGTTTCTCCCGGCTCTCCTGCGAGAGCGCGGTCATGCCGCGGTAATCGGTCGCGGCCGGGATCAGGGTATCTTCCAGCTCGGCCAGGCGCCGGATCTGCTCCTGCTGACGCTGGAGGAAACCGGCATATTTGATCTCGATCTCCACCTCCTCACGAACGCGGTCCCAGAAGGGGGACTCCTCCATCCAGAGGGGGTCGCCGTCGAGTCCGGCAAAATCG
>CAYTCI010000105.1:0-12015 GCA_964436305.1 uncultured Cytophagia bacterium | reverse complement strand
GTTCTTGCCGGCGAAGGCCTCGGCGCGGCCGAGGATGATGCAATTGACCACGATCAGCGGCACAAAAATGCCGAGCCGTTTGTACAGGTCGGGGACGAATCCCGCCATCGCCAGGTCAATGATGGTGACGAAGGTAGCGATGACGACGATGTAGATCGGGATGCGGATCTTGTCGGGCACCATCTTGCGCAGCATCGAGATCAGCACATTCGAGCAGACCAGCACAAAGGTGGCGGCCAGTCCCATGCCGATGCCGTTGGAGACCGAGCTGGAGGTGGCCAGGGTTGGACACAATCCCAGGGCCTGTTTGAGCACGGGATTGTCCTTGTAGATGCCGCGGGTGATGTCGCTGAAGAATGCCATAGTCACCTCAGTGAATGCCGATGCGGGCGCGCAGCCGGGCGCAGCCCGCGTTGATGGATTGGGTCACCGCCCGCGAGGAGATGGTCGCGCCGGTGATCGCCCGGATCTCGCCGCCATCCTTGTCGACGGTGACGCCCTGTGCGGATTTGCCGAGGAACTGGAGCGGGAACCAGGCCTCCTTCTCCCCGTATTTCACCTCCTGCAGCTTGGTGCCCAGTCCGGGCGTCTCGTTCTGGAAGAGGATCTTCATGCCGAGGATCCGGCCGGTGGTATCGATGCCGACGATGGTCTCGATGGTGCTGGAGTAGCCTGTCCCCCTGGCGACGAAGGCATAACCCATCGGTTTGCTGGTGTCGCCGGGGGCGAAAGCGGTGTAATACAGCACCTCACTGCCCTCGCTGGCCGTTTTCAGGGTGGCCGGATCGCTGCCGGGCAGCGCCACGGCCAAAGCTTGCTGCAGTTGAGCCTCCCGCTGTGCCTGGATGCGCGGACTGGTCACGCTGTAGACCGCCGCCAGGGCGGCCGCGGCGACGACCGAGACGATCGTCAGGATGAGGCCGAAGCGGACGATATCGTTCATGCCTTCTTTCCTCCGCCGAAGGGTTTCGGCCGGATGGAACGGTCGATCATCGGCACCATCAGATTCATGAGCAGAATGGAGTAGGAGACGCCTTCGGGATAGCCGCCGATGAGGCGGATGACCATGGTGATGACGCCGCAGCCGAGGCCGAAGACGAGCCGTCCGCGCGCGGTGATCGGCGAGGTGACCATGTCGGTGGCCATATAAAAGGCCCCGAGCATCAGGCCGCCCGAGAAGATGTGGAAGAGGATATTGCCGCTGAAAGCGCCGGCTGTGCCGCCAAAGATCCACGCCAGCAGGGCGACCGAGCCGATATAGCTGACCGGGATCTCCCAGCCGATGTAGCCCTTGTAGAGCAGGAAAAGCCCGCCGAGGATGAGCAGCAAGGCCGAGGTCTCGCCGATGCAGCCGCCGATCTGGCCGAAAAAGATCTTGCTGAGGCTGCCGTAGAGTTGGGCGACCGCCTGGTGCGCCTGCTCCACCTTCTCCGCCGGAAAGGCGGGGATGTTGGCCAGCACCTCACGCGCCTGTTTGAGGACATTGAGGGGCGTGGCGCCGGTGACGATGTCGATGCCCGAGACGGTGCCGCCGGCCGGCGGGGCGCCGCTGAAGACGGTCATGTGGGTCGGCCAGGAGGCGAGGAGAAAGGCGCGGCCGATCAGGGCCGGATTCATCGGGTTGTAGCCGAGGCCGCCGAAGACCTGTTTGCCGACCCCGATCGCAAAGATCCCGCCGATCACCGGCAGCCAGAGCGGCACCTGCGCCGAGACATTGAAGGAGAGAAGCAGCCCGGTGAGGAGCGCGCTGCCGTCGCTGATGGTGACCGGCCGCTTCATCAGTTTTTGTGCCACCACCTCGGTCAGGAGGCAGGCGGCGATGGTCAGCAGCATGATCGCCAGGGCGCGCAGGCCGAAGAGATAAACGGCGTAACCAGCGGCGGGGAGCAGCGAGAGGGTGACGGTGTACATGATCCGCGGGATCGATTCGCGGTCGGCGATGTGGGGCGAGCTGCTGACGAAAAAGGAACGTTCCATTGAGGATACCGTTGGTTGATTGAGAAAAAAATCCTCACACGGAGGCAACACGTCACGGAGAGAGAAACCAGGGTGTTTTCCTCTCGGCCCCTTGTGCCTTGGTGAGAAGTAGATTTCATCCTGAACAAGGGCGAAGCAATCACCCCGCCTTTTTACGCGAGCGGATGAGCTCGCTCTTGCCATAGCGCAGCCACTGCACGAGATTGATTTGCGCCGGACAGGTATAGGCGCAGGAGCCGCACTCGATGCAGTCGAGCAGATTTTGCCCGCCCGCCTCGGCGATCCGGCCATGGCGGACCAGCAGACAGAGCTGGCGGGGGACCAGCCCCATCGGGCAGGCCTCGACACAGCGGCCGCACGAGATGCAGACCTGCTCCGCGTGCCTGCGGGCCTGCTTTTCGTCAAGGGCAACCAGTCCCGAGGTCCCCTTGATCACCGGCAGCGCCAGCGACGGCTGCGCCAGTCCCATCATCGGTCCGCCCATGATCAGCTTGCCGGTCGTTTCTTTCAGGCCGCCGCACTGCTCGAGCACGAACTGATAGGAGGTGCCGATGCGGGCCAGGACGTTGCCGGGCCTGGCGACGCCGGGGCCGGTGACGGTGACGATGCGCTCGACCAGTGGACGGCGCCAGGCCACCGCTTCATAGACCGCGGCGGCGGTGCCGACGTTCTGGACGACGCAGCCGACATCCATCGGCAGACCGCCGGAGGGGACAGCCCGCCCGGTGGTTGCGCGGATCAGCTGCTTCTCGGCCCCCTGGGGATATTTCACTTTCAGCGAGAGCACCGGGTAGGGCAGCTGCAGTTCAGCCGCCATCTCCTGCAGGCAGCGAATGGCATCCGGCTTGTTCGCCTCGACGCCAATGGCCGCCTCGCGGGCGCCGAGCAGACTGACGATCAACTGCAGGCCGAGGAGGATCTCGCGGGGCTTTTCGAGCATCAGCCGGTGGTCGGCGGTCAGCCAGGGCTCACACTCGGCCCCGTTGAGGAGGACGACATCGACCGGTTTGTCGGCCGGCGGGGAGAGCTTGACATGGGTGGGAAAGGCGGCGCCGCCCATGCCGGCGAGTCCGGCCGCCTGAATGCAGCTGAGCATCTCGCCCCGCTCGAGGGTGAGGTAATCGGGCTGAAAGGCGATCGCCGGATCCCAGGTATCCTCACCGTCGCTCTCGATCACCACCGCGAGCTGGGGCAGGCCGAAGGGGTGCGGCCGCTCCTCGATGGCCAGGACCGTCCCGGAGATGCTGGCGTGGGCCGGCACCGAGACGAAGCCCTCGGCGGCACTGACCGGATCGCCGACGCGCACCCGGGCGCCGGGCTCGACGATCGGCCGCGAGGGAGCACCGATATGCTGTTGTACGGGAATAACGACCTGAGGGGGGATGGGCAACTTCTCGACCGCCTTGTCCTGCGTCCAGCGTTTTTGCGGCGCCGGATGAACACCTCCCTGAAACGAACCACGCCTGAAAAGACCCAATGTCTGCTCCATGTTGGCTAGTGGGGTGGCATGCAGCGGTCATACAGGGCGCTTGGCGATAGATCGGGCAAATCAGGCGGACAGCACCCGGCCGGATGGCCGGAGAACAGGCTATTTCAGCTGGTCGAGCTGCTGGATGAACTCTTCCTTGACCTGAAAATTCCGGTAGACCGACGCGAAACGGACGTAGGCGATCTCGTCCAGATCCTTGAGGGCCATCATCACGGCTTCGCCGATCTCGGTGGACTCCACCTCCTCAACCCCGCGATCGCGCAAATCATATTCGATCTTGGAGGTGATCTGCTCGATGGCGGCCATCGAGATCGGGCGTTTAATGCAAGCTACCTGCAGACTGCGGACCAGTTTCTGCCGGTCAAACTCCTCGCGCCGGTTATCCTGCTTGATCACCCAGAGCGGAATCTCGTCAAGCTGCTCGCGGGTGGTGAAACGGCGCTGGCATTTGAGACACTCCCGCCGGCGGCGGATGGTGCGGCCGCCGTCGCGCGTGCGCGAATCGATCACCTTGCTATCGTGATAGCTGCAGAAGGGGCATCTCATGACCGGATCTCTGATCCCTGTGAATCGATGTTTACAAGTACTGAATATAGCAAAAGGAACCGTTGAATTCAAGAAAAATCATGCCATCAGCCCCGGATAGAGGGGGAAGCGGCCGGTGAGGTGCTTCACCCCCTCGCGGACGTCGGCGAGCACGGCCTCATCGTGGAGGTTGCAGATGACCCGGTCGATCAGGCGGGCGATCTCGCGCATCTCCGCCTCCTTCATTCCGCGGGTGGTCAGGGCCGGCGTGCCGATGCGGATGCCACTGGTCTGGAAGGGGCTCTGCTGGTCGAAGGGGATCATGTTCTTGTTGACGGTGATGCCTGCCTCGTCGAGCACCCTCTCGGTCTCCTTGCCGGTCAATCCGCGCGGGCTGAGATCGACGAGCATGAGATGAGTGTCGGTGCCGCCGGAGACGATGGTATGGCCCTTCTCGATCAGGGCGGCGGCCAGGATGCGCGCGTTCCTGAGCACCTGTTCCTGATAGGCCTTGAAGGCGGGCTGGAGGGCCTCACCGAAGGCCACCGCCTTGGCGGCGATGACGTGCATCAGCGGGCCGCCCTGGAAGCCAGGAAAAATCTGGCTGTCGACGATCTCCGACCATTTCTTCAGCTGCCCCTTGGGAGTGGCGATGCCGAGGTCGTTCTCGCCGTCCTTGCCGACCAGGATCAGGCCGCCGCGCGGGCCGCGCAGGGTCTTGTGGGTGGTGGTGGTGGTGATGTGGCAGTGGGGGATCGGGCTCTGGATCAGGCCGGCAGCGATGAGGCCGGCGGGATGGGCCATATCGGCGACCAGTTTGGCGCCGACGCTGTCGGCGATGTGGCGGAAAGCGGCATAATCGATGGCGCGCGCGTAGGCGCTCGCCCCGGCCATGATCAGGGCCGGCTTCTCCTTTTTCGCCAGGCTCTCGACTTGCGCCATGTCGATATAGCCGTCGCGGCCGACGCCATAGTGCACCATGCGGAAGAAGCGGCCGGAGAAATTGACCGGGCTGCCGTGGGTGAGGTGGCCGCCATGGGCGAGGTCCATGCCGAGCACCGTGTCACCGAACTTGATCAGGCTGAAATAGGCAGCAATGTTGGCCTGCGAGCCGGAGTGGGGCTGGACGTTGGCGTGATCGGCGCCGAAGAGCTGGCGGGCGCGGTCGCGTGCCAGGTTCTCGGCCTCGTCGACAAATTCGCAGCCGCCGTAATAACGCTTGCCCGGGTAACCCTCGGCATATTTGTTGTTCATCGGCTGGCCCAGGGCCTCGAGCACGGCCAGGCTGACGAAATTCTCCGAGGCGATCAGCTCCAGTTTGTCGTTCTGGCGGTGGATCTCCTTCTGGATCGCCGCGAAGACGGCCGGATCCTGCGATTGCACGTGCGACATGATCTCTCCTTCAGGCTGGGTTGGCATCATCGGCCGGTGAGGCGATGGATTTTCTGGATGCGGTCGAGGTGGCGGCCGCCGTCAAACGGGGTATCGAGGAACAGGCGCAGCATCCGGACAGCCAGCTCCGGCTCGGTCGTGCGGCCGCCGAAGGCGATAAGGTTGGCGTCGTTGTGACGGCGCGCCATCTCCGCCATGTATTCGGAGGTGCAGAGGGCGGCGCGAACGCCTGAGACCTTGTTGGCGGTGATCATGGCGCCGATACCGGTGCCGCAGAGGACCACACCGCGCTCGCAGACGCCGCTGCTGACGGCGGTGGCAACGCGGTAGCTGAAATCGGCGTAATCGACCGAGGGGGCCTCGGCGTAGCAGCCAAAATCGACGTATTCGATAGCATTTTCTTCGAGCCAGCGGCGCAGCTCCTGCTTGAGGGCGTAGCCGGCGTGGTCGGAACCAATGGCAAGGGGCATGAGATGATCCGGTGGGAAGGTACGCTGCATAATTATGCGGCTAATGTACGAATCCGCGCAACAAAATGCCAGCAAAAATAATTGGCCCGGGCCGGCGCGAGAGCTTGTGGAAGCCCGGGGCGGCGCGAGAGGGGGAGGCGGGCCAGGTCGGCGCGAGGGGGTGGGCTCTGCGGCCTCTGCGCGAGCCGGATTTTGGCCCGGGTCGGCGCGAGGGGGTGAGGCGGGGCCCGGTGTTCTCTGCGCCTCCGTGTGGGCCGGTTTTCCCCCGGGGCATAAAAAAAGGGCCATCGAATGATGGCCCCGGATACCGTGTCGCGGAGAGGGTCACTTTTTGGGTGACTCTTCCTCCTCCTGCGGCTGCTGCTTTTGCGCCTGAGCGGCGGCCTCTTCGATCTCTTTCTTCTTCTTGGCCACCTTCTCCTCGCGTTTCTGGCGCTGCTTTTCCATCTTGGCGGCCTTGGTGCCCTCATAGCCGACCAGCTCGAAGATGGCCATCGAGGCGCCATCGCCCTGGCGGTTGCCGAGCTTGATCACCCGGGTATAGCCGCCGTTGCGGTCGGCGAACTTGGGGCCGATCTCGTCGAAGAGCTCGCGCACCAGTTCCTTGTCCTTGATGGTGCGCATGACCATCCGGCGGGCCGCCAGATCATTTTTCTTGGCAAAGGTGATCAGCCGTTCGACGACCCCGCGCGCTTCCTTGGCCTTGGGCGTCGTGGTGATGATGCTCTTGTGGCCCAGAATCGAGGCGGCCATGTTGTTCATCATCGCCTTGCGGTGGCTGTGGGTCTTGCCTAATGTTCTTCCAGATTTGCCGTGTCTCATGAATTAAATCCTCTGCTTATGCCAAGCCATCCGGGATGGCTGCGCTATTAGTCGTCGCCTTTTTTAAGATATTTGTCCACATCCATACCGAAGAAGATGCCCTTCTCCTCGAGGATCTTGGTCAGTTCGGAGAGGGACTTGCGGCCGAAATTGCGGAACTTGAGCATCTCCGGCTCGTCGCGGCGCACCAGGTCGCCGATGGTCTTGATATTGGCGGCCATCAGGCAGTTGTGCGAGCGCACCGAGAGCTCGAGCTCATCGACGCTCATCTTGAGCAGCTTGCGGATACGGATCGCCTCCTCATCCACCTCCTGCGACTCCTCTTCCTCGGTGTCGATATCGAAATTGATGAAGAGCTGGATATGGTCGCGCAGGATCTTGCCGGCAAAGCTGAGGGCGTCATCGGGGGTGATGCTGCCGTCGGTCGAGATCTCGAGGATCAGCCGTTCGTAATCGATGCGCTGGCCGACGCGGGTATTTTCGACGGTGTAGGTGACGCGCACGATCGGGGTGAAGACCGCATCGATGGGGATGGTGCCCAGGGGCAGATCGGGCTGGCGATTCTCCTCGGCCGGGACGTAGCCGCGGCCGCGGCCGATGCGCAGTTCGATCGTAAAGTCAGCCTCATCGTTGAGGGTGGCGATGTGCCACTCGGGATTGAGGACTTCGAAATCGGTCGATTGTTCCTGGATATCGCGGGCGGTGAAGACGCGCGGCCCCTTGAGGTGCAGGGCGATCTTGTCGGGTTTCTTGTCGATCAGTTTCAGCCGGACCTGCTTGAGGTTGAGCACGATGGTCGAGACATCCTCCTTGACCCCGGGGATGGTGCTGAACTCATGCAGCACGCCGTCGATGCGGAAGGTGGTGATGGCCGCACCGGGGATGGAGGAGAGCAGGACCCTGCGGAAGGCGTTGCCGATGGTGACGCCGAAACCGCGTTCCAGGGGCTGAACGATGAACTTGCCGTAGGTATTGGTATATGTTGACTCGTCCAGTTCGATGCTTTCGGGCATCTGAAAACTTGGTAAAGCCATTTAGAACTCCATTATCTGATGGTTGACTGCGGCTATTCCCAGGCAGGGCCGGAGAAGGTCCTTACTTGGAATAGAGCTCAACGATTAATTTCTCATTCACATCCACGGGGATGGCGTCGCGCGCCGGCTGCTCGAGGATGGTGCCCTGCATCAGGGCCTTGTCGAGCGAGAGCCAGGAGACCATTTTACCGTCGCGCACACGCTTCATGGCGCTGTGGATGATCTCGAGCTGGCGGCTCTTCTCGCGGATGCGGATCTCGTCGCCGGCCTTGAGCTGGTAGGACGGGATATCGACCAGTTCGCCGTTGACCATGACGTGGCGGTGGCGCACCAGCTGGCGCGCGGTCGTGCGCGAGGGGGCCAGGCCAAGACGGTAGACGACGTTGTCGAGGCGGGTTTCGAGCAGGCGCAGCAGGTTCTCGCCGGTGATGCCCTTGAGGCGCTCGGCGCGTTCGAAATAGGTGTGGAACTGGCGCTCGAGCAGGCCGTAGATGCGTTTCACCTTCTGCTTCTCGCGCAGCTGTACCGAGTACTCGGACTGCTTGAAACGGCGGGTGCGGCCATGCTGACCCGGGGCGTATCCTTTTTTGTCAAAGGTGCACTTGTCGCTGGTGCATTTGGTGCCCTTCAGAAAGAGCTTCATGCCTTCGCGGCGGCAGAGTTTGCAATCCGCTCCTGTGTCTCTTGCCATAAAATGGAACCTCCTATAATGTCCCGGTCACGGGACAGGCATATCGTATGCAACGGTTCAGTACAAAGTTACGCAAAACCTCGCATCCCGGACGGGATCAGACGCGCCGGCGTTTGGGCGGGCGGCAGCCGTTGTGCGGAATGGGCGAGGTATCCTTGATCGAGCTGATTTCGAGACCGGCGGCCTGGAGCGAGCGCACAGCGGCCTCGCGTCCTGAACCGGGGCCCTTGACCAGGACGTCGACGCGGCGCAGGCCGAGATCGATGGCCTCTTTGGCGGCCGATTCGGCGGCCATCTGCGCGGCATAGGGCGTGCTCTTGCGTGAGCCCTTGAAGCCGGCGCGGCCGGCGGTGGCCCATGAGATCACATTGCCGTACATGTCGGTCAGGGTGATGTTGGTATTGTTGAACGTCACCCGGATGTGGGCGACGCCGTTCGCCTCCACCTTTTCGCGTTTCTTGGTGGTTTTCTTTTTGGGGTTAGCCAATGCACACCTCTCTGGAATAAAAGCCGATTAGCACACTTATTTCTTCTTGCGAATACCGACGCCACCGCGGCGTGAACGACGGGTGCGGGCGTTGGTGTGGGTCCGTTGTCCTCTGACCGGCAGGTTGCGGCGATGACGCATACCCCGGTAGCAACCGATATCGATGAGGCGCTTGATGTTCATCTGCGTCTCGCTGCGCAGGGCGCCTTCCACTTTGTAGTCGTTCGCGATGAGGTCGCGGATCTTGGCCACTTCATCGGGCTGCATGTCCCGCACGCGCGTGTCCGGATTGATCCGGGTCTTCTCGAGGATCTCACGCGAGGTGGCGATGCCGATCCCGAAGATGTAGGTCAGCGCCACTTCGATGCGTTTATCGCGCGGTAGATCTATGCCTGAAATACGAGCCAAAGCACTCTCCTTTGTTTAGATGGCAATTATCCCTGACGCTGTTTATGCCGGGGATTCTTTTTGCAGATAACACGAATCGTACCCTTGCGGCGTATGATTTTGCAGCTATCGCAGATTTTCTTAACCGATGATCTGACTTTCATTGCGTACCTCGGACCTGGGGTTTTCAGCTTATTTGAAGCGATAGGTGATCCGTCCGCGGGACAGATCGTAGGGCGATAACTCGACCGTGACCTTGTCGCCCGGTAGTATTTTAATAAAATGCATCCGCATCTTGCCGGAGATATGGGCCAGCACCTTGTGGCCGTTCTCCAGCTCCACCCGGAAGGATGCGTTGGGCAGGGTTTCCAGGATGACGCCATCGATCTTGATCGAAGCTTCTTTTGGCATAAAGGCCTGTTCTACTCCAGCGTTAGTATTTCCGCGGCGCCCTTGCGGACGGCCACCGTGTGCTCGTAATGCGCAGAGGGTTTGCCGTCGGCAGTGACCACGGTCCAGCGATCGTCGAGGGTGCGGACCTGCCAGCTCCCGGCATTGACCATCGGTTCGATGGCCAGGACCATCCCCTCCTTGAGGCGCGGCCCCTGACCGGGGGTGCCATAGTTGGGAATCTGCGGCTCCTCGTGCATGGCCTGGCCGATGCCGTGTCCGACCAGATCGCGGACCACCGAAAAACCGGCGGCCTCCACGTGACTCTGCACCGCGTGGCCGATATCCGACAGGCGGTTACCATCGACCGCCGCGGTGATCCCCTTTTCGAGGGATTCGCGCGTGACCTGCATCAGCCGTTCCTTCGTCCGGTCCACCGCGCCGACCTTGAAGGTGCGGGCGGCATCGCTGTAGTATCCATTCAAAAGAACACCGATATCCACACTGACGATCTCCCCCTCCTGCATCGCCCGCTTGCCCGGGATGCCATGCACCACCTGGCTGTCGATCGAGATACAGGTATTGGCCGGGTAGCCGTTATAGCCCTTGAAAGCGGGCTTGCCGCCCTGGGCGCGGATAAAGGCAGCGATTTCCTCATCGAGATCGCCGGTCACCACGCCGGCCGCGACCCGCGATTCAGCCAGGCGCAGGGCGCCTGCCAGGATCCGTCCGCTCAGCCGGATCAGCTCGATCTCTTTTTCACTGCGGATGGCGATCATGCCATCTGGAATCCGGCCAAAAGCGTTGCCAGTTCGCTGCGGACCTGCTCCACGGGCTGTTCAGCGCGTAAAATATACAACTTTTTTTGCATATTGTAAAACTCTTTTAACGGCGCGGTCTTTTCTTCGTACACCTTGAGGCGGTTGAGCACCGTCTCCTCCGAGTCATCCTTGCGCTGGATGATCGCGCCGCCGCAGCTGCCGCAGAGCGCGCTGGCCGGCGGCGGATCGGAGATCACGTTGTAGATGCGTCCGCAGCTGGCGCAGGTCCGGCGGCTGGTCAGTCGCCGGATGATCTCCGCCTCGGAGACCTCGAAAAAGATCGCGCTCTGGATCGCCCGCTCGCTGCCGAGCATCCGGTCCAGACTCTCGCCCTGGGCGATGGTGCGCGGAAAGCCGTCGAGGATGAATCCCCGGGCGCAGTCCGCCTGGGCGAGGCGCTCGCGTACCAGTTCGATGATCAGCTCATCAGAGACCAGGGCGCCGCTCTTCATGATCGCGTCGGCCTTTTGCCCCAGCTCGCTCCCCTCGGCGACCGCCTTGCGCAGGATGTCGCCGGTGGAGATCTGCGGAATGCGGTACTGCTCCTGCAGCCACACCGCCTGGGTCCCCTTGCCCGAACCGGGCGCGCCCAAAAATACCAGTCGCATACTCTCTCGTCCCTTCCCGCCCTAGAAGCGCCGGCGGCCGCGAATCTTGCCGCTCTTGAGGAAACCATCATAGTGGCGCATCAGCAGGTGCGACTCGACCTGCTGCAGGGTATCGAGGGCGACACCGACCACGATCAGCAGCGAGGTGCCACCGAAGAAGCTGGCAAAGTCGTAGCCGACGTTGGTCAGCTTGGCGATGAAGGCCGGCAGGATGGCGATGATCGCCAGAAAGATCGAGCCCGGCAGGGTGATACGGGTCAGAATATGATCGATAAACTCGGAGGTCTTTTTGCCCGGCCTAACGCCCGGTATGAAACCGCCGTACTTTTTCATATTGTCCGCGACATCAACCGGATTGAAGGCGATGGCGGTGTAGAAATAGGTGAAGAAGACGATCATGATGCCGTAGAGCAGCCAGTAGAACGAGGACTGGTAGCTGAAGAGCTGGTTCAGCGAGACCATGAAATCACTGTTCGGAAAGAACTGGATGATGGTCTGCGGAATGAACAGGATCGACTGGGCAAAGATGATCGGCATGACGCCCGCGGTGTTGACGCGGAGCGGAATATGGGTGCTCTGCCCGCCGTAGATCTTGCGGCCGACGACGCGCTTGGCGTACTGGACCGGGATCTTGCGCGTGCCCTGGGTGAGCAGGACCGTGCTGGCGACGGTGAAGACGAAGAGAACCCAGAGGACGATCTCGACCAGGATGGTGCGGTTGCCGGCGATCACCTGCTGGATCTCGGAGAAGATCGAGTTCGGGAAGCGGGCGACGATGCCGATGAAGATGATCAGCGAGATACCGTTGCCGATACCGCGCTCGGTGATCAGCTCGCCGAGCCACATGATCAGCACCGTGCCGGCGGTGAGGGCCAGCATGGTGATGAAGCGGAAAGCGAAGCCCGGCTGCGGCACGATCAGC
>CAYTCI010000104.1:0-12036 GCA_964436305.1 uncultured Cytophagia bacterium | reverse complement strand
TTAATCTTATCTATGCCGAAACCCCTAAAATGTGCCTATGACTGTCGAACATGGGGCTGACGGCCAATTTTTATTGTTTGATAGACATTGCCGTCTATATCAGCGACCGTTCCACTGTCAGGATATACCGAAATTTGCTGGACGGCTTCATTGCCAAGCCCGCCGCTATCCCTGACCTGGAGAAGAATGGTCTTGATTCCCATCGTGGTAAATTGATGGATTATCTTCTTGGACGTTGAAAAGCCGGTATCCCAGATGCCATCGTTCTCATAATCCCACCTGACCTTGAGGGCCGCGGGTTCGTCCTCCGTGTCGCTGCAGGTGGAGGCATCCAATACAAACCGGGTATCCAAAGGTCCTGCAGCAGGCTCAACCGTGAACAGTGCCGTCGGTCTTTTATTGGCTGATGTGGATGGATTGGGATCGTCATGGCAGCTGGCCATGAGACAGAAACCGGCCATCATCAGGACAGGGAGGACTGGATAAACCGCGGCTTTGTGCAGCTCCATCATCATGGTGTATACCCCAATTTCAATCACAAGTCCGGCTTCTGCCCGAGCCAAAATAACAAAAGCCAATTCAGCACATACTGTATTGGCTTTAGTTATTCATGTCGGGGCGCTGAGATTTGAACTCAGGACCTCCTGCTCCCAAAGCAGGCGCGCTAACCGGACTGCGCTACGCCCCGCGGATTGGCATCCTCTTGCGCTGGATTCGTCTAGCTCGCCTGAAGTTCACCTCGCTCCAGCATGATCTGCAGCAGTTTGCGCGCCTCGTGCAAGGCCCGGCCGCGATGGCTGATCCGGTTCTTCTCGGTCAGTGGCAGTTCGGCAAAACTTTTGCCCGCCGCAGGCACCATAAAGACCGGATCGTAGCCGAATCCGTCGCTGCCCTGCGGCGCTGTGAGGATGATCCCCTCGCAGACACCATCCACGGTGTCGACCCGGCTGGCGCCGGCGATGGCAATGACACAGCGAAAGCGCGCCGTGCGCTGTGCAGCAGGTACGCTGGTCATCTCTTCCAACAGTCTGGCGACGTTCTCTGCATAGGTGGCGTTCTCACCGCTGTAGCGGCTGGAATAAACCCCCGGCGCGCCGTCAAGGGCATCGACCTCAAGGCCCGTATCGTCGGCCAGGGCGGCCAGCCCCGAGATGCTGGCGAGCGTCGCTGCCTTCTTGATGGCATTGCCCTTGAGCGTCTCCTGGTCCTCGACCACCTCGGGCAGAGGGCCAAGCTCATCGACCGTGACCAGCTCGAGCTCCAGCCCGGCGAGCGCTTCCCTGATCTCCCGGACCTTGTCCCGGTTCCGGGTGGCCAGCAGGAGCCTCGGTCGGAGCGAAGGGATCACCTGCTTACCCGACAATCTCGTGGGCGTTGCACTTGCAAACACCGACGAAACGGTCGTTGAAACGCATGCTTTTCTTTTCCGTATTGGGAACGAGGCTGATATGACGATAGCTCACGATCGTCTCACCGCACACCGGGCAGGTTTTTGCGTGCGTCAGCGCACCACCCTTGGCGACCTTGGCGGTTTTACCCGCAAAACTGCGATCCTTGGCCATTCTGGACTCTCCAAAATAAAGATGCTGGTTCTCTTCCAAATAAAAATAGATTATAATTTAGCAAATTTTAGCAAAAAATCAATATAAATTATCGGCGGGGCATCGTTCACTCGGGTGCTGACGGGCATCCGCAAAACTCCTGATTGCACTCGGGTCGGCACCGGATTTTGGACGACTCTTATGCTGATGGGTCGGCACCAGATTTTGGATGACTTTTATGCTGATGGGTCGGCACCGGTTCAGAGGGGATGCCTGAACTAACCAGCGGGGGTGGGGGAGGGGGAGTGCAGGCGGTTTACTCCTTGAGCTTTTTCCGCAGGTCCGTTACCTCCTTCTCGAGGGCATCGATCCGCCGGCGCAGCTCTTCACTCTGCTGATCCTCCCGCGGGCGCAGCCCCTGCTGCATCTGCGGCGTCGCCTTGACGCGGCGCATGACGCTGCGGTATTGCTCGGTCATCGTGATGCCGGAGCGCTTGCTCGAGGAGCCGATGCGCACATTGAGAATGTGGGTGCTGTCGCCGCGCAGGATGCCCAGAGCCATGACCTGGCCGGGGTGGTTGCGGCGCACGAACCGTGCGAGGTCGAGCGAGCTTTGCACGCTGTTGCCGTCGAGGCTGAGGATGATATCGCCGATGCGCAAGCCGGCCTCCTGGGCCGGACTGCCGGCGCGCACGTCGCTGATGTGCACCCAGCCCCGTCCACCGGGCCAGTCTTCCGCAGTGACGCCGACCCAACCCGCTTCCGTCCGGCCGGAGCCGATGATCTGGCGGACCTTGGCGGCGATCTCCTGCATGGGATAGACCAGTGCGGCATCGCCCTGAAAGTCCTCCTCGGTGGCGTCCTCATTGGCCACGATCAGCCCGGCGAGAAGGCCGGCCAGCCGGCCGCTGCTGTCGAAAACCGGGCCGCCGGCGTTGCCGGCCGGGATGTTGGCGGCAAGCTGGATCAAGCCATCCTGCCGGATGGCATTGACGATGCCCCATGAAACCGCCGAGGAGACGCCAAGCGCGTTACCGACCACCGTTACGTAACTTCCGGGCGTCAAGGAGCCAGCCTGCATCAGGACGGCCGGATGGCGCAGCCGGACACTGCTGCGCAGCACCGCAATGCCATAATCGTTGTCGACACCAACCAGTGTCGCCGGGATCTCCCGGCCTTTCTGGGTCGTGATGCTGATCGTTTGACTGTTCATCACCACGCTGATATGGGTGACCACGTGAAGGCTGTCGAGAATGACCCCGGAGCCGACGTTGGTGATGAGGATGTCATCGGGTGCGAACTGCTCATCCTCATTGCCAGAGCCATGGATCAGATCGAGGAGGGGAACCTGAGCGGAGACGGTCACCACCGAGGGTTTGACCTTGTCGACGAGCCGGCGCATATCCTGCTCAAAGCGCATCAGGACCGTGCCATCCTGTGCCGAGGCGATTCCTGGCAGGAGCCCCAAACCAAAGAGTACGATGAATCTGCGCATCAAAACTGCACCGAAGCATTGACAGCCCGGACTCCCGGCAGGGTTCGGCCGCCGGGATTCTGCTGATGGACCAGCATGGTGTCGAAGGCCAGCTGTTCGAGCGCGGTTTGCTGGTTGCCGATGGCGCGGCGGTTCTGCCGCAGCAGGGTCTGCATCGGGATCTTTTGCATGACGTAGCGTTTCATCGGAGCCTGCGCTGATGCCAGCTGCAGCGGCTGGCTGCGCCCGGCCATTGCAGTACGCGACGATTCCGCCGGTGCAGCCATCGGCTGCTCCTGGCCGGTCCGGTTCGCCACCTGCGGCACGGCCGCTGGCGGGAGCTCGGCAGTGAGTTTGTCCGCCCGGCTGATCTGGGCGGTGACCGGCAGGGCGGCAGGGGCTTCCAGTTGACGGTCGATCAGGACGCCGGCGCCGATCAGCAGCAGCGCTGCGGCGCCATAGGCGGGCACTTGCCAGACCCAGGCGGGCACCGTCAAGGGCCAGAGCGAGCGCCGCTCATAGCCGGTATGACGCATTTGCGCATGCAGGACCATGTCGAAATGAGCCGAGAGCGTATGCCGGGGCAGCGTATGCAGACTCTCACGGGTCCGCCTGGTCAAGGCATAGGCACGGGCGCACGCGGGGCACTGCTCGAGATGGCGGGTGATCGCCGCATGCTCCTCACGGGAAAGAAGGCCCTCGTAATACCGGAACGCATCTTGCGCTATTCTGTCACAACGTTTCATCAATACCTCATAGCTGGATTCTGCCCCCCGGGCCGTCCGCACGCAGCCGCCCCATTAGCGCTGCGCATCAAACACATCCTGCAGCATGCCCTGCAGTTTGAGCCGCGCGCGGTTGACGCGTGATTTCACCGTGCCGAGCGGGACTCGCATTATTTTACTGACCTCTTCATAGGAAAGTTCCTGAACGTCTACCAGCAGGATCACCTTGCGGAAGCGTTCCGGCAGCTTGTTGATCGCCTCCTGGATCTCCTTCTCGGTGAGGATGCTGTCGACATCGCGTTCGGTGTCGGCGTGGGAATCGACGATCTCAAACTCTTTTTCGTCATAACCGAGGTCGGAGGTGTAGACCAGCCGGCGCCGTTTGCGCTTGCGCAGCTCGGTTTTGGCCAGATTGCCGGCGATGGTATAGATCCAGGTGGAGAATTTGGCAATCTGGCGGTAGGCGAAGCGATTGCGGAAAATGCGGAGGAAGGTCTCCTGCACCACATCCTCAGCCTCTTGCGAACTGCCCAAATAGCGATAGGTGAAATTGAACAACGCATCCTTGTAGCGATGCACGATCAAGTCAAAGGCGTAGAGATCACCCTCCTGGAACCGCTGGATGAGTTCCTCATCGCTGAGCTGGGAGAGTTTGGGATTTTCCTTGTTCATCCGATCCTGAGTTTAGAACCGCACAGCGCAATAAAAGTTCCCATTTTACCGGGGCGCGCAGCCTTACGGAGTAAATCCTGCCTGGCCGGTGCCGGCCTAGAGTGTGAACTGCAGCCGGATAAGGAGCAGCTCCAGCACCAGACGGGGTTTCTGGTAGCTGCTCTTGAGCTGCAGGTCCGCCTCCAGCAGATGGCCGAGGGCCGAGCGCAGCTGGGCCGTCGTAAAGTTGCCGGCCTGGGCGGCGTAATTCCTGAGAAAAAAAGGCTGTATTTTCAAAGCTTTTGCCAGGCTCTCGGGTGGCAGCCGGCGATCCTTGTTGGCGTTGAGCCGCGAGAGGATGACAAAATGGCGTGTCAGCATCGCGAGGATGCCGGTGGGCTGCTCCCCCTGGGTCAGCATGTGATCGGCGATCGCCAGACTCGTCTCGATACGGCGCTGGCCGACGGCATCGCAAAGCTCAAAGATGGAGAACTGCCGGCTGGCCCCGACCACGCGCTCGACGTCGCTGACCTCGATCTGCTTGCGCTCGCCGAGGTTGATCCTGACCTTGTCGATCTCGCTCTCCAGCTGGCGCAGGTTGCTGCCGGTCAGTCCCTGCAGCATGCGTATCGCCTCCTCGGAGATGGTCAATCCCGCCTGAGCGATGCGCCGGCGCAGCCAGTCGGGCACCTGGTTGTCGTAGAGCGGCTTGAATTCGAGGCTGGTGCCGTTTTGCAGCAGCTGCTGCCAGACCGAACGGCGGGCGTCGATCTTGGCCGCCGTAAGGATCAGGCAGGTGCTCGGCAGCGCCGATTTGGCATAGCGCGCAACCAGCTCCAGATCCGCCGCGGGCAGCAGGTGGAGACTCTTGACCAGCACCACCCGCCGCTCGGCCATCATCGGGTAGGCGCTGGCGAGGTTGACGATCCGCGCCCCGTCGGTCTCGTTGCCATAGAGCTGGTCGAAATTAAAGTCCTCACTGCCCGGTTCGATCACCGCGCGCAGCAGCGCCTCGAGGGTTAGTTCGATCTGGAAATCATCCTGGCCGTAAAAGAGGTAAACCGGGGCGTACTGGCCGGCTTGCCAGGCGCGCTGCAGCTCTTCAATGGTCGTCTTCATCGCCCCTCAGCCGCTTTCCGGCATGGATCGAGGAAGGCCTCGAGCAGGGCCATGCTGCCGGAGAGTTCCTGCATGGTCTCCGGATGCCATTGCACCCCCAGGACAAAGTCAGCGCCGGGCAGCTCGATGCCTTCGATGACGCCATCCGCTGCGCGCGCCGTCACCCTGAGCGGGGCGGCGAGATGTTTGATCGCCTGGTGATGCGAACTGTTAACGGTATACGCTGTTTTCTGCAAAATGTTTGCCAGCCGGCTCTCCGGCTCGATTGCGGCCGGATGATAGGTCAGGATCGGTGAATCCGGGGAACGATGCTGCTGCGCGCCCGGGATCTGGCTGGCGATGTCCTGATAGAGGGTGCCGCCGAGGGCGACGTTGATCATCTGGCAGCCGCGGCAGATGCCGAAGAGGGGCTTGTGCTGCCGCAGGGCCTCGGAGATCAGGGCTTTCTCGAAAAAGGTGCGCGGCGGATCGATCCGCCAGGTGCCCGGAATGGTCGCCTCGCCGTAGGCCCCGGCGAAGACATCATCGCCGCCGGTCAGCAGCAGCCCGTCGATGGCGGCGATCAGCGCCGGGATGCGCTCCTCCTCCAGCCAGGTCGGCAGGGCGAGGGGGAGGCAGGCGGCGCCCTCGAGATAGCGGATATAGGCCGCATTGATGAAATAGAGATCGCGGCCGCGGGCAAAGGGACGCACATCCGTGGCGGGGCTTTGATCCATGGTCACAGCGATCAGGGGAGGACGCATGACGGACCTCTAGAGCAGATAGAGCATGACGAGCCCCAACAGCAAGCAATAGGGGGCGAACCAGTAGAGCTTGCCATGGCGCAGAATGCGCAGCATGGCAGCGATGGCCAGCCAGCCGGTCAGAAAAGCGAAGGCGGCGCCGGCAAGCAGGATACCCGGATAGCCGGAGGCGAGCGGCGCGGCAGCCATATCGTGGATCTTGAGGATGGTGGCGCCAAGCACCGCCGGGATCGAGAGCAGGAAGGAAAAGCGCGCCGCCTCTTCCCCGCGCAGGCCGCTGTAGAGCCCGAAGCTGATGGTCGAGCCGGAGCGCGAAACACCCGGCAGGATGGCGAGCGCCTGCGCCAGTCCCATGATCAGGGTATTGACCAGTGTCAGGCTCTTCTTGCCCTTGCTGGCCAGGAAGGTGAGGGCCAGCAGCACGCCGGTGAAGAGCAGCGCCCAGGCGACAAAGCGCGGGTGGTCAAAGGCCGCCTCAATTTTATCCTTGAACACCAGGCCGATGAGAACGGCCGGCAAGGTGGCGACCACGATATAGAGCAGCAGACGCAGGTCGTACTCTTCGCGGAACCGGCTGGCAAGCGATTTGCCGGGACGAAAGAGGGAGAAAAAGGCGACCACCAGGCGGGCGATCTCCTTGCGGAAGGCGACAAAGACCGCCAGCAACGTGCCGAAATGGAGCATGACCTCGAAGGTGATGCCCGCATCCGTGACACCGAGAAAATGTTCGGCGAGTACCAGATGGCCGGAGCTGGAGACCGGCAGGAATTCGGTCAATCCCTGGATGATACCAAGAAGGATGGAATTGAAAAGCGTCAAGGGGCCTCCCATTGAGAACACATCTCCCGGTGGAAAATAGTATCCTATAGTTTAGAGAAAAAAAATATCAGATTCAAGCGATATATGGCCGGGCTTCCCTGCAAAATCTCGCGCCGGCCCGCAACCCGATCCCGGCGAATCTCCCGCATATAAAAAAGGCCCTCATGCGAGGGCCTTCAGGACATGCGGTTCTGATCGATCAGAAATTGAGCAGATAGCTCGCAAAGATCGACAGATCGGGGGCGCCGTCATCCAGGCCGAGCCCCAGGCCGCCACGATAGCGGACATTGCCCATATTATAATCCACACCGGCGCTGAGCATCATATAGTCGCCCTCGGTGTGCATCACCCACTCGCCGACCACGGCGAGGTTCTTGTTGACCGGATAGATGGCACCGGCGCCAAGGGAGAGATAATTCTTGTGCTCGCTCTTCTCCTTGCCCTGGACGTATTCCATCTTGTCAAAGTCGAAATAGCCGTCCTCGTAGGTTTTGGTCTCATAGAAATTGAGGCCGACCGTTCCGGTCAGGGTCACGGTTTCGAGCTGGTGGCGGACGGCACCAAAGGCGCCGAAATTCAGGTTACCCTGGCCGATATCCTCGCTGCCAACCGGCAGGGTGGCATAGCCGCCGACTGCGAAACGGGTCGGGCCGGGGGTCAGCTGATAGCGCACGCCGACGTAGGGATCGGCCAGCCCGCCCTGCGAATCGCCCTGATCGGGGCTGAGATTCATATAATGAACGCCCACGCCGACCTCGAGCTTTTCATTGACCGGATAGCCGCCCTGGACGCCGCCGGTAATCGCACTCATCGCATCGTAGGACTGGTAACCCAGGCCCACTTCGCCGTAGGGATTCTGCGCCACAACCGCATCGCTGAAGAAATTCTGAAAAAGGTGCACCCCATCCGTCTTCTGCGCCAGGACCATCGTCGCCGGTAGCAGCATGCAGAACACCACAACCACCAATAGCTTTTTCATTCGATTACCTCCACAAACAATGAATGATGAATACCGGCCAGGCGGATTATGCCTTCGGGCCCATTTTGCTTTTCAGCTCTTCGAGCTCTTGGGTAAGGCTGGCCAGCTTTTCTTGCAGCTCATCGATTTGTTGCTGCGCTTTGGGTTTGATCTTTTCCCAGGTCTCCTCGACCTGTTTCGATACCCAATCCTTGGCCTCCTTGGTGCGGGCCTCGGCTTTTTCCATGGTCTCCTGAATGAACTGCGCCTTCTCCCCCTGCTCCATCTCGCCGCGCTGGACCATCTCCTCGACAAACGCCTCGACCTTTTCCTTGGTCGCCGAAAAGATGCCCAGACCGGCCATCATGGCTTTTTTTACGGTTGGATCCACGTCAGACCTCCTTCGTTTTCACCGTCCGCCCGGCCTGCACCAGACTGCACTTCAATCATGCAGGCGGGTTATGACGCCGTTCTTGTATCTCAGAATGGCCACTTCCTGATTCACCCGGGAGCCCCGGCTGAAGGAAAAACTGCCGCCGATGCCGCTGCGATGCTGCGCCTGGCCGATCCAGTTGAGAATGTCACCGGCGGAACGATTACCGGCGGCAACAGCTGCAGTCACCAGCCGGGCAGCATCGTAGCCGGAGACGGCCAGCGGTCCGGCCGAGGTGGCTGTCGCCATTCTAAAACGATTTTTAAACTGGATATATTCCGTGCTCGTTTCATCCGCCTGGCTGCCAGCACAAAAGACCGCCCCGTCCAGATACCGCCGCTGACTCTGCAGCAGGGTGCCGTGCAGCCAGTCATCACCGCCAAGCGGCACGGCCTGGATGTGGGCGAGGCTGAACTGCGGGGCGACGATCGAGAGGTCTTCGGCATAGACGGGCATGAAAAGGCCATCGATCGAGGTGACCAGCGGGATATCCTGCTCCTCTCCATCCGCCGGCGGCAGCACCGGGCGCCGCCCTGGCCGGCTGTATTTGAAATCATGCGTTTTATCCTGCTCCTGGTAGGCACCCGAAAGAAAATCGCTGGTCGAGACGGAGTCGCGGGGCGTGTATTGTCCCGCCGATTCCCGGATGGCGGTGAACTGCCGGGAGACATCCTGGGTGCCAGGATAGTACCACTGCTGGGCGATGATGGTGCCGCCCAGCTTGTCGACGGCATTGGCGAAGGCGTCGCTGAGGGCCTGGCCGTACTCATCAGCGGGCGCCAGCGAGACGAAGGTGCGCAGGCCGAGGGTGGAGTAGGCATAGCGGGCGAGCGCCGCACCGCGGGTCTCGAGGTCGCTGGTCAGCTGCCAGACACCGGGACCGAGGGCCGCTATGCCGTTATCGGAAGCGACCGGCACCAGCATCGGGATATTGCGCTCCGCCGCCAGGGCGGCCATGGCCGCGCTGCGGTCGCCCGCCAGATCGCCGAGGACCAGATCAACGCGGCTGTCGATCATCTCCTGCATGACGCGGATGCCCTGACGGATGCTCGAGCCCGAATCCTTGACGATCAGCTCGATGCCCTGCGGCTGGTCCTGGAAGGCCAGGGCGACCCCGCGGAGGAATTCCATGCCATTCTCCGCCTCGAATCCGCTAAGCGGCAGGATGATGCCGACGCGCAGTCGGTAGAGGCTCTCGGCCGCTGGCCTGGCGCGCAGCTCCTGGGCGAGACGCTGCAGCCGGGCTTCAGGGGCGTTCATCTCCAGACGATTGAGCCAGGTTTCGCCCTCGCTGCGGCGGCCCTGGCCATAGGCCTGCCGCGCCAGCCAGTAGAGCAGCCAGTTGCGGCTGCCGGCGCGCTGGAATTCGGCCAGATAGCCCTCGAGTCCGGCCGCATGCACCCCCTGGGCGGCGATCCGGCTGCCAGTCATCCTGGCGCTCTCCGCCAGGGCCGTCGCCGGATTGCGGTCGATGATGATCAGGAGATGAAACAGGGCTTCGACCGTCTCGCCGGCGTTGTAGCTTGCGCGCGCCAGGGCGAATTCCGCGGCCTCGCGATAACGGCTCTGCGGGAACTGGCGCACCAGCTTGGCGGCATAATACCGGGACTGCGAAGGGTCGCCCAGTCGGTCGCTGACGGCGCTGAGGAGCAGCCAGATCTTGCTCAGGTGGGGGGCACTCGAGCTCTTGTCGAGCGCACCCAGCAGCCTGGCATGGGCACTGGTATAGTCGCCGCTGCGCCAGGCCGCCAGTCCCTGGGCAAAGAGGGCTTGCGCGCTGCCGCTCTGGGCGGGAGCGGCCGACGGACCGGCGAGCAGAAAAACAAGAGTGACAAGGGAGACGAACAGCAGCATGATGCCGCGCCGGCGGGCCGGCAGAGCCATAGAAAGGACCTTCGACAAGGGGAACTCCTCGACATAGAGACTATTCAACGGTCACGCTCTTGGCCAGGTTGCGGGGCTGGTCCACATCGCAATCGCGCAGGATCGCCATATGGTAGGCAAAGAGCTGCAGCGGGATGATGGTAAGAAGCGGCGTCAGCATCTCCACTGTCGCTGGTACATAAATAACATGCCGGGCGTGTTTCTTTATTTCCTCGTCCCCCTCGGTGGCGATGGCGATCACCCGGCCGTTGCGCGCCCGCACCTCCTCGATGTTGCTCAGGATTTTGTCATAGACCGAGTCGCGGGTGGCGATAAAGACCACCGGCATGTGGTCGTCGATGAGGGCGATGGGGCCATGTTTGATCTCCGCGGCCGGATAGCCCTCGGCATGAATATAGGCGATCTCCTTGAGCTTGAGGGCGCCCTCGAGGGCGACCGGAAAATTGTAGCCCCGGCCAAGATAGAGGCAGTTGCGCACCTCCTTGTGTTCCTCGGCCAGCTCATGGATGAGATGGTTCTGCTCAAGGATCTTCTGGATCTTGCCGGGGATGGCCTGGAGCTCGCTGACCAGCTCGCGGCCGCGCGCCGAGGAGATCGAGCGCATCCGCCCGAGCAGCAGGGTGATCAGTGCCAGCACGGTCACCTGCGAGGTGAAGGCCTTGGTCGAGGCTACGCCGATCTCGGGTCCGGCATGGAGATAGACCCCGGCGTCGGTCTCGCGGGCGATGCTCGAGCCGACTACATTACAGATGCCATAGACCTTGCTGCGCTTGCGCTTGGCCTCGCGGATCGCCGCCAGGGTGTCGGCGGTCTCGCCCGACTGGCTGATGGCGATCACCGCGGAATCGTCGTTGACGATCGGATTGCGGTAGCGGAACTCCGAGGCGTATTCCACCTCCACCGGGATGCCGACCAGTTCCTCAAAGAGGTATTCGCCGATCAGGGCGGCGTGCCAGGAGGTGCCGCAGGCGGTGATGATGATCCGCCGGGCGTAGAGCAGGGACTCAAAATCGTGCTCGATACCGCCGAGGCGGGTTGTGCCCTCCTCCCAGAGCAGGCGGCCGCGCAGGGTGTCGGCCAGGGTGCTCGGCTGCTCCATGATCTCCTTGAGCATAAAATGATCATAGCCGGCCTTCTCGATCTGCTGCAGGTTGAGGTCGATGGGCTCGGAGACCTTGGCCACCGGGCGATTCTCGATGGTTCGGACCGAGAGTCCGCCGCGGGTAAGGACGGCCAGTTCGCCATCGTCGAGATAGGTGACGCTCTGGATCACGCCGACCAGCGGCGCGGTATCGGAGGCGATGAAAAACTCGCCCTCGCCCTGGCCGATGACCAGGGGGGAGCCGTTGCGCGCCGCCACCAGGGTGTCGGGATGATTGCGGTCGATGATCGCCAGACCATAGGTGCCCCGCACAAGCGCCAGCCCCTGACGTACCGCCTCGCCCAGATCCAGCCCGGTGTCGAGGAACTCCTCGAAGAGATGACTCAGGACTTCGCTGTCGGTGTCGGAGGTGAAGGTGTGGCCCTTGCGTATCAGCTCTTCGCGCAGGAGGACGAAATTCTCGATGATGCCGTTGTGCACCACCGCAACCCGCCGGCTGCAATCGCAGTGAGGGTGGGCGTTGCGCGTGTTGGGCTCGCCATGGGTCGCCCAGCGGGTATGCCCGATGCCGAGGGTGCTCTGCGGCG
>CAYTCI010000103.1:0-12195 GCA_964436305.1 uncultured Cytophagia bacterium | reverse complement strand
CCCTCTACACCAGCTGGCTCTATTTGCCCTGGGTCATCAAGCCGCTCTGGAGCCCGGTGGTCGACATCCTCAAGACCAAGCGTTTCTGGATCGTCACAATGCAGCTGCTGATCGGCCTTGGCTTTCTCGGCATCGCCCTGGCGATCCCCCTGCCGCATTATCTCTTCTATACGCTGGCGGTGTTGTGGATCCTGGCCTTTGCCTCGGCGACGCACGATATCGCGGCGGACGGTTTTTACATGCTGGGGCTGGGCGAGGCGCAGCAGGCCTGGTTCGTCGGCATCCGCAGCACCTTCTACCGCTTTGCCATGATCACCGGCCAGGGGCTGCTGGTCATTCTGGCCGGCTATATCGAGGGCCATTCCGGTCTCGCCGCGGTGACCGTGCCAGTGCAGACCGTTCCGGGGGTGGCGGAGGTGCAGTTGATTCAGCCGGATTCGCTTCCGGCCTTCCCGGCCGACGGTGACATGCAGCTGGTGTGCCAGCCGGAGGCGCTGACCATAAGCACGGCCTTGCAGCCGGCGAGCCGGATTGACTCGCTGCTGCAGAGTGCTCATCGCTGGAATCTGGCGCAGGGTTTTTATCCGGCGGAGAGCGCCGCTTCCGCGGTCCCGGCGGGCGGCCCCTCGTGGTGGACGCGCCGTGTCTCCACGCCGCTGGCCGAATGGCTGCGCGGCCATTTCGGCCAGATGCATCAGGCGGCCCCGGGTGAGGCGCGGGCGGGCAACCTCGGCGCCCTCTATTTCCGGCTTTCGCAGCCGCCGCCCGCGGGCAAGGAGGTGATCGTCAGTTTCGGCCGTGAGTCCGGCGACAAATCGATCAATCTGGTGGAGGGCAGCCGCCTGGTTTTTACCGAGCGCAACTGGGACCGGCCGGCCATTGCCCTGGTCCAGCTTGATGCCAAATTGCAGGGCGCCGTTTCCAGCCGTTACGTGGCCCGCGCCGGTAATATCCCACTCTCCTGGTCGATCACCTTCCTGGTGCTGGGCATACTCTTCCTGCTCTTTTTCCTCTACCATCGGTTCATCCTGCCGCGGCCGGCGACCGATGTGGGGGTTGAGGCCAACAACTTTTTCAAACAGTTCTTTGATACCTTCATCAGCTTTTTCCGCCGCAAGCATATCGGCGCCATCCTCGCCTTTCTCCTCCTCTACCGTTTTGGCGAGGCGCAGCTGGTCAAGCTGATCCATCCCTTTATGCTGGACAGCCGTGAGCTGGGCGGACTTGGCATGACCACCGGCGAGGTGGGGCTGGTCTACGGCACTATTGGCATCATCGCCCTCACCGTGGGCGGGCTGCTGGGTGGCTTTGTCGTGCCGCGGCGCGGCCTCAAGTTCTGGCTCTTCCCGATGCTGCTGATCATCCATTTGCCCGATATCGCTTTCATTTACCTCTCCCAGGTGCAGCCGGATAACCTGTGGATCGTCAGCTGTTTTGTCGCTCTCGAACAGTTCGGCTATGGCTTTGGCTTCACCGCCTACATGCTCTACATGATCTATGTGGCCGGCGAGGGAGAGCACAAAACCGCCCATTATGCGATCTGCACTGGCCTGATGGCGCTGGGCATGATGGTGCCGGGGATGTTCAGCGGCTGGCTGCAGGAAATCATCGGCTACCGCCATTTCTTCATCTGGGTGGTCTTTGCGACCATACCCTCCTTCATTGCCGCCTACTTCATTCCCCTGGATGGGGCCTTTGGCAAGAAAAAGTGAGGTCCGCATGAAACTGATCCCGCTCTTTTACTCTACCCTGCTGATGCTGTGCGGCGCTGCTGTCGCGGCCGAGTCGGGGCCGGTCCGGCTCGGGGTGGATGGTCTGCTCAGCGACAGCCTCGCCCTGATCCAGGGCAAGCGGCTTGGACTGATCACCAATGCCACCGGCTTGACCTCGGCGCATGAATCGACCATCGATGCCCTGGTCCGGACTCCCGGCGTTCAGCTGGTGGCGCTCTTCGGGCCGGAGCACGGGGTGCGCGGCGATGTCGAGGCCGGCATGGCGATTGACAGCTATGTCGACGAAAAGACCGGGATCCAGGTCTACAGTCTTTATGGCAAGACCCACAAGCCGACGCCGGAGATGCTGCGCGGCGTGGATCTGCTCCTCTATGACATTCAGGATATCGGTTCGCGCGCCTATACCTACATCTATACCATGGCGTATGGCATGGAGGCGGCTCGCGAGAACCACATCCCCTTTGTCCTCCTCGATCGCCCGGATCCCCTCGGCGGAGAGCTGGTGGAGGGGGGCGTGCTCGAGACCCGCTTCAAATCGGGCATCGGACGCTATCCCATCCCCTATATCTACGGCATGACGGTAGGCGAGCTGGCGCGGCTCTTCAATCGGGAATTCGGCATCGGCTGTGATCTCAAGGTCATCCCCCTTGCCGGTTGGCAGCGTCACAACGATTTCACGGAGACCGGTCTGATGTGGGTGCCGACCTCGCCGCATATCCCCCAGGCGGCGTCGGCGTGGTTCTGCGCCGCGGTTGGCTGCCTCGGTGAACTGCAGCAGGTCGATGTGGGTGTTGGCATGCCGGGGCCTTTCGAATATATCGGCGCACCCTGGATCAAGGCCGATGAGCTTGCCGCCGAGCTCAATGGCCGGCAGCTCCCCGGTGTCTTTTTCCGTCCGCTCCATTACCGCCCCTTCTATGGCACCTTCAAGGGGATCGATCTTGAGGGGGTGCAGATCCATTTGCTGGATCGCCGGGTGTTCCGGCCGATGCTGACGCAGCTGCATATCCTCGTCGCCCTGCAGCGTCTCTATCCCGACCACAACATTTATGATACCCCGCGACTGGATATGTTCATGAAGGCCATCGGTACCGATCAGGTCCACCAGCGGATCCGCGCCGGCGCGGGGGTGGATGAGATCCTCGCGTACTGGCAGGCCGGACTGGCCCGGTTCGAACTTCTCCGGCCGGACTATCTGATCTATCGCTGACACGGCCTGGCGGAACTTTTACTTCGGTTGTGCGTCTATTCTACACTTGCCTGTTCCAACACCGGACGCTTCTGGTGCAGGCCTGCCGCTGCAGCGGCGAGGCCCGTTTGCCATACCGGCCATATCCTCCTCGCAGGGGCTGTCGAGACGGCAGCTCATCACCCATCATACAGGTTTGTTCATGCTCAAGCTGAAAGAGATAACCCGAAAACGCTGGTTCTGGCCCGGTCTGGCCGCCCTGCTGTTGCTGTTCTGGCTGCTGGGCAGCCGGAGCAAGGAAAGCGATGGCAGCGAGCCGGTTTGGAGCGACTTGCGCAGCGGCGATTTTGTCATCGACGCGATCGAGACCGGCGAAATCGAGGCGGTCCATTCGGTGGATCTCGCTCCGCCAATGGAGTGGCGGATGGATATGCAGATCATCGCCATGGTCCCCGAGGGACAGATTGTGAAGCAGGGTGATTTCCTCGTTCAATTCGATACCTCGGAACTGGAGGATCGGCTGGAACTGGCGCAGGATGCCCTCGCCTCCCTGCTGGCCCAACGCGACGGATTACGCGCCCAGCAATCGGCGCGGATTGCCCAGCTCAAGGCCAACATCGCCGCAGCGGGCTATTCACAGGAAGTGGCGGCCCTGCAGCGGGAGCTGTTGAAATACGAAGCGGCGGTGCAGCGAATGGATGCCGAGCTGGAAGAGAAAAAGGCGCAGATCTCGCTGGAGGAGACCAAAACCTCGCTGGAGTCACAGGAGATCATCGATTCCTCGGCACTGAGCACCCTGGGAGTCGAGATCGCCAAGGCGCGCGCGAACGTACGCGAGCTGGAAGAGAAGATTAAAAGTCTGACCTTGCGGGCGCCGATTAGCGGCATGGTTGTTTATAACGAAACCGGCTCGGGTGACAGCCGTAAAAAAATCGCGATCGGCGACAAGCCCAATCCGGGCGAAGCGGTGATCAGCATTCCGAATCTCGATTCAATCCAGGTCAAGCTGCGCATCAATGAAATGGACGCCGCCCGGCTGGTCTCCGGCCAGGAGGCGGCCGTCCGGCTGGATGCCTATCCGGAGCGCTCATTCAGCGGGCGGGTGCTGCATATCGCCCGGCTGGCGCAGAAGGAGGACTGGGGTTCCGAGATCAAGGATTTCGAGGTGCTGGTGCGGCTGGCCCAGTCCGATTCGGTGCTCAAACCCGGGATGACGGCCCGGGTTCAGATCGAGCTCGGGGTCGAGAAAGGGGCCCTCACCGCCCCGGCCGGCGCAATTTTTGAGCACAAGGGCGCGGCAGTGGTCTTCCCTCGCGACAGCTATCCCGAGCCCCAGGCCATCGAGACCGGCCCGCGGAACGATCTGCGAATGGTCATCCGCAGCAGCCGGCTCAAGGCGGGGGATCTGGTTGCCTGCACGCCACCGGACACCAGTTATCATCGCCTCGGCTACGCCAGTTACCGGGCAGCCTCAACCGGCAAGCGGGAACAACTGGCCGCTGACCTGGCCGAGATGGAAAAACGCGGCCTGGCCTTCGATTACGATGCCAATCGCAACCGGCGGGTGATCGCCCGTGCCCCCAACGGCGCGTTTGGCGACTATGAGGCCTTGCGCGGCCGCATTCCGGGTATGACCCCGGATGGCCGGCCGATGGAGATCGATCCGGCCACGATGAAGAAACTGCAGGAGGCGATGCGCGGCATGCGGCCCGGCCCGGGCGGCGCCGGCTTTGCCCCCGGCGACACCGCCCGATTCCGCAGGATGGGCCGGCCCGGCCAGGGCTTTCCGTCCGGCTTGCCGCCCGGCTTTGCCCCCGGCGACACCGCCCGATTCCGCAGGATGCGTCCGCAGAGCGGAGGCGTTTCGCCCGGCACCTCCTCTTCCCCACAGCCCTGAGTGGAACGCAGCATGACGAGAAACATCCTCACCAGAATCTTCAGCAAGGCCGGCCACCGCCCGGTCTTCGGTGGCCTCGAGATCCTCAAATACATCGGACCGGGCCTGCTCGTCACGGTGGGCTTTATCGATCCTGGCAACTGGGCCTCCAATCTGGCGGCTGGCTCCAGTCACGGCTATGAGTTGCTCTGGATGATCACCCTGTCGACTTTTATGCTCATCATCCTGCAGCATAATGTCGCCCATCTCGGCATCGCCACCGGTCTCTGCCTCTCCGAGGCCGCAACCCAGTACTGCCCGGCCTGGGTCTCCCGTCCGCTTTTGGGATCGGCGATGATCGCCTCGATTTCGACCTCCCTGGCGGAGATCCTCGGCGGCGCCATCGCCCTGCAGATGCTGTTCGGGATTCCCTTGCAGGCAGGAGCGGTGATCACCGTGGTGACCATCATCATTCTGCTCTTCTCGAACACCTATCGCAAGCTGGAAAAATGGATCATCGGTTTCGTCTCGCTGATCGGCCTCTCTTTTATTTATGAACTCACCCTGGTCCCGATCGGCTGGAGCGAAGCCGCCGCTGGCTGGGTTATTCCATCCATCCCGCAGGGCTCGATCGTCATTGTCATGAGCCTGCTCGGGGCGGTCGTGATGCCGCACAACCTTTTTCTCCATTCCGAGATCATCCAAAGCCGCCAGTGGAACCGTGAAAATCCAGAAATCATCCGCCGCCAGCTCAAATACGAGTTCCTCGACACTCTTTTTTCGATGCTGGTTGGCTGGGCGATCAACAGCGCGATGATCCTGATGGCGGCGGCGGTTTTTTTTCAGGCCGGCACCCCGGTCTCGGAATTGCAGCAGGCCAAGGAGATGCTCCGGCCCCTGCTCGGCGGCAGCGCTGCCGACATCTTCGCCTTCGCACTGCTGCTCTCGGGCCTGGCGTCGACCATCACCTCCGGCATGGCCGGGGGCACCATTTTTGCGGGCTTTTTCATTGAGCCCTTCGACCTCAAGGATAACCACAGTCGGATCGGGGTGCTGGCCTCATTCCTTTTTGCGCTGGGGATCATCTTCCTGATCCGCAACCCCTTTCAGGGGCTGATCTTTTCGCAAATGGCGCTGAGCATCCAGCTGCCCTTTACGATCTTTCTGCAAATCTATCTGACCTCCTCCCGGAAGGTGATGGGTCCCTATGCCAACTCGCCGGCGCTCAACGGATTGCTGCTGGTTATCGGCCTGCTGGTGACCTACCTCAATCTCCGGCTGCTGATCAGTGTGCTTTCATGACCATCATGGCGTTTGTCTTGAACTAAATACGGGTGTAAAATGAAACCTGGTGAATGGCTGAAAAAGGGATTAACCTGGATCGATGCGCATGGTCTGGCGCGCCTGGGCAAGTGGCGTCTGCCGGTGCTCATCCTCGCCGGGGTGGTGCTTGTCCTGCTGATCTATAAATGGACGCTGGGATCGACACCGGATGTGGCCACCTCCGTCGCCCGCTTCGGCGACTTTGTCATCGACATCAACCAGAGCGGTGAGCTGTACGCGGTCAAGTCGGTTTCCGTCGGGGTGCCTGCCAAGGTGCGCGGCAGCCTGCGCGTCGTCGCTCTCGCCGAGGACGGCTCGATGGTGCAGAGAGGCGATTTCCTCGTCCAGTTCGATACGGCTGAAGCCTCGCAGGATCTTGAGGATCGCCGCAATGAGTACGAGTCCGCGCTGGCCGATCTGGCCAGCCTGCAGGCTTCCAACCGCTCGACCATGGCTCAGCTCAACACCGCCTACGAAACCGAAAAATTTTCGTTTGAGCAAGCCAAACTGCGCTTTGAGCAGATGAAATACGAGGCCCTCTCCAAGCAGCGCGAGCAGGAGCTCAATCTGAAAAAGGCGTCCCTCTCGCTCGAACAGGCGCAGCGCAAGATCGATTCGCAGGAGATCATCAACAAGGCCGACCTGACCAAGTCCAACCTCAAGGTGCGACAGGCGCGGCTGCGCTATGAACAAAAACTGCAGGAGGTCAGCGATCTCACCCTGCGTGCGCCGATCGACGGCCTGGTGGTTTTGCAGGAGATCTTTGGCGCCAACGGGCGCGCCAAGGTCAAGGTCGGCGATACCCCCTGGCGCGGCATGACCCTGGTCGAGATCCCCGACCTCTCGCAGATGATGGTCAAGGCCAAGGTTAACGAGGTCTTTATCAGTCAGGTGCGGCCCGATCAACAGGTGGTCCTCGCGGTCGATGCCCTGCCGGGCGAGCGCTTTTATGGCAAGGTGATGCGGGTCGCCTCCCTGGCCACCCGCGAAAGCGGCTCGGATGTCAAGACCTTCGATGTGGAGATTCTCGTTGACGGCGCCGATGGCCGGCTGCGCCCGGGCATGACCGCGCAATGTCAGATCATCACCGACCGGATCAAGAACAAACTCTTCGTCCCGCTGGAGAGCGTCATCCACAAGGATGATACCACCCTGGTCTATATCAAACGGGGTGGCTTTAAACGCCGCGAGGTCCAGATCGGCGCCAAAAACAGCGACTTCATCGTCATTGAGAAGGGGCTGAAGCAAGGCGACCTGATCGCCCTGCGCGATCCGACCGTCCCGGTCAAGGAGAGCGGTGAGAAGGGCACGGCAGCGGTCAAGGAGAAACGCCAGGAACGGCGGCCAGGGAACCGGAATGCCATCATGATCATGCGCTGAGCAGAGGATTCCTTCATGAATATTCGTGAAAGCATTGAAATCGGAATGGAGGGCATCCGCAGCCACAAACTGCGTTCCATCCTCACCGCCCTTGGCATCATTTTCGGCGTGGCCGCGGTCATCGCCATGCTCTCGATCGGTGAGGGCGCGAAACAGGAGGCGCTCGAACAGATCCAGTTGATGGGGATGAACAACATCCTGATCAACGATATCCCGATCGAGAACGAGGAGGACGGCACCGGCCGGACCAACCTTTCGCGGGGACTGAACCTCGAGGATGCGGCCGCCCTGCAGACGATCAATCCCCTGCTCACCGTGGCCATTCCGGAACGCTCGGTCAAGTCGCAGCTCTATTTCGGCCAGGAATCGGTCGAGGCGACGGTGGTCGGCACCCTGCCGGATTACGAGCGGGTGATGGCCTTTTCGCCGGTGCAGGGGGCCTTTTTCAATTATCAGGACGTCGGCGAGGCGCGCCGGGTTTGTGTTCTCGGTGCGGATGTGCGCTGGGCCCTTTTCCTCTTTCAGGACCCCATCGGCCAGCGGGTCAAGATCGGCAAGCAGTGGTACACCGTCGTGGGGGTGATGGACGAGAAACCCAGTGCCGGCGCCGGTTCGGGCATCTCGGACAATCTCAATAACAATGTCTACATTCCGGTCACCGCGGCGGTCAAGCGGTTTCCGCGCAGCGTTTTCGCCAGTGAAATCGACCGGATCATTCTGCAGATCAGGGATTCCGGACGCATCCAGGAGGCAGCGGCGATCGTCCGCAACTCCCTCAACCGCCGCCACAATCAGGTCAACGATTTCACCATCACCATCCCCGAGGCCCTCCTGCGCCAGAAACAGCAGACCCAGCGCATTTTCAACATCGTCATGGGCGCCATCGCCGGGATCTCGCTGCTGGTCGGCGGCATCGGCATCATGAATATCATGCTCGCCTCGGTCATGGAGCGCACCCGCGAGATCGGCGTTCGCCGCGCGGTCGGGGCCCGCCAGCTGGATATTCTCGGCCAGTTCCTCGTCGAGGCGATGGTGCTCAGCTTCGCCGGCGGACTCCTGGGGGTGGTGCTCGGTTTCATCCTGACCAAAGTGATCGCCCTCTACGCCGGCTGGCGCACCCTGGTCAGCTTGGGCGCGATCATCCTGGCGTTCAGTGTCTCCGCCGCCGTCGGCATCGTCTTCGGCATCTACCCGGCGCGCCAGGCTGCCAAACTCGATCCAATCGTCTCGCTGCGCTACGAATAGCACCGTGAATGTTTGCCCCCCATCTCTGAGGAGAGTATGATTCAGCGAACCGCTTCTCTTTACACCGCCTGCATCCTGATGCTTCTGGCCGCCGGCCGTCCCGGACGAAGCCAGGACACCACCATGGCCCGCCCGGCCGCGGAGGGCACCCCGCTGTCGGCCCTCTCTGCGGACACCACCGCCCTCCCGCCGGATCTCCAGCAGACCAACAGCCTCACCCTGGAGCAGGCGATCAAGATCGCCCTCGAAAAAAGCTATGAGATGAAATCCCTCCGCCTCAGCCTGGCGCAGGCGGAACAGAACCTGATCGCCGCCCGCGGGCGCTTCAAGACCAACGCCGACCTGAGCCTGGAAACCCCCAACTGGAGCGAGACCGTATCGGAGATCACCATCCCGAACGCCCTGCCGATCTTCAATACCACCGGCTTCACCCGCTACCAGGGGACGCTCGACATCAACCAGCCCCTGCCCACCGATGGTGCGCTCACCCTGCGCGGCCAGAGCTACCACCGCGACGTCTCGACCTATCTGCAGGAGAGCAAGGAGGATGTCTCCCGCAGCGAGATCTACAACTCGCTCAGTCTCCGCTTCCGTCAGCCCCTCTTCGCCATCAACCAGCTCAAACTCGGGCTGAAGAACGCCAACCTCAGCTACCAGCGCACCGTTCAGCGCTACCGGCGCAGCGAGCTGGACATCGTCTATCAGGTCACGCGTTCCTTTTTCGATTTCTACCAGGCCACCCGGCAGCATGAGATCACCCGCGACAATGTCCAGCAGCAGCAGGAGCTCTATGACCTGGCCTCGAAAAAGTATGCCGCCGGCCTGATCCCCGAGGTTGAGGCCCTGCAGATGGAGGTCGACCTCGCAGAGAGCCGCAATGCACTGCTCTCGGCCGAAGGCGAGCTGCAGCGCAGTGAAGACAGCTTCAAGCAGCTGATCGGGCTCAAGCTCAGCGATCTGGTGGCGGTGCGCACCGATTTTATCCTCGAGAAGGTCGAGGTCGATCTGGGGCGCGCGACCGAGCTGGCCATGAAATACCGCACGGAGCTGCGGGAGGGCCAGATCGACATGGAGCTTGCCCGGATCAACATCAAGGAGGCGGATGCCAGGAGCGAGATGCGCGGTGACATCAATGCCTTTTACGATATCACCGGGGTCAGCGACTCCAACCTGGCCTACCATTCGCCCTGGAACGATCTCTGGAATTCGAGCCTCGATGATATGGACCGCCGCCCGCACAACCGCGGGGTCACTTTTACCCTGACCGTCCCTCTCTGGGACTGGGGCGTCAATCGTGCGGAGGTCCAGGCGGCCCGAGCGGTCTACAATACCAGCGTCCTCTCGCACGAGGAACAAAAAAAGACCATCGAACGCGAGGTGCGCGAGGTGGTTCTGCGTTTGCGCGAAGCGCAGAATCGCATCGCCGTCCTGCAAAAGAATCAGCAGGTCGCCCAGCGCGCTTTCGACATCACTCTTGAGCGTTTCAACAACGGCGACATCACCAGCCAGGAGCTGGCCCTCGACCGCAACCGTCTGACCACGGCCAAGACCTCCTATCTCTCGGCTTATGTTGATTTCAAGCTCGCGGTCGCTGATCTGCAGCGAAAAACAATGTGGGATTTCGTCAGCGACCAGAGTCTGCTCGATAGTGCACCACCGAGTGCAAAATAAGAAAAAGGCCGTTTGTTTCTCTGCACCTGCAGGGCTCTGCCCGTAGAATAAGGTGAACTAGAAAGCATCGGTCGCGCATCAACTATACGGATGGGACACTATGAAACTGACCGTCATTGGTTCGGGGTATGTGGGTTTGGTGGCGGGTGCCTGTTTCGCGGAGGCGGGCAACCAGGTCATTTGCATGGATGTGGACGAAAAGAAGATTGCCAGCCTGCGGCAGGGGGTGATTCCGATCTACGAGCCCGGCCTCGAGGGGCTGGTCGAGCGCAACTACAAGCTGCAGCGGCTGACCTTCACGACCGTGATGCAGGATGCCATCCAGCACTCGGATATTCTTTTCATTGCGGTCGGCACGCCACCCGATGAGGATGGCTCGGCCGATCTGTCGCACGTTCTGGCGGTGGCCAAAGCGATCGGCCAGCACATGAACGGCTACAAGATCGTCGTCAACAAGAGCACCGTGCCGGTCGGGACGGCCGACAAGGTTCGTGAGGCGATCGCCGCCGAGACGGAGCTGCCCTTCGACGTGGTCTCCAATCCCGAATTCCTCAAGGAGGGCGCGGCCATCGATGATTTTATGTATCCCGACCGGGTGATCATCGGCACGCGCAATCCCAAGGTGGGGGAGATCATGAAAGAGCTGTACGGCCCCTTTACGCGCACCGGCAACCCCATTCTGGTCATGGATGAGCACAGCGCCGAGGTGACCAAATATGCCGCCAACTCCTTGCTGGCGACCAAGATCTCCTTTATCAACGAGATCGCCAATCTTTGCGACCGGGTTGGCGCCGATGTCGAAATGGTACGCCGCGGCATTGGCTCGGACAAGCGTATCGGTCACTCTTTCATTTTCCCCGGCATGGGCTACGGCGGCTCCTGCTTTCCCAAGGATGTCAAGGCGATCATCCATACCGCCCGGCAGTACGGCTATCACCTCCAGGTGCTGGAAGCGGTCGAGGCGGCCAACGAGGCGCAAAAAACCATCCTGCTGCCGCGCATCGAGGCCCATTTCCAGGGCAGACTGGAAGGGCTCACCCTCGCCCTTTGGGGTTTGAGTTTCAAACCCCGCACCGATGACATGCGCGAGGCCCCGGCGATTCCCCTGATCAAGGCCCTGCATGCACGGGGCGTCAAGCTGCAGGCGCATGATCCCGCTGCGCTCGAGGAGGCGAAACGCCTTGGCCTGGACCAGATGGTCCAGCTCTTCGAAAACAACTATGATGCACTACAGGGCGCCGACGGTCTGGTCATCGTGACCGAATGGCTCGATTACCGTGAGCCCGATTTCGAACGCATCCGCAAGGCGCTCAGGACGCCGGTCATCTTTGACGGGCGCAATATTTACAATCCCGCCAAGATCCGCGACCTTGGCTTTGCCTATTACGCCATCGGCCGCCCGCAGCTCTAGGCCGCCGCGATAAACGCAAAAAGCCTCGTGAACGATTCACGAGGCTTTTTTTTTGCCGTCGGCGGATTAGAATCCCTGATGTTCGGTGCGGGCGATGATTTCATCCTGCAGGGCCTTGCTCAGGTCAAGAAAATAGTCACTGTACCCGGCAACGCGGACGATCAGGTCGCGATGCTCCTCGGGATGGGCCTGGGCATGCCGCAGGGTGGCGGCATCCACCACATTGAACTGGATGTGATGGCCACCCAGGGTGAAATAGCTGCGCACCAGATGGCTGAGGCGGTCGATCCCCGCCTCGTCGGCGAGCAGGGAAGGGGTGAATTTCTGGTTGAGCAGCGTGCCGCCGGTGCGCACATGATCCATTTTG
>CAYTCI010000102.1:0-12624 GCA_964436305.1 uncultured Cytophagia bacterium | reverse complement strand
GAGGTAGAGCGCATCGTCGTAATGACAGGCAGCGCCGATACCGGTCTCGAAGGTCACCTCCGCCCCCAGTCCAGTCAGCTTGGCCACATCCGTTGGTATCATGGGCACGCGCGGCTCGTTCGCATCGCCCTCTTTGGCAATGAAGATTTTCATCGGAGGTTCTCCCTAGAGAAGGATGTACTTAAAACCGTTTGACATCGTAGCAGGAGATGCCTATATTGGGGCATCCCTTTAAAAAGGAGATCTATGACGACAAAAAGATGGCTCCCCCTGGCTGCTTTGCTGCTGCTGGCGGGCTGCAGCAAGCCGGAGAGCACGTTATCTGAGGCCCGCCTGCAGCGCTTTGTCCGGGTCTATACCCAGTACATCGCGGTCTGCATGCGCGACAGTGCCCGTGAGGAGCATCGCACCGCTTACCTGCAGGAGGAGCTCAGCCGCAACCGGATGACGCTGGCAGAGTTTCAACAGATCCGCAGGCAGCTGGAGGCTGATCCCCGGGCCTTCGCCCGTTTTATGGAAAAAAGCGATGAACTGCTGCAAAAGATGAACTCCCGTAAACCGGCCGCAGCCGACCATTCGGCAGCCTCGAGGCAGCCTCTGCCCTGAGCACGCCCCACCCTCTTTCATTTTTTCTCCGCCTCGCCGGCCGGATGGTAATGGCTCCAGATGGTCTGCGCCAATCTGGCCGGTATGCCCGCGAGCGTCTGCAACTCGTTCGCTTCCGCCTCTCTGATCTTTTTCACCGACTTGAAGGCTTTGAGCAGTGCATCGCGCCGCGCCTTGCCGACGCCGGGAATGGCCTCGAGCTCCGAGACCAGAGTCCGGCGTTTGCGCAGGCTGCGGTGAAAGGTGATCGCAAAGCGATGGGCCTCATCGCGGACGCGCTGCAGCAGGCGCAGTCCGGCGCTGTCGCGGCGGATATTGCGCGATTCGGACTCGCCGGGAGCGAAGACCTCGTCGAGGCGCTTGGCGAGGGCAACGATTGCCTGGCTGGTGATGCCGAGGCTCTCCAGCGCCGCCAGGGCGGCATTGAGCTGTCCCTTGCCCCCGTCGATGAGGATCAGGTCCGGCAGGGGCTTTTGCTCATCCAGCAAGCGACGGTATCGGCGGCTGACAGCCTCCTGCATCATGGCAAAATCGTCGGGGGTGGATTTGGAGCGGATACGGAAATGGCGGTAGTCGCTGCGGTGGGCCTTGCCGTTGACGAAACAGACCATCGAAGCAACCGGATCCGTACCCTGAATATTGGAGATATCGAAGGCCTCGATGCGCAGGGGCAGTTTTTCCATGGCCAGATCCCGCTGCAGGGCTTTCACCGAGCCGGCGGTGTAATCCTGGGACTGTTCCCGCTGCAGCTGCATGTCCTGCAGCAGCAGCCGCGCATTGCGGTCGCACATCTTGAGGACCTGAGCTTTCTCGCCGCGCTGGGGCACGGAGAGTTCGACGGCAGCGCCGCGTTTGTCCGTCAGCCAGGCGCGGATGGCAGCGCTCTCTTCGCCGAGGCCGGCAGGCAGAAGGATCTCGGCGGGAATGTATCCTCGGCTCAGGTAGTATTGCTTGACAAAGGCAGCGGTAACCGCGGTCGGCTGGTCATCGTCGATGTTGGCCAGGAAAAAATGGTGGCGGCCGATGATCTTGCCCTCACGCACCTGAAAAACGACGCAGCAGGCATCACCCTCGGCGGTAGCAATGGCGATGATGTCGCGATCGCGCAGGTTGGGATCGAGGACCTTTTGCCGCTGGTGGAAGGCCTGTACCGCCTGCAACTGGTCGCGCAGCCGGGCCGCCTCTTCAAAGCGACGGTTTGCGGCTGCCGTCGTCATTTCCCGAGTCATGGCCTCCACCACCGCATTGCTCTTGCCCTCGATGAAAGCAACGATAAAATCGATGGTTTTCTGATATTCCTCACGAGAGATATGAGCTTCGCACGGGCCATGGCATTTCTTGATGTGATAGTTGAGGCAAACGCGGTACTTGTGCTGCTGAATGCTCTCTTCCGTCAGCGGCAGATTGCAGGAGCGCAGGGGAAATAGCTGCTTGACGGTTTTCAGCAGATCGCGCATGGAGGTTGCGTCGGTGTAGGGGCCGAAATAGCGCGAGCCGTCGCGAATGAGCTTGCGGGTGGGGAAGATGCGCGGGAAGGGCTCGTTGGTGACGCGAATGTAAGGAAAGGACTTGTCGTCCTTGAGGTTGATATTATAGCGAGGCTTGTATTCCTTTACCAGGTTGGATTCGAGGATGAGGGCTTCCACCTCGGAGTCGGTGATGATGGTTTCGAGATCAGCGATCTGGCTGACCAGCCGCGCGGTCTTGGCATCGCGCGGCCGGCCCGCCTGGAAATAGGATCGCACGCGGTTGCGGAGCACCTTGGCTTTGCCGACGTAGATCAGCTCGCCACTTTTGTTCCTGAACAGATAAACACCCGGCTTTTTTGACAGCAGATTCAGTTTATCGCGAATGCTCTGGGAGAAGGATTCGTTCATATTCCGCCATCTGGGTTAGGACCGGGCTGTTCAGGCCTGGTGGGTCTTGCTGTAGCTCTGTTTGATCATCTCTTCGAGCCGCGATTTGGGATCGCGAACGATGTCTTCATCGACGGTAAAGGATTCGCAGCCAAGCAGACGCAAGCCGTACTCATAGTCGCGCAAGAGGTCATTGCACGCCTCCTCGAGATTCTGGCCACTCGCCACTGCCTTTTCTCGCAGCAGGGCCAGGGCCTCTTCGCTGAACGTAATAATGATACCGTTGGAGGCGAGAAATCGTTTCTGAAACATCTTGAGATAGTGGTTATTCAGCAGGTGGTCGCGCGCACCCTTCGGGTCCTCCACCAGCGCGCGGGTGACCGTAAAGCGGCTGATAGAGGTATCCGGCAGCGATTTTTCGAATTTGAGCAGGATACGGTCGACCACACTCACCAGACCGCGAGCGCCGGTGTGTTCCTGCGCTGCGAGCCCGGCAATCCGCTGCAGCGCCTCATCCTCGAACTCGATCTCAATGTCATAAGCCCTGAAATCGCGTTTCTTGCCCTGGATGACGGTACTGTTGGGGTTCTGGAGAATGCGATAGAGTCCGTCGACATCGAGGTCATTGAGGGTAACAGTCACCGGCAGGCGGCCGACGAATTCCGATTCGAAGCCGAAGCGAATGAGATCTTCGGAGCGGACCTGCCGCAGAATTTCGACATTATCATCCTCCACGGCCTGTTCGGCCTCCACGCCCCGAAAGCCGATCGGCTGCTTGTTGAGCCGGCGGCGGATGATATCCGGCAGGGCGACGAATGCCCCGCTCATGACAAAGAGGATGTTGCGGGTATTGACCTTTTTGCGAACCACCTTGCCCGTGCGCTGGGCTTCCATGGCCGCCTCCATCTGCGCCCCAAGGTCATGCGGGGTCTTGAGGTCAACCTCGGACTCCTCCATCAATTTCAGGAGATTGCGTTGGACGCCGGAGCGCGAAACATCCGGGCCGATGATATTGCCTGAGGAGGCTATCTTGTCGATCTCATCGAGATAGATGATGCCATATTCCGCCAGCTTGATGTCCCCTTCGGCCTCGCGCACCAGTTCACGTACCAGGTCCTCCACATCGCCGCCGACATAACCGGTTTCGGAGAATTTGGTGGCGTCGCCCTTGACAAAGGGAACCCCGATCTTCTTAGCGATCAGCTTGATCAGGTAGGTTTTACCGACGCCGGTGGGTCCGATCATCAGCACATTGCTCTTGATGTTACCGACCAGTTCGCCGGCACCATCGGGCCGGGTTTCCAGCCGCATCCGGTTGAAATGGGTGCAAATCTTGGTGGCCAGGACCTCAATGGTTTCATCCTGACCGACCACATATTGCCGCAGATAGGCTTCAAGTTCGGAGGGTTTGAGATTAAAATGAGCGGGATGAGTGAAGCCCGTCGGTTCCCCTTCGGCCGGTGGATTCTTGCTGCTCAGGTCGGGTTCCGGCGGCACGACGATACGGTCGCCGTACTTTTCCTTGAGGAAATCGTTGACTTCCCGACGCAGCTGGTCCGGGGTGGGTATATTGGAATCAGACATAGAACTTTCCTTTCACAGCGCCTTGGTGCGCTATTGCAGCTTAAACATCAGCGAGGCGCTGTTTGTTCCGGAAAGGCTTCTTGCGGGCGCCGGGGTCAGCGGCCTTCGAGATCCAGGCTGATATCGAGCACCGGCGCCGAATGGGTCAGGCTGCCGCTGCTGATATAATCCACTCCGGTAGCGGCGATGGCTGCGACCGTGGCCAGGGTCACATTCCCCGAGGCCTCGAGGGGTATTTTACCATCGGCAAGTTCAACCGCCTGGCGCATCAGGGTGAGTGGCATATTGTCGAGCATGATGCGCTCGACGCCGAGCCGGAGTGCCTCCTCAACTTCAGCCAGGGTTTTGGTCTCCACCTCAATCCCGGCGGTCCAGCCCTGTTTTTGGGCATACTCCCGGCAGCGCTGGACAGCAGTGGTGATGCCGCCGGCGGCGATGATATGGTTATCCTTGATGAGGAAGAGGTCGTAGAGACCCATGCGGTGATTCATCCCGCCGCCGCAGCGCACTGCATATTTCTCGAGGATGCGCCACCCCGGTGTGGTCTTGCGGGTATCGAGAATGTGCGCCCGGGTGCCTGCCACCGCATCGACAAACTGCCGCGTCAGGGTCGCGATCCCCGAAAGGTGCCCGATAAAATTCAGGGCGGTTCGTTCCGCCAGCAGCAGGCGGCTGGCTTCGCCACTGACTTGCATCAGGCTCTGGCCTTTGTGGATGCGCTGCCCGTCTGCAGCCAGGGGATGGCATTCCAGTGTGGGATCGACTGCAGTGAAGACCATGGGGACGATCTCACTGCCGGCGAGGGTCCCCTCTGCCTTGGCGAGCAGGATTCCCTTGCAAAAGCCGCTTTCCGCAATGGCTGCACTGGTGATATCGCCGCGTGCACCGAGATCCTCTGCCAGTGCCATGCGGATGAGCGCCTGCGCCTGTTGTTTTACTGCCGCTTCCATGGGATCATCCCTTCTTCTGCGCCAGCAGGGCATCGATCTCGCGGATCCGCTCATTGGCGACACGGCCGAACTGGTCGCCTGTCCCCTTCTCCTGGACGATCTGCTGGAACAACCTGCGGGCATTGGTGAGGTTGCCGAGCTTGACATAGGTTTGGCCCGCCTCATAGAGTGCGGTGGTGCCCCAGGGGAGCTTGCTCGGCCGGCAGGCATATTGCACCTTGAGGTACTCGATGATCGCCTGGGTCATCTCGCCGCGTTCGTGGTAGGCTTTGGCGATCCAGTACTGGATCTCGGCCTCGCTCTCGGCGTCTGCCAGCGGCAGCAAATTTTTGAGCTGTTCAATGCCGCGATCATATTCCTTGAGATTGATGAGAAAAATGCCGAGTTGAACGCGGCGGCTGAAGGTCTCGTCCGCATCGGGATAGGTGGCGATATACTGGCGCAGCAGAAGGACGGCATTATCCCAGAGGCGCAGGTCATCAAAGACCGTGATGAGCAGTTCGAGGGCGCGTTTCTGTTCGGGTCCGACACCAGCATAGTCGAGGGCCTTGCGGCCGGCGGTGACGCAGTTTTCCAGCTGGCGGTTTTCGTAATAGAACTCGCCGAGATTGATGCTCGCAAGTGCGAGGATGCGCGGATCGCTGTATTTGTTGGGGATATTCGTCAGTATTTTCAGCGCTTCATCGGAATTATTGAGGGTTGCATACATCCGGGCCAGCCCCAGCTCGCCGTCCGCCCCTTCGGGCAGTTCCTTGTACTTCGTGGCCAGTTCCTTGAGATTGGTCTCGGCGGCCTTGAAGTCCTTGTTGGCCAGGCAGAACATGCCATCCTCGTAGAGAAACTGGGCCTCGGCCTTGCGATCTTTCCAGTTTTTACGGAAGGCATCAGTGAGCTGGCGGGCGCGGGTGATATTCTGCTGCTTGTATTCGCAGAGGGCTTCGCGGCTGGCGGCTGTGCGCTGCAGGTCGCCGCCTGTCGCGCCCTTGAGGCGTGCGTAGAGAGTGGCCGCCTTGCTGTATTCCTTGCGATCGTAATAGAGATCGGCGGTCCGGTTGAGCGCCACATTGGCAAGGGAGTCGCCGGGAGCAGCCGCCATCAAGGCCTCGAGATGGCCGGCGGCGGCCTCCGGGTTGCCATCGAGCAGGTAGAGATCAGCCAGGGCCAGCATGGCTTCGCCGCGATGGCGGCCATCGGGGTTGACGCGCAGATACTCGCGGAAGGCTGTGATGGCTGCGGGCAGATTTTGCTGCAGCAGCCAGCTTTGAGCGGAGAGCCAGAGGAGGTCATCCGTGCGGGGGCGTTCCAGATAGGGGGCCAGATCCTGGAAAAGGGCGCCATTGTCGCCGGTCTCCATGCAGGAGCGGGCCGATTCGAACTGGCGTTGGCGGAAGAAGAGCTGGCACAGATGACTGCGGATACTGTCGGCGCGGCTGGCATAAAAGTAGTGCGAGAGCCAGTCCTGATACCCGGCGGCCGCCTCGTCAAGGCGGTTGGCCTGTTCGAGGCGGCTGGCCAGATCCAGCTCGGCTGCAACGGCGGCGGGTGAGGCATGGCCATCGGCCAGAGCAGACTGCAAAACCAGGATCGCGGAATCGGGAAACTGCCGGGCCGTGAAGATCAGGGCTTGCAGCGAAGCGATCTCGACCCGCAGTTCCGGTGCGGCTGGAGATGCAGCGAGTTCATGGCAGGCGGATGCAGCACGGCCGAGCCAGTGCTCGCTGCTGCTGTCAACCGCAAAGCGGTACCAGTCCCGGACCTGCTCGATGCGCAGCCTTGTCGCAAGGCTATCGCCCGCTGGCAACCGGGCGACCAGGGTATCGGCCAGGGCGGCGCGCTGCAGGGGCGTCGTCAGGCTCTGGTAGTGCGCCATCAACGCCAGCCGTTCAATCGCCTTGCTGCATTCTGCACTGCCGGCGTTGACTGCCAGCCACGCCGCAACCTGCTGCAGGGAATCGGCATGCAGCCGGGCACGTTCAGGATCGCCCTCCAGCGCCAGCTTGCCGGCAAGGCGGGCATGCGCCTCTCCGGCGAGACAGAAGAGCCGGACCTGCTCATCGGGTTGGAGCGTACCGCGCAGCTGGATCCCGCGCAAGAGGGCCAGGCCCTCCGCGAATGCGTGATCGATCGTAATCCGCTCTGCCGCCCAATCGAGGGCCGGGCCGGCCTCACTGCCGGTGAGCAGCAACCGGGAGAGGATGAGATCACGTCCGGAAGAAGCGGCGGGCGCATACTCCTGCAGCCAGGTGAGTCGGGACCGGACGGTGGGGATGCTTTCCGCAGCGGGATAGAGTGTTATGAATTTCGCATAGGACTTGATCGCTGCGGTCCCCTCCCCCTCGGCCTCCTGGCAGGCGGCAACGCCCAGGGCGGCCTCATCGATCAGCGGACTGGCAGGATAGAACTGGCTGAGCAGCAGATAATTCTGGCGGGCGGCAGCCGGATCGTGGAGCGAGGCGCGTTCGAGCTCGGCACGCTGCAGCAGAATCAGGTCGCGCAGTTGGGGATGAGTATCAAACTGGCGCCGCAGCAGGCGCAGAGCCTCACCGGGATTGCCGAGCTCGATCAGGATCCGGGTTTGCTGCTCCAAGGCCAGGCGCTGCAGGCGTTCCAGTCCGGGCAGGGAATCGGGTTGAGCAAGGAGTTGGCTGAACCATGGCAGGGCAAGTGCCGGTTCACCCGCGCGCTGCTGCAAGATCCCGCGGCGGAAGGCCAGCTTGCTCGACTCGGCAGGCGGAAGTTTTTCCGCCTGGATGGCCGCAAGACTGCGCAGGGCCTGGGCGGTTTCACCGAGGGCGGCGTGGCAGTCACCCTGATACAACCGGAGGCAGTCGGCCTGACCGGCGGCGAGAGGACGTCCAAGCGTCCGCTCGGTAATGGCGATCGCCTTGAGATAATGGCCGCGTCCATAGAGCGACTGCACCAGGACACAGGCCGCGCTGCCGATGGAATCACTGGCGACCGTTGTCGAAAGCAGGGTTTCGAGCACGCTGTCGGCACTGGCGTATCGGCCGAGCTCAATCAGCACCCGGCCACGCATCAGGCCACTCTCGACATCCTGGCCGGTCTCGATGCGGGTGACATTGATCCGGTTGAGGTCCAGCAGGGCAAGGGCTGGCTTGCGGGCGTCCTGCTGCAATCTGGCCAGGAGGAATATAGCGCGGCTGCGCAAAGGGGAATCGGGGTATTGTGCCAGCATGGTGGCGGCCGCGTCGTAAGCCTGTTTGGCCTCACCGGCAGAGCGGAACTGCTCCGCGGCTGATACCAGCGCAAGGGGGATCAGCTCACTTTTCGGCATGAACAGGCGGATGCGCTCGAGGGTGAGGGCGGCATTGAGAGGATCACCGAGCTGGGCAAGCAGCTTGCCGCGGTTGAAGAGTGCTTTGTCGGCATTGGCCGCCTCAGGGTAGGCCAGCACGAGGCGCAGATAGGTGTCGGCCGCCCGCTGCCAGGACTCAAGGGCCTCGAAACTCTCCGCAGCGCGGAAGAGAGCCTCGGGTGCGCGCGGGCTGGCCGGCCAGAGATCAGCGAAATGGCTGAATTGCCGGGCGGCCAGATCATCAAGTTGTTTCTCCGCCAGCTGTTCAGCAAAGCGAAAATCCCGCTCCTCCTGAAGGACCAACTCCTGCGCGCGGAGGGTGCCACCAGCGAGGAGCAAGGCCGCTGCTGCGATCAGCAGGGAGAGCCGTGTTCTCTTCATAAAATCTCCAGTTTTGCATAAGGCAGGACCAGTCGTTTTTCGCCTGCCTGGTCAAAAAGCACCCGCAGCTTGAGGGAACCAGCGGAGGAGGGTTCGAGGCGCAGGATGGTCCCCTTGCCAAAGGTGGGATGCAGGACGCGCGTGCCGACGCGGAATTCGAGTGCTTCCTGCGATTCATCCTCATAGCGCGGCATCGGATCGGCCTCGCGTCGCTGCTGGGCGGCGGCACGCGGACGGCGCAGCGGGGAAGCGCGATAGGAGCTCTCGACCTGCACGAGGGAGGGTTCGATCTCACGCAGGAAGCGGGAGGCGATGCTGACCGTGGTCTCGCCGAATTTCCGCCGGTTGCGCGCCCATGCCAGATAGAGCTTGATTTTGGCGCGGGTCGCACCGACATAGAAAAGACGGCGTTCTTCCTCCAGTGCCGGCGGATCGGAGAGGGAGCGGCTGATCGGAAAGAGCCCCTCCTCCAGCCCGCTGATGAAGACGACGGGAAATTCAAGTCCCTTGGCACTGTGCAGGGTCATCAGGGTTACGGCATTGGCGCGGTCATCCCAGTTGTCAAGGTCGGTGGTGAGGGCGACATTTTCCAGATAGCCCTGGAGGCTCCCCTCCGCCCCTGCCAGGCTGGTATACTCGGCGATGGCCAGCAGCAGCTCGCGGATGTTCTCGGCGCGGCTGAGTGATTCTATCGTTCCCTCCTGCTTGTACTCCCGGAGGATGCCGAGTTCGTTGACCAGCGAGGAGGCCAGTTCGGCCGGGGCGATCTCGAGGCGCAGGGTGTTGTATTTGTTCATCAGGGCATGAAAGCCGGCCACCTGCTCCGCCGTGCGGGCCGAAAGGCCGGGGATCTGCTGGGCCTGCCCGGTGGCACTGAAGATCGAGACCTGGTGTTCCTGGGCCCAGGCTTCCATGCGACCGAGGCTGGTCTCGCCGATGCCGCGGGCCGGGTAATTGATGATGCGTCGCAGGCTGATCGAGTCGGCCGGATTGCACAGAACCCGCAGATAGGCGAGGACATCCTTGACCTCCTTGCGCTCATAGAATTTGACGCCGCCGACGATGATGTAGGGGATGTTTTCACGCCGCAGCGCCTCTTCGAGCACACGCGACTGGGCGTTGGTGCGATACAATATCGCGAAATCCTGAAAGTCGAGGTGATGGGCGCGCATTTCGAGGGCCAGCTTGTTGACGACGTTGCGCGCCTCCTCGAGATCATCCTCCACCTCCAGCAGGGTGATGGGATCGCCCTCCGGCTTTTCGGTCCATAGCATCTTTTCATGGCGCTGACGGTTATTGCGCACGACGGAATGGGCCACCGCGAGAATATTTTTGGTCGAGCGGTAGTTCTGTTCGAGGCGGAATTTGGCGCAATCGGGATAATCTTGCTCGAAATCGAGGATATTACGGATCTCCGCGCCGCGCCAGCGGTAGATGGACTGGTCGTCATCGCCGACGACGCAGAGGTTGCGGTGCTGGGCGGCGAGCAGGCGCAGCGCCACATATTGGGCGTGATTGGTATCCTGATACTCGTCGACCAGGATATACCGGAACCGGCTCTGGTAATACTCCAGCACCAGGGGGTAAAGCTGGAAGAGCTCAATGGGCTTGATGAGCAGGTCATCAAAATCCATGGCGTTGTTCTCGCGCAGGCGGCGCTGGTAGGCGGTATAGAGGCCGGCGATGACCTGATCCTGCCGGGTAGTGGCGAGTAGTGTGAACTGGTCCGGGAGGACGAAGGCGTTTTTGGCGCTGCTGATCTTGTAGGCGATCTGTTTGGGTGGAAACTCGGTCACGGGAATCTTTTGATCATTGAGGATCGTCTTGATCAGGGCATGCTGGTCATCCTCATCATAGATCGCAAAATTGCTGGAGTAATTGAGCCGTTCAGCCTCGCGGCGCAGCAGCCGGGCGAAGAGCGAATGAAAGGTACCGATCCACATCCCGGAGACCATATCAGGCACCAGTTTGCGCACGCGTTCGCGCATCTCGCCGGCGGCCTTGTTGGTGAAGGTCATCGCGAGGATCTCCCGCGGCTCCGCCAGTCCGTTGGCAAGCAGCCAGGCGATGCGGTAGGTCAGGACCCGGGTCTTGCCGCTGCCGGCGCCGGCGAGGATCAGGACCGGGCCGTCGCTCCAGGAGACCGCTTCGCTCTGCGCCGGATTGAGGTCGGCTTGCAGCCAGTGGGGTGACTGCGGCATTTTTTCGTCATTTCGGCTCACGTTAAGGCCTCATCTCTCTGAGGCGCTGCCGCTCGCGGTCCAGCACACTCTTGGCCTTGAGGTGATTGCGGAAATTGGCGGAAAAGGTATGACCGCCCCGGGTATCGGCGACGAAAAAAAGATAGTCGGTCGCTTCCGGGTGCACCGCCGCCAGAATGGCCGCCTTGCCGGGATTGGCAATGGGACCCGGCGGCAGGCCGCGATACCGATAGGTGTTGTAGGGCGAATCGATCTGCAGATCGCGCAAAAGCAGACGCCGCGGGCCGTCGGGCAGGAGATACTGGATCGTCGGATCGGCCTGCAAGGGGATACCCAGGCGCAAACGGTTATGATAGACCGATGCGATCAACGGCATCTCGCGGTCCAGCTTGGCCTCAGCCTGGATGATCGAAGCCAGGGTGATCATCTCTCCGGTGGTGAAACCCATCTCCTGCGAGCGTTCATAGAGGGTATCCCACACTGCTTTTTTGAACTGCTGCACCAGCGGCGTGATGACCTGGGCTTCGGTCGAGCCGTAGGGGAAAAAATAGGTCTCCGGCAAGAGGTAGCCCTCCAGATGGCGGGTACCGATACGAAAGCGCGAGACGAAACTGCTATCGCTGGTCAGCTGCACGAAACGCACCGAGTCGAGCCCCATTTCACGATGAAAGATGGCGGCGATGCGTTTTACGGGCACACCTTCGGGAATGGTCACTTTGGTGAGGATCTGCGGCCCCTCGGTCAGGGCGAGGATGGCGTGCTTGTTGGAAATGGGCCGGGGAATACGAAAATGGCCGGCGCGCAATGAGCCCCCCTTGTTCAGGAGCTTGAGCGCCATCCTGAACCGGCTGGCGCTGCCGACGACTTGCGCCCGTTCGAGCATCGCTGCGATCGAATCCGGCGGGGTGCCGAAATTGATCTTGATGTCGGCGGTCTGTCCTGGCGGCGGCTGCCCCAGGGGCCAATGGAGGATATAAAGCGGCGGAAATAGCGCAGCCAGAAGGAGCAGCAGAGCCAGTGTGATCAGCGCGCCCCGCAGCGAAAAATGAAAGACCTTGGTGTCCATAACCTTCCTGAATGAGCCATCCGCTCCATGGTGCCGGAGCGGCGAAATCAAAGGATCAGAAAACAGTCGTAAAGAGCATGCGTCCAGCCGGCAATCCCCAATCCCCGGAACTGATAGATCAGGCAAAAGAGCAATCCGGCAAAAAACCGGTAGAGCGCCGCGTACCAGCTGAAACGCTCGGCGCCCATGTAATGGGCAGCAGAAAAGAGCACTGAGGAGAAGGAGGCACACAGAAAAAAGACCACTACCGGATGCGCCAGACGCTTGCTGGTCATAATCCAGGCTGTTCCGGCGAAGAGGAACATCCGGAAAATGATCTCCTCATAGACACCTGCCCCGAGAGCCAGCATCAGACTGGCATGGAAGGAGCGGCCGCTGCCGACGGCCAGCATCAGGCGGTCAGTGACGGTGGTGAGGATAAAGGTCATCAGCAGGGCATAGCAGGCGCTCTCGATGACGCCGTAAAAAAAATACTGCGGCAGCAGTCGGGTCCCCTTGCGGCGCAGGAAAACGGCGGCGCCGATGACCACTACCAGTCCGATGCCCAGATAAAAGGGACTGTGGATCCAGACCAGGGAGAGAAGGGTGCGCAGGATGACATCACCGCCGATGCGCACCTGAGCCATGTGGTCGCGGCTGGCAGCGAGGGTGAGATACTCATAGC
>CAYTCI010000101.1:0-12679 GCA_964436305.1 uncultured Cytophagia bacterium | reverse complement strand
CATTGCCGGCGATGATCCCCGCTTCGCCAGCCTCCAGGCCCGGAGGCCAGGCGCCTCATCTCCAGAGCATACCACACACCCGCACAGATCGGAATCCAGACCGAATCTCAGTGGAAATCTTCGCACCGTACCCTTTGCGGCACCATGCCGCAATAGCCTGATCGAATGCCCGAATTTTCGTGGCATCCCAACGACCGCGATGGCCTTCGCCTGCTTGACACGGGCCGTTCACCGTCAGCATGGAGGGTGATATGACACGGCGTGTTGTGGAGGGAGTGATTCAGGAGAATCTTGGCAATCCGCAATTTTGCGTCAAGCGTCTCGCGCTGATACTAAACGTTTCGAGGTCCTATCTGCGCAAAGCGGTCCATCAGCACTTTCACACCTCGCCGCAAAAACTCATCCAGGCCATGCGGCTTGCCCTCGCAATCCGTTTGCTGAGCGAGGGCGAAAAGGTTCACAACGTCAGCCGGCTCGCTGGCTATGGCTCCGACCGCTCCTTTCGTGCTGCGTTCCGACGCGACCAGGGGATGGCGCCAAAGGATTTCAGAAAGCTGACGCACGCCGCCTGAGCCGGAGCGTTGCCGCTGCGCATATTTCGGGTGGGCACCAGAGTAGGGGTGCCGGGGCAGGCACGGCAAGCCGGCCGCGAGTGGGCACCAGATTTGGAGCAGCGCCGGCGGTGTCCATCCACCGGCGCAAAACCTGACTGCTGCAGCTCTTCTCTATGATCGATGGGGAAGACATGATCCAGCTTCGTTCACGATACCCGCTGGTCCGCCAATACGATCAGCTCGACTGCGGTCCTGCCGCCCTCCTCTCGGTACTGCGCTTTTACGGCGGCGATACCACCCTCGTCCGCGCCCGCCGGCTCTGCCGCACCGACCTCCAGGGCACAACGATGCTCGACCTGGCCCGCGCTGCCCGGGCCATGGGCTTCGAGGCCCGCGGCGCCCGCGGCACGCTCGAACAACTCGCGCATGAGCCGCTGCCCTGCATCGCCCATGTCGTCCTCCCCGAGGGGCTGAATCACTTCCTCATCATCTATCGGATCACGCCGAAGCGCCTCCTTGTCGGCGACCCCGGCAAGGGGCGGTACACCCTCAGTCCCGCGGCCTTTGAGAAGCTCTGGCGGCAGCATGCCGTCCTCCTCCTCGAGCCCGCCGGCAATGGCGTCCATCGCCGCGGCCGGCTCTCCTCCGCCAAAAGTGTGCCGGTCAGCGGCCTCCTACGCGAACCCGCCCCCGGCTGGCTGCGCTGGATCGGCGGCTACCTCCACCAGCAGCAGGCCTGGCTGCAGCAGATCCTCTTCACCGGCGTGCTCTACACCGGCGCGGGTCTCCTCACCGCCCTCTTTGTCCAGACCCTCATCGACCGCCTGATCCCGGGCCGGCAGAGCGGCAAGCTCCTCCTCTTCGCCGGCGCCATGCTGGTGGTGCTCGCCCTGCGCGCTACCCTCGGCTATCTCCGCGACCGCCTCCTGGTCACCGCCAACAAGCGCCTTAGTCTGACCGTGACCGGCGATTTCCTCGTCCACCTCTTCCGCCTGCCCAAGGATTTTTTCGACGGCCGCAAGACCGGCGACATCACCTCGCGCATCGACGACAGTCTGCGCATCCACCGCACCTGCCTCCTGCTGTTGCAGAGCGCCCTGCTCGACCTCCTGATCGCCCTCGGCGCCCTCCTCTTCCTCTTCTACTTTTCGCTCCATCTCGGCCTGCTCACCCTGGCGCTGCTGCCGCCCTACATCGTGGTGCTCTGGCGCCAGGCCCGCCGCCTCAAGGAGCAGCAGCGCGAGGCAATGAAGAGCCACGCGGCGGTCGAAGCCACCTACATCGACTCCATTCAGGGCATGCCCGAGATCATGAGCTTCAACGCCGCCCCGGCTTTCACCCGCCTCAATCAGGGGGCATTCGGCCACTTTCAGGAGCGGATCGAGCGCCTCGGACTGATGCAGGCCGGGTTGACCCTGGCGGTGGGCCTGCTCGGCGCGGCCATCTCGGTGAGCCTGCTCGCCCTCGGCGCCTGGCAGGTGATGGCGGAGGAGCTGCATCTCGGCCAGTTCATGGCCGCCTGGTCGCTGCTCGGCTATATCCTGCCGGCGGTCACCGGTCTGGTGGCCGCCTTTGTCGAATTCCAGGGCGCGGAAGTCGCCGCCCAGCGTCTGATGGACCTGCTGCTGGTCGAGCAGGAGGCGGAGGCAACGGCCACGGCAGTGGTGATGCCGCCAGCAATAGCCCAGAAAACACCAACGGTGGCTGACGGCGTGCCCCTCCACCTGCAGCCGCCGCCAACCATGCGTGGTTCTGAATCAACTCTTTCAGGAGAGGAGCCGGTTGGCGTGAAGGAGCGTGCGCAGCCGCCGGATGAGCCTGCCACCGGCCGCAGACTTGCATCCCCGGATTCTGCTGAAATCCCGCCCGCCGCAGAATGCACCGCTGCGCCCGATCCGCCAACCGCTCCTCTCCCGCTGGTGCAGGTCGACAAGCTCACGTTCGCCTGGCCCAAGTCCCCGGAGCTCCTGCGCGAGGTCTCGCTGGAGCTGCCGGCCGGCCGCATCACCGGGCTCTGGGGGCCGAGCGGCGCCGGCAAGAGCACCCTGGTCCAGCTGCTCCAGCGCAAGTACGCGCCGCTCACAGGCCGGATCTGCTGGGAGGCGACCCCGATCGACCGCCTGTTGCTCACCGGGCTGCGCAGCCGGATCGGCGTTGTGCCGCAGCAGATCAAAATCTTCAATGCGACGCTCGCGGAGAACCTGCTGATGGGGCGCCCGGCCGCGAGCCTGCAGGAGATCAGCGATGGCCTGCATGAGCTGGGTCTCGACCTCCTGCCCGGACGCTTTGAGCATGGTCTCCTGACACTCCTTGGTGAAGAGGGGCGCAAGCTGTCGGGGGGAGAGACCCAGCTCCTTGCCCTGGCGCGGGCCCTCTATGGACGGCCGCCCCTCCTCGTCATCGACGAAGGCTTTAGCGCCATTGATGCCGATCTCGAGCGCATCCTCGCCGGGCTGATCGCGAGCTGGGCGCGGGAGCATGCCGTGCTGCTGATCACCCACAATCTCGAGTCGCTGCGGCGGACCGATTTTGTCTACCTGCTCAAGGATGGAAGGATTGCGGAGGAGGGCCGGCCGCAGGATTTGATCGAGGCGGACGGACTCTTTGCGGATCTGCTGCGGATGAAACATCCCTGGATCACCAAAGCGGGAGCGTGGGCATGACGACACTTGCTCTGCGACTTCGCCGGCCGGCCGCTATCAAAGGCTGGCACTTTTTCCTGCTGCTCATCACCTGCGAGGCGTTGCTGACCTGGATCTATCAGGAGCAGATCCTGACCCGCGAGCTCTATCATACCCTGCTCAAGGAGCAGCTCGAGGTGCAGCGGATCGATGCCCTCTTCGATCTGCTCGAACGGATGAGCCTCTGGGGATTCCTGGCGATCCCGCTTGTGATCGGCGCGCGGATTCTCGCCGTTGCCTTTCTCTTGCAGCTGCCGCTGGTGCTGCGTTTCATCGACATCCCCTTCCGGCAGCTGTTCAGGATTGTAGCGATAGCTTCGCTGCTGATGATCGTCCTGGAGGGGATCCGGCTCCTGATTATTGCCGGGATTCCGTCGCCGCAGGTAACCCAGGCGGACCTGAACTGGATCCCGCTGTCGCTGGGCTCATTGCTCAACCTCACCGCAGCTTCGGCAGCAACCAAAGGCTTTTTCAGCCATTTCAACGGCTTTGAGATCGGCTTTCTCGTTCTGATCTATGCGGGCTTGATGCGAACCGGCCGGCTCAAGCGGCTGGATGCCGGGCTGGTGGTTTTGCTGATGTGGACCGTAGTGATCCTCTTTCAGTGGGGCGTAACCGCTTATATGGAGCGAATGTAGCCGGCCCCCCGCTCTCGTTCTCGCGCCGACCTGACGGGAAAATCAGGCAGGCGCCCCCGGCTCTCGCGCAGACCTGACAGGAAAACCAGGCAGGCGCTCCCGGCTCTCGCGCAGGCCCCAACTCTCGCGCCGACCTGATGGGAAAACCAGGCAAGCGCTCCCGGCTCTCGAGCCGACCTGACGGGAAAACCAGGCAGGCGCCCCCGGCTCTCGCACTGACCGGCCCGCAGAAGACCCGGGGGTAAGCCCCAGATCTCGCGCCAGCCCCCGACTCTCGCGCCAACCCGACGGGAAAACCAGGCAAGCGCCCCCGGCTCTCGTGCAGACCGCCCCGGCTCTCGCGCAGACCTGACAGGAAAACCAGGCAGGCGCCCCTGACTCTCGCGCCGGCCTGGCTGACGGGCCAGACAGGCGACTCCGGTCTCGCGCCGACCTGATGGGAAAGCCAGGCAGGCGACTTCGGTCTCGCGCCGACCTGACGGGAAAACCAGGCAGGCGCCCCCGGCTCTCGCGCAGACCCGACGGGAAAACCAGGCAAGCGCTCCCGGCTCTCGTGCCGACCTGACGGGAAAACCAGGCAGGCGCCCCTGACTCTCGCGCCGACCTGAACAAGGCTCACTCTGGATCTCATCCGAATCGGTGGCGCAGTAAATATCACGCTCTGTAAGTTCTGTGCTTAGCTCTGATCAATCCGGTTTGTCTGGCAGGATTCCACGTGGTAACCAATAAGAGAATATTCATTGGCATTTTGGGATTCTCCTTTCTGATACTGCAGTATCAGAAAGGAGATCCAAGCGAACGTATTATAATTTTGATTTTAGCGTCAACAGTACTTTCAGGCGGTATCCTCAGGTTCATTTGTACCAGGCTAAAAAAGACTAAAAGTCATGTCTCTACAAGAGGAGAATAACGGGGAGACGATTCTTATGCTGCCCGAATCGAGCCGGTAGGAGCCACAATTTTGCGCTGGCATGGTGCCAGTGATAAAAAGACTCCAGAGGTCCGGAACTCTGGAGGGGAGGTTTATAGCGGAGTCATGTAATCATTTTTTTATCAACACACTCGAGTCAGGAGGTTGAGATGAGAAAAAATTGCGCTATTTCACCAAATGAGCAACCTATTGCCCTAAGCGATGATGAACTTGATGCGTTCACTGGCGGCGGTAGAATTGCCTGTATTATGGGGCTTGGAGGAGGTGTACTCTTTGTGATTTCTACTTTTGCCACTGCGGGCATCGGAGCTGCCGCCGGGACACTAGCTGAGTGGGGAATAATCTGTGGTTGCTCAAATTATATCGACGGTTGGTTCGGCACTCACTTTACAGGTTCCGCATTTTGCGGTTAGAATCAAATCATTTGGGGCCGGCTTGATCATTCGCCGGCCTCAATGAACTTTGTTCCCAATAACATATTAATATGGAGAGTGCTGAAAAATGATCGTTTTTAGAAAATATGTTTCAATTGCCTCATTCTATGCACTGAATTTAAAACGTGACAAAGTGAACATCGAACGATATACGATACTTTCGGCGGCGATTATCTTGATGGTCTTACTACCCTTCATTGTTTTATCAATTCTTCGGTTCGATTACTCAAAAGGTGATGCCACTGCAGAAGAAATATTTGTTATAATTTTTCTTATGTTAGTTTTTGTTAATCTTATAAGATATTCGAAAGAAAATAAATCAGTGATTCACGAATTAGCTTCTATGCCACTGTCCCTGTCGGAACTTTGCATAACGGCATTTGTAATCAGATTACTAACACCTCTTAATTGGCCAATATATTTATCTATTTTAATAACAGTTATTTATATTGCTAATAATATCATTCATTTTTTACTTCTCTGCCTATTTTCATTGATCATTTTAGCACAAATAACTCTTTTCATGCAAATCACATTTCTGCTATTAGACATATACAAAAATTACGTTAAAAAACTTCTCGAAAATATACTTTTGCCGCTTTGCTTTCTTCTATGCATAGTATTTAGTATTAGGATGCGAAACAGTACTGCTACTGTTAGCCTCCCGCTGCCGAATGGAAAGAGCCAGATACTCATTGCTGCTATTTTTTCTTGGCAAGAAATCTCGGCCTCAAGTTATTTGATGATCACAACATCATTGATGTTAATCATAGCGCTTCAATATTTCCTATACAAATGGCTTACAGCCAAGGTCATTTTAAAATGATTGCTCCGATTCTTTCAGCCTATTTCCGTTGCTTACTACGCGATGCAATTTTTCAAAAACTTTGCTTCGCCTTGCTGATTTCTATGGTCTTTTATGAAGTATGGTTTAGAATCTATGCTCATATTGATCGTACTTTCATACTGGTATTCATTTATGTGAATATAACTTGTTATGATTCTTTCTTCCCATCATTACTGCAACATTTTAAAAATGAGTTGAGTTTATACTTGTTGAACCCGTGCCCAATTAAAAGACTGATAATGTTTAAAATGTACCTTGCTTTCGCCTTATGGAGCATCAACCTGATGCTAGTGATCATTTTTATGTTATTTTTAAGACACGCCGATGTTCTGCTCTTCTTGAAAGAAAGCTTTTTAGTATTGCCCTGGATTATCTCTGCTTCACTACTTGCATCATCGGCTGGCCTAGCATCTAAGAATAATACTTGGTCAACAATTGTATTCAATCTAATTGTTATGGCGATTTTGATTGTTAATTATCGGATTAGTACACTATTTGGCTTATGTGCTTTTGCAATGATTGGAATGATTTTGATTATTGTTTCATTTTATGCATTAATTAACGCTGTTCAAATGTATGAATGGAGTTGAAATGGACGCCATTTCGATGCTAAATGTAAACAAGTATTATGGCCAACACCATGTGCTGAGGAATATAAATTTGAGTATCCCGATAGGCGAGTGCGTCTGTATTGTCGGACCTAATGGGGCTGGAAAAACAACTCTTGTTCGACTTTTGTTGGGCCTACTGCGGCCATTTTCGGGTGAAATCCGTGTTTTAGGATACAAGCCTTTTGACCGTGCTCCTGGATTTTTCAATATTACTGCTTTTCTTCTTGACGAAAATACCTATTGGGAGAATTTAACGGTTGAAGAACACTTCCATCTGCTCGGCAATTTTTACAGGAGTTTTCGAGGAGATAGTTGGCTGATTCCCATAATGATGTGGAATCTCGAAAAACAAAAGGATAAACGGATTTGTACTCTTTCGAGGGGACTACTTAAAAGAGTTGGCCTGGCAAGCGCATTTCACCGAAACTTTAGAGTGCTTATTCTCGATGAACCATATAATGATCTTGATCTAGCCACACAGAAGGTGCTTCGGGAAAAACTGAATGAAGTAAAGCTTTCTGGACACACAATAATTAGCACCTTTCAAGACCCATGGCAAGCAATGGATATAATTGATAGACTTGTGATCCTTTGCGAAGGAACAATAATTGCCAATGAATTAACTGCCTCACCGAAGATAGCTGGCCTTAATGAGATCCAATTGAAAGACTATATTTTAGAGACCATTGAGAAAAAAGGGATATCCGGATAGTTTCAGGATGTTATCAAAGATATAAAAACTTGAATCGTCCGAACCTGGAGGACGGATACGCCAATGGAACATACCATCAGTGGTCTTTTTAATTGGCAATGTTTTTTTTGTGATCCTTACTGAAAATAATTAAACTGCGTAATTTACATAAAGTGTAGAAAGACGATCAATTTCCCTTCTCCAATAGATTCTCTAAGTAGATTTATGCTTGCTTTACTTGCCGCAGCATTGAATAAAATAAACTTGATTTAGCGCGAACAGCAGTAATTATACCATAAAGAATTATGCTTCTAAACTAAATTTAAAGTTTTAAATCTGAGCCCCCCCATGTCCCACTCCCGCTACAAATTCTACAACACGGAGTACCCCTATTTCCTGACCTGTACAATTGTCGGGTGGATCCCCATCTTCACCAATCCGGACATCATCCGAATCACGATCGACGCCCTCTCCACCTGCCAAACCGAGGAGGGCCTGCGACTCTATGCCTATGTCATCATGAAAGACCATCTCCACCTGATCGCCCAGCACAATAACCTCTCCCGGATCATCGGCCAATTTAAATCGGCGACTGCCGCCCATTTCCTCCGCTATTACTCCTGGCATAACAACAGGGCCATTTTAGCTCGCTTTGCAGAGGAGAAAAAAGTCCACAAGCATCAGAAATTTCATCAAATCTGGCAGGAGGGCAGCCACCCCGAGGAGATCACCCATGATGAGATGTTCCGGCAAAAGCTCGACTATATCCATTTCAATCCCATCAAGGCCGGTTACGTCGACAGGCCCGAGGAGTGGCCTTACTCCAGCGCGCGCAACTTCGCGGAGGTTAAATCGATCCTTGCTATTACTCCTCCCTGGGAGGCCAGGCTCGAATTGAACAACCCGGGGCTGGAATGGACAGATACCTGAAATAGCAACTCTGGCGCCAGAATAACATGGCCTTGACGCACGAGGTAAACCGTGGGCAAATACAAACGAACCGTGACCTTTGTCATTTCAATCATCATGAGCGTGTATATGATCTGGCTACTGCATAGTGCTCTCCAGCCACCTGTCCTGCCGCTAGGCGCCAGCATGCCGGCGATTATCGTGGAGACCGCTGCCGGCAGCGACACCCTCAAGCCGGCCCTCGGCAAAACCACGGTACTGATGCTCTTCAATCGGCAGTGCTTGCATTGTCTCTATGAACTGGATCAGTTTGAGAGCCACATCGATCGGCTGGCGGACATCAGTCTGTGGCTGGCGACGACCGAGGAGAGTTTCAGACTGGGCAGCGATCACCTGCAATGGCCAGCCCTGGCGCACGCCGTAAACATCACCTGGGCCCGCATGGCGGTGGAAGACGTTAAACGCGGATTCGGGAGCCCCGTCTCCCCCTCCTTCTATATTTTCAACGCCCAGGGCTTGTTACAGGAAAAAATCAAAGGCGAGGTCAAATTGGAGCGACTGATTGCCAGTTTCAAATGAAAGAACCACTACTCATGCCAGGATAGACGCACCGCTTTGCAGCAAGGAAGGTTATGGTCAAGGCCGGAGAGAGGGTTGGAAGGCGTCGACGGGTGGGAGCAAGAGTTCGGCTTGGCACGAGGATTGAGGAAAGTGCGAGAGATCAGGGGGGCGAAAGCGGGGATGATGACCAGAACGGGGTGCACACGAGATTTAGGATGTGCGCCAGAACGTCAGGTCGGCGCGAGGGGTGGGAGGCCGGCAGCCAGGTAGGCGCGAGAGTTGTGGCGCTGGCAGCCGGGTCGGCGCCAGGGGGGGGAGCTCAGGTCGGCGCGAGAAAAAATCAAGAAAATCATCGAGTAACTTATGCCCCGACAAGAATCAAATAGAGGATTCGCAGTTTGCATCAATAACGCAGACTATCCCGCCTCTCTCGAGCGGTCCAAGATCTACGAAATCCTCCCCGACGAAAATGCCGAACAGCATCATCTCCTCAGAGTCAAGGATGAGTCCGGAGGTTATTATCTTTATCCAGCAGCATGCTTTATTGCTGTAGAATTGCCTGCCGAAGTGATTGCTGCCCTTAAAACAGAGTAGCCCGATTTACCCTTTTTCTTCCGGAATTATTTCCCAGTTGACCATACGATAGCCTCTTTCTGCAAAGGCAGCAGCGACAAAAAGCTCGATGGCTTGCTCTAGAGAAGAACTTCGGGCGAAGTAGGGGATCAGCTTTTTGAAAAGCAATCGCCTGCTTTGGGGGATACGATGACTCTCCAGATCGATGCGCGGGAGGATTTGCTGCAACTCGTCGAATGGGATGGCAAAAAGATCCGGGAATGAGGCATACTCCAGCAGCCGCACCAGTTGAAATTCTTTCGAGAAAGTCGCTCTCGGCGAATCCCAGAAATATTTATCCAGCCTGCCGGGCATATTCCAGCAAATCCTCCACCAGCTTGGCAGCAAAGGTCAGAAATTGGGTCTCTGTGATCTCCAAAGAGGTCGAAACCTCTCCTTCCCACAAGGATTTCTCAAGGCTCATAATAAGCTCCTCATAGGAGGGAGGAACCATCTTGGCAGCTGCAAGCCTGATCAATTCTGGCAGGGTAAATTCCTGCAACAAAAAATAGAGATCGAAATAGTCCTTGCACGCCTTGCGAGCATAAATGGCGGTTATCTTGTTGACTGCAATATTTTCTTTGGTATCGATCAGATAGCTCGAAATCCTGGCCCTCTCTCCCAGGACCGCAAAGGGCTCATTGATGAATTCCATTTTTAGGCTGACAGCTCCCTCTTCGATAAAGGCCCGTTTGTATTGCTTTTCATTTACTGTGACCGTTGTTTTGAACTCCGAATCAAGCGATGAAGTTATCCGGGCAAATTCGCGCTCAAACTCATCCCCACCATACTTTACCCCGAGAAAAAAGAAATCCAGATCGTCAGAGTAGCGGTGATGATAGTAGTACCTGGACAGGCACGTCCCTCCGGTCAAATAAAACCTGTCCGATTCAATCCGGGAGAGCACTCTATCCTGGAGGGGATACAATTTCGTTGCATACCAATCGGCCTGCTCTTTTTCCACTCGGCGTATCAGCATGGACAAGAGATTCCCTTTCTGTCATCACATTACAAGATAATAAAGTATACAGTTTTACTGTAAAAATATCAACTGCTTTTTAATACATGGACAGAACGGGGAGCGGCTTCAGGTCGAGAGTCGAGGTCGGTGCGAGATTTCCGCAGCCGGGCCGGCGAGAGAGCTGGGGGGCGGGCCCACCCGGTTCCGGTCGGCGCGAGAGGGTTCGGGTCTGCGCGAGAGCCTGGGGGGTGTGCCCACCCGGTTCCGGTCGGCGCGAGAGGGTTCGGGTCAGCGCGAGAGCTGGGGGGCGGTTTATCCCTGCCCTGGAATCGGCTGATTGAAAAGCGCGGCATAGGGCCCGGCGGCGGACCAGAGCTGCGCGTGATGGCCCACCTCCGCGATCCGCCCCTGCTGCATCATGATGATCCGGTCGGCGCTCTGCAGCGTCGAGACCCGATGGCTGATCAGGATCGCCACCCGGCCGCGCGCCCGCTCCATCCAGGCGCTGAGCATCTCGTACTCGTTGCGCGCATCGAGGGCGCTGGTCGGCTCGTCAAAGATCATGATCGGCGCCTCGCGCACAAAAGCCCGCGCCACCGCGATCCGCTGCCACTCCCCCTTGCTCAGCTCCTCCCCCTCGTCATACCATTTGCCGAGCATGGTCTCGTAGCCCTGCGGCAGTCCGGCGATCACCCCGGCAGCCCCCGAGCGCTCTGCCGCCCGCTCGATCCGCTCATCCCGCTTCGGCAGGTGGACGTCGCCCAGCCAGATGTTCTCGCGGGCGCTGAGGTTGTACTCCTCGAAATCCTGGAACATCACCGCCAGCCGGCGCCACCACTCGGTCAGCTCGAAGGCGCGGATATCAATGCCGTCGAGGAGGATCCGCCCCTCGGTGGGATCGTAGAGGCGGCAGATGAGCTTCATCAGGGTGCTCTTGCCCGAGCCGTTGGCCCCGGCCAGGGCGATGCGCTCGCCCGGGGCGGCCGTGAACGAGACCCCCTGCAGGGCCCAGCGCTCGCTCCCCGGGTAGCGGAAGGAGAGGTTCTCGACGGTGATCCCCTGGCGAATCGGCGCCGGAACCGGCTGCACCGGGTTGATACGCGTCACCGTTGGCGTCAAGGCGAAAAAGGTGAAAAGCTGGCCGACGAAGCGGGTGTCCTCGTAGATATCCCCGATCCCGGTGAAGAGGGTGCGCAGGGCGTTGATCGACTGCTGGAAGGCCTGAAAGTACATCACCAGGCTGCCGAGGGTGATCGCCCCGGCCAGGGTCCGGCCGATCAGGACGATGTAAAAGCCGTAGGCCACCAGGGTCGCCAGCAGCTGGGCGATCAGGGTGCCGCGGGTCTGGCGGCCGTTGATGCGGAACTGCTCGACCCGCAGCCGCCGCTGAATGGCGCGGTAACGGCGGCGGAAAAGGCGGCCCACCGCCAGAACGCGCACCTCCTTGGCCCACTCCTTGTCGGTGAGCAGCCAGTGATAATGGTAACTCTTGCGCTCGAGGTTGCTGCTCTTTTGCCGCCACTCGAAGAGGACGTCGGCGAAATGGAGGCGGAAGAACAGCGCCGGCAGCAGGGTCAACAGCAGCAGCAGCGGAATCGACCAGTGAAAGAGGAAGAGGAGGCCGACCAATCCCACCAGGGTCATCCCCTGCTGGATGATGTTCTGCAGCCGGCCGACCAGCTGCGAGGGACGGTAGATCGCCTGGTGCTGCGCGCGGTGGAGGGTGTCGAAAAACTCGGGATTCTCGTAATAGGCGAAATCGATCTCCATTGATTTGGCGTGCAGCCGCTCCATGATGTTCTCCTGCACCAGGGCGGAGAGATGCTCCTGCAGCCAGGAGTGCAGAGTGCTGGCCATCACCTGGAGGAAGACCAGTCCAGCCACCAGCGAGGCGAGCAGCACGAGCGGCGCCGGCGCCGACGAGACGGAGCCGGACTTGAGCGCGGCGGCAACACCATCGAGGATGAGTTTGCTGGTGTAGAGGATGCCGAGCGGCAGGATGCTCTGCAGGACGAGGAGCAGGGCGCTGATCAGGAAGAGCAGGCGCGAAGCCTGCCAAACCAGCTGAATGGAGCGAAAGATACTGGGCAGCATCTCTTCACGCAGCTGCCGGGGGGTGAGTTTGCGAAGCGGACGGAGGCGTGGGGTCATCGGGATCGGCCTTGATGGATTGGGTTATAAAAGCGCAACAATCCGCGGGGGGAGAAAATTCCGCGCAGCGGAAGGGGCCGGCCTTCTTTTCGTGGAAG
>CAYTCI010000100.1:0-12911 GCA_964436305.1 uncultured Cytophagia bacterium | reverse complement strand
CCAGAAGGGGGACTCCTCCATCCAGAGGGGGTCGCCGTCGAGTCCGGCAAAATCGGTGAGGTGCACCTCGGGGCGCTTGAGCAGCAGCGCCAGGCTCTCGCGCTGTTTCAGCAGGGTAGTGCCCCTGCGCTCCAGCAGGGGATTGATTGTGGCCGGATCCGGCTTGTGCTGCTCGAGGCGGAGGCGGGCGGCGGCAATCTCGGCGCGCAGGCGTTCGGTGCGCTGCAGGGCCGCCGCGTCGATCAGTCCCAGCGCATGGCCGTAGGCCATCAGGCGGAGATCGGCGTTATCCTGGCGCAGATGGAGCCGGTTCTCGGCGAGCGAGGTGAACATGCGATAGGGCTCGCTCAGCTCCTTGGTGACCAGATCATCGATGAGGACGCCGATATAGGCCTCCTGTCGTGAGAGGATGAAGGGGGGCTCGCCGCGCAGGGAGCGGACGGCATTGATGCCCGCGATCATTCCCTGGGCGGCCGCCTCCTCGTAGCCGGAGGTGCCGTTGATCTGGCCGGCGAGGTAGAGACCCGCCACCGGTTTGCACTCCAGGGTTGGCCAGAGCTGGCTGGGGTAGAAGTAGTCGTATTCGATGGCATAGCCCAGGCGGGTCAGATGGGCCCGCTCGAGTCCCGGCACCGAATGGACCGCGGCGATCTGGGTCTCCTCCGGCAGGCTGGTGGAGAAGCCGTTGAGATAGTACTCGACCGTCGACCGGCCTTCGGGTTCTAGAAAGAGCTGGTGGCTCTCCTTGTCGGCGAAGCGGTGGATCTTGTCCTCGATCGAGGGACAATAGCGCGGGCCGACCCCCTGGATCACCCCCTGGTAGAGGGGGGAGCGCGACAATCCCGAACGCAGGATGGCGTGGGTCTCGGGGCGGGTGCGCGTCAGGTAGCAGGAGGCCTGGGGATAGTCGAGCTGGTCGTGGCGGTGCGAAAAGGGAACGATGAGCGGGTCGCCGGGCTGTTCGCTCATTGCCGCAAAATCGATGGTGCGCCCGTCGATGCGCGGCGGGGTTCCGGTCTTGAGCCGGCCGCCCTTGAGGCCAAAGCGGCCAAGCTGGTCGCTGAGGCCGGCGGCGTTACTTTCGCCGCTGCGACCACCGGGGAAGTGGCTCATGCCGACGTGGATGAGGCCGTTGAGAAAGGTGCCGGCGCAGAGGATGATTCGTTCGGCGGCCAGGGGGGTGTCGACTTCGGTGATCAGGCCGTATACCCGCCCGCCGGCGATCTGCAGGGCCTTGACCGTGTGCTGGCGCAGCACCAGTCGCGGCTGTTCTTCGAGCAGCTGACGCATGCGCTGGGCGTAGAGCAGACGGTCGTTTTGCGTGCGCGGCGACCAGACCGCTGGCCCCTTGGAGCGGTTGAGCATGCGGAACTGGATCGCTGTCTCATCGGCGATCCGGCCCATCGCCCCGCCGAGGGCGTCGATCTCCTTGACCAGGTGGCCCTTGGCCAGGCCGCCGATGGCGGGATTGCACGACATCTGGCCGATGGCAAAGAGGTTCTGGGTGATCAAGAGGGTGGAGGCGCCCATACGGGCTGCCGCCAGCGCGGCTTCACAACCGGCATGGCCGCCACCGATGACGACCACCTCAAAAGCGTGCATAGTACGATCCACAGCCAGGCGTTCCTTTGTTGCCGCGGTAGGGTTCCACGTGAAACCTTTTATTTGCCGATACAAAAGTCGGCAAAGATATCATTGAGAAGATCGGCACTGCTGACCGCGCCGGTGATCGCCCCCAGTTCGTTGAGCGCGGCGCGGAGATCGAGGGCGATGAATTCGCCGTGTTGCTGCTCCGCCAGACTCTGCTGTGCCAGGCGGAGATGCTCCTGGGCTCGCTGCAGCGCGGTGAAATGGCGCAAACGGGTGAGGATCACCCCCTCCTCACCGGGTTGCCAGCGGCGCAAGCCGTCGATCAAGGCCTGCTGCAGCTGCTCAAGACCCGCACCGATGCGGCACGAGATCTCCAGCGCCCCAGCCAGCGCCGGCTCGGCGGCGATAGCGGGGGCGCGCTCGAGATCACACTTGTTGATCACCTGCACGACAATCCGCTCCTGCGTCGTGCTGGCCAACTCCAGCAGGTGTCGATCGTTATCATCCAGAGGCGAAGAGCCGTCGAAGAGCAGCAGGAGGATGTCGGCGCTGTCGATGGCGGCCAGCGTACGGGTAATGCCCTCCTGCTCCACGGTGTCCGCCTGCTCACGCAGGCCTGCGGTGTCGATCAGCTTGAAGAAATAGCCTGCCAGCTGCAGCCCCTCCTCGAGGGTGTCCCGGGTGGTGCCAGGAATGGGGGAGACGATGGCGCGTTCATGCCGCAGCAGACGGTTCATCAGCGTCGATTTGCCGACATTGACCCGACCGGCGAGGACGACGCGGGCCCCCTCGCGCAGCACCCGGCCATAGCGCCAGGTGGCAAGGATGGCTGCGAGCGTCGCCAGGGCCGTATCGACCCGTTCCTGCAGCAGGGCACGGTCGGCGAAAATCTCTTCTTCACTAAAGTCGAGTTCGAGCTCAAGCAGGCCACAGCTTTGCCGCAGGGTCGCCGCCAGGTCGCGGATGCGCTGCGAAAGGGCGCCGTGCAGCTGCTGCAGGGAAATATCCGCGCCCCGGCTGCTGCGCGCAGCGATGAGATCGGCGATCGCCTCCGCCTGCAGAAGATCGAGCCGTCCCGCCAAAAAAGCGCGCCGGCTGAATTCGCCCGGCTGCGCCAATCGCGCTCCATGGCGCAACAACCGCTCAAGGATCCGCTGCACCACAACCATGCCGCCGTGGCAGTTGATCTCCACCATATCCTCGCCGGTGAAGGAGTGGGGCGCGCAATAGGTATGGACGATCACCTCATCCAGCTCACGCAGGGGTGCGCCGGCAGCCAGGCCGGTTTCGGCTTGTGGCTCGACCAGGCGGCCGTAATAACGCCCGGATTTCATCCCGGCAATCCCCGGGCGGCCGGCAAAGAGCGGCGCAAACCAGGTGCGGCAGCCCTTACCACTGATTCGGATGATGGCCAGTGCCCCGCTGCCCGGTGGTGTGGCGAGCGCGACGATGATCTCCCTGTCGGCCGCACTCATGCCAGATCCCCTGCAAACAAGAATGCCCCGCCTGGACCAGCGGGGCATGTAAGGCTGAAAAATCCTGCCATAGTGCGGCTCAAACCTTGCGCTTGGCCGGCGCGACCGCCACCTCGTCCAGCCCCATAAAGTATTTCTGATGGATGATGGCGATGATGTTGAACAGGGTGTAATAAAGATTGAGCCCTGAGGGAAAGTTGTTGAAGAGCAGGGTCATGAAGATCGGCATGAAATAGACCATCGCCTTTTGCTTGGGATCGCTGATCGACATCTTTTGCTGGATGATCATCGTCACCCCCATCAGGATCGGCAGGATATTGACCCCGTTGCCGTACCAGGGAATGGTGAAGGGCAGGGTGAAGACCGTATCCGGGCCGGAGAGATCCTTGATCCACCAGAAGAAGCCCTGCTGCCGCAGCGAAATGGTGGTGCGGAAAACGATGAAGAGAGCCCATAGCAGCGGCATCTGCAGCAGGATCGGCAGGCACCCGCCCATCGGATTGACCCCCTCCTCCTTGTAGAGCTTCATCGTCTCCTGATTGAGCCGCTGCGGATCCTTGCCGTACTTCTCCTTGAGCTCCTCCATCCGCGGCTGCAGCGCCTGCATCCTTTTCATCGAGACGGTGCTCTTGTGGGTCAGCGGCGCGGTGATCAGCTTGATGATCAAGGCGAAGAGAATCAACACCAGGCCGTAATTGGGGATCACCGCATAAAGCTTCTTGAAGGTCCAGAGGATGGCGATGCTGAAGGGCTGAATGATCTTGGCCCCCATGTCCATGAACTTTTCCAGCCCGACCTTGTAGGACTTGAGGAGATCATCCTTCATCGGACCAATGAAGACGGTAAAGCGGTCGCGACTGTTCTCGCGCACCAGCGGCATGCCGAGTCCGATCGCGTATTTTTTCCACTTCAGCCTGGCTTCGCCAGCCATGGGCAACTCTTTGCCGAGGATGGTCGCGAAGGTGCCCTTGGCGGTGGTAGGGATGATGGCGTAGGCGAAGTACTTGGTGCGGACCGCCACCCAGTCGATGCTGCCGCTCTCCTTTTCCAAAACGCCCGCGGCCTTGCTGATCTTGTTGACACGCCCGGCTGCAGCGATGGCCGACTTGGCATAATCCATATCCTCAGACATCCGCACCTCGGAGGACTCCAGACCATTGGGTGCGGTGATCAGGTAAGCCTTGTCCGCCACCAGGGAGCCCATGCCTTCAAGCTCGATCTCGAGATCAAAATCGTATCGACCGTTATGAAAGGTATAGGTCTTGCGGATGGCCCGTCCCTGCTCCAGCTGGTGGGTGAAGGTGATGCTGGTGCCGGCGGGCTCGACCACCAGTTCGGCCGGGGCGCTGCAGGAGAAGTTGTACAATCCGGTGCGCAGGGTATCCTCATCCCGGGTGACAAAATCAAGTCCGAGGTTCTGCTGGCTGCCAACCGGTAACAGCGAGACCGGCTCCGACGGGGTTTTGTTGTACTTTTTCAGAGTCCAGCCCTGCAGGGTGGCACCGCGGGTCGAGAGCACCGCGGTATAGAGATCGGTTTGCAGGGTGATCTCGCGGGCCGGAACCGTCTGCTCCTCCGCCAGACGGCGAGCCACCGAGTCCACCGGAGCGCTGGCGATACTCTCCGCAGCGGATTCTTCCACCGATGCCGAGCTGGTGGCGGTTGAATCAGGTGCCCGGTATTGCGCCTGCCGGGCGGCCAGTTGCTTCTGGTAATTCTGCGGAAAGAAGAGCTTTTGATAGATGGGGCTCTGGACGAAGAGGAATACCAGTCCGATGAGCAGGAAGGCGAGGATGGTCTTTTTGTCGAGATTCATGGTGTGTCCTATACGGGGTCATATCCGCCGGGGAAGAACGGATTACAGCGAAGAATGCGTAAGAACGCCTTTGCACATCCCTTAATAACTCCATATTTCTCAATTGCTTGATAAGCATATTCGGAGCAGGTCGGCTGATAACGGCAGCTGGGGGGAAGTGCGGGAGAGATCGCATGCTGATAGAAACGTAGAAGCGAGAAGAGGAGGCGTTTTACCGGGTTGATTTTCACAATGGAAAAGGTTTCCTTGTTGGCGGTGGTGACGGGTGTTCCTCCTCGTGGTTCCGATTGGGCTGCATGCGTTTGCTGATCTGGGCGAGCAGGGCGAGCAGGTCGCGTTCAAGCAAGGCGAAGGGAGCATGCAGGGCTTGCTCCCTTCCGATGAGAATGAACGCTCCGTTGACCGTGATATGCTCTTGAGCGCTGCGCCAGAGTTCGCGCTCACGGCGCCTCAGCCGGTTTCGCTCGACGGCTTTGAGACCGCGTTTGGCCGAGAAACCGATCCTGCGCCGGGTTTCATCGCGATAAAAGAGTGAGAAATAACGCCCCTGAAAGAGGAGGCCCTTGTTGATAATATCCGAAAACTCGGAGCGATTTTTAATAATCGCTGCCCTGTCGAGTCGTGCGGTTGTCGTAAGGACGCACCTGCTATTCGTCGCTGACGCTGAGCTTCTTGCGGCCTTTGGCGCGGCGGCGTGCCAGGACGATTCGGCCATTTTTGGAGGCCATTCTCGAGCGGAAGCCGTGTTTGTTGATCCGTTTCCGTTTGCTGGGTTGAAAGGTCGGCTGCATGCGTGAAATCTCCTGTTAAAATGGATATTAGCTTATATAATTACGAATTTTTTAATAAAAAATCAAGGATTTATTTTAGGTCGAGTCCGTGTTTTACGGCGAGGACAAGCTGGTATGAACAGGTACCGGCTTGCCCCTCCTGCCTGGTCCCTCCGGCAATTTTCCTCCGCCGGTGGAGAAAAATTTAAAATTTTGCTGTTGCAAATCAGCGCGCTTTTGACAAAATTAATGGGCGAGAGGCTTGGTCTAAGCAGTTGTGGATAACTTGCAAAAGCCCTCCATCGTCAGCGAACTGAACGCCCGCCGGAGCGGAAGATGTTCACAACGTTGGTTTAAAATTATCACCAAATATTTGTATTTTATAGCTTTTTTCTCTATTCCTTTAGTAATATTAATGTGGATAACCTGACGTATTCTGTGGATATCTTTGCTAAACACTCTCTTTTGGCATCCAGAGGCGGGGCAGGACCATATGTTGACAAGTAACCCTCTATTACGCGCACGCGACGGGAGTCCTATGCAGCACGATCATGTCGAAATTTGGGATAAGGTATTGGCCATCCTCAAAGAGGAGGTGCATCCCAATACCCTGCTCACCTGGTTTCGTCCCATCCGGCCTCTCAAAGTGGATGACAAATCCCTGACCATTCAGGTACCCAACCAGTTCTCCTATGAATGGATTGAACAGCAGTATGGTCTGATGATGAACCAGGCGCTTTCCCGGGTGATGGGCAATGGCTGCAAGCTGGCCTATTCGATCCGCCTGGATTCACCGTTGCCGGCTGAATTAACGGTGCCGCCACCGCCGCCGGTCAGACCGCAAGCCGTCGCCTCCGCCCCTCGCCATCCGGACAATCTCAATACGCGTTACTGTTTCGACAGCTATGTCGAGGGCGAATGCAACAAGTTCGCCAAGGCGGCGGCCCTGGCGGTGGCCAAATCACCGGGTTCGACCACCTTCAACCCTCTGGTCGTCTATGGCGGCGTCGGCCTGGGCAAAACCCATCTGATCCAGGCGATCGGCAATTATGCCAAGGAACAGAATCCGGCCACTCGGGTGCTCTATGTCGACAGCGAGCGCTTCACGGCCGATTTTATCAATTCGATTCAGAAGAACAAGACCACCGAATTCAGCGGCCTCTACCGCAATGTCGATATCCTGATGATCGACGACATTCAGTTCTTCGGCAACAAGGAACGCACCCAGGACGAGTTTTTTCATACCTTCAATGCCTTGCACCAGAAGGGCAAGCAAATCATCCTCTCCTCGGATCGGCCGCCCAAGGATCTGCTCGGGATGGAGGAGCGACTCAAATCCCGCTTTCAGTGGGGACTGGTGGTCGACATTCAGCCGCCCGATCTGGAGACGCGCCAGGCCATCCTGCAGAAAAAGGCCGAGGACAGCGAGATCGAGCTGCCGCCGGAGATTTTTCATTTCATCGCCACCCATATCACCTCGAACATCCGCGAGCTGGAAGGGGCGATGATCCGACTGCTCGCCTATGCCTCTCTCAATGGCATCGACATCACCCTCGAGTTGGCCAAAAAGGTCCTGCGCGACGTCTGCATCAGCAAAACCAAGGCGATCAGCATTGAATCGATCCAGAAAATGACCGCCGAGCATTTTGCCTTTCCGGACGATCTGCTGCGTTCCAAGACGCGTAAAAAAGAGATTGCCCAGGCCCGGCAGATCTGCATGTATCTGTGCAAGTTGCTCACCGACAGCTCGCTCAAGACCATCGGCCTGCACTTCGGCGGACGCGACCACAGCACCGTCATCCACGCCATCAATTGCACCGAGGAGATGCTCGGGAGCAATGCCAAATTTCGTCAGGATGTCGAGGCCATCCGCAACCGCATCGAAATTTCCCAGCTGTGATGCGTTGTGCACAAAATGTGAATGAGCGGTGCATAACCGGCGAAACGGTGTTGACAAAAGAGCGGTAAATCTCCGGGGTTGCAGAAAAGGGGTGACAGAGTGGATAAAAGAGGGCTTTTCACCGCGCCGTACACAGCGGCATGTGAAGAACTCGAGTGCCATCGCGGACACCTCATCCCTTGTTTTCACAGTGCAGCACGGCAAAAAAAACAGCCGATCCGCTCTTTATCAACATATCCACGGCCCCTACTACTACAATTATCTTGATATATATTTTTTTATTATATAATTTAAGAGATCAAACCAGCCTTTTTTCGCATGGAGGGACACATGAATTTTTCGGTTTCCAAAAAGGAGTTTTTCGACGCCCTGCAGAAAGTGATCGGGGTGGTGCCGCCGAAAACGACGATTTCCATTCTCACCTGCATTCTCCTGGATCTGCGCAACGGCAAGCTCTCGCTGACGGGGACGGATCTGGAAATCTCGATCACGACGACCCTGGATGTCGACGGAAACGAAGAAGGATCGGTGGCCATCCCTGCCAAGATCCTCGTCGAGATCGTTCGTGAACTGCCGGATGTTCCACTCACCATCTTTTCCGAAGCCGATAACAAGGTTACGATCAAGACCGACAAGGGTGAATACAAGCTCGCCACCCAGCCGCGGGAGGATTTTCCGCAGATCAGTGTTGAGGAGGGCGAACTGGCTTTTCAGCTCGATGCCGGTCTGCTCGGCCGTATGGCCGACCAGACCATGTTTGCCGTCTCGGCCGATGAACTGCGTCCCGCCCTGACCGGCATCAACATGGAACTGATGCCCGGTGAGATCCGTTTCGTCGCCACCGACGGCCATCGCCTCGCCAAGATCACGGTGCAAAACGGCATGCTCCAGGAGGATGTCCGCCGCAACCTGATCATCCCGACCAAAACCCTGCATCTGCTCCTGCGCAATCTTCAGCAGAATGCGGCGGTGGGAATCCAGATCGGCGAGGATCATATCGTCTTCACTCTCGAGCGCGCCGTGGTCTATTCCAAACTGATCAGCGGCACCTATCCCAATTATGAACGCGTCCTGCCCAAGGATAACGACAAAACCCTGCAGGTCAACCGCGAACAGCTGATCGCCAGCCTCCGCCGGGTCGCCATTTTCTCCAGCTCGCTGACCCATCAGGTGCGGCTGATGATCGCCGCCGATGAGATGACCATCCGCTCCGAAGACCTTGAATTCGGCGCCGAAGCCAGGGAAGCCATTCCGGCAACCTTCAATGGGGAGTGGCTGCAAATCGGCTACAACAGCACCTATCTGATGGACGTCCTGCGCCACCTCGAGGGCGAAGAGGTCCTCTTTGAACTCAAGGATGCCACCAGCGCCGCCCTGCTCAAACCGGTCGAAAAACGCGAGGGCGAAGAGATCATCATGCTCTTGATGCCGATCCGGATCAACGAGGCCGCGCCGGCGACGGGAACGGAGTATTCCTATAGTGCTGAGTAAGAATCGGATGGACCATGGTCCTGCGCAGCCTGGTCATTGAGGGGTTCCGTAATCTGGGTTGCCAGCGTCTCGAGTTTTGCGCGCATAAAAATTTTCTCTTTGGCGAAAATGCCCAGGGCAAGACCAACCTGCTGGAGGTGATCTATCTCCTCTGTCTCTGCAAGTCGTTTCGCACCAGCAGCGACAGCGAGATGGTCCCCGCGGGATCCGATGGTTTCAGCATCACCGGCCAATTCATCAGCGAGCAAGCCATCGAGCACGAGATACAGCTGCGTTTTCAGAGCGCGGCGGGAAAACAGCTCGTTCTCGATGGCAAACCCCTGCATCAACTCTCTCTCCTGGTGGGGCAATTTCCAGCCGTGGTTCTCTCTGTCGCCGACTATGACATCACGCATGGTTCTCCGCAGCAGCGCCGTCGCTTTTTCAATATTCTGGCATCCCAGTGCTCGGTGCGTTATCTCAACGATCTCAAGGAGTATGACAAGATCATCAAGCAGCGCAATCGCCTCCTTTGGCTCGCCCGCAACGGCCAGTCACGGATGCGGGATGATCTTTCGGTCTGGGATGAGCAGCTCATCCTGCGGGGCAGCGCACTGATGCAGTTCCGCAGGGCGCTGGTCGAGGAGATGGCCGAACTCCTCTCCGCCCGCTATCAGGAGATCTCCGGCAATGGCAGCGAGCGCCTGACCATCACCTATCAACCCAATGTCAACGCGCCGGAAGGGGAGTCGATCTCCGGGCTCTTCAGCGAAAAGCTGCGGCGCCTGCGCCAGGCTGAAATTGCACGCGGCCTCTCCCTGGTGGGTCCGCACCGGGACGAATTCGAGTTCGCCATTGGCGGCCGGCCGCTGCGGCAGTACGGTTCCAGGGGCGAACACAAGAGCGCCCTCATCAGTCTCAAGGCGACCGAACTGGCCGTGCTGCAACGCCAATTGCAGCGGACGCCCCTCTTGCTGCTCGACGATCTCTATGCGGAACTGGACCAGCGCCGCGGCGAGCGGGTGATCGAACTGTTTTCCGGCGAAGGCCAGTGTTTCATCTCCGGCACCTCCGCCGATTATACGACGGTGCAGCATAACCTGCACCGCCAGGAGCAGCAGCTCTTTTTTGTTCGCAGCGGACAGATCGAGCAGGCCAACCATGGCCAGGGATAATACCCGCCATATCTCGCAGGGTCTGGCGCAGTTGGTGCAGCAGCTGGGACTCGGCGAGCGGCTGCGGCAGCAACGGGTGATCAACGAATGGCCGCAACTGGTCGGGGCGCGCATCGCCGCCATCGCGCATGCGGAACGGCTGCAGGATGGTGTGCTCTTTGTGCGGGTCACCTCGTCGACCTGGCGGACGGAACTGCTCTTTCAAAAGCCGTTGATACTTGAGAAAATCCGCAGCACATTGGGGGACACTCTCGTCAAGGAGATTCGTTTTCTATAAACTGGACAATGCGAACCGCATGAACAACAGCAAATCCGGCAAATACGACGCCAGTCAGATTCAGGTGCTCAAGGGACTGGAAGCGGTACGACTGCGGCCCGCCATGTACATTGGCGACGTCGCCGTGCGCGGCCTGCACCATCTGGTCAACGAGGTGGTGGATAACAGCATCGACGAGGCCCTGGGCGGCTTTTGTGATGAGATCGAGGTGACCATCAATCAGGATGAGAGTGTCTCGATCACCGACAACGGCCGCGGCATTCCGGTCGATCTGCATCCCGAGCAGAACCGCTCCGCCCTCGAGGTGGTGATGACCATGCTGCATGCCGGCGGCAAATTCGATAAAAAGGCCTACAAGGTTTCCGGCGGCTTGCACGGCGTCGGGGTCTCGGTGGTCAATGCCCTCTCCGAATGGCTGCAGGTTGAGGTCGCCCGCGATGGCAGCCTCTTTCGCCAGCGCTACCAGCGTGGCATCCCCGATGGCCCGGTCAAGAAAGCGGGTTCGCGCAAGAGCACGGGCACCAAGGTGACCTTTCTGCCCGACGGCGAGATCTTCAAGAAGCGCAAGTTCAGCTTCGAGATCCTTTCCGAACGCCTGCGCGAACTGGCCTTTCTCAATCCCAACCTGAAGATCTCCATCCTCGATGTCCGCAGCGGCAAGAGCAACAAGTTCAAGTACAAGGGCGGCCTGAGCGCCTTTATCGAGTATCTCGATCAGGGGCACAATACCATCACCAAACGGCCGATCTTTTTGACCGGCGAGCGCGACAATATCCCGGTGGACATCGCCTTCTCCTATAATGATTCGTACAACGAGAATATCTACTCCTACGTCAACAATATCCATACCGTCGAGGGCGGGACCCATCTGGTCGGCTTCAAGGCGGCGCTGACGCGAACGCTGAACAACTTTGCCGCCAAGAACAAGCTGCTCAAGAATGGTGACAGCACCCTGAGCGGCGATGATGTGCGCGAGGGTCTGACGGCGGTCATCAGCGTCAAGGTGACCGAACCGCAGTTCGAGGGTCAGACCAAAACCCGTCTCGGCAACAGCGAGGTCAAGGGCATTGTCGAGGCGCTGGTCAACGAGCAACTGGGCAAGTTTCTCGAGCAGAACGGCTCGGTGGGCAAGCGCATCATCGAAAAATGTGTGGTGGCCGCGCGTTCGCGCGAGGCCGCGCGCAAGGCACGTGAGCTGACGCGGAGAAAATCGGCGCTTGAAAACGACAGCCTGCCCGGCAAGCTGGCCGATTGTTCCTGGGCCGAGCCGGAACGGACCGAAATGTTCATTGTGGAGGGCAACTCGGCCGGCGGCAGCGCCAAGCAGGGAAGAGACCGGCGCTTTCAAGCCATTCTGCCCCTGCGCGGCAAAATTCTCAATGTCGAGAAGGCCCGCCTCGACAAGATGCTCTCGAACGAGGAAATCCGCACCATTGTCTCCGCCATGGGCACGGGCATCGGCCGCGATGATTTCCAGGTGGAGCGGCTCCGCTATCACAAGATCATCATCATGACCGATGCCGACGTCGATGGTTCGCACATCCGTACTCTGCTGCTCACCTTTTTCTTCCGTCATATGCGCCCGGTCATCGAACAGGGCTATCTCTATATCGCCCAGCCGCCGCTCTATCGCGTCGCCAGCGGTAGTGAAGAGATCTATGCCTATGATGAGGAAGAGGTGCAAAAGATCCAGGAAAAATACCGGCAGCAGAACAAAAATGCCACGATTCAGCGTTACAAGGGGCTGGGTGAGATGAATCCGCCGCAGCTCTGGAAGACCACCATGGATCCGCAAAACCGCACCCTCCTGCAGGTGACAGTGGAGGAAGCCTTCGAGGCGGATCATATTTTCTCGATGCTGATGGGCGACGATGTCGAACTGCGCCGCCAGTTCATCGAGGAGAATGCCCGCTACGTGCGCAACCTCGATGTCTGAGAGGCGCGTTCCCATTCAAATGATGAAGAGAGATGACAGAATCTAGCGAAAAGATCCTCCCGGTCTTTATCGAAGAGGAGATGAAGAGCTCCTACATCGATTATTCGATGTCGGTGATCGTCGCCCGCGCCCTGCCCGATGTGCGCGACGGACTCAAGCCGGTGCACCGCCGGGTGCTGTTTGGCATGCTCGGGCTCGGCATCCGCCCCAATTCGGCCTATAAAAAGAGCGCGCGCATCGTCGGTGAGGTGCTCGGCAAGTACCACCCGCACGGCGACACCGCGGTCTATGATGCCATGGTGCGCATGGTGCAGGATTTTTCCCTGCGCTATCCCCTGGTCGATGGCCAGGGAAATTTTGGCTCGATCGACGGCGATGCCCCGGCGGCGATGCGTTACACCGAGGCCCGGCTGGCGCAGATTTCCGATGAGGTTTTGCGCGATATCGAAAAGGATACCGTCGACTTCGTCCCCAATTTTGACGATTCGCTCAAGGAGCCGCT
>CAYTCI010000099.1:0-13044 GCA_964436305.1 uncultured Cytophagia bacterium | reverse complement strand
CTCGGCTTCCTCGAGCCCCAGCTGGGTACCCTCCACCAGATTCGCGAGGCGGCGGGCGATCTCGGCATCGGTTATCTTTTTGGCCGCTGCCAGATCAGGCCCCCACCCAGACGTTTTCGCGGCCGACGCGCGCGCGCAGGCGGTCGAGCAGTGCCAGGCTGGGGGTGACCGTAATCGTGCGCGAGCGGAGAATATAGTCCCGCGCATCGGCGCCGTGCAGCCGCAGGTAGAGCGGCACCGTGCCGCGGAACTCGTCCAGGGTCTGCTTGAGTTCGGCGAGCAGGGCGGCATCCGCCAGGCGGGCATCGAGCGAGAGGAAAAGGCTGCGGGTGTAGCGCGTGCGCGCCTCCTCGAGCGGCAGGACCTCCTCGACGATGAGCTTGGGGGCCTCGCTTTCGCGCGTGCTGATCTTGCCGAGAGCCATGACGATCCGGTCCACCGCAATCGCATTACGGCAGCGGTCGAATACATCCGCAAAGGTCAGGCCTTCGATGGTGCCGGTAAAGTCCTCGAGTTTGAAAAAGGCCATCGGGCGTTTCTGCCGGTCGAGCAGGGTCTTGACCTCGCTGATGAGGCCGCAGAGGCGCACCTTGCTGTTATCGCGGCACTCGCCGGCGTTGGCGAGCGGGACGCTGCTGAGGGCGCCGATGTCTTCGCGAAAGCGGTCGAGCGGGTGGCCGGAGAGATAAAAGCCGAGCATCGCCTTTTCGCGGTTGAGGGCGTCGCCATCGGCCCACTCCTCCACCCGCGGCAGGGTGGGACGGAGCTGGTCCTGCTCCTCCGCTGTATTGTCGGCGCCGTCGAACATCGAGAACTGGCCGGTGGCGGCGCGCTGGTTCAGGGCCTGGGCGTAGAGGATCGCCTCCTCGAGGCCGGCCATCTTTTGCGCACGGCTGCCCTCGAGGCTGTCCATCGCGCCCGCCTGGATCAGGCTCTCAAAGACCTTTTTGTTGACCGCCTGCAGGTCGATGGCGCAAGCCAGATCGACCAGGGTGCGGAAGCGGCCCTGCCTGTTGCGCCCCGCGACGATCACCTCAATGGCGCCACGGCCGACATTTTTGACCGCCCCGAGTCCAAAACGAATGCGCCCATCGACGACGACAAAGTCGGCCAGGCTTTCGTTGACGTCCGGCGGCAGCACCTCCAGCCCCATATGGCGGCACTCTTCCAGCAGCACGACGATCCGCGCGGTGCTGCTCATTTCGCTGCTGAGGTTGGCGGCCATGAATTCGGCCGGGTAATAGACCTTGAGGTAGCCGGTCTGATAAGCCACCAGGGAGTAACAGGCGGCATGGGACTTGTTAAAGCCATAGCCGGCGAACTTGGCCATCATGTCGTAGATCTCGTCGGCGACCTTGTTGCCGACGCCATGCTCGTTCGCCCCGTCAATGAAATGGACGCGCTCCCGGGCCATGATCTCGAGATCCTTCTTGCCCATGGCGCGGCGGAGCAGGTCGGCGTTGCCGAGCGAGAAGCCGCCGACCTCGGTCGCCATCTTGATCACCTGTTCCTGGTAAACCGCAATCCCGTAAGTCTCCTCCAGCAGCGGCCGCAGCAGGGGATGAAGATAGCTGACCGCGGCGGTATCACGCTTGCCGCGGATAAAGTCGTCGATGTAATCCATCGGCCCCGGCCGGTAGAGGGCATTCATGGCGATGAGATCCTCGAGGCAGGTCGGCTTGAGTTTCTTCAAATACTCCTGCATGCCGGAGCTTTCAAACTGGAAGAGGCCGATGGTCTCACCACGGGCGAAGACCTCATAGACCCGGGGATCGTCGAGCGGGATGGTATCGATGTCGACCTGGATGCCACGCGCCGCCACGGCATCGATGGCTTTCTGGATGACCGTCAGGGTGCGCAGACCGAGAAAGTCCATCTTGAGCAGCCCCACCTCCTCGAGCGACTTCATGTCGTACTGGGTGGTGATGTCGCCTTCCTTGGTCTTGTAGAGGGGGACGTAATTGGTGAGCTCCTCGGGAGTGATGAGGACACCGGCGGCATGGGTCGAGGCATGCCGGGCCAGTCCCTCGAGCACCAGGCTGTGTTCGATCAGCCGGCGGCCGATCTCGTCCTTCTCCGCAATCTGGCGCAACTCGGCGACATTCTTGATCGCCTCCGCGAGCTTGATCTTGAGCTGCTCGGGCACCAGCTTGGCGATGCGGTCCACCTCGGAATAGTTCATCTTGAGGACACGGCCGACATCGCGGATCACCGCGCGCGCAGCCATCGTACCGAAGGTGATGATCTGGCAGACGTTGCTGTAGCCGTACTTCTCCTTGACGTAGCGGATCACCTCTTCGCGACGCTCGTAGCAAAAGTCGATGTCGATGTCCGGCATCGAGATGCGCTCGGGGTTGAGGAAGCGCTCGAAGATCAGATCATAGCGGATCGGATCGAGGCTGGTAATCTTGAGGACATAGGCCACAAGGCTGCCGGCGGCCGAACCGCGGCCGGGTCCGACCGGGATGCGCTGACTGCGGGCGTAGCTGATAAAGTCGGCGGTGATGAGGAAATAGCCGGCGTAACCCATCTGCCGGATCATATCGAGTTCATATTGCAGCCGCTTTTCCAGCTCGGGGGTGATGGTGGCGTAGCGCTCGCGCAGCCCGGCCCAGGCCACCTCGGCGAGATAATCGTCGAGATTCTTGCCGGCGTGCTCCGCTGGCAGCTGAAAGACCGGCAGATGGAAGGTGCGGGAGTCGAGGTGGAGATCGCACTTTTCGGCGACCTCCAGGGTGTTGAGCAGGGCCTCGGGATGGTCGGGGAAGGCCTCGGCCATCTCCTCCTCGCTCTTGAAATAGAGCTCCCGGGTATTGTAGCGCATGCGGGTGGTATCCTCGAGGTCCTTGCCGGTCTGCAGGCAGAGGAGGATATCGTGGGCTTCGGCGTGCTCCCGCTTGAGATAATGGATGTCGTTGGTGGCGACCACCTTGATGTTCAGATCGCGGGCCATGGCGAAGATCGCATTACGGGCGGTCTCCTCCTCGGGGATGCCATGGTTCTGCACCTCGAGGTAGAAATCCTCGCCAAAGAGATCGCGGTATTCGGCGGCGGTCTCACGGCTGCGGACCTCGCTCTCGCGCAGCAGCCGCTGACTGACCTCGCCCTTGAGGCAGGCGCTGAGGGCGATCAGCCCCTCATGGTGCTGCCGCAACAGGGCGCGATCGACACGCGGCTTGTAGTAAAAGCCATCGAGGTAGCCCGCGGAGACCAGCTTCATCAGGTTGCGGTAACCGGTCATATCCTTGCAGAGCAGCACCAGATGGAAAGCGGTGCCGCCGGTGCCGGGATCCGGTTGTTTCTCGGTGCGGCTCCCCGGCGCGACGTAGACCTCGGCGCCGACCAGGGGTTTGATGCCCGCCTTGCCGCATTTTTTGTAAAAACTGATCGCCCCATGCATGCAGCCGTGATCGGTCAGGGCGATAGCGGGCATGCCGGATTTGCCCGCCTGCTCCACGAGATCTTCAATGCGGCACGCCCCGTCAAGGAGGCTGTAATGGGAATGGTTATGGAGATGGACAAACCGGCTCACGCAGGGACTCTTGTTTAGATGGAACGGTAATAGCGTTTCGCGACCGAGGTATATTCGCTGCCAGCATAGGTGTCGAGAAAGGTGCCGAAGGCCTTCTGGGCCATATCCGCCTGATTACTGCGCACATAGGAGAGGCCGATCATCAGCTGGGCATCGTCGTGCTTGTCGGTTTCGGAGAAAGCGAAGACCTTCTGGAATTCGACGACGGCCTTTTGGTACTCGCGCATGCCGAAGTAGCACTCGCCGATCCAGTACTGGCAGTTATCCGCCATGGAGTGATCGGGATTGTCCGCGAGCAGGCGTGTAAAGGCATCGATGGCCGCCTGATACTTGTGGGCTTCGAAGAGCGTACGGGCCGCTTCATAGGCCGCGTTAAAGGCGCTGCCGCTGCTGCCGGGGGCGGAGCGGGCCGGTTTTTTGAGGCTGTTGGCCGTCACGACCGGCGTCACCGCGGCCCGTTTGCTCTTCTGGGCCTCGAGCTCCTGCAGCCGGGCATTGCGATTGGTGATGATGTTCTGCAGGCTGTCGACCGTAGCGCTGCGCTTCTCGAGATCGGCTTCAAGGCGGCTGATGTCGGTGCGCATCCTGGCGAACATCTCGGGCGTCAGGCCCATGGTACCCGGGGTCGTCGAGGGTTTGGTTTCGAGCAGCCCCTCACCGCTGGCGGGGGCTTTTCCGCCCTGGGTGCGCTCTTTTTGCTCTTTTTGTGGTGTGGCTGACTCCTTGTTGGCGGCGGCGGCTTCGTTGCCGGTTTCATTCTCGGCGCCGAGCAGAGCCAGCATCTCATCGTCGGAGAGGGCCAGGTTGTCGGCATCGGTGGTGGAGTCGGTGTTGCCGGACGCCAGCATGTCGCTCGATGAATCCTTGCTGCTGTCGCCCTCGGTCAGGTCGAGCAACTGCAGCAGCTCCTGGCGGAACTGGTCGTCGTTACTGGCCATGTCGTCGCCGCTGGCGACGGTGCCGCGGCGCTGGGCGCAGACCAGAAAAAGGCCAACAAAAATGATCACCAGGGCGATGACCACCGCCCAGACGGAACGGGAATAGCTTTTCATGTGAACCTCGCTGCTTGGATGCCTGTCAGTTAAGGTAGATCGGCTGCCTGACCTCTTCAACCCCGGTAGCGTTGCGAACTGTGGATGCTCCGAATCCCGACCTCAACCCGCCTGTCAACACCAGCGCGCCCCTGCGCGTGGCTAAACTCCGGATGCGCCCGCGGCGATCAGCTCGCTGGCGCTCTGCAAATGGGCCGGCGTGACCACCTCACCGCCGATCAGGGCTGCGACCTGGGCCACGCGCTCCTCCTCCGCCAGAGGACGGATGGTTGTGCGCGTCGAGCGGTCGTCACCCTGTTTTTCGACCAGCAGGTGGTGGTCTGCCATGCTGGCGATTTGCGGCAGATGGGTGATGCAGATGACCTGGTGGCTCCGGGCCAGCCCCTTCAGACTGCGGCCGACGGCCTGGGCGATCCGCCCGCTGATGCCGATGTCGATCTCGTCAAAGATCAGCACCGGGATGTGGTCGTTTTCGGCCAGCAGGCTCTTGAGGGCGAGCATCACGCGCGAAACCTCGCCGCCGGAGGCGACTGCGGCCAGAGGTTTGGCCGTTTCGCCCGCATTGGCGGAGAGGAGAAACTCGATATGGTCGCTGCCGCGCGCGCCGATGCGCACCTTTTCGCCCGCCAGCAGGACCCAGGGTTCCTCTATGGCCGGCGTGTGGTGCAGGACCACCGCGAACTGCGCTCGTGGCATGCCCAGTTGCGCCAGCGCCGCCGCCACCTTGCCGGAAAACTCCTGTGCAGCCTGCTGCCGCCGGGCGGAGAGGGCGGCGTTGAGCGCTGCAAGGCGGGTGCGCGCCTCTTCCCGCTGCCGCGTCAGCTGCGCCAGCGTTGCCTCGAGGTTATCGACCAGCGCCAGCTCCGCCTCGAGGGTCTGCCCGAGGGCGATCACCTCCTCGAGGGTGCCGCCATGTTTGCGCCGGAGGGCGGTCAGGGCGGCGAGGCGCTGCCGCAGCCTCTCGAGCCGTTCCGGATCGAACGAGATCGCCTGATGGTAATGCTGCACGCTCTTGGCCAGCTCCTCGATGAGGATGAGCGCGCTCTGGCCGTCGTTGCGCATCGATTCGAAGAGCGGGTCGATGGCCGCCAGCTGCCCGAGATCGGCGGCCGCCGCGGTGAGGATCTCCGCCGCCGAGCCCTCCGATTCATAGAGCCGGGTAGAAAGACGGGCGGTGCGTTCGTACAAGAGTTCAGCGTTCTTGAGGATCTGCTCGTCGGCGAGGAGCTGATCCTCCTCCCCCGCCGCCGGGGCTACCGCCTTGATCTCCTGCAGCTGAAAAGCCTTGTAGTCACGGCTGCGGGCGAGCTCGGCTGCCTGCTCTTCAGCGACGCGCAGGGCCCCGGTCGCAGCGGTCAACTCCTGCCAGGCGGTCTTGAGCGCCGCCAGATCGGCTTCCAGGCCGGCAAAGGCGTCGAGATAAGGCCCGTGGTTGGCGACCTTGAGCAGGAGTTGATGTTCGTGCTGGCCGTGGAGATCGACCAGCAGGTCGCCGAGTTCCGCCAGCACCGTCAGCGGCACGGGGGTATCGTTGATGAAGCAGCGGCTCCGGCCGCTGCTATGGACCTCACGCCGCAGCAGCAGGCTGCCGCCCTGCTCCTCGATCTCCTGGGCGGCGAGGAAAGTCCCGACCGCAGGCAGGCGGTCGACCCGGAACTCGCCCTCGATGACCGCTTTCTCCGCGCCGCTGCGGATGGCCTCCCTGCCGAGCCGGTCGCCGAGCAGGGCGCCGAGGGCGCCGATGAGAATGGACTTGCCCGCGCCGGTTTCGCCGGTGATGATGTTGAGACCCGTCGTGAACTCGACGCGGATCTCGTCGATCAGGAGGTAGTTTTTCGCGAAGAGAAAAGTGAGCATGGTCCCGCGTCTGTCTCTGGATGGGTTCCGCCGGAATTGCGCACCGGCGGCATGCCGTGCCCTCCCCAACCCGTTTATTGTATAGGTATATGCCCTTAAATTAACGCAATTGGCGGGTCATTTTCAAGCGGATTTTTGGAAAATTGTAATTGCGAACAAACTTCCCCGAAATTCGTCAGGGATGGATGACCGCCACCTTGCCCGATCCGGAGAGTCCCGCCTCGGTGGTGACCAGATAGAGATAGATGCCGCTGGCCACGAGTTCGCCGCGGTCGTTGCGCCCGTCCCAGGTCGTGCGCGAGCCGTAGATCTGGCTGGCGGGCAGATGGCGGACGAGGCGGCCTTCGGGGGTGTAGATGCGCACCGTGGCCTTGTCCGCCAGATTCTCGATATAAAAGAGCGCGCTGCCGCTGCCGAGAACGAAGGGGTTCGGGTACCCCGAGAGGCGGCTGAGGTTGGCCGCCGGCCGGGTAAAAGGCGTCTGCAGCCGCGAGAGGCCATTGGTGGTGCCGATGTAGACCTGCCCGGTTTTCTCGTTAAAGGCGAAGCAGGTGACGTTGTCGCTCACCAGGGCGCTGGTGGAGGTTGAAAAATGGCGCCAGGTGTAGCCGTCGGCTTCGAACATGCTCATGCCGCCGCTGGTGCCGATCCATTTGTTGTTGCGGACATCAACCGAGATGACGTTGATGTCATCGTTGATCACCTGGTAGCGCTGGCTGACGGCGGAATCGTACCAGTAATTGAGCCCCTCTGGAGTGCCGATCCACATCACACCGTCGGCGTCCTGGGCGAGCGAGCGGATAGTAAGGCTGGTGAGGCCGTCCTCGGTGCCCAGGCCCTGGCTGAGGTCATCATCGGACTTGTCGAAGGGGGTGCTGTTGTGATCGAGGACGCTGATGCCGCGATCCTGGGTGCCGACCCAGATGCGGCCGTGCTGATCGGTTGCCAGCGCGGTGGTCAGCTTGGACTTGATGCCGTCGCGGGTGGTGAAGTACTGCCAGTTGCCGAGCGAGTCGGCGACGTCGAGGATCTGGAGATTGTCGGCCTGATAATTGAGCAGCCAGATATGGCCCTTGCCGTCATTGAGCAGGCTGGTGATGACCACATAATCCGGGTTGATCGAGATGCCGGCCAGGCCCTCTTTCGAGCCGAGGGTGGTGATGGTGACATCGTCGCCGTTGGGGGTAAAGAGGGCGATGCCGCCGCCCCAGCTGCCGGCCCAGACGCGGTTGCGTCCATCGACGGCGAGGGTGCGATAGTCGTTGCTGGGCAGGGCGCCGTTGCTCTTGTTGAAAACGCGCCAGGAGGTGCCGTCGAAACGGGAGATGCCGCTGCTGGAGGAGGTAGTCCAGAGGTTGCCGCTGTGATCGAAGATCAGGGCGGTGAACTTGTTGTCGGCCGGCCCGTCGGGGATCTCGGCGATCCAACGATTCTCCCCCGGATCGAAGCGGGCGAGACCGCCATTGGTCACGCCGGCCCAGAGGCGGCCGCTGCCGTCCACGCCGAGCGAGGTGGCGCGGGAGAGGGCATTGCCGATGGTGGTATAGGAGTTGGCGCCATTGCGCTGCAGGACCGCCCAGCCGGCATCGACGGCCAGTCGGCCGCCCCAGACGGCCAGGTCGGCGATGCTGTTGTCCTTGAGTTCGCCGGGCAGCCAGCTGGTGCCGTCAAAGATCCCCACGCCCTTGGCGGTGCCGACGAAGATCTGACCGACGAAGGCGGCCAGAGAGAGCGCCTGATTGTGGGGCAAACCGTCGGCGATGGTATAGGTCGTCCAGGCGCTCGGGGCCATGAGATTGGGCAGGTCAAGGTGGGAGGTGCGCACCCCGTCGGGGCAGGCAGTCCAGATCCGGCGGCCGTCGAGGAGAGTGCGGGTGACCTCGCCGATCTTGTAGGTCTCCTTGACCTCCCAGCGGCGGGTATCGAAGAGGCTGACGCCGATGCCGAGCGAGACAAAGATGGAGTCACCATAGGCGGTCAGGTCGTTGATGCTCTGGCCCTGGTAATCGGTGATGGTCTGCATGGCCCCGCTGCCCGGGGTATAGACGTTGACCACGCCGTTGGCGCCCGCGATCCAGATGCGGCCGGCCGGGTCACGCTCGGCCGCCCTGATGTCATTGCTGGCGAGGCCGTCGGTATTGACAAAGGGCGTGAAGCGGCCGGTGGCGGGGCTGAAGCGGAGTGCGCCGCCGTTGGTCGCCGCCCAGATCAGCGAGTCGGCGGCGAGGATCTGGCGCACGTCGGTCGCATTGGTGAAGGTCCGCCACTCCCACTCGGCCGGGCGTACGACGGCGCCAGCGCAGAGCAGGATGAAAGGGACAACGCGCAGGGCGCGGAGAAATCGCTTCATGGCTTATCCTTTGAGGTGCATAAAAAGGTCGGCCATCTCGATGGCGCTCATCGCCGCATCCCAGCCCTTGTTGCCGGCCTTGGTGCCGGCGCGTTCGAGGGCCTGCTCGAGGTTGTCCGGAGTGATGACGCCGTAGGTGATCGGCACCTCCAGCTCCATGCCGGCCTGGGCGATGCCCTTGGTCACCTCGGCGGCAATGTATTCAAAGTGGGGGGTTGCCCCGCGGATGACCGCGCCGAGGCAGATGACGGCGTCGTAGTTTTTGCTGCGGGCGATGCGCTTGGCCGCGACCGGGATCTCGAAAGCCCCGGGCACCCAGGCGATGGTGACCTGGTCGAGGTCGCCGCCGTGGCGTTTGATGCAGTCGAGCGCGCCCTCAAGGAGTTTTTTGCAAATCAGCTCGTTAAAGCGGCTGACGACGATGGCGAACTTTTTTCCGCTCGCCGAGAGTTGGCCTTCGATCACGTGTGGCATGGGATTCACCTGTTTATGAGAAACGTCAAGGCAATAATGTCATTCTTTGAGTTTTAACCAGCTCGCCGATCTGAATGCGGCAAAGGTAAAGGCCCGCCGCCACCTTTTCATCCAGATCGTTTCGGCCGTTCCAGCGAAATGTATGATTACCCGCAGCCATTTGCTGGTTGGCCAGGGTAATCACTTTTTGGCCAAGAAGGTTATAGATCTCAATCCGCACCTGGCTCGCTTGCGGGAGGGCGTAGGCAATGCTGGTCTCCGGATTGAACGGATTGGGAAAATTTTCGCCTATGGATGCACCACCAGATTCTGATTCAATCTTTGGTGCTGCGATGGGGATGGGCAGCGATTCGTCCAATCCCAACGTGATCCGGGCATGAACAAGAAAAGGGCTTTCGGGGTATTTGCTGGCTAATCTGGCATAGGCCTCTTGAGCGGATTTCCCGTCGTGCAACAGATCGAAATAAATGGTGAAAAGGTCATAAAGCGATTCTTCTTCATACAATGAATTCGGGATTTCGGCACATATCCGGTTGCAAAGTTCAATGGCGCGATCATATTGATTCGATCTCATGCAGGCGCCTGCCAACAGCCGGAGCGTAATGCGATATATTAATTCCCGGGCGTCCTGTTGGCCTGGGGCGTGTATCTGGCTGATGCGAAAAAGAAAATCGTCAAGATCTCCTTCAAGTTGTTCTTCCGTCTTTTTGTAAGGAGCGATGCCATAGGTCTTGGCCAATTCCCACAACGCAGCTACAGCGGATTCAGTGTCAGGATGATCAAGAATCGTTTGCCTGAGAAGCACCTCGCATTCGCCGAATCGGCCTGCTTTGCGCATACCCATGGCCGCCAGCACCATTTCTTCGGGATCGGCGCCGTCGCTCAGCTCTGCCACTTCAGCGGCCTGTGCGCCAGCGGTACGACTGAGCACGTTCGGCAGCTCAGCCAATCTGGCCGGCGGTGGACTGCTTAACGGGCACCAGGCATTCACCACTCCTTGCGCATCGATATCGCCCCAGGGAATGGAAGGCTGCCCCCACCAATCAGACAGAGCCCAGAGCATCGTCGACGGGCCCACCCAAAGCTCCGATCCCGCGTTGCCGTAAATGCTGTTATAACCGCCATCCGGATAACCGCAGGTAGTGCCCATATCGATGGTGCCGCCGCTGGCTCTAAACCCCACCCCATTGCCGGTAATCACTGTCTGGAAGATATCGGGGCTGGCGCTCTGCGTTTGGATGCCATCCGCGCCGGTATTGGTTACCGTGCTGAAACCCAGTGAGAAAGGCGTCGAATAAGCCGAGATGCCGGCGGTGCTGTTGCCACTAAATTCATCATGATACAGGGCGGCGCCGGCGCTGTTGGCGTAAATTCCAATACCATTCGTCTCGAATTGGGCGTATTCACTGGTCACAAAGCTGTTGGCATTCAGCCTGAAGCCATAGTTTGCGTTCTTGACCGTGAGATAATCCAGATTGCCATTATTGGCGCCATAGAACCAGACGCCTTGCCAGAGGTTGGCGCCGCTGCCTGTCGTTGCCTTGAAGATCACCCGGCTGCCGCTGGTTCCATCGACATCCAGATGGCCATATACTTCAAGCCTGCGGTTACTGTTAAAAGAGATCGTCCGGCCTGCAGGGATGGACAAGGTCTTTCCGGATAGTACTTTCACATTTACAGGGACGGTGAGATCTGTGTTCCAGCACTCATTGGTATAGAGGGCAAGTTCGTCGCTGCTGCCGGCATCATTGAATGCGCTCAGGGAGCTTGGGTACTGGCCCTTCAATGTGGCGCCGTTCATCAGGCGCAGGTCCGGATTGAAGGTGGCCGAACTTTCCCTAGCAATCGTGCCGCCAGTTAATTTTAGATAATACCCATTCAGGTTAACGATCGCATTGGCTGCAATCGTCAGGGTTATGCCGCTGGGCACGTAAACATTTCCCGTGAGCGTATATGTGTCCGCCCATACTTGATCAAAGGTTAGAATTCCGCTGGTTAAAGCTGTTGGATAAGGATTATAAGTCTTTAGATTTTCGCTATATCTGAGTCTTGCAGGTATGTTTTGCGAATACCAATACCAATTTGGCCCCAGCGAGGGAAAGCTCAAACCAGCATCTTCAACAAATTGGGGGATTGTAGGATAATAATATGATAAATCTAACAAATAGGATCCCATTCGATAGGCCACATTCTCATAAACTTGATAATGGTTTTTCCACGGCATCAAGTCATAATCTTCGATGGGAATTGAACCATCTGAAAATTTACCATATTTTTCAATAGCGAAAGTGGTATTGCCACCTCCACCCACTCCACCTGTTTGGCCCCTAACTTCACAGCCTAGCACGCTCGAATTTGGAGCGTTCAGAAGATTGATATAACCCCATTCATTATTCTCATCATCAAAACAGTAATTACGAACAAATGCATTGTAAGGGCCATTATTACCAAAGTGATCATCAGCTTCGATCGTAACTACCCAATTTTGTTCGAAGAGGTTGGCATAAGGGTATTTGGCGTGAAGATCCAAATCCCGAAAAGTTGGCGGAAAACCCTCACAGACTTGTTCTCGCGAATAGTTATATGTCCAAACGTTGCAATTCGCTCCCGCACTGCTCACCATGGCATGTCTTAAATGGCTAAAAATATTATTTTCCACCAATGAATTAGTTGTACTTGCATAAAGAACTAATCCATAGCCATGCCCACCGCCTCCATAACTTGGCGCATGATGCAAATAGCATCCAGTAATCTCAATGTGTGAAGAGTAGTCAGCCTCGAGATGATGCCGGGCTGTATGATCGGATTCAACACCTTTTACCCAGCAATTTACGCCGTATCTGAAATAAAAATTAAAACCATTTTGTGTTGCTTCACCACAAGGATATCTTACAATTTTTAAGTTTTCTATGCCTATATTTCTAATCGGCATAATTTTCCTTACGCGGAGTGAATTTGATGTACTGTAGTTTTTAGTTGCTTTGTCTTTAAGCGTTCCAGTACTACCATTTATATTTAAGAGCTTAGAAATTTGACCGACTCTTGCCACTTCGATATCTTCACCTGGATGATAATCATAATTATATTCTGTGAAATGTATCCAATCTCCAGCATTAACTCCCGATAAATCTCCATGAAGAGTAGTGCTTCCTTTTGATATATTCTGATCTAAATTCTTAAAGCCTTCTTCAACGCCAAGCATTTCAAAGGCATTCCAGTTATCATCGCATAAATAACTGTAAAAGGACAAAATTGTTTGGTCTGAGCCCGCACCCTGGAAAATAATATTACTGTCTGGATAGGCTAATTGAAATGGATTGATATATTGATTAGTGAAAGTATAATTACCAGGAGGAAAATAAACAATAGAGATACCACCAGCCGCCACGGCTCTGGCTTTATCTACTGCTGCTTTGACTTTAACATTCCAGTTTGCCCCGGATTCTTCCGTGACATTAAAAGATTGATAAGCATAAACTTTTTTATAAAGGCCGGCATTTTTCCAATCTTGTTGGCAATCTTGCGGGATATGCCCGACATCGTTGTAAAGCTGTTGTGAAATACCTAAAGAATGAATCATTATAAAAATAATTGAAAGAACGTAACTTTGCTTCATTTTCAGGGTTCCCCTTTCGCAATTCATCCCCAATAATTTTATAGCTTATCTTCGCATATCTATAATTTTATCCTCATCACCATATAAAAAGTGTCAACCTTGTCACGTATCGTCAGATTAATAAAGTTTTTAGTGTCGGAAAAAGCATGGGAATATCCCATTT
>CAYTCI010000098.1:0-13097 GCA_964436305.1 uncultured Cytophagia bacterium | reverse complement strand
GGCGGATCGCGCCGCAGGTTTCGCAGACGCGGATCTGGTGCTGCGTCTGCGCAAGCCAACTGTCGACGAGGTTGCCCAGCTCAATCCGGGAGCCCTGCACATCAGCTATCTCGATCCCTTCAATTCGCCCCAGCTGATCCGGGCCCTGGCCGCCCGGGGGGTGAAGGCCATCTGTATGGAGATGATCCCGCGTTCGACCATCGCCCAAAAGATGGATGCCCTCAGCTCCCAGGCCAGCCTCGGCGGGTACGTTGCGGTGCTGCTCGCTGCCAGCCGTCTGCAGCACATCTTTCCAATGATGATGACGCCGGCCGGGACCATCCAGCCGGCGCGCGTACTGATCATTGGCGCCGGCGTCGCCGGCTTGCAGGCCATCGCCACAGCCAAACGTCTCGGCGCCCGCGTCGAGGCCTTCGACACCCGCCCCGCGGTCGCCGAACAGGTCCGCTCCCTCGGCGCCCGTTTCGTCGAGATCGACCTCGGCGAGACCGGCCAGACCAACGAAGGGTATGCCCGTGCACTCAGCGAAGAACAGCTGCAGCGCCAGCGTGAGGGACTGGCCAAAGTTTGCGCCCAGGCGGATGTGATCATCACCACTGCGCAGGTCTTCGGCCGGCGTGCCCCGCGTATTGTGACCCGCGACATGATCGCCGGGATGAAGCCGGGTAGTGTGATCGTCGATATGGCTGTGGAGAGTGGCGGCAACGTCGAGGGCGTGCTCCCGGGCCAGGAGGTCGTCCTTGATGGGGTGCGGATCGTCGGCCTCGAGAATCTTCCCGGGCGGGTTGCGGTGGATGCCAGCCAGATGTACTCAGCCAATCTTCTCAGCCTGGTGAACCACTTTTGGGACAAGGAGAGCGGCAGCTGCAACCTCGATCCGAACGACGAGATCCTGCAGGCTGCCCTCGTTACGGCAGAGGGGGAGATCAGCAGTGCGCTCCTCAAAAAGCACTTCGAGAGTCAATAATCCGGGCGCAGGCCCATGGCGAAGCGATATCCTGGAGGGAACATTCCATGCATGACCCAACCACCCCGCTCTATATCAATCTGCTCATCTTTTTGATGGCCGCCTTTCTCGGTCTCGGACTGATCCGCCGGGTTTCCAAGCTGCTGCATACCCCGCTGATGTCCCTGACCAACGCCATCTCTTCCGTTTCCGTCGTTGCCGCCCTGATCGTCATGGCAGAGCCTAAAAACACCATGATCATGGTCTTCGCCACTGTGGCGGTGGCTTTGGCGGCGACCAATGTTGTCAGCGGCTTTATGATCACCGAGCGCATTTTGCGGATGTTCCGGAAAGAGGATGGAGGTCAGAACAAATGACAACCTCCCTGCTTGGTTTCGCTTACGTCCTTGCGGCGGTGCTCTTCATCCTTTCGCTCAAGTGGATGAGTGAGGTCAAGACCTCCCGCCGCGGCAACTGGGCCGGCTGCCTTGGCATGCTCATCGCCGTGCTCACCACCATGGCCGCCTATAAAACCCAGCACCTCGATATGGTCCTGCTGGCCTTCGCCATCGGCACCCTGATCGGCATCCCCATCGCCCTCAAACTGCCGATGACGGCGGTACCACAGCGAACGGCGATGTCGCATGCCTTTGGATCGCTGGCGGTAGCCCTGGTTGGGACGGCGGAGTATTATCAGCGCCTGCCCGGCATCGACACCTTCACCATGATCGTCCTCGCCGCCGAGATGATCCTCGGGTATCTGACCTTCACCGGCTCGACCATCGCCTTTCTCAAGCTCCAGGAGATGATCTCCGGCAAGCCGCTGATCTACAAGGGGCGCAATTTGGTCAGCGGCCTGATCGTGCTGATCGCGCTCGCCTCAGCCGTCGGCCTGGCGATCCAGCCGCTTAACGCGTTCCTGCTGCCCGTACTGGTGGTCTCGGCTCTGATCTTCGGGTTTCTCCTGGTGATGGGGATCGGCGGGGCGGACATGCCAACGGTCATCGCGATCCTCAATTCGTACGCCGGCCTCTCGGCCGCCGCCCTCGGCTTCATTCTCGACAACCAGTTGCTGATCGTCGCCGGCACCCTGGACGGCGCTTCCGGACTCATCCTCGCCATCCTGATGTGCAAGGCGATGAACCGCTCCTTTGCCAATGTCCTTTTCGGCGGATTCGGTGCCACCACGGCCAATCAGGGTGCCAGGGTCGAGGGCGAGATCAAGCCGGTCTCGGTGGAAGATGCCTATATGATCCTGGAAGCGGCCTCCTCGGTGGTTTTTGTGCCGGGATATGGCCTGGCGGTGTCACAAGCGCAGCAGGCGGTGCGGGAACTTGGCGAGCTGCTGCGCAAGAACGGCACCGAGGTAATCTATGGTATCCATCCGGTGGCGGGACGCATGCCCGGCCACATGAATGTACTGCTGGCGGAAGCCAATGTGCCCTACGATGAACTTATGGAAGCGGATGCGGTCAATCCGCGGATGCCCAACACCGACGTCTCCGTGGTGATCGGCGCCAATGATGTCGTCAATCCGGCGGCGCACGAGGATCCCACCTCGCCCTTGTGGGGCATGCCGATCATCGAGGTGGAGAAATCGCGCACGGTCATCGTGCTCAAACGCTCGATGCGGCCGGGATTCGCCGGGGTGGAGAACCCGCTCTTTTTCAAACCCAATACGCGTATGCTCTTCGGCGACGCCAAGGCCTCGATTCAGGCCCTGATTGCCGAGTTTGCGCACGATTAGGAAAGACCCGGCAGGAGGGAGGCCTGGCAAAGGGAAATCACTGAAGGATCAATCCGGATGGCCGCCGTGGCAGCCTCAACTCCAGAAGGCGACCACCTCCTCCAGGGATTCCCGCTCGCGCAGCACCTCGAAATGGTCGCCCTCGTCGGAGTAGCCGACGATGCGGGGGATCTGGCGGCTGTTGTAGCGTGACCACATGCTCAGGGTGTAGGCACCGGTATCATGGATGAGGAGAAAATCGCCCTCCTCGACCGGCGGCAGAGGGATCTCGCGGGCGATGATATCCCCGGCAAAACAAAGCGGCCCGGCGATCGTATAGGGAAGGGCGTCGACACCCGTTTTAAGCCGGCCATCCGGTCCCGCCACCGAGATCTCGTGATGCCACTCCTCGGGACGGTAGCATTTGCGCAGCAGTAAATCGGCCCCGACATGGATCATTGCGGTATTCAGGCCGGCATCGCGCTTGACATACTCCACCTTGCTGATCGTCCAGGCGTTGTGGGCATGGACCCAGCGGCCAAATTCGGTGATCAACTGGAAGGTGCCATCGAAAAGGGGCGGAAAACGGCGCCGCAGGAGGTCTGCATACTCCGCCATGGAGGGGACGGCGACCCCGGGGTGATAGGAGACCGGCAGACCGCCACCGATATCGAAGTACGTGATGCGGCGGCTCTGCCCGGCGCGGATGAGCGCCTGATTGACCTCCAGCGCCAAATCCAGCACCCTGCCAATCCCCTGGGCGATCAGCTCGAGGTCACATCCCTGCGAGCCGACATGCAGATGGATCCCGCTCAGCCAGGGGTATTTCAAATAGCACGCACGCACCTGCTCACGCTGCGGTCCGATCGGCACACCGAACTTGGACCAGACGCCGGCAACGCTGAGCATGGGGATGGCCCCGGTCCCGACCTGGGGATTGATACGGAGCCCGACGGTGCCGCGCAGCGGCATCAGCCGCAGCAGATCGTCGATCCGCTCGAGTTCGGCGATGGAATCCGCATTGATGTGCACCCCGGCCTGGAGGGCGTACTCCAGCTCACGGACACTCTTGGCCGGTGAATCAAAGGCCACCCGGCCGGGGGCAATCCCGGCTTTCTGGGCCAGACAGAGCTCGGGCAGGGAGGCTGCCTCCAGGCCCAGGCCGGTCTTTTGGATCACCCTGAGTATTCTGACCAGGGGATTGGCCTTCACCGCCACGGCGTGGAGAGCGGATTCCGGAAAAGCTGCGGTCAACTCGGCCAGCCGGTGCTTCAGCCCCGTCAGGTCGTAGAACATCAGCGCTGTATCTTCTTCGCGGAGGATGTGGCGATCTGCAAGGGCGCGCATCAGCACCCGGCTGCAACTCTCCCTGTTCAATCCCATGCGAACGGCCCTCCTGAGTGTTGTGCACCATGATTGGCCCTGCCCGGGTACGCTCCAAGACCTGGGGTGGCACGAGCGGATAGCGGGAGAATATAGAGTATTGCCGGGCCTTTTTCAAGGAGAATTTGGGTCCTGACGGCGGCATGGCGCTGATTGGGCGTTAGTTCAGTATAATAATAGTGTTATAAAATTGGCTTGACTTTTAGCCTATATTATGATACTTTATAAGGCTTTGAACCACCGGATGCACTTTACCACGGGCACAGCGGATGAACAAAGGCAGAAAAGATAAGGTCCAGTTCGTCTGCCAGAACTGCGGGACAGCTTCGCCGCGTTGGCTCGGCAAATGCCCGGCCTGTGAGGCGTGGAATAGTATGGTCGAGGAGCGCGCGCCGGTGCAGGATTCACGCGCCGCGCAATCGCCGCATGCCGCGCGCAGCCAGGCTCTGCCGCTGGAGCAGATCTCGACCGACCAGATGCCGCGACTGCAGACCGTCAGCCCCGAGTTCAATCGCGTGCTCGGCGGTGGCATTGTCATGGGTTCGGTGGTGCTGATCGGCGGCGATCCCGGCATCGGCAAATCGACCCTGCTGTTGCAGGAGGCCGCGGGGCTTGGCAGCGGCGATTTTCGCGTCCTCTATGTGACCGGCGAAGAGTCCGCGCAGCAGACCAAGATGCGCGCCCAGCGGCTCGGCCTGGTCTCTACGGGCCTTTTCGTGCTGGCCGAAACCGAGATCGAGAATGTGCGCGATACCATCGCCCAGGTCATGCCGCGCCTGGTGGTGGTGGATTCGATTCAGACCATGTACACCCCGCTGCTCGAGAGCGCACCGGGCAGCGTCAGCCAGGTCCGCGAATGCGCGCTGCGCCTGATCCAGGTCGCCAAGAGCGAACATATCCCTGTATTTCTGGTTGGTCACGTGACCAAAGAGGGGATGCTCGCCGGCCCCAAGGTCCTCGAACACATGGTGGATGCCCTGCTGCTCTTCGAGGGCGATCGCGACCATTTTTACCGCATCCTGCGCGCCGCCAAAAACCGCTTCGGCTCTACCCGCGAGATTGGCGTTTTCGAAATGACTGAACGGGGACTGCGCGATGTCCCCAATCCCTCCGCCGTTTTTCTCTCGGAACGCCGCGCCGATAACAACGGCTCTGCGGTGATCTGCTGCATGGAGGGAACCCGGCCGATCCTGCTCGAGGTGCAGGCCCTGGTGAGCAGTGCCAGTTATGGCCTGCCGCAGCGTACCACGACCGGACTGGATATCAAGCGTGTGCAGATGCTGCTGGCGGTGCTGGACAAGCGTCTGGGCTATCATGTCGGCACGATGGACGTCTTTGTCAATGCGGTCGGTGGCTTTCGCATCGATGAAACCGCAGCCGACATCGGTATCATCGCCTGCATCGCCTCGAGCATGCGCAACCGAGTTATCGATCCCGAGGCCATTCTGATTGGCGAGGTTGGTCTGGGGGGCGAATTGCGTTCGGTCGCCCACATCGAGGCCCGCCTGACGGAAGCCGAAAAAATGGGTTTTCGCCGTGCTGTTATCCCGCGCGGCAACAAAAAGAGTTTGCCGGCGCAGACGGGGATGCATATCTTCGCGGTCAGCCAGGCACAGGAGGCCCTCGATGCCGTTCTTCAGTAGTCCGTGGAGCCGATGAACCGTTCGCCCTTCTTCACACTCGTCCGCCAGGATGCGCAAACCGGCGCACGCGCCGGGATCGTTCACACGGCCCATGGCCGGGTGCAAACGCCGATATTCATGCCGGTCGGCACCCAGGCGACGGTGAAAACCCTGACACCTGAGGATTTGCTCCGGATTAGGGCCCAGATCATTCTCAGCAACACCTATCATCTCTATCTGCGGCCGGGGGCGGCCCTGGTGCGCGCAGCCGGCGGGGTGCAGAAATTCTCCGCCTGGAACCGGCCGATCCTGACCGACAGCGGCGGCTACCAGGTTTTCAGCCTCTCCGAACTGAACAAGATCACCGCTGAGGGCTTTCACTTTCGCTCCCATATCGATGGCTCGCGCCACTTTTTCACCCCGGAGAAGGTGGTCGAGATCCAGCGCGATCTCGGCTCGGATATCATGATGGTGCTGGATGAATGCGCCCCCTATCCCTGCGACTATCGCTATGCCCTCAAGGCGCACCATCTCACCCTTGACTGGGCCCGGCGCAGCCGCCAGGCTTTCAACACTATCGGTGAACGCCACGGTTTCAGGCAGTTCCAGTTCGCCATCGTCCAGGGTAGTGTCTACCCTGACCTGCGCAAACAAAGCGCCGAAGCCCTGATCGAAATGGAGTTCCCCGGGTATGCCATCGGCGGGCTTTCGGTCGGAGAACCCAAGCAGGCGATGTTCGAAATGACCCGGCTGGTCACCGAACTCCTGCCGCGCAACAAACCGCGTTATCTGATGGGGGTCGGCAAGCCTGAGGATCTGCTGGAGGGGATCGAAAGCGGAATCGATATGTTCGATTGCATCATGCCCACGCGCAACGGGCGTAACGGAACAGCTTTTACCCCGGACGGGACGATCATCATTAAAAATGCCAAATTTCGCGACTCCTTTGCCCCCCTCGATGCAGAGTGCGATTGTTATGCCTGCCAGACCTTCACCCGCGCCTATCTGCGCCATCTCTTCAGCGCCCAGGAGGTACTGGCCCTGCGGATGATCAGCCTGCATAACCTGACCTTCTATCTCCGTCTGGTCACCCGGGCGAGGCAGGCGATCCTTAAGGGGGAGTTTTCCGGTTTCAAGCGGATGTTTCTCGACCGCTATCTTGCTGCACAAGCCCGATCATAATTCAACCTGTACTCTCGTTTCAACCCCAGGAGGTCATCATGAATGCATTACTACTGGTACTCGCTTCGGCTGCACCCAGCGCCGGCGGGCAACAAGGCGGCGCCGGCTCCTTCGGCTTTTTTCTGCCGATCATCCTGATCTTTGTCATCATGTATTTTCTGATGTTCCGCCCCCAGGCCAAAAAGCAGAAAGAGATGGCCAAAATGATCGATGCCCTGCAGAAAGGGGATCGGGTGATCACCATTGGCGGCATTCATGGCGTTGTTCAGGGCATCAAGGAGAAGGAAAATGTGATCGTTCTCAAGATTGCCGACAACGTCAAGATCGATATCGCCAAGTCAGCGATCGCCAGAAAGCTGGCGGAAACAGAAAACGCCGCTTAGTTGCTGCCGAAGGGCTCCCTGCGCAAGGGGAGCGACTCAAGCCAGCCGGGTCCGGTCAGTCGCCGCCGCAGGGCAGGTTACCGGCCGGCAGGAGGTGGATGCAGATGGCTTTAAAGATCATATTCATGGGAACTCCCGGCTTTGCTCTCCCGAGTCTTGACAAGCTCGCGGAAGCCGGGCATGCGCTGCTGGCGGTGGTCACGGTCCCCGACAAGCCGGCGGGGCGTGGACAGCACCTGCGCCCCTCAGCCGTCAAGGAGCGCGCCTTGCAGCGCCATCTGCCCCTGCTGCAGCCGGAGGATATGCGCGATCCCGGCTTCATCGCTGGCCTGAAGCAGCTGAACGCCGATCTCTTTGTCGTCGTCGCCTTTCGTCTCCTGCCACCGGAGGTTTTCACCCTGCCGCGGCTCGGCACCGTCAATCTTCATGCCTCCCTGTTGCCGCAGTACCGCGGCGCCGCCCCGATCAACTGGGCCCTGATCCATGGCGAACGGGAGAGCGGCGTCACCACCTTTCTCATTGACGAAACGATAGATACCGGCGCCTGGCTGCTGCAGTCACACGTGCCGATCGGGCCGGAGACCAATGCCGGCGAACTGCACGACTTGCTGGCGGCCGCCGGCGCGGATCTGCTCGTACAGACTGCCCGGGGGCTGGAATCGGGCCACCTGCAGAGCAAACCGCAGGTCGGCGAGGTCACCCGTGCTCCCAAATTAACCCGGGAGATGGCCCGCATCGACTGGCATCGCCCTGCCCGGGAAATCCATAACCTGGTGCGCGGCCTCTCGCCCTATCCCTCCGCCTGGACCACCTGGCATGGACGCCTCGTCAAGATCCTTGCCACCCGTCCTCACCCCGCTCTCCAGGGACCGGAACCCGGGCGTTTTATCGCCGGCGACGCCCGCTCGGCCCTGACCATCGCCACCGGTGAGGGCGCCATCGAACTCGTCACCCTCCAGCCGGAAGGGGGGAAGATCATGAGTGCCGCTGAATTCCTGCGCGGCCATGCAGTCACTCCGGCAGAAAAGATGGAATGATATGAATTTTATCCAACGCGACTGGCAAAACTGGGCAGGACTCTCCTGGCAGCGCAAAACGCTCTATATCGCCGCAGCGGTTCTGCTCCTCTATCTTCTTTTCGATTGGGCGATCATGCCGCTCTATACCCGGCAGTATCAGTCCATCCCGGTTCCCGATCTCACCAATATGCCCTATAACCTCGCCGAAAGCCGGCTGAAATCCCTTGGATTGCGCGCTATCAAGTCGGAAGAACAATACGATGAGCAGGTCGCGCCCGGTGATGTGCGCTTTCAGATTCCGGAAGCAGGCACGCCGGTTAAAAAAGGGCGCCGGATCTACCTGACCGTGAGCAAAGGCCACAAGATATTGACCATGCCCAAATTGACCGGCCTCTCTGAACGGGACGCGCAATTCGCCCTCGAGGAAGCCGAGCTCAAACAGGGTGCCGTCGATTATCGCACCGATGAATTCTATCCGGCAGGGGTGGTTTGTGCCCAGAGCGTCCCGGCCGGCGCCGACATCCGCCATGGTACCCGGGTTGACCTCAGCGTGAGCACCGGCCTGGAACCGAGCGAGTTCATCGTCCCGGCCACCGTCGGCCTCTCCCTCGATCAGGCTTTGCAGCTGATTCGCCAGGCCGGTCTGACCCCCGGAACCATCTCCGAGCAGCGTACCGGCAAACTTTTGCCCAACACCGTCGTCAGCCAGTCGCTCGAGGCTGGCACTGTGGTCAGCAAGGCCGACACCCTCGACCTGATCATCAGCATTCTCGAATAAGGAGAAGGAGGGAAAGAGGATGACCCGGATAGCTCCCTCGATACTGAACGCCGATTTCAGCCGCCTCGCTCAGCAGATCGAGGCCCTCGAAGCGGGCGGCGCCGATTGGGTTCATCTGGACATCATGGACGGCCACTTTGTGCCCAATCTGACCTTCGGCCCTCTGGTGGTTCAGGCCGTTCGCCGGATCACGGCCCTGCCGCTTGATGTCCATCTGATGATCAGCCGGCCGGATGACTATATCGCCGCCTTCCTTGAAGCGGGCGCCGACCACCTGACCGTCCACGTCGAAACAGCGCCCCACCTCTGGCGAACCCTGGAGAACATTCGCGCGCTCGGCGGTAAACCGGGCGTCACGCTCAATCCCGCCACACCGTTATGCCTGCTCGAGCCGGTCCTGCCGCTGGTCGATCTGGTCCTGATCATGTCGGTAGAGCCCGGGTTTGGGGGGCAGCGCTTCCTGCCGGCGGCCAGGGGCCGGCTGACCCAGCTGAAAGAGTGGCGCGCCGAACGCGGGCTCGGTTACCTGATCGAGGTCGACGGCGGAATCGATTCGGCGACGGCGATGGAGGCCTGCAACGCCGGCGCCGACGTCCTGGTCATCGGCCAGGCGATCTTTCACCAGGCGGATGTGGCTGAAGCGGTCCGCCAGATGCGCATGGCCCTGCCGGGCTGAACCCCGGACCACCCGTGCTCCTGCCACCGGATAAAAAATATTCGCCCGGTGAGAAAAGGCTTGATTAAATAGCGTGTTTTAATTACATTAACGCAAAGAGGGAGCTTTCACGGGCCCTTGCGCCTGCGGGACAGGGCGAAAACCCTCTTCGTTATTTGTCAGGAGGACCACGCAGGATGGCTAAAGGCAAGGTCAAGTGGTTCAATGAAAACAAGGGTTTTGGTTTCATTGAACAGGAGAACGGCGAGGATGTGTTCGTCCATTTTTCAGTGATCCATATGGATGGATTCAAGACTCTTGCAGAAGGCGCTGAAGTCGAGTTCGAGGCCGTCTCTGGTGAAAAAGGCTTGCAAGCGACCAAGGTTGTTCGGGTATAACAAGCCAAAGCTCGAAAAACCCCGCTTTTTGTGGGGTTTTTTTTGTAACCTCATAACAGAACATCCGTAAAAAGGAACAAAAAAGGCAGCCGCTATGCGACCAGAGTTCAACAAAAAGGAGATCGACCGGATCAGCAAGGTGCTCGCTGTTGTCCCCAAAAAAATAGACAACAAATATCGCTTCATGATCGAGAACCCTGAAACCCGGCAGCATATCTCCCTGGAAATCTATCCCGATATTCCTATCGGCGACCATACCGGCCACCTCATCTCGGTCTATACCCCCACCTCCCATCTCCAGCTCCATTTTTGCACCGGATTCATCGCCAGCGACCTGCTCGGCGAGGTCACCTTCGTCAGCGAGAGCAGCGGCCGTGTTTCCGGGCTCATTGTCGAGAAGGGCGCCGGGTGCTCCCTTTACGCCAATGTCGAGTCCAAGCTTCTCTCCGGCGATTTCAGCACCATGGGGCCTGAAGTGATGCTCTCCGGCATCGCCCTCTCCCTGGCTGAAGAGATTCTGCCCTCCGGAATGCAGGAACCTTGAGCAGCCGGACCATACGCTCCCTTGCCATCCCGCCTGCCAGGTATTGATCATGCCGCTCACCGACTGCTTGCATGCCTTCATGGATCACCTCCGCGTGGAACGCCAGGTTTCGCCCAATACCCTCGCCGCCTATGAACACGACTTGCTGCGCTATCTGCACTTTCTGGAGGAGCAGGGTATCGCCGAACCCGCAGCGATTGGCCATACCGACATCGCCGCCTATCTGCAGCTGATGCACGACCTGGGACTCTGCCCGTCGAGCATCTCACGCAATCTCTCCGCCTTGCGCACCTGGCACCGTTTCCTCCTTGCCGAGGAGATCTGCCGGCAGGATCCCACCGAGAACTATAGCGTTCCCAAACCCTGGATGAAGATGCCCCGCGTACTCGACCTGGTCGAGGTCGAAAAGCTGCTGGCGCAGCCCGATACCACCACGCCGACCGGCATCCGTGATCGAGCCATCCTCGAATTTCTCTATGCGACCGGCGTGCGCGTCTCCGAGCTGGTCTCTTTTTCCTGCCGGGATATCTTTTGGGATGAACAATTCGTCCGCGTCTTCGGCAAGGGACGCAAGGAGCGGCTCGTGCCGGTGGGTGCTGTGGCCTGCACCTGGCTGCAGAGCTATCTGCAGGAGGTGCGGCCGCAACTGGCCGGTCTCGGCCTCGCCGGCGATATCGTCTTCCTCAACCGGTTCGGCAAAAAGCTCAGCCGGCAGACCATCTGGATTCTGCTTCAGAAATATCTGCGCACAGCCGGCATCACCCGCAAGGCGGGGCCGCACACCCTGCGCCACTCCTTCGCCACCCATCTGGTCGAGGGGGGGGCGGATCTGCGCGCCGTGCAGGAGATGCTCGGCCATGCCGATATTTCGGTCACCCAGATCTACACCCACCTGGACCGCGAGTATCTCAAGGCAGTCCATCATCAATTTCATCCGCTGGAGTCGGGAAAAATTACCCTATGAACCTCTTTTTACCCAGCAAGAATCCACGCTTCGGCCGCAGGATAATCCTCCTCGACCAGGTCAGTTCTACCAACGATACCCTGAAAGAGTCGGCCCTGGCCGGCGCCGAGGAGGGCACGGTCGTTGTAGCCCGCGAACAACTTTCGGGGCGCGGCCGCAACCGGCGTGCCTGGCTCTCGCCGCGCGACGCCGGGCTCTACTGCAGCCTGCTGCTGCGCCCGGTGTTGCTCCCCAGCCAGAGCGGCCTGCTCTCGATCCTGCTGAGCCTGGCAGCCATCCGCGCCATTCGCCGCGCCACCGGCATCCGCGCCGGTTTAAAATGGCCGAATGATCTCATGGTACGCGGCGGCAAGGCAGGGGGCATCCTGGTCGAGTCCCATCTGAGCGGCCAGCACCTGGCCTTTGCCGTGGCCGGCCTCGGCATTAACGTCAATCAGCTGCAGGAGGACTTTCCCGACAATCTGCGCCTCAACTCCACCTCCCTGCGCATGTGCGCCGACCGGCTGCTTGACAAAGACGAACTCCTGCTGCACCTGCTGCGACAGATGAACCTGCTCTATCCTGAACTGGGGAATCCCCGGATGCGGAGAAAATGGATCAATGCCTGGCAGCAGCATTGTGTCCACATGGACAAGCCGGTGGTCATCCGCCGCGGCGATGAACAGATCACCGGGCGCTTCAAGGGGATCAGCAGTTGGGGCGCAGCCCTGGTCGAAGGCGAGAAGGGCGAGATCCAGCACTGTGAATTCGGCGACTTTAGCCTGAGGGAGAACGGATGATGCTGCTCGTGATCGATATCGGTAACACCCAGATCGCGGCGGGGATCTATCAGGAGAGACGGCTGGCGGCGACCTGGCGGCTCTCCAGCCAAAGCGATCGCACGGAGGATGAAACCTGGATCCTGATGCAGGCCATCGCCGCCGCCCAGGGATTCGACCTGCTCAAGGTCTCGGGCGTGGCCCTCTCCTCGGTCGTGCCGGATATGACGGTTCATTTCGAAAAAATGGCGACCAAGTATCTCCACCAACGGCCGCTGACGGTCTCGCATGAGCTCGATCTCGGCATCAAGATTCGCTACCAGAACCCCTCACTGGTCGGCGCGGACCGTCTCTGTAATGCGGTGGGAGGGATCGTCAAGTTTGGCGCACCGCTCATCGTCGTGGATCTTGGCACCGCTACTACCTTCGATGTGATCTCGGCAAAGGGCGAATATCTCGGCGGCATCATCGCCCCGGGCATCGAGACCTCCGCCATGATCCTGCATCAGCGCGCTGCCAGGCTGCCGCGCGTCGCCCTTCATTTCCCCGAGTCGGCCATTGGTAATTCCACCGAGAGCAGCATCCAGTCGGGGCTGATGTATGGCGCCGTCGAGATGATTGATGGCATGGTGGAACGCATCCGCCGCGAGATGGCAACCACGGTGCCCACGGTGGCGACCGGGGGACTGGCCAGGGTCATCATCAGCCAGCTGCGCCGGGTCGAAAATATCGACGAACA
>CAYTCI010000097.1:0-13296 GCA_964436305.1 uncultured Cytophagia bacterium | reverse complement strand
CATGGTCATTCGACCCTTGAGCTCCGGGCGCTCGAACAATTTCCAGGTGGGCTGGATCTCCCCGACCTGGTCCTTGAGATAGCCGATGCCGGTGTAGGTGATCATGTAGGGGACACTGTAGTTCATGCCGGGATCGATGGCGATCTTGAGATACTCCGGATCGATGTTGGCCAGGTTGGGGAGCCGGCTGTGATCCAGGGGCTGGAGCATCTCCTGCGCCTGCATGATTTTGGCCATGTATGAGCTGGGGGTGATGAGGTCATAACCGGTCGCACCGGCCTTGAGCTTGGCATACATGCCTTCGTTGCTGTCGAAGGTGTCGATAATGATCTTGCAGCCGTTCTCTTGCTCGAATTGCTGGACCAGCTCCGGCTTGATGTAATCGGCCCAGGTATAGAGATGGAGATCGGTGCTTGCGGATTGGCAGCCCGCCAGGAGGGCAAGTCCGGCGAGAGCCATCACGAGGAGTGCGTAGGGTTTCATCTGGCCACATCCTTGTTAGAGGTAAGTTTCTGGCTGGCCCAGACCAGCGTAAAGGTCACCACCAGCAGGATCGTCGAGAGGGCGTTGAGCACGGCGGGTGAGCCGAACTTGATCATGCTGTAGATGCGGATCGGCAGGGTGGTCGAGCCGGGTCCGGCGACGAAGAAGGAGATGACAAAATCATCAAACGAGAGGGTCAGCGCGAGCAGGGCGCCGGAGGCGATGCCAGGGGCGAGCATTGGCGCCAGAACCCGCCAGGTGGTCACCCACCAGTTGGCGCCGAGGTCCTGCGCCGCTTCGATCACGGCCATGTCAAAGTCTTGCAGCCGCGCCAGCACCATCATCGCGACATAACTGATGCAAAAGGTGACGTGGGCGAGAAAGATGGTAAAGAGCCCGAGTTTGACCCCCAGGGCGACGAAGGCGAGCAGCAGGCTCATGCCCATGAGGATCTCCGGGACCACCAGCGGGGTGTAGATCAGGACGAAATGGAAGCGCTGCAGCGCCGACCGGTAATAGTGCAGGGCGAAGGCCGCGGTGGTGCCCAACAGGCAGGAGACCAGGGTTGCGGTGACGGCGATGATGGCGGTGTTCTCGAGGGCCGTCAGGATGTCATGCTGCCCCAGCAGCTTGAGGTACCAGCGCAGTGAAAAGCCGCCCCAATGTCCGCCGTAGGCCGCCGCGTTGAACGAATTGACGATCAGGACGACGATCGGCAGATAGAAGAAAAACAGGACCCCAAGGGTCACGAAAAAGGGAAGACGGCTGTTTTTCATGCCTTCTCCTGGATGACCGGCGGGTGTTTTTCCGTGCTGCGCGTCTGCATGATGAGCGAGATGATCATCGGCAGGAGCACGGTGAGGGTCAGGATCGCCGCCAGACCGCTGGCATGGGGCAGGTTGCGGTCGACAAAGGCGCGTTGGGCGATCTTGTTGCCGATCATCTCGCTGTTGGGTCCGCCGACCACATCCGGAATGACATAGGAGCCGAGGGCGGGGATCAGCACCACCAGGATGGCGGTGGCGATGGCGCGGCTGATGCCGGGCACAAAGATGCGAAAGAAAGCCGTCAGCGGGCCGGCGCCGAGATCGCGCGCCGCCTCCACCAGACTGAAATCGAATTTCTCCGCCGCGGTGAAGATCGGCAGAATGGCAAAGGGCAACTCGGTGTAAACCATGACCAGCAGCACCGCCTCCGGCGTGTAGAGCAGCGTGGCCTCCGGCCGGACGATCCCGAGAAAGACCAGCGCCTGCTTGATCAGCCCCTCGGGGTGGAGCAGGGTCTTCCAGGCGAAGATGCGCACAAGAAAACTGGTCATGAAAGGGGTGATCACCAGCAGCAGCAGGGTACTATGCCACTTTTTGTCGACCCGGGCCATGAAATAGCCGGTCGGCAGGGCGAGCAGCAGACACAGGGCGGTGGTGGCCAGGCTGAGCCAAAGGGTTCGCCAGATGATGGCAGGGTAGTTGGGATTGCCGAGGCTGCGCAGCGTCTCCAGCGTCCAGCCGGAGCCGATGCCGCCATAGGGATCGGCGGGCTTGAACAGGATGGCGAAGACGATCAGGGTCGGGATGAGGAAGAGCAGGGAGAGCCAGACAAAGCTCGGTGCGGTAACCAGTCCCTCGGAGAGACGGCGAAGTCGGGTCATCCTGCGCCCCCTTCTTCGCCGACGCTTTCGGGCGGCAGGCTCATCAACTCCTCGTCGGCTTCGCTGTAGCGCTCGAGCATAAAGCCGTCATCCGCATGCCACCAGATCCAGACGGCGTCATTCCAGCGGATCGGCTCCTCGTCCAGGTAAAAGCGGTTGTGCTGCTGATAGATGGCGATCTTGTACTCGTCGACGCGAACCCAGTATTTGGTCATGCCGCCGAGGTAGATGACATCCTCCACCTGGCCGGGGACGATATTGTGGTTGGGGCCCAGGGCCGGTTTGGTCCGGCCGATGCCGAACTTTTCCGGGCGAATGCTGAGGTAGACCGGGTTGCCGGCCGAGATATTCTTGTCGTTGAAGCAGACCAGATCGGGAAAGCCCTCGATCTTGAGGCGGCTGTACTCCTTGCCGACCAGTTCGCAGGCCTCGCCCTCGAAAAAGTTGGTGTCGCCGATGAAGGCGGCGACGAAGCTGCTGCGCGGGGCCTCATAGATTTCCGCCGGTGTGCCGATCTGTTCGATGCGGCCGTGGTTCATCACCGCGATGCGGTCGCTGAGGCTCATCGCCTCGCTCTGGTCATGAGTGACATAGACGAAAGTGATGCCCACCTCATCGTGGATGATGTCGAGTTCGAGGAGCATCTTTTGCCGCAGCTTGAGATCGAGCGCGGCCAGGGGCTCGTCGAGGAGCAGCACCTGGGGTTTCATGATCAGGGCGCGCGCCACCGCGACCCGCTGTTTCTGGCCGCCGCTGATCAGCGCGGGTTTTTTGTCCGCCTCCGCCTCAAGCTGCACCAGGGCGAGCATCTTGTCGACCTCGGCCTCGATCTCGGCCTTGGGCAGTTTTTGCACCTGCAGTCCAAAGGCGATGTTTTGCCGTACGGTCAGATGGGGAAAGAGGGCGTAACTCTGGAAAATGGTATTGACCTTGCGTTTGTTGGGCGGCAGGGGTGTGATCTCTTCGCCGTCGAGGAGGAGGCGTCCGCTGTCGGGCTGTTCGAAGCCGGCCAGCATGCGCAGCAGGGTGGTCTTGCCGCAGCCGCTGGGGCCGAGCAGGGAAAAAAATTCGCCTTTGCGGATCGAAAGGGTGGCCCCATCGACCGCGCAAAGGCTGCCGAAATGCTTGGATACATTGACAATCTCGAGAAACTCGGCCATTCTAGCGCTAATTCCTCCATGAATACCCGCGGGCGGGTACTCCGATTGTGGAAGGCTGGATGCGATCCGGGCTGGGCATCAGAACTCTTTGCCGGCGGTCAGGCCGAAGCTGCTGCTGTGGTCGTTCATCTCGGATTTCAGCTCGCGGTTGAGGGTCTGGTTATATTGCAGCCAGGGCAGGAGATAAAGACCGGAGGCAAGGGTCCAGGTTACATGGGCGTCCAGGGAGAGCACGCTTGCGGTGGCCCGATTCAGCCCGAGATAGGCCTTGTTGAACCGGCCCGATCCGGCGCCCAAGGTTACTGCGCCGAAGGCCGTAAAGCGATTATTGAGCTCCTTTTCGATCTCCACAGCTTCCTCAGTATAGAGGGCGCCGGAATATTCCATGACATCGCATATCACCCCGGCTCTCAGGGTCACGATCCCGAGTGGATAACGGACAATGCCGGCGACCTCGCCGGTGTTGGGGTCATCCGGCTGATCGATGTAGTGATAATAGTTGAAATAGGTCTCGAAGTTGAAATTCCGCCAGGCGAACTCGTAGGTGATGATGGGATCGATCTCAGGCCGCTTGATGTCATCCTTGGGGGTAGTGAGCGCCCAGGAGCTCCAGAGTGAGAGGGTGAAGTTCTTGTGGCTGATCCAGACGTAGGGCTGGAAGATCGCCGCCTTGTTAGCGCTCATGCCGTGCCAGATGTAGTTATTGGTGCCGGTCATCTCGATGCCGCCGCTCCAGGCGGGTTCGGCCTCACGCAGGGAATCCGGCTCAGCAGGGGCGGCAGTGGGTGTCTGGCTCAGGAGGGCCAGGGCAAGCACAGAGAGCAGCAGGTTGCGCATGGGCAGTTTCTTTCATTGAGAAATGCAGTAACTTAAAACGGGTAGAAAATAGAAATTATTTTGCTGGGATGCAATTATTATTTTATCAGGGCTTCTCGAGCAGGGGCCTGAGGTAGGCCGCGGTGTAGGAGGTGTTGGCGGCGGCGACCTCCTCGGGCGTGCCCTGGGCCACGACCTCTCCCCCTTTCTCGCCCCCTTCCGGTCCGAGGTCGATAAGGTAATCGGCGCACTTGATGACATCGAGGTTATGCTCGATGATCAGCACCGAATGACCGGCAGCGAGGAGGGCGTTGAAACAATGCAGCAGGGTGGCAACGTCGTCGAAGTGGAGGCCGGTGGTCGGCTCGTCAAAGATGTAGAGGAGCTGCTTGTTGCGGCTGTCGCCGAGATGGGCGGCCAGCTTGACCCGCTGGGCTTCGCCGCCGGAGAGGGTGGTCGCTGGCTGGCCGAGTTTGAGATAGCCGAGGCCGACCTCCTTGAGCAGCTTGAGCCGCCGGGTCACCGCCGGTTCATGGGCGAAAAAGTCGAGGGCCTCGCTGACGGTCATCTCCAGCACCTCGGTGATGTTGCGGCCATGGTACTGGATATCGAGGATGTCGCGGCGATAGCGTTTGCCGCCGCAGCTGTCGCATTCGAGGAAGAGGTCGGCCAGGAACTGCATCTCGACCCGCACCACGCCGGCCCCTTCGCAACTCTCACAGCGGCCGCCGGGGACATTGAACGAAAAGGCGCCCGACTTCAGGCCGCGGACACGGGCGCGGTGGGTCTCGGCGAAGAGCTGCCGGATCGGGTCGAACGCCTTGACATAGGTGGCCGGATTCGAACGCGGCGTGCGGCCGATCGGCGACTGATCGACCATGACCACATCCCCGATGTAGCCGTCACCGCTGATGCTGCGGAAAAGGCCGACCCGCTTCTTCCATGCCCCCCGTTTCTTCATCATGCCCGCATAGAGCACATCCCGCACCAGGGTACTCTTGCCCGAGCCCGAGACGCCGGTCACCACCACCATCACGCCCAGCGGGACATCGAGGTCGATGTTCTTGAGATTGTGCTCGCGGGCGCCGCGGATCTGCAGCCGGGGACCGCTGAGCGGCCGGCGCCGGTCGGGCAGGGGGATGCGTTTGTTGCCGCGCAGATAGGCGCCGGTCAGCGAGCGTCCGTCGACGCGGATCTCGTCGAAGGAGCCGCTAAAGATGACCTCTCCGCCGTTGGCGCCCGCGCCGGGGCCGAGATCGATGATCTGGTCGGCCTGGCGCATCATCTCCCGGTCGTGTTCGACGACCACCACCGTGTTGCCGATGTCGCGCAGGGCCTTGAGGATCTCCACCAGCCTTTCGCTGTCGCGCGGATGCAGGCCGATGGTCGGTTCGTCGAGAATGTAGAGCCCGCCCACCAGCTGGGCGCCGAGGGCGGTGGCGAGATTGATGCGCTGGAACTCGCCACCCGAGAGGGTGCCGGTGCGCCGGTTCAGGGTGAGATAGCCCATGCCGATGGTATTGAGGTAGGTCAGGCGGTTGCACAGTTCGGTCAGGATCTGGCCGGCGACCGCCGTCTCGAATTCGTTGAGGACGAGGGCGTTGAAAAACGCCAGGAGGTCCTCCAGCGAACGGCGGTTGAGATCGGCGATGGTCGCCCCCTGAATGCGGAAATAGAGCGCTTCGGGGCGGAGGCGCGAGCCGTCACAGGCTGTACAGGTGACATACCCGCGATAGCGGCTGAGAAAGACCCGCACACCGATCTTGTATTTTTTGGTCTCAAGCCAGTTGAAAAAGGCCGTGATACCGGGAAAGTCGCCGGCTCCATTCCAGAGAAAGGCGCGGGCCTCGGGCGACAGCTCGGCATAGGGGGTGTCGGGATCGATGCCGTGCTGCGGCGCCTCGCGCAGCAGCAGATCGAACAGCTCGCGATGGCTGGGCGTGGTCCAGGGGGCGATGCACCCCTCGGCGATGCTCTTCTCCGGGTGGGGGACCACCAGCTGCTCATCGATGGTGATGATATCACCAAAGCCATTGCAGACGGGACAGGCGCCGGTGGCATGATTGAAGGAGAAGAGTCCGGGTTGCGGCTCGGCCAGGACGATGCCACACCGGGCGCATTCGTAGCCCTGCGAAAAGGGGTGCGAGACTCCGCCGGTGAAATGCAGGTCGAGGTGCCCCTTGCCCATCTCAAACGCCTGCTGTGCTGAATCGGCGATTCGGCTGGCCATTTCGGGGGCGGTCACCAGGCGATCGACGATGACATCGACGCGCTCAACGCCGGCTGCCAACTGCTCCAGCGGCAGGACGTCGTCACCAACCCGGGCGCGGTAATAGCCCTTTTGCCGTAGCTGCTGCAGGCTGGCCGGATCGGCGGCATGCGGGAAGGTGATGGTACAGCGGCTGCCGGCCGGCTGCTCCTGTAAATAGCTCACCACATCGTGGACCTCCTCGCGGCGCACCGGCTGGCCGCAGGAGGGACACCAGGCCTCGCCGATACGGGCATAGAGCAGTCTCAAATAGTCCTGGATTTCGGTCGCCGTGCCGACCGTGGAGCGGGAACTCTGGCTGGTATTCTTCTGCTCGATGGCCACTGCCGGCGAGATGCCTTGAATCCGGTCGACGTCGGGCCGTTCCATCCGCTCGAGAAATTGCCGCGCATAGGCAGAGAGCGACTCGACATAACGGCGCTGACCTTCGGCGTAGAGGGTGTCAAAGGCGAGACTGGATTTGCCCGAGCCCGAAACCCCGGTGATCACCACCAGCTGGTTGCGCGGCAGGGTTACGGAGATATTCTTGAGATTATGGGTGCGCGCCCCGATGATCTCGATTGCACTGGACATGAGCCCGGATCGACCTCGATTGGTTGACGGCAAGCAGACCTGTATGGTACGAAAAAAAAGCGACAAATTCAACAAAATAGCACAGGGTGCCGCGGGAGGTGATCAAGAAAGCGGTGTGAGGATGCGCCGGCGCAGGAGCAGGGCGTAAAAGAGCAGCGCCAGGGCACCGCCGAGCAGGGCGGTGATCCATTGGGGCAAGGTCATCATGGTGATGAGCTTCTCGGGCAGGGTGCGGGAGAGCAGCAAGGGCATGAGCAAACGCGCGGCCAGCAGCAGCCAGAGGAACTTGGCGGTCGATCCCGCAACGACCCCGCTCCAGGCGCGCCAGGAGTGCAGCGGGGAGGCGGTTGGCCGGCCGCAAACGGCACCGAAGAGGAGGACGTAGAGGGCGTTGCCGCTGATGATGAAGGGGACGAAGGGAGCCAGCACCGGCGGCAGCTGACCGCGGATCAGGGCGATCAGCGGGGTGATCGCGCCCAGGGCGATCCCGCCGCTCACTCCCGAGATCAGGGTGGTCAGCACCAGCATCAGATTGACCAGCGGGCCGGTCAGGGGTTGCGGCAAGCCGATCAGTTCGATGGTCAGGGTGATCGCGATCAGTAAAACCAGACGGGTCAGTCGGGCGGTTCTCGGATTCATAGGCGGCGATTATTCCGTTCGGTTGAAGACCAGGGGAAGGTTGACGGTGACCGAGCCAGCAGTGATTTTTTCAAAATGCAGGCGGCGCAGCAGGCCGAGCAGTTCGCGGACGAACTCCTCCTCGCCGATGTTGCTCTCGAGCACTGCGATGTTCGAGACCGAGCCGTCCGCCTCGATGGTCAGATCGACATTGAGCTTGCCGCGCATATCCGGATGGAGGCGCAGATGCTTGTTATAGATGTACATCATCCGCGCCTGCTGGGCGTTGATCACCCCCATGACCGCATCGGCGGAACGCTGCACCCGGGCCGTCTCGGAGCCGCGGATCTCGCCCGGGGCCTGAATGGCGACCTGGCCCTTCTTTTCCAGCTTGACACTCTCGACCCCCTTGGCTTCGGTGATCAGCTGATCGACATTGCCGAGGGCGGCGACGTTGAACTCGTCGAGGACGACCTGGTCGTTGGCCTGGTCGGCGGAGCTGCGGCCGCGGCTGCCATTGCCCTGACCGAGCCCGAGTCCCCCTTCACCCCCGCCGCCATTGCCGCCGCGCAGCTTGGTCTGCGAGAGCAGCCGGTCGAGATCCTGGATGGAATTGTCACTGACGAGAAATTCGATGCCGTTGTTCTTCTTGTCCTTGTCGCTCACCGGCACGATCACCCCGAGGACGCCGATGATGCCCGAGGTGCTGCCGCCGAGGAGATTGTCGCCGCCGATGGGCTGATTCAGATCCTCGGCGATCGAGGGGGGCGGTTCCAGCTCGATATATTTGGTGATCCGCACCTTTTTCTCGAGGGCCTCCTCGGGCTGCAAATAGACGACCAGCCAGTAGACGCCGAGGGCGAAGAACTCGATGGCGGCGGCGATGCCCAGGGCCCAGATCATGTACTTGCGGCTGTAGCGCTTGAGTTCCTGCAGCCCGGTGTCGCGGACCGGCTGCTGGAATGCCGGCTGGGCTACCGGCGGCACCTCATAGTGAACCTTGCGCTCCTCGCTCTCCTGGCGTTTGAGCTGATCGATCTCGGTCTTGAGCCGGGCCATCCCCTCGCCGAGGGGACGGAGCTGGGCGACGATGACCTCCAGTTCGCTGCGGGTGACGCCATCGAAGGGATGGGCGAGACAGCGCTGGCGGACGGCCGGGTCCTGCAGTTCGGCGCGTTTTTCGATCAGACCGTGGTCACGATAGAGGGTGAAGAGCCGTTCGTGCAAGGCGCTCTGGAGAGCAGCGAGCTGCTCCCGGGTCTGCTCCAGCTGCCGGCGTTGTTTTTTACTATCCTGCTGCATTACGTCCTCATCATCGCCTCACCAGGGAAAGACGTCTTTGCGCTTGCTGGTGGAGGAGGGTTTCTGTTTCAGACCGAGGTGCGCCGAGGGCGCTACCGGCCGGAAGATTTCTTCAAAAAAGGAGCGTTTGATTTCAATATCGTCGATTTCGGGATCGCCGCCGGGAATGATGAATATCGCCTGGGGCTTCTCGAGCTTGCCCTCGACCTCGATCTTGTCAAGAAAGAGGCGGAAGGAGTGGTCGTCGTCGCGCAGCGAATCCGGCAGGGAGGAGCGCGGATCGAGCAGCCGCAGGGAATCCTGCGCCGAGGTGGAAGCGGTCTCGGCGGTCATGGCATTGAAGAGGCGGGTGCCATCGCGGGCCGGGGCGGTGGTATCGGCGACGGTGGAGGCTTGCCGGCTTGAATCCGCTAGGAAGAGGCTCTGCTCCTGCCCGAAGCTCAGACCGCTGAGGCCAGGGAGCAGGGCGAGGAGGAGCACGGCCGGGCGCAGGGCCCTGGGAGTCGTCGGGGTCATGATGGTTTGGTTCCCTCCGGCTGCGGCTGGGCAGGCGTCGCGGATGGCGCGGGTGCCGGATCGTCGACGGCCGGCTCGGCTGCGGGGGTTGGTGCGATTCCCAGCTCCGTGCGCAGGGCCTGCAGGCGTTCACGGCTCTGGCTCACCCAGGTGTTTTCGATGGTGTTGGCTTTGGCCTGTTCGACCATTTTGGCATAGGTTTCCAGCGCGCGTTCCTTGTAGGGCTTGGCCGCCGCCACCAGCTTGGACTGGTATTCCTGCAGGGCATCGCCTTTCAATCCCCGCGGCGGAGGCGAATCCATGAAAGCGCGGACGAACTCTTCAAAGGAGGCGCCAATACGATAGGAGGCGGCGGTGGACCAGTCGGCGATCTGATATTCGAGGGTGGCCTTGTAGGCCGCAAAGACCTCATTGAACTTGGCCACCTTGCGTTTCATGCTGCGTTCGAAGGGCGGCTGCAGGGTGATCTGAGCGTATTCGCTGAAGAGCAGCTCGCCGAGCATAAACTGCGCCTGCGCGACGTAATAGGGATCGATCTCCGCGCCGGTGTTGCCGCTCTGCTGCCAGCGCTGCACCGCCCGGGCATAATAGCGGCGTGCTCCGGCCTGATCGCCGCCCTTGCCGGCCATCTCGCCCGCCTTGGTCAAACATTCGACCAGGTCGACCAGGGAGTCGGGGTAGCTTTGGGCAAAACGGCTATAGAGTTGCTCGGCTTCGCCCCAGTTTTGCAGATTTTCCTGACAGAGGGCGGCGGATTTGAGGCTGCGCTGGGCAAAATGCGAGGCCGGCCAGCTGTCGCACAGGGTGATATAATTCCGGGCGGCGGCTGGATAGTCGCCGTTGTTCTCGCGCAGCACCGCCGCGCGGTAGAGGGCTTCGTCCGCCAGAGTCGAGGGGGGCTGCTGCGCGGCCAGTTGTTCGAGCGCCTCGGCGGCCGCGATGGGCTGGTTGAGTTTCTGGAACTGGGCGGCCGCCTCGAACAGGGCGCGGTCGCGCAACGGGGCCTCAGCGGCACTTGACGCCACGGTTTGCATCAGCCGGGCCGAGGCCTCGGCCTGGCCGGATGCCGCCAGCCCTTCGGCGATCTTGAATTTCGCCAGGGTGCCAAGGCGGCCGGCGCGCTCGCGATAATGCGCCGAGTCCGGAAACTGCTCCTGCAAGGCCGTGAACCAGCGATCGGCCTCCTCAAAGCGATTGTCATCAAAGTAACACTGTCCCGCGTTGAGGGCCGCGCTGAGATAATAGGGACGCTGCGCTCCGAGGTCGACCACATGCTTGTAGACCCGCGCCGCTGCGGCATACTGATACATCTCGTGGAGGGTCTCGCCCAGCTTCATCAGCACCTGATCATGATTCCGGCTTTCGGGGAAGAGGGTGATGAATTCATTCGCCGCCAGCAGCAGGCCGCGCTCCGAGGGCCGCGAAACCGCCAGGCGCACGGTATCGCTCTCGCCGATGAACCGGGGAATGGCAACTTCCGAAGAATCGCCCCCTGCGTCGCTGCCGAGCAGTTGATAATAGCAGAGAACCCGATTGTAGGCGGCATCATGGCGGTAGCGGGTCGTGTCATAGTGCGTCAGTACGGCGGTATAGGCCGCGATCGCTCCGGCAAAGTCGCTGCGGCCATAGTTGCACTCGGCGAGCAGATACTGGATCTGCGCTGCGTCGGGGGCGGTGCTGTATTTTTCGAGATAATCCTCGTACTTTTCAATCGCGACCTGATAATCGCGGACACGGCCGCTGCGCTGGGCTTCCGACTGGTAGTAGAGCCCGAGGCCGCGTAAGGTGACCCGGGCCAGGCTGTCCGCTCGTTGGTAGACCGGGCCCGCGGGATGCTCCTGCAGCCAGAAACTGCCGGGGGCGAACTGCTGCACGATCCGTTCCCGCGTCTGGATCGCCTGGGGCTTGCGGCCATCCGCTTCGTAATCATCGACCATCTGCTGCAAAAGCTCCGGCGCTTTTTCGTAAAAGGGATAGAGGCTGAGGAGGACCTCCTGGGCAGCGATGGCTTCCGGATAGTAGGCGCGCTTCTGGTAGAGCGCCGCCAGCTGAACCAGGATCGGCAGGGTATAGGATTTTTCGGTGCGCGAGGAGAAGAAATTCTGTGCCGCGGCCGGGCCGCCGTATTCGGCATAACAGCTGGCGACGTACTGAATCGCCTCCGAGCTCAGGTCCGCCCGGGAGCGGCTGAGCTGTTGCGAATCGGTCCGCTCGATCAGCGCCATATCTTCGAGCAGATAGATAAAACTGGTAATGGCATGGGGATAATCCCCCTGTGAGTAATAGGACCAGCCGAGTTTGTAGAGGGCCATATCGAAGTAGGGGTTGTCCCATTGCTCCAGCAGGGCCTGATAGTGCTCGATGGCGGGGGCATACTCGCGGCGGTCAAAGTAGAACTCGGCGATGCGGAAGTGCGATTCGAGGGTGATGGCCGATTTGGGAAATTCGCTGATGATCCGTTCGAGGCAGAGCTGGGCCCGGACGCGGTTGCCCTGCTGCAGATAGGACATACCCAGCATATAGAGGGCCTTATCGCGGAAGGCGACCTTGGGGTACTGGTCGACCAGCTGCTCGAGGAGGCGGATGCTTTTTTCCATATTGGCGCGGGGCAGAGCCGGCTCGTCGAGGATTTCCTTGCGCTCGAAGGCCTGAAGATCCGCCTCATATTTTTCCATCTGCTGCTGGAAAAGCGCCGCCGACTGGCGCTGGTAGAGCTGGGCCAGCTGCAGCAGTACAGTCGGGGTGAAATCACTCTTCGGGTACTTTTGCAGCAAGGTCTCGTGCTCGAGGATGATCCGGTTCAGTTTGGCGAGGTCCTCGCCGCTCTCCGCGACGACGCCGGCGACGATCGAGGCCGGTTGTTGCCCGGCTGCCGGCGGAGGGAGCACGGCCAGCAGCCAGCCGCCCAGCAGCAGCCCGTGCACGCCCCATAGCGTGCGGCACCAATGCCGTGCGAGGCGGTACGGAAAAGAGGTTTTAAACGGCAGAACCATCATCACCATCCAGCTTATTGCATGCTTTGCATAAAAAGGGCGCGCGACTTGCCGAACTCGGCATAGGCGCGCCAATCCATCCGCGACTCCTTGCGCCGTGTCATGCGGCGCAGCTCGTCCATCTCGTCGACCAGCTGATTGACCCGCACCCGTTCCTCCTGGATGCGGCGGAGCAAACCCTGGCGCAGCTCAATCAGCTGCTGACGCTGGTCGCGCAGCTCGGGGGGCATCTCGGGCCAGGTGACCTGGAGCGGCAGGGCATCGATCAGCTCACTCTCCATGATCAGCAGATCGGTCTGCATCTTTTCAACCTCGATCCCCTCATCCAGCAGCGATCGCTGCACTTCGCGGGTGATCGTCGGCATCTCCTCCTTGCTGGGGAAGAGGGCGATGAGGTGGTCATAGACCCGGATGGCGTGATCGTAGCGCTTCAGCTTCATGAAGCAGCGACCGAGGAGAAAGAGCCCCTCCTCCGTGCTGGCGCTGCCGGTATGATTGAGCAGGAGCTGGGTGAGGGGCTTGATCGCCGCATTCAGATTGCCGAGCTGTACCTGGCACCAGCCGGCCGCGAGCAACGCCTCGTCGCGATGCTCATGGGTCGGCGACACCAGCTGGAACTGCTCGTAGGCGATGCGATAGCGCTCGAGCTCGTAAAAGAGGTAACCCAGGGTCAGGTGACTTTCATCGATCAGGTTGCGCACCGCTTCGCTCTCGACCGGCAAATCGCCGAGCAGGCGCAGGGTGGTCACCGCACGCGGCACCTGTTTCATGCGCATCTGTGCCAGGGCGAGGTTATACTGGGCGAAGGGGTACCAGGGACTTTTAATCGAGACCAGGGTCAGGTTTTCCATCGCCTTGGGGAAATCACGCAGTTGATACTGGGCCATGCCGGCGAAATAACAGGAGGCGTCGGTGATG
>CAYTCI010000096.1:0-13402 GCA_964436305.1 uncultured Cytophagia bacterium | reverse complement strand
AGCCAGCGCGCCGCGATCGATCATCTCTTCGGCCCGATCCGGGTGCTGGCGCCGGCGGGTTCGGGCAAGACCCGCACCCTGATCAACCGGATCATCCATCTGCTCAACCAGGGGATCGAACCCGGCCGGATTATCGCCCTGGCCTTCAACAAGAAAGCCGCCGACGAGATGGTCGCCCGGCTGCAAAGCCGCGGCATCGCCGTCGCCCGGCGCCTGCACGAGCCGGGGGTGGTCGTGCGCACCTTCCACGGCTTCGGCTATGAGATCATCCGCCGTGTCCTGAACTGGAGCTACGACGGCCGCAGCGAGCAGGAAAAACTGCGGCAGCTGATGCAGCAGGCGGTCGCCCCGCATCATCAGCTGACCCAGCGGCGCAATCAGGACGTCCTCGAGCCCTTTCTGGCCGCCCTCAACCGCGCCAAGATGGAGCTGCTGCTCGAGCAGAAAATGACCGCCGAGACCGAAGAGGGCAGCCTCCCCTTCGCGCCGGTCTTCAGAGCGTTCCTCCGGCTGCAAAAGCAGCACCATTTCTGCAATTTCGATGACATGATCTACCTCCCCCTGGTGCTGCTGCTCGAACGCCCGGGGCTGCGCCAGGAGCTGCAGGAACGCTTTCAGTTTGTTCTGGTCGACGAATTCCAGGATCTCAATGCTGCGCAGATCCTGCTGATGAACCTCCTCGCCCTGCCGCAGAACAATCTCTTTGTCGTCGGCGACGACGACCAGATGATCTATGGCTGGCGCGGTGCCGAGGTGCGCCACATTCTTGATTTCACCCGGCGGTATGGCGGGGCGGTCGATTGCACCCTGACCACCAACTATCGCTCGGCCCAGGCGATCGTGCGCCATGCCGGCTGGCTGATCGGCCACAACCGCCACCGCGTCGCCAAGCCGATGGCGACGCCGCCGGCGGCCCCGGCGGGGTGTGTCGAGTTTGCCCGCTGCGGTTCGCTCTGGGAGCAGGCCCGGCAGGCCGCCGGCTGGATCAGCGCGCGCCGGACGGCCGGCGGCGACTGGCGCGACTGTGCCATCCTCTTCCGCTACCACGCCTACAAGTATGTCGCCGCGATCCTTCTCGATGCCGCCGGCGTGCTACACACCCCGGTCGACGGCAGCGGCCTGGCGCAGACAGCCGCCGGCCGCGACCTCCATGCCTGGCTTGCCGTGATCCTCAAGGGCGAGGCGGCGCCCGTCGAGGCCCTGCGCCGGACGCTCAAACGCCCCAACCGGTTCTTTCCCAACCATTTCATCAACGGCATCACGACGCAAGAGGATCTGGCCTACGCGGCCGAATCGGAGGAGCTGGAGGATTGGCTGCGCCAGGCGCTCCAGAGCTATCTCGGCGACCTGCGTTATCTGCGCGAACTGATCGCGCGCAAGCAAAAACCGGACGCCTATCTGTCTCATCTGAGCATGATCGTCGGTCTGCCCGATTTTTATCAGCAGCAGAAGCGGCCCTTCATGGCCCTGGACGAGGCGGGCCTCGAGGTGCTGCTCGAGGTCCTGATCAGTGTCGCCTCCTCCTTTGCCTCGATCCGCGAATTCTATGACGCGCTCGACCGCGCCCTGGCCAATCCCGACCCTCCTCAGCCGCCGCCAGCAGCCGGCTTTGCGGGCGTCACCCTCTCGACCATCCATGCGGCCAAGGGGCGGGAATTCCGCCATGTGATCCTCTACAATTTCAACGGCCCGGATTCCTCTCCCGAGGAGGAGATCGAGGAAGAACGGCGGGTCGCCTATGTCGCTGCCACCCGCGCCGGCGAGGACCTGCTCGTCCTCGGCCCTGCCGGGCCTCCGGGCGGTTTCTTCAGTGAACTGGCCTTCAATACGATGCTGGCCAAGCATTCCAACCGCAGGCTCTCCCGGGAGATCGAGAGCATCCGCCTCGATCTCGGCCGTAACAAGCGACCCAAGCCGGGGGCGGAGGGGCTGCTGCAGGCCATGGAGGAGGAGCTCGCCCTGCGCAAGGCACTGGGATGGTCCAAACCATGAGCAGAGAATGACCCAACACGATGAGCAGGAACCGACACCGCAGGAAAATTTCGCCCGCTACGGCGTGGCCGAATCGGATCTGGCACGGGTGATCATCCGTTTTGCCGAGCCGATGCTCGCCTATTGCGAGAGCTATACCGCGCGCGAGGAGGCGATCAGCTATGCCATCTTCGCCTGGAATCTCTCACTCGAGAGCGCAAGCGAACGCGAGCGCCAGCTGGCGGAGATGCTTGCGCAGCTCGAGCCGGCGGAGGCGGCGCGGATCGGGGCGCTGATGCGCTTCCTCCTGCAGCGCAAGCAGGCGGAATTCGCTGATAACCGTTTTATCATCCTCGATTACCAGCTGAACCGGCAGGGGGAGGCGATGCAGATCGAAATGACAACCCGATATATACCCCGATGATGGTCCTAACCAGGAGGAGCAGGTATGCCTTATCAAGCCGATGAGAAGCGCTACGAGAGAGACATTTACCGCCGGTGCGGCCGCAGTGGACTCAAGCTGCCGGTGGTCTCCCTTGGGCTCTGGCACAATTTTGGCGGGGTCGACAGCTTCGAGACCGGCCGTGCCATCGTGCGCCGTGCCTTCGATCTCGGCATCACCCACTTCGACCTGGCCAACAACTATGGGCCGCCTCCCGGGTCGGCGGAGGAGACTTTCGGCAAGATCCTCGCCCAGGACCTCCGTCCCTGGCGTGACGAGCTGGTGATCTCGACCAAGGCCGGCTACTGGATGTGGAACGGCCCCTACGGGGAGTGGGGTTCGCGCAAATATCTCCTCGCCAGCCTCGATCAGAGCCTCAAGCGGATGGGGCTCGAGTATGTCGACATCTTTTACTCCCACCGCCCCGATCCGGATACCCCGCTGGAGGAGACGATGGCCGCCCTGGACCAGGCGGTGCGCAGCGGCCGGGCGATCTATGCCGGCGTCTCCAACTATTCCGCCGAGATGACCGAGCGCGCGGCCGCCATCCTGCGCGATCTCGGCACCCCCTGCCTGATCCATCAGCCCAAATACAACCTCTTCAATCACTGGATCGAGGAGGGGCTGACCGGGGTGCTCGAGCGCGAGGGCATGGGCTGCATCGCCTTCTCCCCCCTGGCGCAGGGACTCCTGACCAGCCGCTATCTTGAGGGTGTCCCCGCCGGCTCGCGGGCGAGCAAGCCGCACGGCTTCCTGCGGCCGGAGCATATCACCGAGGAGAACCTGAGCAAGGTGCGGCGGCTCAACGAACTGGCGCAGCGCCGCGGCCAGTCACTGGCGCAGATGGCGATCGCCTGGGTGCTGCGCCTGCCGCAGATGACCTCGGCCCTGATCGGCGCCAGCAGCGTCGCCCAGCTGGAGGACAGTCTGGCGGCGCTCAACCATCTCGATTTTTCTGAAGAGGAACTCCGCGAGATCGGGAGCATCCTCTAGCCGGCCCGCAAGCCGGCCCTGCCCGGCGCCGGAGCCCATCCTCTGGCGCCGACCCGCCAGCCCGCAAGCCGGCTTTGCCCGGCGCCGGAGATTTTGATTGATTTGAATGTTGTCGAATCGCTATATTGCCCTGTCAACATAAGGAAAGCCTCCGATCATGCGCCAGGAACTCACACAGGACCAACTCAGGGAGATCGCCGCGGCCTTTACGCTGCCGGGCGAATTCGCCGGCGGCAGCCCCTTCGGCTCCGGCCACATCAATGACACCTACCGCCTCGAGTATCGCCAGGAAGATGGCCTGCGCTGCTATGTGCTGCAGCGTATCAACACCGCCATCTTCAAACACCCCGACCAGCTGATGGACAACATCCTGCGGGTCACCGGGCATCAGCGCCGCAAGCTGGCAGCGGCCGGCGCTGCCGATCTTGAGCGCCGGGTTCTCACCTTCGCGCCCGCGCGGGGAGGCGGCTACACCGCCACCGGGTCCGACGGCGGCTGCTGGCGGCTCTGTCAGCTCGTCGAGCGCACCCACACCTGCGATGTCATCGAGTCGGTGGATCAGGCCTTTCTCACCGCGGCCGCCTTTGCCGGCTTTCAGGAGGGGCTGGTCGATCTACCGGGCGGCCGCCTCCATGAGACCATCCCCAACTTTCACAACACCGCCTCCCGGTTTGCCGATTTTGCGCAGGCGGTCGCAGAAAATCGCGCCGGCCGCGCTGCTGCCGTCGCCGAGGAGGTCGATTTCGCCCTTGCCCGCCGCGACCTCGCTCCGGTGCTGGTCGATCTGATGCAGCAGGGACGCATTCCCGAACGCATCACCCATAACGACACCAAGCTCAACAACATCCTCCTCGACGACACCAGCGGAGAGGCCCTCTGCGTCATCGATCTCGACACCGTCATGCCGGGCAGCGCCCTCTATGACTTCGGCGACATGGTGCGCAGTTCCTCCTGTACCGCCGCCGAGGACGAAGCGGATCTCAGCCGGGTGCGCATCGACCTCGAGATGTTCACAGCGCTGGTCCGCGGCTATCTCTCGGTCGGCCGGAATTTTCTCAACCGCACCGAGATCGATCATCTCGTCCTGAGCGGCAGGCTGATCACCTTCGAACAGGGCATTCGTTTTCTCGGGGACTATCTCAACGGCGACACCTATTACAAGATCCAGTATCCGGAGCACAACCTGGTCCGCGCCCGCAACCAGCTCACCCTGGTCGCCTCCATCGAGCAGCACGAGGCGGAGATGACGGCTCTGGTCCAGGAAATCATTGCCAAGGTCTGAAATGGATATCAAACGGAAAGGGTAAACCATGGCGGCAACAGCCATCGCATCGGAAAAGAAGGGGTACAACCGTTTCCTGCTGCTGGTCGCAGGACTGGGAGGTCTGCTCTACGGGGTTGATGTCGGTATCATCTCGGGTGCCCTGCCCTATCTGGAAGCCACCTCCAGGCTGAATGCCGGACAGCTCTCCTTCATCGTCGCCGCGGTGTTGCTCGGCAGCGTTATTTCCACCCTTTTCGCCGGCATGCTGGCCGACTGGATGGGACGCAAAAAGCTGATGATCCTCAGCGGGCTGCTCTTCGTCGTCAGCATTCCCTCCATCGCCCTCGCACAGGGCTATGGACCCCTCGTGCTCGGGAGGCTGCTGCAGGGGATCAGCGCCGGCCTCATCGGCGTGGTGGTGCCCCTCTATCTGGCGGAGTGCCTGAGCGCCTCGAGCCGCGGCAAGGGAACCGGCATTTTCCAGTGGCTGCTCACGCTCGGCATCATGGCGGCGGCCCTGATTGCGATGTATTACAGCATCCGCCTGGACCGGATCGCCGCTCTGGGGGATGCCGTGCGGCTCTTCGCCGCCAAGGATGCCGCCTGGCGTGGTATATTCTGGATTTCGCTGCTCCCGGGCCTGCTCTTCGTCATCGGCAGTTTTATCGTCGCCGAGTCGCCGCGCTGGCTTTACAGCCGCGGCAAAACCGAAGCCGCCCGCACGGCCCTGCTGCGATCGCGCAGCCAGGAACAGACCGAGATCGAGCTGCATGAAATGGAGGAGAGCCTCGCTGCGGAGCGCAAGTCCAAAACGCTCAACGGCCAGGCGATCAAGGAATCCCTGCTCAAGCGCAAATATGTCATCCCCTTCCTGCTCGCCTGCATCATCCTGGCCTGTAACCAGGCGACAGGGATCAACTCGATCATCGGCTACAACGCAACCATCCTCATTCAGGCCGGCCTCTCCGATGTTGCCGCCCACTGGGGTTACGTCATCCTCACGGCCGTCAACTTTTTCATCACCATCGTCGGGGTCATGCTGGTCGACAAGAAGGGCCGCAAATTCCTGCTCTCGATCGGCACCGCCGGCATCGTCCTCTCACTCATTGCGGTCGCCCTGCTTTTCAATGGTGTCGAACGTCACCGTCTCGACGTCCGTGCTGCGGTCCAGCAGCAGGTGGCGGCGGATCAGAGTTTGAACCTGAGCTACAATCCCGAGGAAGCGCAACGGCTGCTGGCGGACAAGGGCGAGGCCGGTGCGGCCATCGCCGGTCAGCCCAGCAGCATGATCGTCATCTATTCCTATGGTGATTTCCGGGCGGCCACCAAGGTGATACGGTCGACCGACACCCTGGCCAAACCGATCGCCATCGACCGCGCCGCGAGCCTGCCGGCCAACAAAACCGTCGCCTTCTTCACCAATCCCTTTGCCGACCTCAAGGCCGCCCAGAGTGCGCCCCTCAAGATCGAGAACGCCCTGATCACGCCGATGCCCTCGCCGGGGCGCGGCTGGGCCATCGCCATCCTGCTCTTCATCTTCATCGCCTTTTTCGGCGTGGGACCGGGGATCTGCGTGTGGCTGGCCCTCTCGGAGTTGATGCCGACCCGCATCCGCTCCAACGGTATGAGCATCGCCCTGCTGATCAATCAGGCGGTCTCGACCACCATCGCTGCGGTCTTTCTGCCCACGGTCGGCAAACACGGCTATGCGACGATGTTCTTCATCTTTGCCGGCTGCACCGTGATCTACTTCATCACCGTCGCCTTTTTCCTGCCCGAGACCAAGGGCAAGACCCTGGAAGAGATCGAGGCGCATTTCAGCAAAAGCAAAGCCTGAGATCGGCTGCGCCCTCTGGCGATGCCGTATTAACGCAAAGGGCGGGCGCGAGTCATCTCGCGTCCGCCCTTTATCATGAGTGGCCGTGCCCTCATCCCGCCATGAGATCATCAAGTTCCCGCAGGAGGCCCTGCAATCCCTTTCTCCTCTCCCCCAGCACTTTTTTGACAATCTTGTTCACTGTGCTATCCCGCAGCATATCGGCCGTCAACCGTTCCAGCTCGGCGGTACGGCGCTCCTGATCGTGGATGAGTGAGATCCTGGCTTCTTCTTGCTGCCACCTTTTGATCTTGCTCTTCAAACGAATCACCTCCCATCGGGTGATCCCGGTATCAAAATCAAGCAGAGTGACCATGAGAGCGGCCGCCGGATGGGTGGGTTTGTTCACCAGTTCGGAGAGAGCGAGGGTATCGATGCAATAGTGATAATACGCAAATCCGGCCAGGACGAGAAGGAGCAGAATGGCCAGTATGGTGAGCACTCTCATATTGATCTCCATATGCACGGTTGATAGCGCTGCGCATCGGACCGTTCAGGTTAAATAGGGCTCATCCACGGTCTGGTTTTAAAAGCCATGTTGAGCTGGCTTTCGATCTGGTTGGCCTCAAGAATGATCGCACTATCCTGCTCGGGGATTTTTCCCAGGTTGGCTTTGATATAGCCCATGTAATCCAGATAGATCGCTGGCAGGGTGTTCTCTTTGATCGAAGCGGACTGCTGGAGATAGTCCGCCAGTTTTCTGTTGGTATCGGTGAGGGTATCCCTTAGTTTTGTAATAATATCGATATTCTCCTGCTCCTGAAGACAGAGAGTCGAGAGCAAATAGGCGAAGGAGAATGAATTATTGAGATAGACCGAAAGCTGGGTTGCCCCGAGGAAGGGGCTGATGGAAGCTATCTGTTCCCTGGCCTGTTTGCTCCGCCGCTTCATCTCACGTGATTCCTGGTGGGAGCGATTGAGCAGGTAGAGGCCGCCAGAAATGAGGGCAATGGTGAAAATCTCGAACAGGTAGGTCAGGGTGTTGGCATCAAAGGCGCTGCGGCTCAAGGCATGCAGATCCGCCCTGAGGCTGCTAGTCCCTTGCGGGCTGGCGCCCTCACCAGCGAGAGCCGGCTCTGCGATTCGTGCAAGGGTATCGGCGACCCTGGTATTGTTTTGCGCGAAATTATAATAACCGAGAACGACCAGCAGGATGAGAAGCAGCAGCATGATCAGTAACAGCAAACCCAGCACGATATCGATAACATTGTTGAACCACTGAGGGTTGGCATTCATTTCGGCCTCTTGTCTAGTTTTGCGTCTGAAACATCTGCAGTCGCGTTCCGATCTCTTCGATGGGACTGGGGTAAGCCCTTTTTTTAATCCGGGAGACCAATTTGGCATCCGGATCCCCCAGCCGGTCCAGTTCAGCCAGATACTCGGAAAGAATGATTGTCCTTTTTTTCATCAAAGGATGATCGGGAAAAATGTGCCGCTTCAGCCAGATCCAGCCAGTCAGCAGGCCGTTCCTGGTCAACTCGATTTCCTCCTCGGTCAATCCTTCCGGCGTCAAATTCAGATCCACGATCAGGCAGTCGATCTTGTTCTCCCGCCATATTGAGGTCGCCTCTGGGATCGAGGAGGCCTCGTAGACCACATGCCCCCTGTTATGCAAATTTTCCTTCAGGTAGAAAGATACGGAACCGCGGTCTTCCAGAAAGAGAATATTCATTGAGCACACTCCTTGGATGGGATATGCACTTTGATCTTGACTTCATAGGTTGGTTTATTGTAGAATTGAAGAACCTCGTCCGGTTTGGGCTCGTAAATCGTTCGGCCATCCATAGTGCGGGCGACCACCTTGTTCAAAACACCGTTTTGGCGCAGTCGCAGCACCTCTTCCTCCATGGCGGCGACCTCCGCCTGCGGTAGTACGACTTCACTGCGCGAAATTTTTCTCAGTGTCTGCTCCAGCATCGGGATGTTAAACTCCGACAGAAAAGTGCAGATCACCTTGATCTTGCCCCCATGAGCGCGGGCGATCTTGTTGGACAGATAAAGGCCGATGCCAAATCCCTCGATGCCCTTGACGTTCTCACCCCGCCTGTACCGTTCGAAATGGGTGGCATTCTTGTCGAATTCGATGCCGTAATCCGTGACGAAGATGATATGATCACTGTAAAGTGAACTGTCTTCCTTTCGGCAATCAATATGAATATTGGTACCGGGAAAACAGTATTTGATGGCGTTGTTCACCAGGTTGTAAAGCAGTTCCTCAAGCAAGATCACATCGCCATAGATCTTTGGGCGGTAAGGATCATTGCGGTTGATGGGCTCGACCTTGATCTGTATTTTCCGTTTTTCGGTCTCAAGACGGTAGGTATTCTGCCATTTGTAGAGTATCTCCTTGAAGGCCCAAAACAGTTCCTTTTGCGGAGTGGCAAAATCGCTGACGATCCGGCGGGCGCCGTCCGTCAAAAAATGGAGTTGCGCGAGAAATCCGCGAAAATCCTCGTTCAGAACCTTGATCTTTTCCTCAGGCACATCGCGCGAGGGCGAAAAATTGAGAAATATCTGGTTGCGCAGACCATCCATACCGAACATGAGCTGCCCGATCTCATGGCCGAGAATCCGGAAGGTGTTGCTCAAAGACTCCATGGCCAGATGGGCCCAGATCGATGAATAGATATGGGAGAGGAAAGTATAAAAAGCAGGGATCGTCTGATTGAACAAATGCTCAGCGGGATCCGGGTGCGTGAGCCTGGGCCACCGGGTGTTATCATAACGAACCCAGATGATGAAGAGCAGATGCCCAACCAGCGGTGTGGGAAATATCCGAATCAGATCGATTTCATGATCCATCTTGCTGCCCTGCAAACGATCGAGCAGTTCAGGATACTGTTGCGAGGTGCAGCTGTCATGCCTCTCCTCGTCCGGCAGGTTGGCGACACGGTAGGAAAAGCGCTTGTAGGAATTGTGCGATAATCCCGTGCCGCTGACCAATTCCAGTTCGGTGGGAGCTTCCTGGGAGAACGAGCTCTTGGCAAAAATGATGACGTGTTTCGCCGGAAAATCCTTGCGCATTTGGCCGAGAGTGGCCTCGATTTTTTTCCAGAATCTGGAAAGCGCCTCTTCTCCGGTCAGCGTGCTTCCTTTGATGCTTTCACGAACATGCTGGATATACGTATTGACCCGTGATGTGAGAAAATTGGCCCGGATGGAGTTCATTTCGGTGGAGAGCGTGGACTGCAGATTTTCCAATTCCCTGAAAGCCTGGGTTATCAGGGTATGGAGGGCATCAGAGGTGAGGATATTGCGATTATCCCTGCGCCATTCCAGGTCGATCTGCTCGATCAGATCGGGGCTGATTTTGGCTGGACTGGTTTGATTGTAGAAATCGAAACAATCAGGGTGTTTTTCAAAAAATCTTGATCTGAATTCCTTGCCCTGCTCAATGAATCCTTCGACCAGGAGCTGACCGACGAACATCACCGAGATGACCTTTTTCTCAAAAATCACCGGGAAGAGCAACTCGCGATAGCCCAGGATAGGGCAGGTATAACTCAGGTAGCAGTTCTTTCCGGATCGTTGGACGTGGATATCGCTGACATTCTTGAATTCCTCTTCGAAGGCCGCCTGATAATCGGCTCCGCTGATCCGTTCCTCCACCGCTTCGGCGAGATGCTCCTCATCCAGACGCTTGAACAGGTTGGCGTGAAGGATATCACACCGGTTACAGTAACACGTATCGGTCGCGTCCCGGAAGGTTCGGCAAGGCGGATGCAGATCGAAATGAATGGAGATCGAATCGGTGCGAACCGGGGGATTATTTCCTGGGGGAAATTCGAGGATGGTGGTGGGGTTACGCAGGGCACTGGCGATTTCGGTCAAGAGCCCGCGGAGGAAATCATTCTTGAGGATGCCAATGCCATTCAAGGCATTCTTGTTACGGTCGCTGTGGTCCGGACCATCCAGAGTAATGTGATCCGGAATGATGGGCCAGGTCAGATTCATTCCGTCTCCCCGCCGTTAGCCAGTCATGAACAGCCTTTTTAAAAATAGCCATTGATGCAGGCAAAAACAAGGGAAAACTGGCGAATTTGCATCCTTTTTCCCAGGCTGCCAGGCGGTTATCCGCTCCAGCCGATCCGGATCCGGCAAAGCTCGACCCCATCGGCCAGCCGCAGGATGGAATGGGCCATCACCCCATCCCCGCCGGCAGTGGACCGGATCACGATCTCCTCACCGCAGCGCGACTCCGCCAGAAAATTGATCTCCACCGAGCGCAGGGTATGGCCCAGTACAAAGTCGAGCTCATAGCTGTCGAGCACCCACTTGAGATAACGGACGTTGTTGGTGTGGAGATTGAGGTCCAGATCGCTGATGCGCACCGGGAAGGGGAGGGTGACCCGGCCTTGCGCATCGGCCGGATCGAGCTTTTCCGCATTGCGCGGCAGGGCGTTCTCGAAGGGGCCGGCGCTGCTGCTTTGCGCCAGCAGGCTGTCCGGCCGCTGGATCCGCCGGGAGGTCTGGTCAATGGTCAGCCAGGAGGAGGTGGCCGCAGCGATCGGCCGGCCGGCTGCGCTGGTAATGCGATAATCGCGCAGGGAAAAGAGCTTGTCGGTCCCCTTGTGCCAGGAGCGGACCGTCAGCCGCTCCTCCCAGGCGGGCCACTCACTGATCTCCGCATAGATCCGCGCGAGCACCCACATCCGGTTGCTCCTGTTGAGATCCTCGCGGCCGAAGCCCAACTGTACGGCATGCGCCGAGGCGATATCCTGCAAATAGTCGAGCAGTCCGGCCGGACTGAGACGGCCATCAGGACCGGTTTCATAGATGTGAACCAGATACTCCCTGCTGTACATATGGTACTCCCTTGAGATGAGCCGGCCCGCAGATGGCGCCGGATTAAAAGAGAGGCGCGGCCGGTTTGACGGTTAAAAAAATAGCCATTTACCCGGCGAATTCCAAGCAATATTCCCGCTTCACCCGCAGGCCCGGAACGACTGCAAGCGGAATCTGTCCATTGTGGAATAAATCGGGCCCCGCGGTTGTATGAGGATGTGCAAAGGAAAACTACTTCTTAATAAGGAATTCTATGAAAATCACTCTCTACCTCCTCATCAGCCTCCTGCTCCTCGCCGCAGCCTACTCCGCTCTGGCGATGGCAAAAAAAACCGACAAGGCACCAGCAGCACCCCAGCACACCTCGGTCTATGAATTCACGATGAACGACATCGACGGTGCGCCGGTCAAACTGGAACAGTACCGCGGCAAGGTGCTGCTCGTCGTCAACGTCGCCAGCAAATGCGGCTTCACCCCGCAGTACGAAGGGCTGGAAAAGCTTTATACAGACTACAAGGATGCAGGACTGGTCATTCTCGGCTTCCCGGCCAATAATTTTATGAGCCAGGAGCCGGGCAGCGATGCCGATATCAAATCCTTCTGCACCCTGACCTACGGCGTCACTTTTCCCATGTTCACCAAGATCTCGGTCAAGGGTGCGGATATTCATCCCCTCTACGCCTGGTTGACCAGCAAGGAGATCCATCCCCAGTTTGCCGGCGACATCGCGTGGAATTTCAACAAGTTCCTCCTCGATCGTCAGGGGAAGGTCATTGCCCGTTTCGGCAGCCGCACCAAGCCGGAGGACCCGGAACTGGTCGACGCCATCAAAAAAGCCCTCGGCGAATCCGTTGTCCAGTAACCGCAATCGCATCGTCGGCAATAAAAAAGGCCTCCCCGATGGGGGAGGCCTTTTTTGTTGGAGCGCACTGGAATCGCCTAGATGTCGAACTTGATGCCCTGAGCCAGCGGCAAGGCGGTGCTCCAGTTGATGGTATTGGTCTGGCGCCGCATATAGCCCTTCCAGGCATCCGAGCCCGACTCGCGTCCGCCGCCGGTCTCCTTCTCGCCGCCAAAGGCCCCACCGATCTCCGCACCCGAGGTACCGATGTTGACATTGGCGATGCCGCAGTCCGACCCCTCGTGCGAGAGAAAGAGCTCGGTCTCGCGCAGATTGTTGCTGAAGATAGCCGAGGAGAGGCCCTGCGGGACGGCATTGTGCAGGGCAATCGCGTTTTCGACGCCGCCGCTGTAGCGGATGAGATAGAGGATCGGCGCAAAGGTCTCTTCCTGGACGATCGCCCAGTGGTTTTCAACCTCGGCGATCACCGGCGTGACGTAGCAGCCCGATTCATAGCCGGCGCCCTTGAGCACCTCGCCGCCGCAGAGGATGGTGCCACCCTGCTGCCTGATCTGGCCGAGCGCAGCGGTAAAGATCTCCACCGCCTCCTGGTCCACCAGCGGACCCATATGGTTCTTCTCGTCGCGCGGGTCGCCAATGCGCAGGCCGGCATAGGCCTTGACCAAAGTTTCCTTGACCCGGCCGTAGACCGATTCATGGATGATCAGGCGGCGGGTGGTGGTGCAGCGCTGGCCGGCGGTGCCCACCGAGCCGAAAACCACGGCGGGAATGGTCAGCTTGAGGTCGGCATCCGGCGTGATCAGGATGGCGTTGTTGCCGCCGAGTTCGAGGATGGTGCGTCCCAGGCGCTTGCCGACCACCTCGGCGGCGTGTTTGCCGACCAGGGTCGATCCGGTGAGCGAGACCAGCGGTACGCGCGGATCCTGCAGCATGCGCTCGCCGACCGCTGCGCCGCTGCCGATGATCAGGTTGAAAATGCCCTCCGGCAGCTCGTTGTCGCGCAGGACATCGTGAATGGCCTTTTGCACGGCGATGGCGGTCAGAGGGGTTTTGGAGGAGGGTTTCCAGACGATGACATCACCGCAAACCGCCGCCAGCATGGCGTTCCAGGCCCAGACCGCGACCGGGAAATTGAAGGCGGTGACAACGCCGACCACGCCAAGAGGATGATACTGGTCATACATGCGGTGGCGGTTGCGCTCCGAATGC
>CAYTCI010000095.1:0-13425 GCA_964436305.1 uncultured Cytophagia bacterium | reverse complement strand
GGCCCGTCCATAGGCCTGAACCGCGGTGATGTTGGGCGGCTGCAGGTCCGGCGCGGTGGTGGCCTCCACCTCATTGCTAAAGCCGGGGCTATAAAGTCCGGCGACATTCCTGGCCCGGATGCGGTAAAAGTACTGCTGCGATTCGCGGCGGGTATCATCGATATAGGCGGTCGTGTCGGTTACCGTCGCCAGCAGGGTTTCGGGATGGGCCCTGGTGTCGCGGTAAATCTCATAGGTGATGGAGGTGCTTTCAGGATCCGGCGCCGGCAGCCAGCTCAAGCCGATGCGCGTTTCCTCGACCAGCGGCGCCAGGAGCACGACCTCGCCCGGCGGTGTCGTGTCGAGAAGAGCCCTGGCGATATTCGGGTAATTGGTGGTGATGGCATCCACGCCTTGATGGATCAGCGTGGTCATCTCCGTGGCGCTGTCGACGGTCCATTTGTTCACCCGCATGCCGCGGACGTGCGCCGAATCGAGCAGGGCGGTAGTGATGGTGCCGTTGGTGCCGACCCATGCCCCGCCGATGGCGGCGACCTGACGGATCTGGGCCAGGGAGATATCGCCGAAGAGCTGAACCGCGATGGAGGGATCGAGCAGCCGGGATTTGCTGATGTGGCCGAAATCGAAGCTGCTGATGATCACGCGCTCCTGGAGGCCGCGCTGCTGCACAGCGGCCACCACCTTGTCGACGATCGCGGGATTGCTGCCCTTGATCTCGATTACCACTCCGACCGGGTAGGAAGCGTGCACGGCCAGGTCCAGGGCCTCGCCCAGGGTGGGGATCTTTTCTCCCGCAAAAAGGGGACTGAACCAGGAACCGGCGTCGAGGGTGCGCAGCTGCGCATAGGTCAGGGTGGGAATCGTGCCGCTGCTTCCGGTAGTGCGCGCGACCGACTCGTCGTGCATCAGCATGAGCGAGTCATCCCGGGAGAGCCAGACATCGAGTTCGAACCAGCCGGCACCGATCTCTACCGCCCGGGTGAAGGAGGCCAGGGTATTTTCCGGCGCCAGTCCGGAGGCGCCGCGGTGGGCGATAATCTCCGTACCTGCAGGCAGCAGGGCGGAAGCGGTGAGCAGCATCAGGATAACCAGACGGACCTCTTTTCTCAGCATGGCAGCATCTCCAAAGGGGGTTAGGATCCACAGAGTCGAAGCGGGGTGGCGCAGTGGCTCCTCCAGCGCCTGGTGCGCCTCCTTGTTGGAGATCGCCAAGGATCCAACATCGCAGCGGGGAGGCGCAGCGTCGATCGCGGGAGCGGGGGGCATGGCGGCGCCGGGGTCATCCCCTTGTATACCCGGTTCAACGGTAAATTAGCCAATCTGCATTCCATTATCAAGCGATTTTGCAGAACAGCCGGCCGGTCCTCATTCGCCTTTTTGCTTGTAAATATGATCCGATTTTTGTAACATCCTGCATGGGATCGCCCCGCTCTCGCGACACCGTCCCCGGTTTTCCCCCATGCCCCGCAGCGGCTGAGCGGGGGAAGAACAAGAGAAGAAAGGCACGACAAAAGGAGTGATGACATGCGCAAGGTATTGGCCATTGCAGGTGTGCTGCTGCTGACGACGCTGGGGGTGGCCCAGGAGGGATTTCAGCGTTCCTCCGATTTTCTCCCCATTTCGGTCTGGTACAGCGGCGGCACGGCGCGGGCGCCGATGCTCTCGACCCTGACGCCCCAATCGCAGGCCGAGTGGCGTCGCGACCTGGCCCAGATCAAATCCCTGGGCTTCAATACCGTGCGCACCTGGGTCGAATGGGCGCATTGCGAGCCGCGGCCGGGCGAGTACCATTTTGAAAACCTCGACCTGCTCTGCGAACTCGCCCGCGAGCAAGGACTGCGCGTCATCTGCCAGATCTATGTCGACTCGGCCCCGGACTGGGTCGCCCGGCGTTTCCCCGACGGCCGCTTCGAAGCCCAGAGCGGCGACAAGGTGACGCCCCAATCCGCACCAGGCTGCTGCACCGACCATCCCGGCGTCCAGGAAGCAGTCCTGGGATTTTTCACCGCCACCGCCCGGGCCGCCATGCAGCACCCCAACTTTTACGGCTGGGATCTCTGGAGCGAACCCCATATCATCAACTGGGCCTACATCAATTACGTCCCCAATGCCACCTTCTGCTATTGCCCCAATACCATGCAGGTCTTCAGGGACTGGCTGCAGAAAAAATATACCACCCTTGCGGCGCTCAATCAGGCCTGGTACCGCAATTTTACCGACTGGAGCGAGGTGAGCGCACCGCGCTTCGGCACCATCCTCAGCTATACCGATTTCATCGACTGGAAGAATTTCATCTATGAAAAACTGGCGCACGATCTGCGGCTGCGTTACGAGGCCATCCGCAAAGCGGACGAGATCCATGTGATCACCTCGCATGCCGCCGTCCCCTCGATCTTTTACTCACCCTATGTCGGCGCCGGGGCGACCGATGATTTTCTTATGGCCGAGCAGATCGATTTCTACGGCACCTCGCTCTATCCCAAACACAACCACCCCTCCAGCCATTGGGAGCTGTGGAAGTATCAGGTGGCCGTCGACTTTTCGCGCAGCGCCAACAAGAAAAACGGCGGTTTTTACGTCGGCGAGATGCAGGCGGGCAAGGGTACCTACGGACTCAATATCGGCAATCCCATCACCCCCGAGGACCATCGCATCTGGATGTGGTCGGCTTTGGCCAAGGGGGCTCGGGCGATCAATATCTATGCCTATTATCCCATGTCCTCGGGCTATGAATCGGGCGGTTACGGGCTGATCAACCTCGACGGCAGCGTGACCGAGCGGGCGGCCGCAGCGGGCAAGACCGCCCGGATCGTCACGGAGAACATGAAGCTGCTCCTCGATTCCAAACCGGTTCCGGCGCAGATCGCCATCGTCTATAATCCCCTGACGCAAATGGTGGGCGGCGAGCAGCGCACCGTCACCACCGACCTGCATCAGCAGTCTCTGATCGGCTGGTACCGTTTCTTCACCGAGCGCAATATCCCCGTCGATTTCATCCATCGCCGCGATCTCGAAAAAGGGGATGTGGCCGGCTACAAGCTCATCATCGTCCCCTATCCCCTGATGTTCACCACCAAGGCAGCCGAGGGCTTGCAAGCCTTCATTGCAGCGGGTGGGTTTGCCGTCAGCGAAGCGCGCCTGGCCTGGAACGATGAGCGCGGCTATGCCATGCCGGCCATTCCGGGGATGGGGCTGGACCGGATCTTCGGCGTGCGCGAAAGCTCGGTGCGGATGGAGGAGCGGCCGCTGCTGCGGACCACAGATGCGGCCCATGTCCTGCTGCAGGGTTTGACCGCGGCGGACACCCTCTTCGGCGCCAATTTCGCCGAATCGCTGGCCCCGCTGCCGGAGACGCACAGCCGGGTGCTCGCCCGCTTCGCCGATGGCACGCCCGCCCTGGCCGCGTCGAGCTATGGCAAGGGCGAAACCCTCTACATCGGCACCTTTCTCGGCATGGCCAATCAGCTCAAGCCCGCGGACGCCAACGAGCGCTTGATGCAGAACCTGCTCGCCTGGAGCGGGATCGAACGCCCCTTCACCAGTTCGCACGACGGCAACAAGGAGGCCCCGGTGGAGATCCGCCTGCGCCGCACGGGGACAGGGTACCTTCTTTTTCTGATCAATCACAGCGAAGCGGTGCAGCAGGTCGGGATTCAGTTGCGGGTGATGAAATCGGGGGTCTACACTCTGCGGGAGCTGGTGCACAGCCAAACCGCCCGGGCCACGGCGCACGGCAGCGATTTGCAGCTGCATCAGGAAATCGCCGGCCGCGATGTCCAGGTTTGGGCTATCGAATAAGCGGAGAAGGCCAAAAAACAGCATCGCGCTCCGGCTGTGTCTGGCGGGCGGCAGGCCGTTTTAGTTTTCGCCGAAGAGCTGCATCCAAGCATCGAGATCCAGATCGTTGACGCCGCCGTGCTTCTCCTGCAGATCCTCGTCGCGGCCCTGCTCGAGTTTTTGCCGCCAGGCTTCGGAAGAGAGCACCTGGCAGCCGCAGGAACGCACAAAGCGCGCCAGCGGCTGATCGGAGGTAACGACTACGACGTCCCGCGGCTGTTTCTGCGTCTGGGCCAGCCGTTTGATCATCGCATCGGCATTTTCGGGCGGCCGGGAAAAGAGCACCTTGACCTTGCCGCCGGTGCTGCCGGCAGAGGGACCCACCCCCTCCTGGCCATCGAACACCAGGGTGATCCGGATGCTTCTCGAAGCGGCATAGCCGGCATGCTTGCGGATCACCGCCTCGCGCTGCTGCTCCAGCTCGGCGGCCGCCACCCGACTGCGATGGTAGCCGCGCAGCAGCACGTTATAACCATCCACGATGATATGCATCCACCTGCTCCATCCCTTGTTACGGTTCCGGCATCCTCATTGTACTGCATTTGCCCCAGACTTGCAAGGCCTTTTTGCACTCGACAAGAGCGTGGCATGCCGCTGCGGCCGTGCATGCGCCCCGGCACGGCGGAATTATCTTTCTTCCGGGATTTATTTTCGCTATATTGAACGATTCGGCTGGATAGAGTTCACGGAGCGCACGGCTTCGCCGCATAAAGGAGTAAACCTTGCCCCATCAGGGTGAAATTGCCGCCTTGATCGCCGTGGTGCTGTGGAGCAGCACGGCCATTCTGTTCGAAACGGTCGGCAAACGCACCGGCCCGTTTCAGACCAATCTGATGCGCCTGATCCTGGCTTGCCTCTTTCTCGGGGTGACGCTGCTGGTTCAGGAGGGCACCTTTTTCCCGGTCGCGGCGAGCAGGGAGCAAAAGCTCTGGCTGGGATTGAGCGGCGTGGTGGGACTGGCGCTCGGGGACAGCGCCTTTTTCGCTGCGCTGGTGATCCTCGGCGCGCGGCTGTCGACCCTGCTGCTCTCGCTCTCGCCGGTCTTCACCACCGCTTTCGCCTGGTTTTTCCTCGGGGAACATCTCAGCATGACCGGACTGGCCGGCATCGCCATCACCTTCACCGGCATCTTCTGGGTGGTCAACGAGGCGAGCGATGAACATCATCCGCGGGTCAAATTCAAGGGGATTCTTCTGGGTATCCTGGCGGCCATCGGCCAGGCCGGTGGGGTCATCCTCGCCAAATACGGCTTTCGCACCGAGATCGGCGCTCTGCCGGCGACCATGCTGCGCATGGTCCCGGCCGCCCTGGTGATGGGCATAGCGGCGGTGGTGCTACGCCAGGTAACGCCGATGAAGGTCTACCTGACCGACAGGCAGGCCGGACTCTATGTCCTGATCGCCTCAATCCTCGGCCCCTTCCTCGGCGTCTGGCTGGCCAACGTCGCCGTCAAATACGCCGAGGCCGGCGTGGCGGCGACCCTTCTGGCGATGGTCCCCGTGCTGCTCATTCCGCTCGTCTGGATCGTTCGCGGACACCGCCCCACGATTCGGGCCATCACCGGCACCCTGATCGCCATGGCCGGCGTCGCGCTCATCTTCCTGCGCTAACCCTCCCGGCGGAGATAGAGCAGGGTGATATCATCCTCAAAACTCTCGGCCTGCGTAAACTCCCGCACGTCCGTTACGATTTCCTGCAATTCGCACTCCCTCTCCTTCCGGGCCAGCTGCCGCAGCAAAGCCTCGAACCGTCCCGAGTTCTGATAGAACTCCCCGGCGGGATTGACCGCCTCGGTAACGCCGTCGGTATAGAGCAGGAGCCCGTCGCCCCGCTGCAGCGTAAACGCTCCGCTGGTGTAGCGGACGCCTTCGCGCAGGCAGCCCAGCGGCGGCCCGCCCTCATTGGGAATATCGATGCGCCCGTCCCGCCGGATCAGCTTGGGCGGCAGGTGACCGGCATTCATATATTCCACCCTTCCGTCCACCGGATCCAGCAAGGCCACGAAACAGGTGGTAAAGAGCATGGCGGTGGTGACGTCAAACATCAGCTGGTTCAGGCGCAGCGCCATCGCTTCCAGAGGGATGCCGCTCTCCAGATAGGCATGCAAGGCGGCGTGCAGGCTGTTCACCAACAGCGCCGAATAGATGCCCTTGCCGGCGACATCGGCGATGACCAGGGCGTTGCGGCCGTCGGAGAGCGGAATGATCTCGTAATAATCGCCGCCGACCTCCCGGGAGGGAATGTTCAAGCCGCTGCTGTGGTACCCCGGGATGACCGGGAGGATCGAGGGCAGGATCGTCTTTTGTATGGTAGAGGCCAGCTCGATCTCGCGGGTCATGCGCTGTTTCTCCAGCATCTCATTGAGGAAATAGCGGTTTTCCAGCGCCGTACGCACCTGCTGGCTGATCAGGTGCAGGAGCATCTTGTCGACGGTTTCGAAACGCGCGTGGGGCTGGTGGTTCTCCTTGCCGATCACCATAAAGGTATACTGAGAGCCGACCGCTTCAAAACCCGACTGGATGATATCAGCGTCGCCCTCGCTTTCCGGGGACCCTTCCTCTGGAAAAGCGATCTGCTCCATGCTGCCATCCGGCTTTTTGATGTGGACCATGCCCCGGGAGGCGTCGGTCAGCGCTGTGGCACGACGCAAGGCGAGGTCCACCAGAGACTCTGTCTGGTCGATACGGATGATGTCAATCCCGGTATCGATGAGTTCGTTCAGCTGCATGATCCGGCGCTGCAGACTGGCCGCGGTTTCGCGCAGCTTGCTGTCACTCAACTTCTTGTCGGTCACATCGCGGGCCGCGGCGAAGAGCAACTCGCTACCCGGCTCGGGAAAGACATTCCAGACCAGGTGCCGGTACTCTCCCCCGACACTGCGAAAGCGGTTTTCGAAAGCCAGGGCCGGCAAACCTTGCCGCAGTTTGGCAATTTCCTCGGCGGTCTTCTGATGGTCGTCCGGATGGATCAGGTCCCAAAAGGAACGGGAGAGGAGCTCTTCACGGGACCACCCCAGGGTGCGCGAAAAAGCGGGATTAAGATCGACAAAGTGCCCCTTGGGATCGGCGATGCAAAAGAGGTCCAGAGAGAGCTCGAAAAACTTTTTCAGATGCTTTTCCATGATGCATTCGCCTTCCCCTCAGGAGAGCATTTCCATTGCCTGGCGGACACTTTCCGCCTTGAATGCAAGATTGTATATTCCCATAATGTGGAACGTCCGGATCAGCTCCGGTTTCGCCCGCACCAGAGCCAGTCCCCCCTTCCTGGCTTTAAGCAGCTCCAGAAGGCTGTGCAGGCGGGAAATTCCCATGCTGTTGGCCGCTGTCACCTCCTCGACCACGAGTACAACCCTGGAGATGGACCGGCTAGCGGGATGGCCAAGGGTCCCGAGAATGGCCTCCGCGCCGGCGAGATTAAGATATCCGCGGGCGAATATGATGAGAATTTGGGAGCAAAGTTGTGTTTTCACACCAAATGAGGACATGCTGCGGTCATTCACCATCCTTTGCGTGGAGGGAAGCACGATCTCTGAGCACGGAACATCGACGGACACCATTTTTATACCGGACCTGGTTCTCGCTCATCCTGCAGTGCGGAGGGTGACCTCGCGCACCTGAGGAAACCACTCATCGCGGGAGGCGTGCAAGGGGAAGGCCCTTTGCGAACTATCTTCATAGATTAAACCTGGGGCTTCATCGGGATATTTCTTCTTATTTGCGAAATATTTAACTGTTTCGCAAATTGCATCTCTCCCCGGTCCCGGAGAACGGCACGAATCTTCCGCGGCAAGGCGATGGGCTGCCATTCGCGAATTCGCGCCGGTTCTGGAGTGCCGGCCTCCCGCAAATTTTGCTTGATATCTCATGCCTGAATGGCTATACTTATAGTCAGAACGGCTCCACCGTGAGTTGACGCCGGCGAGATCCGGCTGCCAGAATCGCCGCCGCGCCGGGGCCGCCCCTGTGCCGGGCGCGGAGACGGACAACGCCGATCCCCTGCCCGCCAGATCCGCACCGCGCCCTGCCTGCCGAAAGGAGAGAGAACGATGAAAGGTAAACTGCTGCTCCTGCTGCTCACCAGCCTGACCGCGGCGCAGCCGGCGTCGCCGGCAGTGCCCGAACCCGTCGTCCGCAAGGCCTCGCCCGAGGCCAGGGCCTTGCTGCAGCTCCTCTATCGCCTCTCCGGCCAATACACCTTGACCGGGCAGCATAATTATCCCGCGATCCGGGACACCAACACGCAATTCGCCGCCACCTATATCGGGAAAACACCGGCCGTTTTCAGCTGTGACCTGGGATTTGCCGCGGCAGGCGACAAGGACAGCTTTCACGCCCGCCCTGCCATCGTGCAGGAGTGCATCCGCCAACACCGCCTCGGCTCGATCATCACCCTGTGCTGGCATGCCGTCCCCCCTACCGCCGACGAACCGGTCACCTTCTCGCCCATCCCGGGCGCCAACCCCGAGTCGCTCCGGACGGTGCAAGGGCAGCTGCTGGACCGCCAGTTTGCCGAGCTGCTGACACCCGGCACGCCGCTCTATAAAAAATGGTGCGCCCAGGTCGACACCATCGCCGGCTATCTGCGCCAGCTGCGCGACGCCCATGTCCCGGTCCTCTGGCGTCCCTACCATGAAATGAACGGTTCCTGGTTCTGGTGGGGCGGCCGGCACAGCGACAAAGGGACCGCTGCCCTCTACCGGCAAATCTTCGACCGCCTGACCCGGCATCACAAGCTCAACAACCTGCTCTGGGTGTGGAGCGTCGACCGTCCGCATCAGCCGGCCATGCACTTTTCCCATTATTACCCCGGCGACGCGTTCCTCGATCTCCTCGCCCTCGATGTCTATGGCAGCGATTTCAACCAGGGCTACTATGACAGCCTGGTCGTTCTGGCCAAAGGCAAGCCGGTCACCCTCGGTGAGGTCGGGCAGCCCCCCTCCCTGGAGATTCTCGCCCGTCAACCGCGCTGGGCCTACTGGGTCATCTGGGCCGGCATGGTGCGCAACACCTCGAAAAAGGAGCACCGCATCCTGAGCCGCGACCCGCGCGTGCTCAGCCTCGAGGATGCAGCCTACCGGCAAGCGGTTGCGCCTTACCGCAGCGCCTGCAGCCTGCTTCCCCTTCCCATGCCGGCCGCCGCACCTGCACACCGCACGGATTTTTCCGGAGAGTGGCTCCTCGATGAAGAGCTGTGCGATACCGGCGGTGCGGGATTCAGTGCCGTGCCGGAACGAATCGCCATCAGCCAGGGCGATGCCGAGATCGTCCTGCGCCAGGTGATGGTGGAGGAGATCGGCGCGAACCGGATCGTCACGGAACATCTGCCGCTCGACGGCGGTGAACTGAAATCTTTCATGGGGGAGGCGCCGCGGACGACCACCACAGAGTGGTGCACCTGCGGCGATACCTTGCGGGTTCTCTCCCGGACCCGCTTCACGCGCGGCGGGCAAGAGCTGGAGATGACGGAGCGCCAGAGTTTCACCCTCGCGGGAGCGGGCCGGCGGCTGATCATCCACCAACAAGTCAGATCGGGCTGGGGCGAGCGCCGCATGGTTCTGGTCTACGATCAGGCCTGCGCGCGCCCCTGAGCGGGGCGGGCGCCGCACTATTCTGGTCTATGATCAGGCCTGCGTGCGCCCCTGAGCGGGGCGGGCACCGCAGGATTCCGGCCGATGGCCGGGCAGCTCCGCCGCGGCGGGCCCGGCCGATTCCAGTCTTGCTTTTTGATAATGCGATATGTATATTACGGCTTATTATCCGCTGCTGCTGGGTCCCTCAAACAAGGAGCAGAATCGATGACGCTCTCCCCCCTCGATATTGGCATTGTCGTCAGCTACCTCATTCTCACGGTACTGATCGGTTTCATCGTCTCCAAACGCGCCTCCAAGGGCCTCAATTCCTATTTTCTCGCCGACAAGGGCTTGCCCTACTGGATCCTCGGCGTCTCGGATGCCTCGGGAATGTTCGACATCACCGGCACGATGTGGCTGGTCTATGTCGTTTTTGTTTACGGCCTGAAATCCGTCTTTCTGCCCTGGCTCTGGCCGGTCTTCAATCAGGTTTTCCTGATGGTCTTCATGTCCAAATGGATGCGCCGTTCCAACGTCATGACCGGCGCTGAATGGATCGGCACGCGTTTTGGCGGCGGGCGCGGCGGCGTGCTGGCGCACATCAGTGTGGTTGTTTTCGCCCTGGTCAGCGTCATCGGTTTTCTCGCCTACGGATTCGCCGGCATCGGCAAATTCCTGGCCCAGTTTCTGCCCTGGGGTTTGCCGCCCAACTATTATGCCACCATTCTCATGCTCGTCACCGCCCTTTACGTCGTTGCCGGCGGTATGTACAGCGTGGTCATCACCGAACTGCTCCAGTTCACGGTGCTGACCATTTCCTCCGTCACGGTCGCCATTGTGGCCATGTCCAAGACCACCAATGCCGCCATCACCGCTGCCGTCCCGGCCGGCTGGAAGAGCCCCTTCTTTGGCTGGAATCTCAACCTCGACTGGTCCGGCTTGATCCAGTCGGTCAATACCAAAATCGTCGCGGACGGCTATTCGCTCTTCACCATTTTCTTCATGATGATGCTCTTCAAGGGCATTCTCGTCAGCCTGGCCGGCCCGGCGCCCAATTATGACATGCAGCGTATCCTCGCCACCCGCAGTCCCAAAGAGGCCTCCAAGATGAATTTTTTCGTCTGCTGCTGCCTCTATTTCCCGCGTTATCTCCTGATCAGCGGCATCGTCGCCCTCGGCCTGGTCTTTTTCAGTCCGCAGATCGTCGGCATGGGCGCCAATATCGACTTTGAACGCATTCTGCCCTATGTGCTCAGCAACTTCCTGCCGGCCGGTATTCTCGGACTGGTGCTGGCCGGCCTCTTCGCCGCCTTCATGTCCAATTTCGCCGCCACGGTCAACGCCGCCCCGGCCTATGTCGTCAACGACATCTACAAGCGCTACATCAATCCCAATGCCAGCCACCGCAAACTCATCACCCTCAGCTACATCGTCTCGTTCGTCTTTGTCGCCACCGGCATCTTTTTCGGCTTTCATGCCGCCAATATCAACGAGGTGACCCAGTGGATCGTCTCCGCCCTCTGGGGAGGCTATACGGCCGCCAACATCCTCAAATGGTACTGGTGGCGTTTCAACGGCTACGGTTACTTTTGGGGCATGATCACCGGCATCGCCAGCGCCCTGATCCTCTCCAGGTTCCCGGGCTTGTTCCTCTGGCTCTATCCGCCCATCGCCGCCAATCTGAACGCCCTCTACTCCTTCCCGGTCATTCTGGTACTTTCCAGCTTCGGCAGTGTCCTTGGTACGCTGCTCAGCAAGCCGGAGGAAGAGGAGATTCTGATCAAGTTCTACAAGCAGGTCCGTCCCTGGGGCTTCTGGAAGCCCGTCCATGCCCGAGTCGTCGCCATGGATCCCTCCTTCGTCTCGGATGCCAATTTCAAGCGCGACATGTTCAATGTCCTCGTCGGCATCGTCTGGCAGACCAGCCTGGTGATCCTGCCGATCTTCATCGTCATCCGCGAAAAGGCGAGCATGCTCGAAACCCTGGGGGTGCTGATCGTCAGCTCCTTGATCCTGCACCGCACCTGGTGGAAAAACATCACGGACTAATACGAGATGAGAAAAAAGCCCCTCTGCTGGAGGGGCTTTTATTTTACCCGGAAGCGATCCGGCTGACCCGCCGGCCTCGGCCGGGGCCGGCACCGGGCGGCGGAAATCCGCAGGACAGCGTCACGACCGCTCCACCGCGCTCCGCCAGGAAAGCCGCAAATAAAATATTTATTAATTTCATAATTGTACTTGACTTTTTGCCGGCAATAATTAATTTTACATTTGCATCCTTGGTTATGCAGCCCTAGATACCTTCCAGCTCACTCCGGATCAGAACATTTTCCCCCCCCCAATTCACCTTGCACCGACCTGACACGGTTCGTCGCGAACAGTCAAGGGGATCTCCATGTTGCGTGGGGTAAAATCCTCGCCGTGGAAAGGCCGTGCCATGCTTCGCACCCGCATCTCATGAAGGAGGGATGAGCAGGATATTTTTGTGCCTTGTCCAGACTGAATAACAGTCTGGTGGTCGAGATGTTGATAAACTTAGCAAGGGGGCTCCACCATGAAGGATCTACGCAACGTTACGCTCTGGTGCGCACTCATGATCGTCTGCGCACTCTCCACTCTGCTCTTCGCCGGCACCACGACAACCCTGCCCAATAACATCGAACTGACGGTTACCGCGGGAGATTGCATCACCAGGGATCTCTCGGTCATGCTCAAAAGCGGTCCGGTCATCAAAAAGGGCGACATCGTCTTCAATTTCGACCTGACCGGCAGCATGTCTGCAGACATTGATGCCATGAAGGAAGATGCCCTTACGATCATGAACCAGATCGCCGGTACGGGCATCGATGCCGCGTTCGGCGTGGTTTCCTTTGTCGATTATCCACACAGTTATAGCTCCTGCGGGTATACGAGTATCTATGGCGGTGGCAGCGATTATGCGTTCAAGGTCGACCGCGCCATCACCACCAATTTTACGCTCGTGAACAGCACCATAAACAACCTCAATATCTACAATGGGGAGGATGGCCCGCAGGACTATACGCGCGCCTTGTATGAAACCCAGTTCCTGAACTGGCGCGCGGATGCCCGCAAAATTGTCGTCATCATGGGGGATGCCCCGGTGCATGACTGCAATTTCTACGCTCCGGCCTCCTACGGCGCAGATCCCGGCCGCGATGAGGTGATCGGCACCGCCGACGATCTCGATTTCGAATCGGTGGTAGCCGAACTGGCGAGCTCCGGCATCCACGTTGTCGCCATCAACTGCGGCCCCGGCAGCTCTGCTGCCACTAAAAGCTTCAACTACATGGCCAGCCAGACCGGAGGCAAATACTTCGAGTCCTCCGATGCCAGCAAAATCCCGCCGGCGATCATCAACCTGATCGGCGAGGTCTTCAGCAGCATCGCCTGGCTCAACCTCTCCGTCGACCCTGAAAGCATGTGCGACTGGGTCAGCTGGACGCCGAAAGGTTTCGCCAACGTGAAGGGGGATGTGACCCTGCCGTTCAAGGTAAAATTCTGCATTCCCGAAGGCACGGCTGCAGGCCTCTATTGCTTCAAAATTGCCGTGATGGGAGACAAGATCGCCTTGGCCGAGGTCCCCGTCAAAATCCACGTCGGCTGCGCCACGCCGCCGGTGGCGGACTTTGATTCGGACCGCAACGTCGGCCTGCCGCCGCTCCGGGTGGCTTTTACCGACCTCAGCAAAAACGGCCCGACCCGCTGGGATTGGGATGCAGCGGTCGGCGCCTTCGGTGGCAGCGGCATCCACCTGTGGGATGCCAATCCGGTCACCGAGTACTGGATACCGGGCCGCCATGATGTCCAGTTGAACGTCGAAAACTGCGGTGGCGCAGATGCCCTGCTGCGCTGGGGCTGCGACCGCTCCTTCGTCGAAGTGTATGGCCCCTCCGGCTATACCGTGATGGAGGTGAAAGAATCCTCCGCGGCTTACAAAGATGAGCCCTGGAGCAACGCCATCGACGGTGATCTGTGGGGATGGGACGGCACGGCAACCC
>CAYTCI010000094.1:0-13624 GCA_964436305.1 uncultured Cytophagia bacterium | reverse complement strand
ATCACGCAGTTGATACTGGGCCATGCCGGCGAAATAACAGGAGGCGTCGGTGATGGCCGCCGGCGAGGTCGAGCGCAGGATGATCTGGTGATATTCGATGCAGCGGTTCCACTCCTGACGGTCGTACTCGATCCGCTGCAGCCCGAGCAGGGCATTGGGCTGCAAGGGACTGCGGAGAAAACGGGTGATCAGGTGCTGGTAAAGCCGTTCCGCTCCTTGCGGCAGGCCGATCTCGTAGAGCGACTGCGCGAGGGTATAGACCACCTCGTCACTCTTTTCGTACTCGGGATTAAAGTCGAGCAGGATGATGAGATCGCGGGCGGCTTCCCAGTACTTCTCGCTCAGGTAGTGGCGCCGGGCCTGGCTGAAGAGCCGGTCGGAGGATTTCTGCCATTCGGAGGAGGATTGGGCGTGCAGTGGCGCCACGACGCAGAGGAGCATTGCCGCGATGAGCGGTTTGCGCAGCAGCCTCAAGAGACGATGCCGGGGCTGATTGTTCATGTCCTCGCCGCTCCCGCTCATTCCGGTTGCCGCTCCTGGCTTTTTTCGACCTTTTTACGCAGCTCATCCAGTTCGCGATTGACCTGTTCACGCTGTTTGCGGATCTCCTCGTTCTTCTGCTGCTCCTCGGTCTGACGGTCGCGCCGGGCGCGGCTCTCGGGAGTAGCGGTTTCAAAGAGCTGGATGCGATGGGTCACACCGAACAGCACCTTCCAGTCGGCATATTTTTTCAGCCAGGGATTTTGCGCCCGCTCGGCGGCGGAGGGCGTATAGTTGCCGAGGCGGATATCCGCCGCCACATCGAAGACCAGCTGTTTGGGGCCGAGAAAACGCAGGCCGCTGGAGAAACGCAGCAGATTCTGCCGCAAGGCGAGGCGGCCGTTCTGGTTGACAAAGATCTCGCCGGTGGTTTCGGCATAAAAGAGAGTGGTGCGGATCGGAAACTTGAAGCCGGCGCCGGCCAGCAGCTGATCCTGTTCGGCGCTGAAATAACGGTCGCCCCAGTCGTGGTCGCGATAACCGATATTGGCGACAAATTTGACCGGCAGCGCGATGCCGCTCGAGCGCAAGTCGAGAGAGGCGAGGCCGACCAGACCCCAGCCATAGGCGTCGGCACTGTAACTTTCGTAGGCGATATTGTGCAGGGGGGCGGTCGGTAGCGAAATAAAACCGAGCACTCCGGTCTGCAGGATGCTGCCGTGGTGGGGGATGTGGAATTTGACGCCGATCCGGGTGTCGCCGATCGGCCCGAAAAGATCGCGCTGATTGTCCTGATAGGGGACGGCATGGAGCATCAGCTCGAAGGAGTTGGAGAGCCCGAGGGTCAAGCTGAGGTTGAGCGTGTGGTCGGCGGCGAGCTCCTCGCGCTGGCCGATGCCGGTGCCCAGCGGCACCGCGGTGTTGATTTTTTCGATGTAGAGGCTGTAAAAGCCGTTGAGATAGAGCTGACCGGCCGGGACGGGATCGGCATCATAGGTGCGCAGATGGCCCTTGCCGCCGCCGAGCGTCACCTGGGCCCAGGCTGCGGGGCCGGCGAGGCTGACGAGTACGATCGCCAGAAAAAAAAGGATGCGTTTCAAAGGATGCATAGACATGAGGTACCGGAATAAATAAGAACAGCGCTGTCGGTGGATGCGTTTGATTCATACAGGCATGGTTGCCTTGTTCTGTGCCCGCAGGCGATACCTTGAATATAACTGCAAAAGCATCGTGCTGCAGAAAGCCGAATCGCCCGGCCGCGGGCTAGAGCATACCTTTGCGGCGGCGGATGAACCACTCTCCGGCCAGCAGGGCCAGGATGGCCGTCAGCAGCGCGCCGCGGTTCCAGATCTCCAGATCGTTGGTCCGGGTACGGCGCAGGCTGGTGCCGTGGATGCGCGTCAGCAGCCCGGCGGCCGAGTCGGCGGGCGCATACCCTCCGCCACTGAGGGCAGCGATGCGGCGCAGCAGCGGCGCCTTGAGAGCGACATCGCTCAGCTCCTCGTTATAGCTGCCGATCGTAAAGAGGTGCGAGGCCTCGCCCACCTTCTGGCCGTTGCGCCGGACCTCCGCTTTGACCTGATAATCGCCTGCCTTTTCGGGCCGCATGGCGGCGGTATAGCGGCCCTGCCCGGCCGGAGTGAGAAAGAGGGCGCTCTGGCGGACGGTGTCAGTGCTACGGCCTGCCTCGCTGCTGGTGGACTCGATCGTCACCTCGACCTCGGCGTCGTCGACGGGCTGGAAGCGGGCGTCGACGACCTGAGCGGTGAGGCGAACCTCATCGCCAAAATGATAGGTGGACTGGTTGGTGCGCACCCGCACCAGATCACTGTTTTTTTCGATCTGCAACCAGCGGACCAGATTCTGGAAAAAGTGGTGATAGGTTTCATCGCGATTGCCGATGCCGGCCATCATCAGGTGCCAGCGCCAGAGATCATAGCCGAGGATGGCCGCCGATTTAGCCCCGCTGTTGCGCACCAGGATGAACGGCCACTGTGCGGCGTCGCGGCCGGCGGGATCGGCCGGCGGGCCGATCCGCGCGCGGGCGAGGATTTCGGCATCGGGCCACCAGGCGCGCAGCTCGTCGCGAGCATAAACCGGCGGCAGCAAGGTCCAGGCCGCGAGGGTGGCGCCCGGGATTTGCATGACCGGATGCTCCTGCCCCGCGGGGGTCAGGGTCACAGTGACCTGGGTCTCGGCGAGGGTGGTGGCCTCCGCCCGGATCGGCAGATAGGACTCGAGCGCCCGCAGACGCTGCCAGTCGGGATCCCGGCCGCTGATAAAGAGCACCGGTCGCGGGCGTCTGGCGAGGGCCGACTGCAGCAGGGCAAGGCTGCGCGGCGAGGAGGTGCGTCGCGGAAAATTATAAAGAACGAAGAGATCACCCTGATCGATACTGTCCTGCAGGGCTTGATAACGGGCGGTCTGCAGACCGCCGGGATCGCCCAGGTCGGCCAGCAGGCGGAGATCAAACCGCTCATCGGCGCGCAAATGCTCGCGCAGCAGGGAGAGATCGGGCGACAGCGTGCCCGCCAGAATGAAGATCAGGGTGCGGGATTTGAGCACGTCCTGATACAAGGTAAACCGGTTGTTGGCGCGCTGGGCGTCGCGGCCGGCCGGGGTCAGGCGGACCTCCAGTTTTTGCCGCCCCTCACGCGCGGGGGTATAATTCAGCTGGATCGTCGAATCCACTGGTCCACGCGCCAAACGGAGTTCCGCGCGGGTCGCTGCGCCGGCGACGCCCTCCAGCTGCAGTACGATCTTTTCCTGCACGGTACTGGTGCTGTGCACTGTGATGCGCAGGGGGGTCGATTCGCCGGCAAAGGCGAAGGGGTTGGCCTCCACCTGGGTGATGCCGATGTCGCTTGGCCGTTCGGCGGAGCCGAAGCCAAGCACATGGACCGGCACCCCGATCTCCGCGGCGTACCGCCCGGGATCTCCGCCCTGGGTATAATTGCCGTCGCTCAGCAGGAGGATCCCGCAGAGATTGCGCTCCACCAGGTGGTTCTTTATCGATTCCAGGGCGCTGCTGATATCGGTCGCATCGCCGTCGAAGGCGAGCGAATCGATGGCCGTCGGCCTCAGCGGGCGAAGATGGGCGTCAAAGGCATAATAGTCCAGGGTCAGGGCGCGATCGCGGCGGCGATCGAACTCCTCCGCCACCAGATGTTTAAGGCGCTCCGCCCGGCTCGTCCCGCCCTCCCGCTGCTGCATGCTGGCCGAGGCGTCGATCGCGACGGCGAGCAGGGGGGGCGTGGTCTCCACCCGCCGGGATTGCAGGGTCATTTCAAAGAGCGCCAGCAGGATCAGCAGGAGCGCAGTGCTGCGCAGAGCTGCCAGCGTGAGCCGCAGGGCGGGCCGCACCGCGGGACGGGTGCGGCGATAGACCAGCAGCGAGAGGCCGGCGGCCAGCAGCACCGCGAGGATCAGATAAACCGGTCTCCCCGCCAGCAGGATCCGGAAGGCTTCAAACGATGAGAACATAGGCGGCCATGGTCCGCAATCGATAGAATATACTAATCTTTAACAAAAAATGCCCCATGATGTTCCATTCCCCTGTGATTCGCCGCACATAGAATGCATAAAGTGGTCGACTTCAGGCCACCTGGAGGGGGAGCCGGCAGGTCAAAGAGAGAGGTTGGGCGCAACATCCAGCGAGAAATCGGAGCGCTCGCCCGCCTGCAGGTGCATCAGTCCCGCCTGGGCGATCATGGCGGCGTTGTCGGTGCAGAGCTCCGGCGCCGGAATGGCGAGGGCGATCCCGAGCGAACGGCAGCGGCTGGCAAAGTCTTCGCGCAGCGGGGTGTTGCGCATCACGCCGCCCGCCAGTACCAGGGTGTGGCAGCCGTAGGCCTCCAGCGCGCGCTGGCTCTTCATAAAGAGCGCATCGATGACCGCTTGCTGGAAACTGGCGGCGATGTCCGGCAGCCGGGCCGCCCCTTCCGCCGGCGCGAGCCCCTGGGCATAATAGAGCACAGCGGTCTTGAGTCCGCTGAAGCTGAAATCGAGGTTGCCGCTCTCGGTCAGGGCGCGGGGAAAGGCGATCGCGTCGGGGTCGCCGCTGCGCGCGCATTTTTCAATCAGCGGCCCGCCGGGATAACCGAGGCCGAGGACCTTGGCTACCTTGTCAAAGGCTTCGCCGGCCGCGTCGTCGATGGTGCGGCCGACGATCTCGTAGCTAAGCGGCTCACGCACCAGCACCAGCAGGGTGTGGCCGCCCGAGGCGACCAGGCAAATGAAGGGATAGTCGATCGCGGCCGATTGCGCCGCGGTGGCCAGGATATGGCCTTCGATGTGGTTGACGCCGATGAAGGGCTTGCCCAGAGCCAGTGCGAGGCCCTTGCACAGTGAGAGTCCGACCAGGAGCGAACCCGCCAAACCGGGGCCGCAAGTGACCGCCAGGGCATCGATGTCACTCAGCCCGAGGCCGGCCTGATCCAGGGCCAGCCGGAGGATGCCGGGCAGCTGACGCATATGGGCGCGCGAGGCGAATTCCGGCACCACACCGCCATAGGCCTCGTGGATCTTTTGCGTGGCGATGATGTTGGCGAGGATGCCGCTCTCGTCAACCAGCGCCGCGCTGGTCTCGTCACAGGAAGTTTCAAGGCCGAGTACCCGCATCATTCGCGTTCCAGGATCACTTTGAAGCGTTTGGGTATGATATCGCGGTAGCGGACGCCGGCGACGGGGACGATGTAGGCGGGAGCGTTCTGGCCATCGGTTTGCGGCTGGCGCCCGTAATCGATGTAGGCAGTGATCTCTTTTTCGGTCAGTGCGGAGATGACCGTGACCCCACCCTCGGCGATCAGGCTGAGTGTGGCGGGTAATACCATGGCGCGGTAGCCCGGGGGCAGATTTTGCACGCGTACCGGGATGTGCTCAATGCGTTTTTCCATCAGTTTCTGGACATCCACCTTGTAGAGGACACGCCCCGGCTGGAGCATGATCTTGCGGGCATCGGGCGAGCTGAGCAGAACCTCGCCGGAAAGGGCCGTGCGGGCGCGGTCAAGGGTGCGCTCGACCGTCGGCACGCTCGCGAGCGACTTGATCAGGGAATTGGGCCCGCGGGCGACCACCTCGGTCGGCTCGAGGTTCACCTCCCCCACCACCGTATAGCCCGGTAAAGGCTTGACGGTGATCCGGCTGGCGACCGGCACGATCCGCGAAGCCAGCTCCTCGATGACCACCGGGATCCCCTGCGGCTCGATCAGCTGCAGCACGGTGAGCGCATGGGCGCCACCGCCGAGGATGACATCCTGGGTGCGCGGGTAGAGCACACGCGCGCCCGGCCCCCACTCGAGATTCATCTCCAGACGCCCCTCGCGAAAGAGCATAAAGGCCAGCAAGGCCATGCCTTGCCCGCGGACCTTGACACGCGCCTGGGTCGGAAGCTCGCTGGTGATGATGTAATGGGATTGCACCGCTGGAATATCGATGGGGATCTGAATCTCGGCATCGTAAAATTCGTTGGAGACGACAAGAAACCAGATCAGAATGGCAAAACCTGTCGCGGCGATATGGATTTTATAGCGCTGAAAGAAAGGTTTTTTTTCCTGCGCAGAAGAGTTGTTCTGCATCATCTCATTATAAAATGACCATAAAATAAGAGGGTGACCTGCGGTCACCCCTGCTCAAATTGACAACCCTGTTTACCGGTGCGGTAGATTATTTGGTGGATTCCCGGATCTCTTTGCCGCGGCTGACCTCGCCATTATCGATCCGGAGGTTATAACCACATTCCGGATTGGAGCAAACCCAGGCTTTGTACATAATGGGAGCGCCATCACGTCCGTAATCTGATAAAGGGATCAATTGTCCGACCTTGCACTTTAAACAATTCGGAAAAACATTTTCCATTGCCCTTACCTCACCTCATAATTCCCACGGTTTTGATTGTTTAGGTGGCGCCAAATGGAATAACCCGCATCCTTGCCCAGATGAGGACGGGGCATGGTAACTGGAGAAATATACGATATAAGGCAATGAAAATCAACAATTTTTTACTTTTCTACCCATCCACCCGACATTTTTTTGAAAATTCCCTTTTTCATAATCCTTCCTTTTTACTACATTGAAAGCAATCCATTTCGCAACCAAATCCAGGAGGTAGTCATGCAAGCGGTGATGATGGTGGCCGGCAAAAGCACCCGAACCTATCCGATGACCCTGACCCGGCCCAAGCCGCTGCTGCCGGTGGCCAACCGGCCGCTCCTTTATCACAGTCTCGACCAGATGGTCGGTCTTTTTGACGAGGTGATCCTGATCGTCGGCTATCGCCAGGAGATGATCCGCGCCAGCCTCGGTGAGGAATACCGCGGCATGCATATTATTTACCAGGAGCAAAAGCAGCAGCTGGGGACCGGGCACGCCATTCTGCAGGCACGGCCCCATATCCGCGGCCGCTTCGTCGCCTGCAACGGTGATGACCTCTTTGCCCATGAAGATTTTGCCAAACTCCTGCCCCATCCCTACGCCGCGCTGGTCAAACACGTGGCCGACCCCTCGCTGTACGGCGTCGCCCAGGTGGATGAACACCATCATCTGCTCAATATGGTGGAGAAGCCCAGGACCTTCCTCGGCAATCTGGCCAACATCGGCTGTTATATCTTTGAGCCCGACATCTTTGACGCCCTCGAGAAGGTCGGATTGAGCGAGCGGGGAGAGATCGAAATCATCGGTGCAATCATGGATGTGGTCCGCCGCAGCACCGTGGCGATTGTGCCGATCACCGGTTTTTGGCTGCCCACCGGCTTCGCCTGGGATCTGCTCAAACATCAGGAATTCATCATGACCGGCATGAGCCGCAGCCGGATCGAAGGCCGGGTTGAGCCGGGTGCGGTGCTGACCGGTCCGATCGAAGTCGGCCCGGGCTCGGTAGTGCGCAGTGGCAGCGTCATCGAGGGACCGGTCGTCATCGGCAGAAACTGCGAGATCGGCCCGAACTGCTATTTGCGCAAGTTCACGTCGATCGGCGACCGCAGCCGCATCGGCCATGCCGTCGAGATCAAGAACAGCATCATTATGCCCGATGCCCACATCGCTCATCTTAGTTATGTCGGCGATTCGGTCATCGGCGAGGGGTGCAACCTCGGCGCCGGCACCATCACCGCCAACAAGCGCCATGACGATCAGCCGGTCCGCTCGACCGTCAAGGGCAAACTCGTCGAGAGCGGCCGCCACAAACTGGGCGCCATCCTGGCCGATCACGTCCAGACCGGTATCCATACCGCACTCTACCCGGGCTGCAAGATCTGGCCCGGTTTGACCACCCTCCCCGGCGCGGTGCTGCGGGGCGATCTCCTGCCCGAAGGCGCCGCCTGGGAGTGAGCAGAACGTCTCTCCCCAGCAGGGATCTCTTGTCCTCCATCCGCAAGGCTGTTCGATTCGAACAGCCTTTTTTTGTGGCACACCTTTTGACCCTTCAGCTTGCAGGAGGGCGTCCATAAAGGTACAAAACACATAAAAACAGGAGTCTATCCACTGACAAGCAGTCGCGGGATGGGGCTTTCATGCCGCATACGCCGGCTGCCGGTGGGTAGCGCGTGCCACAAAGTGGGAGGCGGATATGGGTAAAGGATTTTTCAGACGGGTATCGCTGCAGGGTCTGCTGCTGGTGCTGCCTCTGGCCGCCGGGGCGCAGGCCTTGTATGACTATGGCGCCGAGAGCCTGCCACGCGCAGCGCAGCGCTTCGATCCCGCCGTCTATATCGGCCGTCCCGGCGGCGGGCCGTGGGTTTCGGGCGAGACGGGCGAATGCGACGGCTCCGAAAAGGAGGGCATCGAATTCAGCGTCACCGGCCGCGAGGTGACCTTTTATGTCAGCAAAAGCGGCGTCATCGCCGGCTGGCTCGACTTTCACGGCAGCGAGGATGTTCCCGATTTCAGTCAACCGGATGACAACATCATCCCTGCTCAGGCGGTAAGGGCGGGCTACAACAGTTTCAGCTTCTCCTGGCCGCAGGGCTTTGTCCCCGGCGCGGCGATCTGGGCACGTTTCCGCTTCAGCAGCGCTTCGCAGACGGCCGCTGTCTCCACTCCGGTGGGGGTGAGCGATTCCTGCGGCGAGGTGCAGGACTATCGTTTTGATCTTTTACCTCTCGATCTCGGCGATCTGACCGCCGAGCCCGCTGGCGACCGGATCGCCCTGAGCTGGCAGACCAAAAGCGAAACTGAAAACCTGGGGTTCCATCTCTTCCGCTCCCAGGCCAAGGAGGGGCCCTATCAACAGATCACCGGCAGCCTGATTCGCGGCGCTGGCTGCTCCCGTGAGCCGCTGCGCTACGGCTATTCGGATACCACGGTTGAACCGGGCAAGAGCTACTACTACAAGCTGGCGGATGTCGATTACAAGGGCTGCATGACCCTGCACGAGCCGGTTTGCGCCACCGCCGCTTCCCCGGTCGACTATCTCCTGGAACAGATCTATCCCAATCCCTTCAATCCGGAAACCCGCATTAATTTCCGGCTCAAGGAGCCGGGCCGGGTCCAGCTCGCCGTCTTTGATCTCAAGGGGCACGAGGTGCGCAGGCTGATGGCCGGCGCCCTGCCGCGCGGCCCGCATACCGTCTCATGGAACGGCCGCGATGACAACGGCGCCTTTCTCGCCTCGGCGACCTATATCTACAAACTGCAGGTCGATGATTATGAGGTCTCCCGGCCGATCCAGTTCATCCGTTAAGTGATCTACTCGCAGCATCCCACTCCAGCGAGGACCAGGGCCGCTCCATTCGGGGTGGCCTTTTTTTATGGAGGGGCGATACCCGGGGGCGCCGGCACGGAGAAAAAAGCTTGACAAACGCGGCACAAATCAGTAAAATGAATGGCCTGCAGCCGGCCAAAGCGGCGGCCAGCAGGAGGATACCCCCTTCATTTTACTGTGAGGCTCGCGATGGCATCGGGTCCGAAGCGCCCCCTGAAGATCCTGATTTTTTTCCTGCTCCTCTCGCTGCTGGGCGGCTGCGCCCATCAACGCAGTGGCAGCCTGATGGTCCTGCACACCAACGATCAGCACGCCCAGTTTGCGCCCGCTCCGGCCACCTGGATCCAGAAGGATCCCAAACCGGGCATCGGCGGGATGGTTGCTCTCAAGGCTCAGATCGACAAGGCAAGGGCCGGCGGCAAGGCGACCCTGCTGCTCGATGCCGGGGATTTCATGACCGGCACACCGATCGCCAAACTCAAGGTGGACGGGGCCCTGGGTGGCGGCTATGTCGGGATGCTCAACGAGATGGGCTACCAGGCGCTCACCATCGGCAACCACGAGTTCGATGAGGGGCAGGAGAACCTGCAAAAGCTCATCAGCCTGGCGCGTTACGATGTCCTCTCGGCCAACCTCTACAAGAACGATCATCTCTTTGCCCCCAAGCCCTATGCCATCTATGAAACCGGCGGCATCCGCGTCGGGGTGATCGGCATCACCCTCTCCGAGCTCTTCGAGATGACCGCAAAGAAGAATCTCGAGGGCATCAAGGTTCTCGATCCGGTGCAGAGCGCCCAAAAGATGGTCGACGAGATCGACGGCAAGACCGATTTGATCATCCTCCTCACCCATACCGGCGTCGATGTTGACCGCGAACTGGCGCAAAAGGTCCGCGGCATCGATATCATCGTCGGCGGCCACAGCCATACCCGGCTGAACAAGCCGATCCTCGAGAATGGCGTGATCATCGTTCAGGCGGACTCCAAGACGCGCTACCTCGGCCGCCTGACGGTCGATGTCGCTCACGATGTGGTGGCCCACTACGATTACGCCCTCGTGCCCTGCTGGGCCGACAGTGTTTCACAGCCGGATTCGCTGCTGGCCGGGCGGGTCAAGGGATATGCGGACCAGATCAATGCCGATTACGGCCGGTCGATCGGCCAGCTGCAGCTGGACTGGGTGCGCCACAGTCAAGGCGAATCCAATATTGGCAACTACATCGCCGATGTCATGCGCAAAGCCGCTGGTACCGATTTCGCAGTGATCAACAGCGGCGGCATCCGCAAGGATCTCTCCACCGGACCGATCAAGAAGCTCGACATCGTCGAGATCCTGCCATTTTCCAACACCCTGGTCACTTTCAGCTGCACCGGTGAGGAGCTGCTCAAGATCGCACGCACCAATGCCCTGGCGGGGGCCAAGAGCGAGCCGGGCGTGCTGCAGGTGTCAGGGCTGCAGTATCAGTTCCGGGTTTCGCCGGGGGGTGCCCTCGAGGTCAGCCAGGTGATGGTCAACGGCGCACCGGTCGATCCCAAGGCGAACTACCGCGGCGCCACCATCGATTTCATCCTCTTCGGTCAGGCCGAACGCTACTTCGGCTTTATGCCGAAAGAGAAGATCGAGAATACCAATCAGCTGCTGTCCGATGTGGTGCTGGCGGCGATCGAGGCGGAACCGGTTGTGGCATCGAAAATCGAGGGCCGCATGGTCCGCCTGCCCTGAGCGCATCCCGGGCCGGCTGATCCCGCCCGGTATCAGGGAGAATTATTCAATCATCTGAATCTGGGAGGAAAGATGAAAAGATATGTGAGCTGGATTGCGATTGCGGCAGCGCTCTTGCTGCTGGGTTGGCTGATCGCCTGTGCCGTCAATCCAGTGACCGGCAAGCGCCAATTGATGCTGATTTCCGAAAGCGACGAGGTCGCCCTGGGCCAGCAGAGTGATGCAGAGGTCACGGCGACCTACGGTATCTATGAGGACGCCGCGCTCAATGCCTACGTCAACACCATCGGCCAGAAGATGGCCAGGCTGTCGCACCGTCCCACGCTGAACTATTCCTTCAAGGTGCTCGATACCGACGTGGTCAACGCCTTTGCCGTGCCGGGCGGTTACGTCTATGTCACCCGCGGCATTCTCGCCTACCTCAACGATGAGGCGGAGCTGGCGGGCGTGATGGGCCATGAAATCGGCCACGTGGCTGCACGCCATACCGCGGTCTCCTACTCCAAGCAGCAGCTCGCCTCGCTCGGACTCGGCCTGGGCTCGATCCTCTCCGAAAAATTCCGCCAGTATGCCAACATCGCCAATTTTGGTGTCAGCATGCTGTTTCTCAAATTCAGCCGCGACGACGAACGGCAGGCGGACAATCTTGGGGTGGAGTATTCGAGCAAGGCCGCCTATGACGCCCAATGCATGGCGACTTTTTTTGGCACCCTGGAACGGATGAGCGAAGGCAGTTCGAGCAGTGGTTTGCCCGACTGGTTCTCCACCCATCCCAATCCCGCCAACCGGATCACCGCGGTGCAGGCAAGGGCCAAAGAGTGGCAAGCCAAACTGCCCGGGACGAGCTTTGTCGTCCGGCGTCCCGAGTATCTCGCGAGCATTGATGGCATGATCTTCGGCGCCGATCCGCGCCAGGGCTATGTCGAGGCCAATACCTTCTATCATCCGGAGCTGAAATTCCAGTTCGCCGTGCCCTCCGGCTGGACGGTCAACAACACCCCGGCGCAGGTGCAGATGGTCTCGCCCAACCAGGATGCCAACCTGCTCTTCTCCTTGCAGGGCAAGGCGAACGCTACCGCGGTAGCGGACAGCTTCGTCGCCCAATCCTCGGCGGCGGTCAGCAGGGCTGATGCGGTTACCATCAATGGCTTCCCGACCCGCCGCCTGCAGAGCCGGATCATCTCGGAAAGTGACACCCTGGGGGTCCTCTCCTATTTTATCCAGAAGGGCGGCGACTGCTATATTTTCCATGGCGTCACCACCCCAAAAGCCCTCTCCACCTGGTCGAGCACCTTTGCCGGCGCTGTCGGCCAGTTCAAAACCCTGACCGATGCCAAACACATCAATGTGTCGCCCAAGCGGCTCAAGGTTGAGAACGGCAAACCCTCGGCGACCCTTTCGGCGCTGCTGACCGCCAACGGTATCGCCTCCACCGAGCTGGAGAGCTTCGCTGTGGTCAATGGCATGCAGCTGACCGACCTGGTTCCCGCTACGGCCAAGTACAAGATCGCCAAATGAGGACGGGGAACCAACAAAAAAGCCCTGGCGGGTTACCGCCAGGGCTTTTTTATTAGGCCGAAGGATTGCCCTCCGGCGTCACGATTCGGTGGAGGATTCACCGGCCGCTCCGTCGCCGTCGAGACTGCTGGCCACTTCGCGGGCATCGATGAAATCCAGGCCGTCGCCTTTTTTACGGACGCGGATGATACTGCCGTCGTTGAAATGGCCCTTGAGCAGCTCCTCGGCGATGGCATCCTCAACGTGGCGCTGGATGGTCCGGCGCAAGGGGCGAGCGCCGAAGCTGGGATCGAAGCCGCGTTCGGCGATGAACTCTTTCGCCCCCTTGGTCAGCTCGATGCTGATGTTGCGGTCGGCCACCTTGCCGAGCATTTCGTCGATGACGATGTCAACAATGGCGAGCATGTCGCCGCGGTTGAGCTGGCGGAAGACGACGATATCATCGACGCGGTTGAGGAATTCGGGATTGAAGACGTGCTTGACCTCTTCGATCAGGCGATCGCGCATCGACTCGTAATCGGCCCCCTCCTCGCTCTTGCTGAAACCGAGCGCGCCGCCCTTGCTGATCTGGCGGGCGCCGATGTTGCTGGTGAGGATCAGCACCGTGTTGCGGAAATCGACCTTGCGCCCGAGGCTGTCGGTCAGATGGCCCTCATCGAGGATCTGCAGCAGGATATTGAAGACATCCGGATGAGCCTTTTCGATTTCGTCGAAGAGCACCACCGAGTAGGGGTGATGGCGTACCTTTTCGGTGAGCTGGCCGCCCTCTTCATAGCCGACATAGCCGGGAGGTGCGCCGGTGAGGCGCGAGACGGCGAATTTTTCCATGAACTCGGACATGTCGATGCGGATCAGGGCCTCTTCGCTCTCGAAGAGATAGTTGGCCAGTTCCTTGGCGAGCTGGGTCTTGCCGACGCCGGTTGGGCCGAGGAAAATGAAGGAGCCGATCGGGCGGTTGGGATCCTTGAGGCCGGCGCGGGTGCGCTGGATGGCGCGGCTGAGGATGTCGATAACCGGGTTCTGGCCGATGATACGTTTTTTCAGGGCGGTGCCCATATTGAGCAGCCGGTTGGATTCGGACTGGGCGACGCGCTGCACCGGAATGCCGGTCATCATCGCCAGTACCTCGGCGACGTCCTCTTCGGTGACGCGGGCATAGGCCGAGTCCTGCTCATCGTTCCAGCGTTTTTTGCTCACCTCGAGTTC